>JAHBZS010000024.1 GCA_019635285.1 Rubrivivax sp. | reverse complement strand
CGTGCACTTCCCCGTCGACGGGGCGGTGAGCCTGAAATGGAACTCCCGCTCGATCGCGTTCGAGCCGCTGAAGGGCACCAGCACGCCGACCGCCACGCTGCAGCTGAGCACCCCGCAGGGCGGCTCGATCCACCAGGTGATGAACATCATGGGGCGCGTACGCTCCTGCTCGCCGGCACCGGCGCTGAGCGGCTATCGCGCCTGCTGAGCGGCGCCGCAAGGCCGACAGGCGGCGCCACGAGACGACGATCGTCCAGGCACCCCACCCGATAATCCGCGAGCGATGAGAAAGATCTACAGGGGGCGGCGACGGCCGGGCGGCTTCACGCTGATCGAGCTGATGGCGGTGATCGCGGTCATCGGCGTGCTGGCCATGATCGCCATTCCGAGCTTCATGGAAGCGGTGCGCAAGGGTCGCCGCTCGGACGCCTTCACCGCGCTGTCGGCCGTGCAGCAGGCGCAGGAGCGCTGGCGCGGCAATCGCAGCAGCTACACCGACTCGTTGACCCCGCGCCCGTCGGACGACCCGCCGGGCCTCGGTCTGCCGGCGACCAGCGCGAATGGCTACTACGCGATCACCATCGATGCCGCCGACGCAGCCGGCTACACCGCCACCGCGGCGGCCGTCGCCGGCACGACGCAGGCCGCCGACGGCAACTGCCGGCGCCTGCGCGTGCGGGTGACGGGCGGGAACATCGCCTATGGCTCGTCCGACGGCGCCGGCGACTTCGACGAATCCGGCTCCAACCGCTGCTGGGCACGGTGATGAAGTCGATGCACGGTTTCACCATCGTCGAGCTGATGATCACTGCCGCCGTGGCCGCGGTGCTGGTCACGCTGGCGGCACCGTCGCTGTATGACTTCATCCTGATGCAGCGCCTGAAGAGCATCAATGCCCAGTTGGTCACCGACATGCAGTTCGCGCGCAGCGAAGCGGTCAGCCGCTTCGAGCCGCGCAGCGACAACGCCAGCCAGAGCGTCGACGTGCAGGTGGTCTTCCGCCCCGCGACCAATGGCGCGACGATGTCGTGCTACAGCATCTACACCGACACCAGCGCCAATCCGCGCAACCGCTGCGACTGCACGCAGCCCCCGGGGCTGCGCTGCCCCGCGGCCAGCACCCGCGAAATCCGCACCGTGCAGATCCCCGTGGGCCAAGGCGTGCGCCAGAGCCTGCCCCCCAACCAGGCGCGCGGCTTCTCCTACCTGTCGACGACGGGCGGCATCCGCGTCTGGCCCATCGACGTCACCGCCAGTTCGCTCGACTTCAGGGTCGACACCTTCATCGACGCCGGCCGCAAGCTGCGCACGGCCATCGGGATGTCGGGCCGGCCCAGCGTCTGCTCGCCGGATGGCGGCGTGACCGGGTACGCGCCATGCTGAGCCATTCGCGGCCTTCGGTGCGGCTGGCGCGGCGTCCGCGCGGCCTGTCGCTGGTCGAACTGCTGGTCGGCATCGCCGTCGGCATGTTCGTCGTGGCCTCCGCCGCGATGCTGGTGTCGTCCCAGCTGAACGACAACCGCCGCCTGCTGCTGGAAACACAGGTGCAGCAGGACCTGCGGGCCACGGCCGACATCGTGACCCGCGAGTTGCGCCGCATCGGCCATTGGCCTGATGCCGCCGGCTTCGTGTGGATCGACGGCGCCGCGCCGGTGATCAATCCCTATGCCACGGTGCAAACCGATGCCGGCCCACCCGCCGAGGTGGATTTCAGCTATTGGCGGCGCAATGCCGAGGACGGCCCCTACGGCTTCAAGCAGGACGGCCACGTGCTCAGGACGCTGCTCGGCGCCGGCGGCTGGCAGGAACTGACCGACGGCAACACGCTGCGCATCACCGCCTTTCGCGTGACACCGCGCGACGGGCCGCAGACCCGGCTGCCCTGCCCGAAGATGTGCCCCGACGGCACCGAGGACTGCTGGCCGACGCTGACGGTGCGCGAGCTCGATGTGGAGATCGAAGGCCAGGCGGTGAGCGACCCTTCGGTCAGGCGCAGCCTGCGCAGCGTCGTGCGGCTGCGCAACGACCTGGTGCAGTTCAACGTGCCGGGCGCCCCCACGCAGGCCTGCCCGGAATGACCATGTCGCGCCCGGCCCTGCGCTCCCGTCCCATCCCGCGCGGCGCTGCCACGCTGGTGGTGGTGATGGTGCTGTTCTTCATCGTCGCCCTCGTCGCCGCCTACACCAGCCGCAACCTGATCTTCGAGCAGCGCACGTCGGCCAACCAGTACCGGTCGACGCAGGCCTTCGAGGCCGCCGAGGCCGGCCTCGAATGGACGCTGACGATGCTCAACAGCGGGCGCATCGACGCCGCGTGCGTGCCGCGCACCGACCCGGACACGGCCGACGAGAGCTTCCGCCAGCGCTACCTGAACATCGCGACGGACACCGGGCAGATCTCGGCCCGGTTGCGCGCGGGCGGCGCACTGCCGCGCCAGGCGGCCTGCGTGTTCGACGGTACCGGCTGGCAGTGCAGCTGCCCCACCGACGACGCGCCGACCCTGGCCGCACCCGTGGGCCCAGGGCCCTTCCCCGCTTTCGTGCTGCGCTTCCACGACCGCACGCCCGACGGCGCGCCCTACCCGGCCGGCGTGGTGCGCGTCGAGTCGACCGGCTGCACGCGCCTGGACGCGGCCGAAGTCTGCTCGGCAACCACGAGTTCGGGCGACGGCCGGGCGACGGTGAATATCGTCGCCGCGTTGAAGAGTGCGCTGACCAACCCGCCCGGCGCCGCGCTCACGGTGCGCGGCGACCTGGCTGGCGCCAACACCCTGCAGGCGGTCAATACCGATGTCGCCGCAGGAGGCATCACGCTGCGCGTCGGCGGCACGATCACCGGCGAGCCGCAAGCCCTGCTGGGGCCGGCCGGCACACCGTCGGACACATCGGACCTGGCGCACAACGTCACGGTCGTCAGCCCCGACACGGGGCTGGCCGCACTCAGCCCGGACCGCCTGCTCAGTTCGCTCTTTGCCGCCGAGCGCGGCACCTATCGCCTGCAGCCCGCCGCCGTGCAGATCCGCTGTGCGGTCGACTGCGCGGCCAGCACGGTGCGCGATATGGCGCGCCTCAATCCGGGGCGGGTGCTGTGGGTCGATGGCGACCTGGACATCAACATCCCCGACACCATCGGCAGCACCGACTTTCCGGTGGTGCTGGTGGTCAATGGCAGTCTCAGCGTCTCCAACGCCGCCGCCAAGGTCAATGGCCTGGTCTATATCGTCGGCGACACGCTGACGAACATCGGCAACCTGGCGCTGGCCGGCGCGCTCGTCGCCGAAGGCAACCTGACGCTCGGGGGCGGTGGCGTCGGCGTCACCGCCGTCACCTACGACCGTGCGCGGCTGGACCTGCTGCATCGCACCAACGGCTCGTTCGTGCGCATCCCCGGAAGCTGGAGGGACTTCTGATGCGGCGGCAGCGACACCCCGCCCGCGGCATCTCGCTGATCGAAGCCGTGGTCGCGCTGGCGGTGATGGCCTTCGGCATGCTCGCCTACGTCGGCCTGCAAAGCACGCTGCGCTTCAACAGCGACGTGGCGAAGCAGCGCTCGGAAGCCGTGCGCATTGCGCAGCAGGCCATCGAGGACTGGCGCGCCTATTCGGTCATCGAGACCGCCGCGGAGCGCAAGGCCTACGACGACATACCCGCCGGCAACCTGGACCCGGTGGTCGTCGTCGGCGAGAACGCCGAGTTCACGCTGCAGCGCACGGTGGTGAATGCCGCCACCACCGACAACGCCTTGCTGCGCGGCGCGGCACCGCGCATGAAGACGCTGGCCGTCGACGTGAGCTGGCAGGACCGCAACGGGCAGCCGCAGAGCGTGCGCCTGAGCACCACCTTGACAGGCAGTCCGCCGGAACTGGCAGGCACGCTGGCCCTGCCCGGCAATGGCAGTGCGCAACGCCTGCCGCAGGGGCGCCATCCGGCGATCCCGGTCCTCGCCAAGGACCTGGGCGGCGGCCTCAGCGGCTACAAGCCGGCGGGGGCCGAAGGCGCCACCAAGGTCTTCGTGTTCGACAACGCGACCGGCATGATCGTCGGCGTGTGCAACGCCATCCTCGTGGACCAGGAACAGCTCACGTCGGAAACGGTGGATGCGTGCAAGAACAACACGAGGGGCCTGCCGCTCAGCGGCTTCGTGCGCTTTGCCACCGACCCGGTGCAGCCGACCGCCGCCGACGCGCAGAACCCGCCGAGCACGGCGCTCAACCTGGATGTCGTGCTCTCGCTGACCAGCGTCGGCCATCCGGTCCCCGCCTACGACTGCTTCGTGGATGCCCCGGCCTCGGAGCTGACCACACGTACCGTGGTGCCTTACTTCTGTGCCATCTTCTTCCGCGCAGGGGTAATTCCGCGCTGGTCCGGGACGTCCCGCCTGTCGCCCCGGGCATTTCTGGAGCATCCCGACGAACCGTGGTTACGGGCGGCCAACGCCGCGGACGCGCGGCTGACGCGCTACCGCATCTGCCGCTACACGCCGGCGGCCAACGATGCGCAGGTCATCCCCAATCAGTGGCATCCAAAAAACTACAGCAACGTCGACGCCAGCCAGCCGCTGTCGAACCAGAACTTTCTGGTCATTCGCGCGGGTGACGGCACCGTGCCCTTCATTTGTCCGACCGACGTGCCCGCCAACCCGGACGCTGGCGACTTCGTCAACAGCAACACGCTCACGCACCAGCCGCCACCGGGCTAGCGGCACCGTGACGGTTCCGTGTCAGGATTCTTGACAGCCGCCGCGACAGTGGCACGGCCGCGCCGCGGCAAGCGGCTGAAGATGCAGCAATATCAACAAGTTAGAGCGTTCTTCCGAGGGCGGCATGAACGCTGCTTCTGTGGCGGCTGGCCGACATGGCCTTTCGTGACATCACCACCGACCACATGGGACTGCAAACCACACTCGCCAGCTTGACGTTGGCCGCCGCGGCAGGGTTCGCCGGCAGCGCGCACGCCGCTTACACCAGCTACTTCGGCGAAGACCTCAACGATTCCGAAACCACGCCGCTGGCGAGCACGCCCAAGGCCGACCTGGCGCGCCAGACCTTCCTGTCCAAGCTGATCAACGTCGGCACCGAGACCTTCGAGACCCAACCGGTGGGCACACCGGCCCCGCTGGTGCTGAAGTTTCCGGGCTCCAACGGCAACGTCACGGCCACCCTGACGGGCGGTGACGGCATAGTCAAGTCGGTGACCCCCGGCACGACCGACGGTTCGGGCCGCTACAGCGTGCCGTCGGCATCGACCAGCCGCTACTGGGACGTCGCGGCCGGCGCCGACGGCGCACCCTCCACGTTCAACGTCAGCTTCGGCCAGGCGATCGCGGCCTTCGGCTTCTATGGCATCGACATCGGCGACTTCGGTGGGCAGCTGGAAGTGCTGCTGTTCAATGGCGACACCCAGGTCGGCGACCTGACGGTGGACAACACCCAGGGCGACGGCGGCAGCACGGGCGGCTCCGTGCTCTATTTCGGCCTGATCGCGCAGGACAAGAACTCCTTGTTCACTTCGGTGCGCTTCCAGATGACGACCGTCGATCTCGACGTCTTCGCCTTCGACAACTTCACCATCGCCGAGCTTTCGCAAGTCTCGCCGCCGGGGACCGTGCCCGAGCCCGGCACGCTGGCGCTGATGGCCGGCGCCTTGCTCGCGCTGGGCGTCGCGCAGCGCAAGCGCGCCTGAGCGCAACGCCGGCGCAGTTCTTTAGACTGCGGGCCATGGGCCCGACCGACCGCGACCTCGTCCTACTGCGCCAGGCGCTCGCGCTGGCGGAGCAGGCCATCGGCCGGTCGGACCCCAACCCACGCGTCGGCTGCGTCATCGCCGGCGAGGGCTGGACCGCACACGGCTGCACCCAGGCGGCCGGCGGCGCGCATGCCGAGATCGTCGCGCTGCGCGCCGCGCGCGATGCCGGCCACGACCCACGCGGCGCCACCGTCTATGTCAGCCTCGAACCCTGCGCGCACCATGGGCGTACGCCGCCGTGCTGCGACGCGCTGGTGGACGCGGGCGTGGCGCGCGTCGTGGCGGCCACCCGCGACCCGAACCCGCTGGTGGCGGGCCAAGGCTTCGCCCGGCTGCGCAGCGCCGGCATCGCCGTCGACCTGGCCGAAGGCGAGGTGGCGCGCGAGGCCCGCGAGCTCAACATCGGCTTCTTCTCGCGCATGCACCGTGGCCGACCCTGGGTGCGCATGAAGATCGCCGCGTCGCTGGACGGCCGCACCGCGCTGGACAACGGCCTCAGCCAGTGGATCACCGGCGAGGCGGCGCGGGCCGACGGACACCGGTGGCGCAAGCGCGCATCGGCGCTGCTCACCGGCATCGGCACCGTGCTCGAGGACAACCCGCGGCTGGACGTGCGGCTGGTGCCCACCGAGCGCCAGCCGCTGCGCGTGATCGTCGATTCCCGGCTGCAGACGCCCAGCGACGCGCGCATCCTCGACGCGCCCGGCGAGGTGCAGGTCTATGCCGCCGTTGCCGACGCGGCACGCGAAGCCGCCCTGCGCGCACGCGGCGCGCGCGTGACGCGGCTGCCCGACGCGCGGCACAAGGTCGACCTGGCGGCGATGCTGGACGACCTGGCACGCCAGGGCACCAACGAACTGCATGTCGAGGCCGGACACAAGCTGAACGCCTCGCTGCTGCGCGCGGGGCTGGTGGACGAGTTGCTGGTCTACCTGGCGCCCAGGCTGCTGGGCCTCGGCCGCGAGATGGCCGCCTTCGGCCCGCTGCAGAGCCTGGCCGAAGGCTTGTCCTTCGACTTCACGCAGGTCGAGCGCATCGGCGCAGATCTGCGCATCCTGGCGCGGCCGCCGGGGCGGGCCGACTTCCTGGACAATTGAGGCCATGTTCACCGGCATCGTCAGCGCACTCGGCCAGATCGTCACGGCCGCCCCCGCCACGCAAGGCAAGCAGTTGACCGTGCAGACGCCGGCCGGCTGGCTGGACGACGTGCAGCTGGGCGACAGCATCGCGCTGAACGGCGCCTGCATGACCGTCACCACCCTCGACGCCGCGGCCGCGCGCTTCGGCCTGGACATCTCGGCCGAGAGCCTGGACAAGACCGCCGGGCTGGGCGAGCCGGGCCCGGTGAACCTGGAAAAGGCGCTGCGCGCCCACGACCGCCTGGGCGGCCACCTGGTCAGCGGCCATGTGGACGGCATCGGCACCGTCAGCCACTTCCAGGATCTGGGCGGGCACCATGAGCTGCGCGTGCGTGCACCGCGCGAGCTGGCGCGCTTCCTGGCCTACAAGGGCTCGGTCGCCGTCAACGGCGTCAGCCTGACGGTCAACCGTATCGCCGACGGGGCCGACGCGGCCGACGGCTGCGAGTTCAGCATCAACCTGATCCCGCACACGCTGCAGCAGACCACGCTGGGTCGGCTGCAGGCGGGCGCGCGGGTGAACCTCGAGGTGGACCTGATCGCACGCTACGTCGAGCGCATGCTGGGCAGCGCCGCGGGCTGACCGGCGCGCGACAGCGGCGCTGGCGGGCGCCGCCTACAATCCGGGCCATGCCGATCTCCCCTGTTCCCGAGCTGGTCGCCGAGCTGGCCGCCGGCCGCATGGTCATCCTCGTCGATGAGGAAAACCGTGAGAACGAAGGCGATCTCGTGCTCGCCGCCGAGCACGTGACGCCGGAGGCGATCAACTTCATGGCGCGCCATGCGCGCGGGCTGATCTGCCTGACGCTGACGCGCGAGCGCTGCGAGCGGCTGCAACTGCCGCCGATGGCCGCGCGCAACGGCACGCGCCACGGCACGGCGTTCACCGTGTCCATCGAAGCCGCCACCGGCGTCAGCACCGGCATCTCGGCCGCCGACCGCGCGCGCACCGTGGCCGCGGCGGTGGGGCGCGACGCGGTGGCCAGCGACCTGGTGCAGCCCGGCCACATCTTCCCGCTGCAGGCGCAGGACGGCGGCGTGCTGATGCGCGCCGGCCATACCGAGGCCGGCTGCGACCTGACGCGCATGGCCGGCCTGGAGCCGGCCGCGGTGATCTGCGAGGTGATGAAGGACGACGGCACGATGGCCCGGCTGCCGGACCTGGAGCTGTTCGCGCGCGAACACGGCCTGAAGATCGGCACCATCGCCGACCTGATCGGCTACCGCAGTCGCAACGAGACCTTGATCCAGCGCGCCGGCACGCGCGTGCTGGACACGCCGCAGGGCACCTTCGAATGCCACGCCTTCCGCGACCACGGCGGCGGCCTGCACCTGGCGCTGACGCACGGCCGCTGGGACCGCGGCGACGAGGTGCTGGTGCGCGTGCACGAGCCCTTCACCGCGATCGACCTGCTCGACACCGGCCGCGGCGGCCATTCCTGGCCGCTGCCGCTGGCGCTGGGCGCGCTGCATGCGGCACCGCGCAGCGTGGCGGTGCTGCTGAACTGCACACAGGAACCCGACGCGCTGCTGGCGCGGCTGCAGCCCGACGCCGCCACGGCGCCGGCGGGCCGGCAGCTCGACCTGCGCACCTACGGTGTCGGCGCGCAGATCCTGCTGGAGCTGGGCGTCACGCGCATGAAGCTGCTGGGCAGCCCGCGCCGCATGCCCAGCATGACCGGCTACGGCCTCGAAGTCACCGGCTTCGTCGCGGCCGGCGCCTGAATCCCCCGAGACCCCTCATGCAACATGCCGACCAGGGCACCGCCACCCCATTGAACGGCGCAGGGCTGCGCGTGGGCATCGTGCGCGCGCGCTTCAACGACACGCTGACGCGCGCGCTGGCCGAGGCCTGCCTGGCCGAGCTGGCCGCGCTGGGCGTCGCCGACGACGACATCGACCAGGTGCTGGTGCCCGGCGCGCTGGAGATCCCGGTGGCGCTGAAGGCGCTGGCCGACACCGACGAATACGACGCGCTGGTGGCGCTGGGCTGCATCATCCGCGGCGAGACCTACCACTTCGAACTGGTGGCCAACGAAAGCGGCGCCGGCGTCACGCGCGTGGCGCTGGACCACCAGCTGCCGGTGGCCAATGCCATCCTGACGGTGGAGAACGAGGCCCAGGCCTGGGCCCGTGCCGCCGACAAGGGCCGTGACGCCGCACGCGTGGCGGTGGAAATGGCCAACCTGCTGGACGACCTGAAGTGACGGCCGACACCCCGGCGCTGCGCAAGCGGCCCGCCAGCTCCGCCCGACGCCGCTCGCGCGAGGCCGCGCTGCAGGGCCTGTACCAGTGGCTGGTGTCGCGCAGCGACGGCGCCGAGATCGAAGCGCACCTGCAGGAGCAGGTGGACTTCGACAAGCTCGACCGCGTGCACCTGGACGCGCTGCTGCATGGCGGCATCCGCGAAGCGGCCGAGATCGACGCGCTGCTGGCGCGCCACGTCGACCGCAAGACCAGCCTGCTGTCGCCGGTGGAGCATGCGGTGCTGATGATCGGCGTGTACGAGCTGCAGCACTGCCTGGAGATTCCGTACCGCGTGGCCATCAACGAAGGCGTGGAGCTGGCCAAGAGCTTCGGCGGCACCGACGGCCACAAGTACGTCAACGGCGTGCTCGACAAGCTGGCCGCCGACCTGCGGCCTGCCGAGGTGGCCGCCGCCCGCGCGGCACGAGGCCGCTGAGGCACCCGCGCCCATGAAGCTGGCGCGGCGGCTCGAACACATCGAGCCCTTCTACGTGATGGAGTGCGCCAAGGCCGCAGCCGAGATTGCGCGCAGCCCCGCCTGCGACCCGGCGCGCGGCGGCGAGCCGATGATCTTCCTGAACATCGGCGAGCCCGACTTCAGCGCGCCGCCGCGTGTGGTGCAGGCCGCCGAAGCCTGCATGCGCCGCGGCCAGACGCAGTACACGCAGGCCACCGGCCTGCCCGAGCTGCGCGAGTCCATCGCGCGCTGGTACGGCATGCGCTTCGGCCTGGACATCGCGCCGGAGCGCATCGTCGTCACCGCGGGTGCGTCGGCGGCGCTGCAGCTGGCCTGCCTGGCGCTGTTCGAGCCCGGCGACGAGGTGCTGATGCCGGACCCGAGCTACCCCTGCAACCGCCATTTCGTCGCCGCCGCCGGGGCGACCGCGCGGCTGCTGCCGGCAACGCCCGAGGCGCGCTTCCAGCCCGATGCAGCTTCGCTGAGCGAGGCCTGGAACTCGCACACGCGCGGCGTGCTGCTGGCCTCGCCCTCCAACCCCACCGGCACCTCGATCACGCGCCAGGAGATGGCGGCCATCGTCGCGGCGGTGCGCGCCCGCGGCGGCGTCACGCTGGTCGACGAGATCTACCTCGGCCTGAGCTACGACGAGGCCTTTGGCCACAGCGCGCTGGAGCATGGCGAGGACGTGGTCTCGATCAACAGCTTCTCCAAGTACTTCAGCATGACCGGCTGGCGGCTGGGCTGGCTGGTGCTGCCGCCGGCGCTGGTGGCGCCGGTGGAGAAGCTGGCGCAGAACCTCTACATCTGCCCGTCCAGCGTGGCGCAGCATGCCGCGCTGGCCTGCTTCGACGATGCGTCCATCGCCGAATACGAACGCCGCCGCGCCGAGTTCCGCCGCCGCCGCGACGTGGTGGTGCCGGCCTTGCAGGCCATGGGCCTGCGGGTGCCGGTGATGCCCGACGGCGCCTTCTACGCCTGGGCGGACTGCAGCGCGTTCCACGAAAGCAGCTGGGACTTCTGCTTCGACATGATGCAGCGCGCGCACGTGGCGCTGACGCCCGGGCGCGACTTCGGCCCGCATGCGGCCGACCGCTACCTGCGGCTGTCCTTCGCCAGTTCGATGGACGAGTTGCAGCAGGCGCTGCAGCGGCTGGCGCGCGTGCTGCGCTGAGCCGGCGCGCCTCGCAGGCGGCGCATGCGCGGATGCCGGTGCCCGGGTGAGCGGGGACGTGCGCACCGCCGTGCGTGCGCGTCCCGCAGCGGCGTGCGAAATTTCGTCACAAGCGGTTAACCGCCGGGCAGAAGCCACGCTTTTGCCGCCACGCCACGGAGCGTGCCCGCCTAAGCTTCGCCGTCGTGGAACACCGTCTGAACTTGCATCGCGCCGAGCAACCCGCCGAGGCCCTGGAATTCGCCGCCACCGTGGTGTCGGTCCCCTTCGCGGAATCCGCGCCAGCCCCGGCCGAGGGCCCCACGGCGTCCGAGCCCAGCCCCGACAGCGGCGCCAGCCCCGACTCGCCGTGGTCGAGCATCGGCCGCTATGCCTTGAAGCGGCCGCTCGGCCAGGGCGGCCTGGGCACGGTGTTCGAGGCCTGGGATCCGCTGCTGTCGCGCACCGTGGCGGTGAAGACCCTGCAGTTCGACATCGACACACCGACGCGGGTGACGCTGGACGCGCTGTTCCTCAACGAGGCACGCGCCGCGGCGGGCCTGAGCCACACGCACATCGTCACCGTGCACGACGCCGGGCTGTCGGCGCACGGCGTGTACATCGCCATGGAGCGGCTGCGCGGCCGCGACCTGCGCCAGGCGCTGCAGGCCGGCTGGCAGCCGAGCCCGGCCGAGGCCGCGCTGCTGGTGCGCCGCGTCGCCGACGCGCTGGCCTATGCCCATGCGCGCGGCGTCGTGCATTGCGACATCAAGCCGGCGAACATCTTCCTGACGCGGCGCGACCGACCCAAGGTGCTGGACTTCGGCATCGCCCGCGTCGCCCACCGCGCCGCGCTGCCGGCGCTGGAAGGTGTGGTCGCCGGCTCGCCGCACCACCAGGCGCCGGAACAGCTGCACGACGGCGCCATCGACGCACGCACCGACATCTATGCGCTGGGCACCGTGCTGTACGAGCTGCTGTGCGGGCGCAAGGCTTTCGGTGGCGATTCGCTCGAACAGATCCAGCATGCGGTGGCGCATCTCGACCCGCCCCCGCCGCACGAGCTGCAGCCCACGGTGCCGGCGGAACTGTCGGCCATCGCCCTGCGCGCGATGGCCCGCGATCCCGACGCGCGCTACGCCAGCGCGCAGGACATGGCGCTGGCGCTGCGCCAGTGGCTGGCGCGTCAGGCTGCCCCCGCAGGCTCCGAAGGCGCCGCGTCCGAGCCTGCAAGCCACACACCCACGCCGCCGGCGCGTCCCGGCTGGCGTCGCGGGGCATGGCTGACGGTGGCCTCCGTCGCGGCGCTGCTCGCCACGGCGGGCTATATCGCCAGCCGGCCGGCACCCGTGGTCGCCGAGGCGATGCCTGCGGCGCAGCCCGTCGCACCGGCACCTGCCGTCGCGCCGGCGGTGAGCGCCACGCCGCCCACGGCGGAGGTCTCGCCGCCCGCCGCCGTCCTCGTCGCGGCCCCGCCGGCAGAGCCCGCAGCGCCCGCGCCCGCAACCGCAGCCACTGCCGCCGTCGAGAAGCCGACGGCCAAGCCGCCCGCGCGCAAGGCCACGCCGAAGGCCGTGCCGGCGCCGCCGCCTTTGGCCGAAGCGCCCCCGCCGGCCAAGGGCCAGGTGCACATCGCCATCAGCCCATGGGGCCAGGTGGAGGTGGATGGCGCGGCGGTCGGCACGGCGCCACCGCTGACGCGGCTGGACCTGCCGCAAGGCACGCACACCATCACCGTGCGCAACGCCGACTTCCCGCCCTATACGCAGCGCGTGCAGGTCGACCCCGACCGGCCCGCCACCCTCAAACACAGGTTCGGATCATGAGACCACTGCCCCGCCTTCGCCCGCTGCTGCTCGTGCTGGCCGCGGCGGCCTTTGCCGCCGGCTGCGCCGCGCCGCCGCCGGCGCCCAAGCCCACCGGCCTGGCCGAGGTCATGGAGCGGCCCGCCGAGCGCGCGCTGCTCGACGGCATCCGCGCCTACGACGACGGCCAATACGCACAGGCCGAGAAGGCGCTGCGCCAGGCGCTGGACGACGGCCTGCAAAGCGCGCGCGACCGCGCCACCGCGCACAAGCTGCTGGCCTTCATCACCTGCACCAGCGAGCGCCTGGCCGACTGCCAGCAGCAGTTCCGCGACGCCCGTGCGGCGGATGCCAGCTTCGCGCTCAGCCGCTCCGAGGCCGGGCATCCGGTGTGGGGGCCGGTGTACAAGAGCGTGCTGCAGTAGCCGACCCGGGCCACAAGGCTGCGGCGCCGGGGCGTCGCGCATAATCGGCCGGGCCGATGCAAGCCCGGACCCCGACCGTCGTCTTCCGCCACCCGCTGCGCGTGTACTGGGAAGACACCGACGCCGGTGGCGTGGTGTTCTATGCCAACTACCTGAAGTTCTTCGAACGCGCGCGCACCGAATGGCTGCGCGCGCTCGGCGTCGGGCAACAGGCGTTGATGGAACGCGAAGGCCTGATCTTCGTCGTCGCCGACACCGCGCTGCGCTACCTGCGCCCGGCGCGGCTGGATGACCTGCTGGAGGTGACGGTCACCGTCGCCGAAGCCGGCCGCGCGTCGCTGCGGCTGCAGCAGCAGGCCTGGCGCGACAGCGAACTTCTGGCCGAAGGCGATATCCGAATCGGTTGCGTGGCCGCGGGTGGCGCGGCGCCTTTCAGACCCTGCCGCATCCCGGCGACGATTCTCGAGAAACTGCCATGAACCAGGACATGTCGATCATCACGCTGGTGCTGCACGCCAGCCCGGTGGTGCAGCTGGTCATGGCCGGGTTGCTGGCGGTGTCGCTGGTCAGCTGGACGGTGATCTTCGGCAAGTTCCTCGGGCTGAAGCGCGTGCGCCAGGGCAACGACGATTTCGAGCGCGACTTCTGGTCGGGCCGCAACCTCACCGAGCTGCAGCAGGCCAGCGCCGCCAAGCCGCACACGGCGCCGCTGGAGCGCATCTTCGGCAGCGGCATGCGCGAGTTCATGAAGCTGCGCGAGCGCCGCCTGGACGCCGCCGCGCAATTGGACGGCGCGCGCCGCGCCATGCGCGCCAGCTTCCAGCGCGAGCTGGACGTGATCGAGAGCAACCTCAGCTTCCTGGCCTCGGTGGGCTCGGTCAGCCCCTATGTCGGGCTGTTCGGCACGGTGTGGGGCATCATGCATGCGTTCGTCGGCCTGTCCAACCTGCAGCAGGTGACGCTGGCCACCGTGGCGCCGGGCATCGCCGAGGCGCTGGTGGCCACCGCCATCGGCCTGTTCGCGGCCATTCCCGCGGTGGTGGCCTACAACCGGCTGTCGCGCGACATCGACCGCATCGCCATCCAGCTGGAGACCTTCATCGAGGAGTTCTCCAACATCCTGCAGCGCAGCGCCGGACAACCCAGCGCCGCGGCGGGCGCCTGACATGCCCAGCGTCGCCGGCCGCGGGGGCTCGCGCCGACGCCGCGCGATGAACGACATCAACATGGTGCCGTTCATCGACGTGATGCTGGTGCTGCTGATCATCTTCATGGTCACCGCGCCGCTGATCACCACCGGCGTCGTCGACCTGCCCAGCGTCGGCAAGGCCAAGCAGCGGCCCGACCATGTGATCGAGCTGGTGCTGGGCGCCGACGAAAAGCTGCGCCTGCGCATCGACCAGAAGGACAGCGGCACGCTGTCGCTGGCGCAGCTGCCGGCGCGCGTCAAGCAGGCCCAGGGCGGCGATGCGCAGGTGCCGGTGGTCATCAGCGCCGAGCGCAGCGTCAAGTACGAGGCCGTGGTGCGTGTCATGGACGTGCTGCAGCGCGAAGGCGTGCAGCGCGTCGGCCTGTCGGTGAAACAGGGCGGCTGAAGCATGTCGGCTGGGACCCTGGAGCTGCGCCGCGCGGACCCGCTGCGCCCGCAACCGCCCGGCGGCATGGGCCGCGGCGCGCTGCTCGCGCTGGCGGTACATGTCTTGCTGGTGGTGGCGCTGGCCGTGTCGGTGAGCTGGCGCAGCCAGTCGCCGCAGACCTTCAGCGCCGAGCTGTGGGCCGCCACGCCGCAGATGGCGGCGCCGCGCGCGGTGGAGCCCACGCCCGCCACCCCGCCGCCCCCACCCCCGCCGCCGCCCGCCCCGACGCCGCGCGTGGCCGCGCCCACGCCCGCACCCGCGCCGCCCCCGGCGGTCGACGCGCAGATCGCCATCGAGAAGGCGCGCCAGGAGAAAGCCGAGCGCGAAAAGGCCGAACGCGAGAAAGCAGAGCGCGACAAGGCCGAGCGGCAGAAAGCCGAGCGAGACAAGGCCGAGCGCGAACGGCAGGCCAAGGCCGAGAAGGAGAAGGCCGAACGCGAGAAGGCAGAGAAGGACAAGGCCGAGCGCGAACGCGTCGCCAAGGCCAAGGCCGAAGCCCAGGCCAAGCGGGAACAGCAGGAACTGCGCGAGAAGCAGGCCGAGGAACAGCGCACCGCCAAGCAGCGCGAGGAAAACCTCAAGCGCATGATGGGCCAGGCCGGCGCCACCGGCGCGCCGGGCGCCACCGGCAGCGCGCTGCGCGACGCCGCGCCGTCGGCCAGCTACGCGGGCAAGGTGATCGCGCGCGTCAAGCCCAACATCCTGTTCACCGACACCTTGAGCGGCAACCCCGCCGCCGACGTGGAGGTGCGCGCGTCGCCCACCGGCACCATCCTGAGCAGCCGGCTGGTGAAGAGCAGCGGCAACAAGGAATGGGACAACGCGGTACTGCGCGCCATCGACCGCACGGCCGAGCTGCCGCGCGACGTGGACGGGCGCGTGCCGCCGGTGCTGGTCATCAGCTTCACGCCCTGAGCCGGCGCTACGGCGCCAGCGTCAGATCGCTGATGTAGGACAGCGTGTGCGCCTGCGTGTTGTCGGCGTCGGCGCCGATGCCGATGCCGATGATGGGCGGCATCTCGCTGGCCTCGTCGGCGAACAGCTGCAGGAAATCGGCGCGCACGTCGCGCTGCTCGGCATGCCACGTGCCCGGCGGCACGCCGGCGCCGCGCAGCACGATCATGCGGATGCGCCGCGTGAAGGCGTTGTCCAGCACCGTGCCCGGCGGGATCCGCGAGTCCCAGACATAGCACACCGCGGCGGTCGGCAGCAGCTCCGGGCTGTGCTGCCGTGCCACGCGCACCAGCTGCCGGTCGAGCAGCGACAAGGCTTGCAGCGGCAGGTCGAACATCACGCACAGCTCGGCGGCGGTGTCGTCGCCGCTGCGCCGCCGCAGGTCGGTGTGCTCGTTGGGGATGTCCACGCGCCAGCGCCAGCGCAGGTAGCGCCCGTCCTCGCCGGGCGGCAGGCGCTGCACCAGGCTGCCGTAAGAACGGTCGGCCTGCACGCGCAGCACGCGCCGGCCTTCCAGCTCGACGATGTCGAAGCGCGTGAACGGCTTGGTCTGCAACGGCAGGCCGGCCACGTGCCACGGCGGCGCCGGTGTCGCACTGCTGCCGTCGTCCCAGGGCCGCAGGCCGCCGGCACGGGCCGGCAGGGCCACGGCGAGCAGCAAGGCCAGGCCGCTTGCGGCACGAGACGGCCCGGCCGTGCGCGGCCGCGTGGCGCGCCGGGTGTTCAACGCGGTGCGGCGCCCCAGCCGCCGCCGCCCGGGGTTTCGATGACGAACACGTCGCCCGGCTGCATCGCGGCCGAGCCGATGTGGTCCAGCGGCTCGACGCGGCCATCGGCGCGTTCCACGCGGTTGATGCCGGGCACGCCATCGCCGCCGCCGGCCAGGCCGAAGGCGCCGTGGTGCCGGCCGTTGCTGAGGATCGAGGCCTCCATGGCTTCGAGGAAGCGCACGCGGCGCACGCCGCCGTCGCCGCCGCGCCAGCGGCCCGCGCCGCCCGATCCGGCGCGTATCGCGTAGCCGTCCAGCCGCACCGGGAAGCGGTGTTCCAGCACCTCGGGGTCGGTGAGCCGCGAGTTGGTCATGTGCGTCTGCACGACCGCGGTGCCGTCGAAGCCCCCGACGACGCGGCCCGCGTCGTCCTTGAAAGCACCGGCGCCGCTGCCGCCCGAGATGGTCTCGTAGTACTGGTGGCGCGCGTTGCCGAAGGTGAAGTTGCTCATCGTGCACGGGCCGGAGGCCATCACGCCCAGCGCGCCGAACAGCGCGTTGGTCACGCACTGGCTGGTCTCGACGTTGCCGGCCACCACCGCCGCCGGCGGGCGCGGGTTGAGCATGCAGCCTTCGGGCACGATCACCTGCAGCGGCTTCAGGCAGCCGGCGTTCAGCGGGATGTCGTCGTCCACCAGCGTGCGGAACACGTACAGCACCGCGGCCATCGTCACCGCCTTGGGCGCGTTGAAGTTGTTGGGCAGCTGCGCGCTGGTGCCCGTGAAGTCGATGGTGGCTTCGCGCTGCGCCGTGTCCACCGCCACCTTGACGCGGATCACCGCGCCGTTGTCCAGTGCCAGCTCGAAGCTTCCATCCTTCAATGCCGTGATGACGCGCCGCACCGATTCCTCGGCGTTGTCCTGCACGTGCTGCATGTAGGCGGCGACCGTCTCGCGGCCGAACTGCGCGACCATCGCCGCCAGCTCCTCCACGCCCTTCTGGTTGGCGGCGATCTGCGCGCGCAGGTCGGCGATGGTCTGCTGCGGGTTGCGCGCCGGCCAGGCGCCGGATTGCAGCTGCGCCAGCAATTCCGCCTCGCGCAGCCGGCCGTCGCGCACCAGCAGGAAGTTGTCGAAGAGCACGCCCTCTTCGTCGATGGTTTGGCTGAACGGCGGCATGCTGCCCGGCGTGCGGCCGCCGATGTCGGCATGGTGGCCGCGCGACGCCACGTAAAAGGCGGGGCGCGGCGCCGCGTCGGCCGCACCCGGCGGCTGCAAGGCGACCGGCGCGCCCCCTCGGGGGGTGGCCGGCGGTACCCCGCCGGCCGGGGGCGCCAGGTACACCGGCGTGACCACCGTCACGTCGGGCAGGTGCGTGCCGCCGTGGTAGGGGTCGTTGAGCACGTAGACGTCGCCCGGCTGCATCTGCGGGTTGCGCGCGATCACCGTCTTGATCGATTCGCTCATGCTGCCCAGGTGCACCGGCATGTGCGGCGCGTTGGCGATCAGCTCGCCGGCGGCGCTGAACAGCGCGCAGGAAAAGTCCAGCCGCTCCTTGATGTTCACCGAGTAGGCGGTGTTCTGCAGGCGCAGGCCCATCTGCTCGGCGATGTTCATGAACAGGTTGTTGAACACCTCCAGCATCACCGTGTCCACCTGCGTGCCCACCGCATGCTGCGTGACGCGCGCCCGCGTGCGCTGCAGCTCCAGCGCGCCGGACGCGCGCAGCCGCGCCTGCCAGCCGGGCTCGACCACCGTCGTCGCATTGCGCTCGGTGATGATCGCCGGGCCGTCGATGGTGGCGCCCGCTGGCAGCGCCTCGCGCGGGTACAGGCCCGCCTCGCGCCAGCCGGCGGGCTGCTCGTCCGCCTCGCAATACATGCGCACGCGCTCGCCGGGCACGGCGTGCTGCGCCGCTGCGTCGGCCTGCGGCCCGTCGGGCTCGGCGCGCTCGCCCGGCCCGATGGCTTCGACCGACACCGCGTCGATGACCAGCGGCCGGTCGGGCATCAGGAAGGCGAAGCGCTGACGGTAGGTGGCCTCGAAGGCCTGGCGCAATGCATCCGCGCTGCCCAGCGGTACCGCCAGCGCGGTGTCGGTGCCCTGGTAGCGCAGATGCAGCGTGCGGCGCAGTTCAATCGTCTCGCGCGGCACGCCTTGCGCCACCAGTTCTTCGGTGGCGGCGGCGCCGAGCGCGTCCAGCGTCAGCTCGGCGGAGCGCAAGCCCTCGGCATCCAGCGCGCGCTCGACCGAGGCTTCGCGCATGGCGATCTGGTCGGCCAGCCCCATGCCGTAGGCCGACAGCACGCCCGCCAGCGGGTGCACGAACACGCGCGTCATGCCCAGCGCGTCGGCCACGCCGCAGGCGTGCTGGCCGCCGGCGCCGCCGAAGCACTGCAGCGTGTAGTCGGCGACGGCATAACCGCGCGCCACCGAGATGCGCTTGATGGCGTTGGCCATCGCCTGCACGGCGATGCGCAGGTAGCCGGCGGCCAAGGCCTCCGGCGTGGCCGGCTGGCCGGTGGCCTGCTGCACGTCGGCCGTCAGTGCCTCGAAGCGGCGGCGCACGCCGGCCTCGTCCAGCGACTCGTCGCCCGTCGGTCCGAAAACATGCGGGAAGTGCCGCGGCTGGATGCGGCCGAGCAGCACGTTGGCGTCGGTCACCGCCAGCGGTCCGCCGCGGCGGTAGCTGGCCGGGCCGGGGTTGGCGCCGGCGCTTTGCGGCCCGACGCGCAGCCGCGCGCCGTCGAAGCCCAGGATCGAGCCGCCGCCCGCGGCCACGGTGTGGATGCTCATCATCGGCGCGCGCATGCGCACGCCGGCCACCTGCGTCTCGAAGGCGCGCTCGAACTCGCCGGCGTAATGCGACACGTCGGTGCTGGTGCCGCCCATGTCGAAGCCGATCAGCTTGGCATGGCCCGCCGCCAGCGCGGTGCGCACCATGCCGACGATGCCGCCGGCCGGGCCGGACAGGATGGCGTCCTTGCCCTGGAAGTGGTGCGCCTCGGTGAGCCCGCCGCTGCTCTGCATGAAGAACAGCGGCACGCCCGGCATCTGTGCGCCGACCTGCTCGACATAACGCCGCAGGATCGGCGACAGGTAGGCGTCGACCACCGTGGTGTCGCCGCGCGAGACGAACTTCATCAGCGGGCTGACCTCGTGCGACACGCTCACCTGCGT
This sequence comes from Rubrivivax sp., assembly GCA_019635285.1. Taxonomy (GTDB): domain Bacteria; phylum Pseudomonadota; class Gammaproteobacteria; order Burkholderiales; family Burkholderiaceae_C; genus Rubrivivax. The sequence continues at coordinate 45,120 of JAHBZS010000024.1, read as the reverse complement.
GAAACCGATGGCGCGGGCCAGCGCCGCCGCGGCGCGCTCGTGCGCGCGGTGGCGCCAGCCGTGCATGAAGACGATGGCGCAGGCGCGCAGGCCGTCGTCGTGCGCGGACTGCAGCGCGACGCGCAGCGCGGCCTCGTCCAGCGGCTGCACCAATGCACCGTCGGCGCCGATGCGCTCGTCCGCCTCGACCACGCGTTCGTACAGCAGCTCGGGCAGCACGATGTGGCGGTCGAAGAGCCGCGGCCGCGCCTGGTAGGCGATGCGCAGCGCGTCGCGGAAGCCGCGCGTGGTGACCAGCAGCGTGCGCTCGCCCTTGCGCTCGAGCAGCGCGTTGGTGGCCACCGTGGTGCCCATCTTCACGCTGGCCACCTGCTGCGGCGTGATGGCCGCGCCCGCCGGCAGCCGCAGCAAGCGGCGCATGCCCTCCACCGCCGCGTCGGCATAGGCCTCGGGGTTCTCGCTCAGCAGCTTCAGTGTGTGCAGCGCACCGTCGGGCGCGCGGCCGACGACATCGGTGAAGGTACCGCCGCGGTCGATCCAGAACTGCCAGCGTGGCGGAAGAGGGGTCATGGGCGGCGGTGCAGAACGCGCAAGCCGCGAACGATAGCGCGCCGCCGCCGTCGGCGCGCGCAGCCCCGGTGGGCGGCTACTTCTTCGCCGCCTTCACGACCTCGAGTTCGGCGTTGATGACGCCGGAACGCAGCATGCCCAGCTTGCGTGCCGCCGCCTGCGACACGTCGCCCACGCGGTCGGCCTGGGTCGGCCCGCGGTCGTTGACCACGACCACCACGCTGGCCTTGTTGGCCGGGTTGGTGATCTTCACGTGCGTGCCGAAGGGCAGCGTCTTGTGCGCCATCGTCAGCGCTTCGGGATTGAAGGGCTTGCCGCTGGCCGTCTTGCGCCCGGCGAACTTCTTGCCGTACCAGGCGATCTTGCCGGACTCGCGCGCCGCGCCGGCATCCGCTGCCGGCGCCGCTGCGGGTGCAGACGCCGGGGCCGGCATCGGCGCCGACGCCGCCGCCGGGGCCGACGCCGGCTTGGCGTCCTGCGCCAGCACCGGCAGCGCGCCCAGCCCCAGCACCGCGGCCGACAGCGCGCCCGTCGTCCAGACGCGCTGGCGCGTCATCCACGAATTTCTCATCGTTGCATCCTCCTTGTGGTTGTCGTCGTTTGCCCCGAGGCGGCTTGTCCGGCGCGAGGCAGGGGGAACATAGCATCGGTCGAGTTGACTGAGAATAGGTGCTCCCTAGCCCCAAGTGCCGCCATGAACGCACCGCTGCCGCTGCCCGCCCTGGACGAGATCCGCGCCCACGAGGCGGAGATGGTGGAGATCCGCCGGGCCATCCACCAGAACCCCGAGCTGGCCTACGAGGAGCACGCCACCTCGGACCTGGTGGCCGAGCGGCTGGCGCGCTGGGGCTGGGACGTGCATCGCGGCCTGGGCGGCACCGGCGTGGTGGGCACCCTGCGCGCCGGCACGTCGTCGCGGCGCATCGGCCTGCGCGCCGACATGGACGCGCTGCCCATCGCCGAGACCAGCGGCAAGCCGTGGGCCAGCAAGGTCTTCGGCAAGATGCACGCCTGCGGCCACGACGGCCACACCGCCATGCTGCTGGCGGCGGCCCGCCACCTGGCGGCCACGCGCCACTTCGACGGCTGGCTGCACGTGGTCTTCCAGCCGGCCGAAGAGGGCCTGGCCGGTGCGCGCAAGATGATCGAGGACGGCTTCTTCGACCTGTTCCCCTGCGACGCGATGTTCGGCATGCACAACGCGCCCGGCGTGCCCGAGGGGCAGTTCGCGGTGGTGCCCGGCTACGCCATGGCCAGCGGCGACACCTGCCTCATCAAGGTCAGGGGCGTGGGCGGGCACGGCGCCATCCCGCACACCGCCACCGACCCGGTGGTCGCCGGCGCGGCCATCGTCATGGCGCTGCAGAGCATCGTCTCGCGCAACGTGCCGCCGCTGCAGGCGGGCATCGTCACCGTCGGCGCCTTCCTGGCCGGCGACGCGCCCAACGTGATCCCCGGTGAAGCCGAACTGCGGCTCACGGTGCGCGCGCTGCGCCCCGAGGTGCGCGACCTGCTGGAGCGCCGCATTACCGAGATCGCGCAGACCCAGGCCGCGGTGTTCGGCGCCACGGCCGAGGTGAACTACATCCGCCGCTACCCGGTGCTGCACAACCATGCCGCGGAGACGGCGTTCTGCACGCAAGTGCTGCGCGACTGGCTCGGCGACGGCGGCTTGGTGCCGAACCCCGAGCCGGTGACCGCCAGCGAGGACTTCGCCTTCTTCCTGGAGAAGGTGCCCGGCTGCTACGTGAACATCGGCAACGGCGTGGGCGCGCAAGGCGGCTGCATGGTGCACAACGCGGGCTACGACTTCAACGACCGCGTGCTCGGCACCGGCGCCACCTACTGGGTGCGCCTGGCCGAGGCGTGGCTGAAGGCCTGAGCCCGCGGGCACCACCGCGCCGAGACGCCGCATGGCCACCCGCCACACCAAGCCCAGCCTGATTCCGGAGCTGCCACAGGGTGCGGAGCAGGTCGGCCTGACCACGGTCTTCGCGGCCAACACGCCGGCGCGGGCGCGCCAGGTGGAGCGGCTGTGGCGCTGGCCGACGACGCTGGTGCTGCTGAGCACCATCCCTTCGTTCTATGTCGAGCTGCTGGAGCCGGTGACGCCGCTGTTCGCGTCGCTGAGCTACGTGCTGGCCTCGCTGACCATGGCCGTGGCGCTGCTGCACGTGGGCTGGCGCAGCGGCAACCTGCGGGCGCACCTGCGCGCCAACTTCTTCGACCTGCTGCTGTGCGCCGGGCTGCTGGTCGCGGCCACGCTGCCGGCCAGCGCGGCGTCGCCGCCGTCGCTGTGGATCCGCCTGGTGGTCGGCTTCTTCACCATGGCGCGCATGTTCTGGGCCGCGCACTATGTGGTCACGCGCGGCGGCACGATGTACCGGCTGGTGGCCGCGCTGCTGGTGCTGCTGCTGTGCGGCCTGGGCTTCTGGTGGCTGGAGCCGACCACGCCGACCTTCGCCGACGGGCTGTGGCTGGCCTTCACCACCGCCGCCACCGTCGGCTACGGCGACTCGGTGCCGACCACGCCGGCGTCGAAGATCTTCGCCGTGCTGGTGGTCTTTCTCGGCGTCGGTGCGATCACGCTGGTGGCCGCGTCCATCGCCTCGGCGTGGATCGCCGGCGAGGAGCGGCAGATCGAGCGCGAGATCCTCGACGACCTGCACCGCCAGCTCACCGCCATGCGCCAGGAGATGGCGGTGCTGCGCGCGTCGCTGCCGCCGCAGCCGCAGCCGCAGCCGCCCGACGACCCCTGAGGTCAGCGCGCGGCCGGCGCGGCCAGCGCGGCCATGCGGTCGTTGAGCAGCGTCACCACGTCCAGCACCTGCAGCCCGGTGGCGCGGCGCAGCGCGTCGGCATAGGGTGGCAGGTTGGTGCATTCCAGCACCAGCGTGTCCAGGCCCGGCTCGCGGGCGATCAGGCGCTGCGCCGCGGCCAGCACCTGGGCCTGCGCGTCGGCCCTGTCCAGCGTGGGCAGGTCTTCCAGCAGCGTGCGGTGCAAGGCCGAGCCGGGGCTGATGCCTTCGACCGGCGTCGCCGGGTCGGCGCCCACCGCGTCCAAATGCGGCCGGCCCAGCGATGCGGCCTCGATGGTGATGACGCCGCAGCGCCGGCCCTGCGCTGCGGCTTCGGCCAGCTGCAGCAGCGCCGAACTCCATACCGGCACCGGCAACGCGGCCTGCAACTCGCGCTGCCAGCGCGCGAGAAAGCCGCAGCTGGTGGCGATGGCGTCGCAGCCCTCGGCCACCAGCTCATGCGCCGCGGCGATGAAGGGCGCCAGCAACGCCACGTCGGTGCCGCGCACGACGCGCTCGGGCGACGCGCCTGCGACGATGCGCCGCCGCGTCGGGAAGGCAAAAGTCTGCGGATGGCCGATGTCCCCCGGCGGGCGCGGGAAACGCGTCTGCAGCATGAGCAGGCCGAGGGTGGGCATCGTGGCAGCTTGCGGGAAGGCCCCGAGCCGGCAACGCCCGGGCATGGCCTATGCTAGCCCTCACCATCGAATTCGCCGGAGCGCGCATGCAACCCTTCCGATCCGTTCTGCTGGCCGCTGCGGCCGGCGCCGTCACGCTGGCCGCCCAGGCCCAGACCAAGTGGGACCTGCCGGCCGCCTACCCGGCCACCAACTTCCACACCGAGAACCTGACGCAGTTCGCCAGCGACGTGGACAAGGCCACCGGCGGCAAGCTGAAGATCACCGTGCATCCGAACGCGTCGCTGTTCAAGGCCAACGAGATCAAGCGCGCCGTGCAGGGCGGGCAGGCGCAGATCGGCGAGGTGCTGTTGGTCAACTTCGAGAACGAGAACCCGATCTACGGCGCCGACGGCATCCCCTTCCTGGCCGCGAGTTATGCCGAATCGAAGAAGCTCGCCGCCGCGCAGAAGCCGGTGCTGGACAAGCTGCTGGGCGCGCAGGGCATGATGCTTCTGTACACCGTGCCGTGGCCGCCGCAGGGCATCTACGTGAAGAAGGAGATCGGCTCGGTGGCCGACATGCGCGGCCTGAAGTGGCGCGCCTACAGCCCGGCCACCGCCAAGATCGCCGAGCTCATCGGCGCGCAGCCGGTGACCATCCAGGCGGCCGAGCTGAGCCAGGCGCTGGCCACCGGCGTGGTGGAAAGCTACATGTCCAGCGGCTCCACCGGCTACGACAGCAAGACCTACGAAAGCATCAAGTACTGGTACGACACGCAGGCCTGGCTGCCGAAGAACGCGGTCATCGTCAACAAGAAGGCCTTCGAGGCGCTGGACAAGCCCACGCAGGACGCGGTGCTGAAGGCCGCCGCCGAGGCCGAAGAGCGCGGCTGGAAGATCAGCCAGGAAAAGAACGACTGGTACAAGAAGGCGCTGGCCGAAAAGGGCATGAAGATCATGACGCCGCCGGCCAAGCTCACCGCCGACCTGAAGCAGGTGGGCACGGTGATGCTCGCCGACTGGCAGAAGAAGGCCGGTGCCGACGGCCAGGCGGTGATCGACGCGTACAACAAGAAGTGAGCCGCTGAGCCCGCCATGCGCCGCACGCTCGACGCGATCTATCTGGCGGCGGGCTGGCTGGCGGCGCTGATGGTGCTGGCCATCATGCTGCTGATGGTCGGCCAGAGCGTGTTGCGCGAGTTCCGCGTCGCCACCGGCGCGGTCAACGACATCGTCTCGTGGTGCTGCGCGGCGGCCGCCTTCCTGGCCATGGCGCATGCCTTCAAGCACGGCGACTTCGTGCGCGTGACGCTGCTGCTGGAAAAGATGGGCCCGGCGCAGCGGCGCCGCTTCGAGCTGCTGAGCCTGTGCATCGGCGCCGCCGCCACCGCCTACCTGGCCTGGTGGGCGTGCCGCTTCACCTACGAGAGCTGGGAGTTCAACGACCTGGCGCAAGGCCTGCTGCCGCTGCCGCTGTGGATTCCCCAGCTGAGCTTTGCGTTCGGCGCGGTGCTGCTGTTCGTCGCCATGCTCGACGAGCTGCTCATCGTGCTGCGCGGCGGCCGCCCCACCTTTGTGGTCGCCGTCGAAGAACGCCACGCGCACGGCGACTTCTCCGCCGACGTCTGACGAAAGCCCCCCGATGGACAACATGCTGGTCGTCGGCGGCGTGCTGCTGGTGCTGATGCTGCTGCTGCTGGCCAGCGGCGTGTGGATCGCCATGACCTTGGCCATCTGCGGCTGGGTCGGCCAGGCCTTTTTCGTGCAGACGCAGCCGGGCAAGAACCTGTTCTCGGCCTTCTGGGAAAGCAACGCCAGCTGGGAGCTGGCGGCGCTGCCGCTGTTTATCTGGATGGGCGAGATCCTGTTCCGCACCAAGCTGTCGGAAGAGATGTTCGACGGCCTGCGCCCATGGCTGAACCGCGTGCCCGGCCGGCTGATGCACACCACCATCCTGGGCTGCGGCATCTTCGGCTCGGTGTCGGGCAGTTCAGCCGCCACCTGCGCCACCATCAGCAAGGTGGCGCTGCCGCAGCTGCTGAAGCGCGGCTACGACGAGAACATCGCGCTCGGCTCGCTGGCCACCGCCGGCACGCTGGGCATCCTGATCCCGCCGTCGATCACCATGGTGGTGTATGCGGTGGCGGCCGACGCGTCGATCATCCGCATCTTCCTGGCCGGCTTCCTGCCCGGCTTTTTACTGATGGCGCTGTTCTCCGGCTACATCATCTGGTGGAGCCTGCGCCACGCCGACAAGGTACCGGCGGCCGACCCGCCGACCACGTTCATCGAGAAGATCCGCCAGTCGGGCAACCTGATTCCGGTGACGGCGCTGATCGTCTTCATCGTCTGGGTGCTGGTGGCCGGCTGGGCCACCGCCACCGAATGCGCGGCCTACGGCGTGGTCGGCTCGCTGGGCCTGGCGCTGTGGAGCCGCACGCTCACCTGGCGCAACTTCTGGGAAGGGCTGATGGGCACCACGCGCACCAGCTGCATGATCATGTTCATCCTGGCCGGCGCGGCCTTCCTGACCAAGACCATGGCCTTCACCGGCATCCCGCGTGCGCTGGCCGAGTGGGTGGAGGCGATGCAGCTGTCGCCGTACGCGCTGATCCTGGCCCTGACGGTGGTCTACCTGGTGCTGGGCACCGCGCTCGACGGCATCAGCATGATCGTGCTGACCAGCGCGGTGGTGCTGCCGATGATCCAGAAGGCCGGCTTCGACCTGGTGTGGTTCGGCATCTTCATCGTGCTGCTGGTGGAGATCGCCGAGGTCACGCCGCCGGTGGGCTTCAACCTGTTCGTGCTGCAGAACATGACCGGCAAGGACAGCAACACCATCGCGCGCGCGGCCATCCCCTTCTTCTTCTGCCTGGTGGTGTGCATCGCGCTGATCACCCTGTTCCCGGTGATCGTCACCTGGCTGCCCGACGTGGTGATGGGCGCGTCGCGCTAGCTCCGCTGCTGCGGCAGGGCACCGATGCAGGCCGGCGGCTCGAACCTGCCCTGAACCGATCGAAGCCAGGCCCGAATCGGGCCGAACTGGGGGGCGTCGGCGGCGTCGCCAAAGTCTGCCGTCGCCGCGCCACGCCCCGCGCACCTTGCGCAGCGCGCGCAGATGGGCCTTCACCGCCGCGCATTTCGCGGCTTCGCCTGGCGGCCTCGCGTCCTAGGATCGTGTGCGTGGGGGCACGCCCTGTGCGGTGTCCCGTCGCCACTCGCCATCCGAGGAAATGCCATGTCCGACCTGTCCACGCCACCGCTGTCCCTGGTACCTGTAGAAGGTGAAGGCGCGGCACCGGCGGTCGACGGCTTCGCCTGGCCCACGCCGCCCTACGCCTGCTATCCCGGCCCGGTGCGCCTGGAGGAGCCCGAGCCCTGCCAGATCGAGGGCATGAACGGCCGGCTGATGAACGGCGTGCTGCTCGAGATGCATCCGGCCGAGGGCCTGGCCAAGGTGCGCATTCCGCCGGCGCGCATCGCCATTCCGCTGCGCTTCAACCAGTTCCGCAAGCTGGTGCTGACGCGGCCGCTGGCCCCGCTGGACAGCGCCGGTGCGGACCCGCAGCTGGCGCAGAGCCCGGCGGTGGACGTGCGCATCCGGCCCAAGGGCGCGGCGCCGGTGACGACGCTGAGCATCGGCCATCTGGAGGACGAGACCGGCCTGTACCTGTTCGTACCGCTGGACCCGCGCGGCAGCGTGCAGCGCTGCTTCGTGCCCAAGGCCGCCTACGACGGCGTGGAGGTCGGCGCGCGCATCGGCGAGGTGCTGGTGGAACAGAACTCGGCCACGCCCGGGCAGATCGAGCAGGCGCTGGCCGAGCAGAAGCAGTTGCGCAGCCAGAAGCTGGGCGACATCCTGCTGACCAAGCAGGTGGTCACCGCCGAAGAGCTGGAACAGGCCATCATCGAACAGGCGCGCATGCCGATGGTGCGCATCGGCGAGGCGCTGCTCGCGCTGGGCTTCATCAGCCAGGCGCAGCTTGAGGTGGCGCTGTCGCAGCAGCGCGAGGACCGCAGCGTGCCGCTGGGCGAGCTGCTGGTGCGCCGCGGGCTCGTCTCGCGTGCCGACCTGCAGACCGCGCTGGCGCGCAAGATGGGCTATCCGCTGGTCGACGTGACGCAGTTCGTGCCGGAGACCGAGGCGCTGACACGCCTGCCCTACGCGGTGGCGCAACGCCTGCCGGCGCTGCCGCTGCTGCTGCGCGGCGGCCGCCTGGTCGTGGCGGTGGAAGATCCGTCGCGCCCCGAGGTGCTGGACGACATCGAATTCGCGTCGCAGACCAAGCTGGTGCCGGTGCTGGCGCGCGCCAACCTGCTGCCCGCGGCCATCGGCAAGGCCTACGAGCGCATCGGCGCCGCCACCGGCAGCAGCGCGGCCGGCGGCGACGGTGGCGGCAAGATCGACTTCGAGGTCGAGGAAGCCGGCAAGCTGCTGGCCACGCTGGAACAGCAGCAGTCGCCGGACAGCGCCGAGCGCGACGAACCGTCGATCGAGCAGTCCGACAACTCGCTGGTGCGACTGATCAACTCGATGATCGCCGAGGCGCAGAGCCAGGGGGTCTCCGACATCCATGTCGAGTGCCAGCCGGGGCGCGAGAAGGTGAAGATCCGCTTCCGCAAGGACGGCGCGCTGCGGCCCTACATGGAGCTGCCGCACACCTACCGCAGCGCGATGATCGCGCGCATCAAGATCATGTGCGACCTGGACATCAGCGAGCGTCGCAAGCCGCAGGACGGCAAGATCAACTTCGGCAAGTTCGTGCCCGGCCAGCGGCTGGAGCTGCGCGTGGCCACCATCCCCACGGCCAACGGCCTGGAGGACGCGGTGCTGCGCCTGCTGGCGTCGGCCAAGCCGATCCCGCTGGACAGCCTGGGGCTGAGCCCGGACAACCTGGGACACATCAAGTCGGCCGCGCAGCGGCCCTACGGCATGCTGCTGTGCGTCGGGCCCACCGGCTCGGGCAAGACGACGACGCTGCATTCGGTGCTGGGCTACATCAACCAGCCCGACCGCAAGATCTGGACGGCCGAGGACCCGGTGGAAATCACCCAGGCCGGCATGCGCCAGGTGCAGGTCAACCCGAAGATCGACTGGACCTTCGCCAAGGCGCTGCGCGCCTTCCTGCGTGCCGACCCGGACGTGATCATGGTCGGCGAGATCCGCGACGGCGAGACCGCCAAGATGGCGGTCGAGGCCTCGCTGACCGGCCACCTGGTGATGAGCACGCTGCACACCAACAGCGCGGTGGAGACGGTGACGCGGCTGCTGGACATGGGCATGGACCCGTTCAACTTTGCCGACTCGCTGCTCGGCGTGCTGGCGCAGCGGCTGGTGCGGCGGCTGTGCAGCAAGTGCGTGCAGTCGCAGCCGGCCACGCCGGAGCAGGTCGACGAGCTGATGGCCGACTACCTGCACGCCTTCGGCGAGGCCGAGAACAAGCCCCAGCCCGATGACGTGCTGGCCGGCTGGAAGAAGCGCTTCGGCAAGGACGGCAAGCTGATGCACCACTTTGCCAAGGGCTGCCCCAACTGCGACGACAGCGGCCTGCGCGGCCGCGCAGGCCTGCACGAACTGCTGGTGGTGTCGCAGGAGATCCGTCACCTGATCCAGACCGGCGCACGCCCCGACGAGTTGCTGCGCACCGCGCTGGCCGAGGGCCTGCGCACCTTGCGCCAGGACGGCATCGACAAGGTCTGGGCCGGCGTGTCGACGATCGAGGAAGTGCGCGCCAGCAGCAACGGCTGACGCGCGCGCCGCGGCCGGGCGCTACAGTGCGGCGATGCCGCAGCGTTCCGTGCTCATCGACGGCCTCAAGGTCCTGGCCGCGCAGCTCATCGTGCTGCACCACATCGTCATGTACGCGCCGATGGCCCGCGTGGTGGCGCCGGCCTGGCCGGTGGCCACCGCCTTCCTGGCCGACGAGGCGCGCTTCGTGGTGCAGATCTTCGTGGTCATCAGCGGCTACCTCGCGGTGCAGGGCCTGGCGCGCGGCATCGAGCCGCTGCCGCGTGCGCTGCGCACGCGCTATCTGCGCCTGGTGCCCATGCTGGCCGTGGCGCTGGGGCTGGTGCTGGCCGCCAGCGCACTGCTGCCGCCGGGCCGCTGGCCCGGCTGGGTGACCCCCTGGCCGACGCTGTGGCAGTTCATCGCCCATCTGCTGCTGCTGCAGGACGTGCTGCACCTGCCCTCGCTGTCCGCCGGCGCGTGGTACGTGTCCATCGACTTCCAGCTGTTCGCGCTGCTGGCGATCGGCGCGACGACCCTGCGCCCCGCCGCCCTGCCCTGGGCGATGGCGGCCCTGTCGCTGGTGTCGCTGGGCTGGTTCAGCCGCGACGAGCGCTTCGACGTCTGGGGGCTGTATTTCTTCGGCGCCTATGGCCTGGGCGCCCTGGCGGCCTGGGCCGGCCGCTCGCGCCGGCTGGCGGCGCTGTTCGGCGGCGTCTGCGCGCTGCACCTGGCCGACGCCCTGCTCGAGGCGCGGCCGCGCGTGGTGCTGGCCTGCCTGACGGCCATGGCGTTGGCGACGCTGGCCCAGCGCTGGCGGCCACCGGGCCGCAGCGCCGGCTGGCTGGCGCACTGGAGCGATGCCGCGTATGGCGTGTTCCTGATCCACTTTGCGGTGATCGTCGCGACGACGGCGCTGTGGCTGCGGCTGGATCTGCACGGTCCGGCGGCCGCCTGGACGATGCTGATGCTCTGCTGGGCGGGCAGCCTGGCCGCCGGCGCGAGCCTGCAGCGCTGGGTCGGCGCGCTGCCGCTCGGCCGCGTCACGCGCCGCTCCGACGTGGCGCCCCCCGCGCCGCTGGCGCGCTAGCCCCGCGGCTCAGCGCGGCGCCAGGCAGGCGCTGGCCGCGGCCGGCAGCGCCGAGCCTTCCTTCTTCTGCAGCAGGGCGACGCCGTTCTTCACCGACACGATCTCCGCGGCGATGGACACCGCGATCTCGGCCGGCGTCTTGGCGCCCAGGTTCAGGCCCACCGGCCCGTGCAGCCGGTCGATCTCGGCCGGCGACAGGTCGAACAGCGCCAGCCGCTGCTTGCGTGCCGCGGTGTTGCCGCGCGAGCCGAGCGCGCCGACATAGAAGGCCGGCGACTTCAGCGCCTCCAGCAGCACCATGTCGTCCAGCTTGGGGTCGTGCGTCAGCGCGACCACGGCGCTGTGCGGGTCCAATTGCAGCTCCAGCACCAGGTCGTCGGGCATGGCCTTGCTGAAGGTGGTGCCGGGCACGTCCCAGGTGAGGTGGTATTCCTCGCGCGGGTCGCAGCAGATCACCTCGAAGTCCAGCGCCAGCGCCATCTGCGCCAGCACGCGCGACAGCTGGCCGGCGCCGACGATGAGCAGCCGCCAGCGCGGGCCGAACAGCGCGCGCAGCCGCGTGCCGTCGAACTCGAAGGCCTCGCCGCGCGCGGCGGTCTGCACCTCGACCGTGCCGGTGGCCAGGTCGAGCGTGCGCGCCACCAGCTCGTGCCGCGCCGCCCGCTCCAGGATCTGCTCGATCCAGTCCACCGCACGCAGCGGCTCCTGCACCAGCCGCAGGTTGCCGCCGCAAGGCAGGCCGAAGCGCGCTGCTTCTTCCTTGGTCACGCCATAGGTGATGAGCGACGGCTTGTCGACGCGCTCGCCATGGCGCACGCGCTCGATCAGGTCGTCCTCGACGCAGCCGCCGGACACCGAACCGACCACCAGCCCGTCGCCGCGCAGGCACAGCAGCGCGCCGGGCGGGCGCGGCGCCGAGCCCCAGGTTTCGATGACGGTGACCAGCCACACCTTGTGGCCCTGGCCGAACCAGTCGCGGGCCTGGCTCAGCACCTGCAGATCGAGACTGTCCATGTCGCTGCCCCTGACTTGCTGCCGCTACTCACGCTTCAGTTGCAGCGGGTAGCCGCTGCGCGTACCGATCACGTTGCCCTTGTCGTCCAGCCGCAGTTTGACCGTCGCGTTGTTGCAGCCGGTGATGACGTCGGAGAACTTCAGCGTCATGTCCAGGCTGTCGGACGTCGCCCGGTCGTGCTGGATAGGCACTTGGCGGCCGAAGCAGGCGTTGTTGCGGCTCATCGTCGCCGTCTTCCAGGTGCCGCCGGTCTCGGTGATCTCCATCACCGCCTCATAGCTCTGCTTGTCGGTCTGCCACTGCGCGTTCCACTTTCCGATGAAGGGCGCAGCGGCGTCGGCCAGCGCCAGCGGGCAGGCCACGGCCAGCGCCAGTGGCAGGATCAGTTTACGCAGCATCATCACATCGCTCCTCGGGTTGAAATCTCAACGGCTCAGCCAGTACCACAGCAGCAGCAGCACCAGCACGCCCACGCCCCACCACAGCGCGCGGTTGCTCTTCGGCGTGTCGGCCGGCGTCGGCAGCTGGCCGGCGTCGGCCGGCACGGCCGCAGGCGGTGCCAGCTGTGCCTCGAAGGCCTTGAAGAAATCTTCCGCCACCTTGGCGGCGGCGGCGTCGATCAGGCGCGAGCCCACCTGCGCCATCTTGCCACCGACCTGCGCCTTGGCCAGGTACTTCAGCCGGGTGCCGCTGCCTTCGGGGCTCAGCGTCACGTCGGCCGAACCCTTGCCGAAGCCGGCCACGCCGCCCTGCCCGTCGAAGTTGATGGTGTAGCTGTTGGGCGCCTGCACGTTGCTCAGCTTGAGGTTGCCCTTGAAGCGCGCGCTGACCGGGCCGACCTTCACCGCCACCAGCGCGGCATAGGCATCGTCGCCGGTGCGTTCCAGCGACTCGCAGCCGGTGATGCAGGCCTTCAGCACCTCGGGGTCGTTGAGCGCGAGCCAGGTCTTCTCCTGGGATGCGGGGATCAGTCGTTCGCCTTGCAGTTCCATGGTGTCTCAATGCAGCAGTGTGTGGGGAGCCACGGGCGGCGCGCGCAGCGCGTCACCCAGATCGGCCAGGCTGGCCAGATTGTGAACGGGCAGGAAGCGGTCGACGTGCGGCAGCAGCGCGCGCACGCCGGAGGCCTTGGCCTCGAAGCCTTCATAGCGCAGCAGCGGGTTGAGCCACACCACCTGGTGCGCCAGGCGCCGCAGCTGCGCCGCGGCGGCCGACAGGTCGCCGTGCTCGTCGCGGTCCAGGCCGTCGCTGACCAGCAGCACCGCCGCGTTGGCGCCCAGCAGGCGGCGCGCCCACAGGCGGTTGAAGTCCTGCAGCGACGACGCGATGCGCGTGCCGCCTTTCCAGTCCTGCACCCTCTCGTCGGCCAGGCGCAGCGCCACGTCGGGGTCGCGCTCCTTCAGGCAGCGCGTGATGTTCGTCAGCCGCGTGCCGAAGGTCAGCACGTGCACCTTCAGCGCGCGGCGCATCAGCCCGTGCACGTAGTGCAGCATCAGCCGCGAGTAGCGCTCCATCGAGCCGGAGATGTCGATCAGCACCACCAGCGCCGGCAGCTCTTCGCGCGGGCGGGTGTACCGCGGCGCCAGCGTCTGCGGCTGGCGCGCCATGCGTTGCAAGGTCGCGCGCAGGTCGATGCGGCGGCCCTGGCCGGCATTCGGCGCGGGCTCGTGGCGGCGGCGGCGCACCGCGTCCACCGGCAGCGGCAGCTGCTCGGCCAGCTTCTTGGCCAGCTCGTATTCGGCGGTGGTCATGCTCTCGAAGTCGGCCTTCTGCAGCCGCTCGCGGTCGGAGAAGGTGAAGTGCGTGTCGAACTGCACGTCCTCCTTGGCCGTCTGGTTGGCCGGGTTCGGTGCCTGCGGCTCCTTCGGCGCGGACAGCGCCTGGGCCAGCCGGTTGGCCCGCGGCGCGCGCTGCAGCTCGCCGCGGCCGGTGATCTTGGGCAGCAGCAGGTACATCATCTGCTCGAGCAGCTTCGGGTCGCGCCAGAAGGTCTCGAAGGCGGCGTCGAACAGCGGCTGCTGCTCATGGCGCTCGAGCATCACGGCGCTCAACGCGGCATGCACGTCCTCGCGCCGGTCCAGGCCCACCACCTCCACCGCCGACAGCGCGGCCAGCACGCGGTCCGGCCCGATGGCCATACCGGCGTCGCGCAGCACGCGCGCGAAGTGCACGATGTTGTCGGCGATCAAAGCAGTGCCTTGGCTTTGAGCTCGTCCAGCAGCTTGGCGGTGTCGCCGTTCTGCATGCGCACCAGGTCGTCCTGGTGCTTCAGCAGAACGCCCAGCGTGTCCTGCACGCTGGCCGGGTCGAGCTGCAGCGTGTTCAGCGCCACCAGCGCATTGGTCCAGTCGATGGTCTCGGCCACGCCCGGCGACTTGAACATGTCCAGCGTGCGCATGCGCTGCACGAACTCGACCACCTGGCGGTACAGCCGCTCCGACGCGCCCGGCGCCTTCAGACGCACGATGTCCAGCTCACGCTCCACCGTGGGGAAGCCCACCCAGTGGTACAGGCAGCGGCGCTTCAGCGCGTCGTGGATCTCGCGCGTGCGGTTGCTGGTGATCAGCGTGATCGGCGGCTCGGCGGCGACCACGGTGCCGTACTCGGGGATGGTCAGCTGGTTCTCGGCCAGCACCTCCAGCAAGAAGGCATCGAAGGGCTCGTCGGCGCGGTCGAGCTCGTCGATCAGCAGCACCGGCGAGCGCGTCTGCGTCAGCGCCTGCAGCAAGGGGCGCTCGATCAGCATCTGGCGCGAGTAGAGGCTGCGCGTCAGCTGCTCGCGGTCGGTGTCGTGCACCGCCTCGGCCAGGCGGATCTCGATCATCTGCCGCGCCACGTTCCATTCATAAGCGGTCTGCGCGATGTCCAGGCCTTCGTAGCACTGCACGCGCAGCAGCTGCGTGTTCAGCGCGCGCGCCAGCGCCTTGGCCAGCTCGGTCTTGCCGACGCCCGGCGCGCCCTCCAGGAACAGCGGGCGCTGCAGCTTCAGCGCCAGGAACAGCGCCGTACCCAGCTGCCGGTCGCAGACGTAGTTCTCCGCCGCCAGCAGTTGAATGACGGCGTCGACGGATTCGGGCAGGGGCAAGGTCATGGCAGCAGGGCTTCGAGGCGAATGGGCATTGTCGCGCCGCAGGCGACGCCCGACAAAAAACCGGGCCGTTCCGCGAGGAAGGGCCCGGCCTGTCGGTGAGCGCGGGGTCAGCGCGCCAGCGCCTTCTCCACGGCCCGCGCCGCCATCACGCTGACCATTGCCGCGCGGTAGGCCGCCGTGGCATGCAAGTCGCTGTTCATGTCGGCGTCGGACAGCTTCACCGCCTTGGCCGCGGCCGCGGTGAAGCTCTTGCCCAGCGCGGCTTCCAGCTCGGCGCTGCGGAAGGCGTGGCTCTTGGCGCCGGTGACCCCCACGCGCACACCGCCCGCCCCCTGGCTGACGAACACGCCCACCAGCGCGAAGCGCGAGGCCGGCTGCTCGAACTTCTGGTAAGCCGCCTTCTGCGCGATCGGGAAGCTGACCGAGACGATCAGCTCGCCCGGCTTCAGCGCGGTCTCGTACAGGCCGGTGAAGAAGCTGTCGCCGGCGATGCTGCGCTGGTTGGTGTGGATCGTCGCGCCCAGGCCCAGCACCGCGGCCGGATAGTCGGCGGCAGGGTCGGCATTGGCGATCGAGCCGCCGATGGTGCCCATGTTGCGCACCATCTGGTCGCCGATGCCGCCGGCCAGCTCGGCCAGCGCGGGGATCGCCTTGCGCACGTCGGCCGAGCGCGCCACCGTGGCATGCGTGGTCATCGCGCCGATGGTCACGCTGCCGCCGTCGACCTTGATGCCCTTCAGTTCGGCGATGCCGCCCAGGTCGACCAGCGTGTCGCTGCGCGACAGCCGCAGCTTCATGGCCTGGATCAGGCTCTGGCCGCCGGCCAGGTAGCGTGCGTCGCCCTTCAGCGCCGCGGCCGCGCCGTCCTTGGTGGCGGGACGTTGGTAGTCAAAGCTGTACATGTGTGGCTCCTCAGGCGATGCCGTTGGCGGCGCGCCAGACGCGCTCGGTGGTGGCCGGCATGGCGATGTCGCGCACGCCCAGGGCGTCGGTCAGCGCATTGATGAAGGCCGGCGGCGCGCCGATGGCCCCGGCTTCGCCGCAGCCCTTGACGCCCAGCGGGTTGTGGGTGCACGGCGTCACCGTGTGGTCGAGCTGGAAGCTCGGCAGGTCGTCGGCCCGCGGCATGGCGTAGTCCATGTAGCTGCCGGTGAGCAGCTGGCCGGTCTCGGCGTCGTAGGTGCAGCCTTCCAGCATCGCCTGGCCCAGGCCTTGCGCGATGCCGCCGTGCACCTGGCCGGCGACGATCATCGGGTTGACGATGTTGCCGAAGTCGTCGACCGCGGTGAAGCGTTCCACCGTGTACTGGCCGGTCTCGGGGTCCACCTCCACCTCGCACAGGTAGCTGCCCGACGGGTAGGTGAAGTTGGTCGGGTCGTAGAACGCGTTCTCGTTCAGCCCCGGCTCCAGCTTGTCCAGCGGGAAGTTGTGCGGCACGTAGGCCGTCAGCGACACCGCGCCGAAAGGCAGCTTCTTGTCGGTGCCCTTGACCTTGAACTCGCCGTTCTCGAACTCGATGTCGGTGTCGGCGGCCTCAAGCAGGTGCGCGGCGATCTTCTTGCCCTTGGCGATGACCTTGTCCACCGCCTTGACGATGGCCGTGCCGCCCACCGCCAGCGAGCGGCTGCCGTAGGTGCCCATGCCGAAGGGGATGCGCCCGGTGTCGCCGTGCACGATCTCGACGTTCTCGACCGGCATGCCCAGCTTGGCCGCCACCACCTGCGCGAAGGTGGTCTCGTGGCCCTGGCCGTGGCTGTGCGAGCCGGTGAACACCGTCACCGTGCCGGTGGGGTGCACGCGCACCTCGCCGGCCTCGAACAGGCCGGCGCGGGCGCCCAGCGCGCCGGCGATGTTGCTCGGCGCGATGCCGCAGGCCTCGATGTAGCAGCTGTAGCCCAGGCCGCGCTTCTTGCCCTTGGCCTCGGACGCCGCCTTGCGCGCCGGGTAGCCCTTGACGTCGGCCAGCTCGATGGCCCGGTCCAGGTGCGCGGCGTAGTTGCCGGTGTCGTAGGTCAGCCCCACCGGCGTGGCATAGGGGAAGGTGGTGATGAAGTTCTTGCGGCGGATCTCGGCCGGGTCCATCTTCATGTCGCGCGCCGCGGTCTCGACGATGCGCTCGACCAGGTAGGTGGCCTCGGGCCGCCCGGCGCCGCGGTAGGCGTCGACCGGCGCGGTGTTGGTGAACACCGCCTTGACCTCGGCATAGATCGCCGGCGTCTTGTACTGCCCGGCCAGCAAGGTGGCATACAGGATGGTCGGCACCGCCGACGCGAAGGTCGACAGGTACGCGCCCATGTTGGCGACCGTGCTGACCTTCAGCGCCAGGAAGTTGCCCTGCGCGTCCATCGCCAGCTCGGCGGTGCTGGCATGGTCGCGGCCGTGCGCGTCGGTCAGGAAGGACTCGCTGCGCTCGGCCGTCCACTTGATCGGCCGGCCCACCTGCTTGCTGGCCCAGACCAGCGCCACGTCCTCGGGGTAGAGGAAGATCTTCGAGCCGAAGCCGCCGCCGACATCGGGCGCGATGACGCGCACCTTGCTTTCCGGCAGGCCGAGCACGAAGGCGCACATCAGCAGCCGCTCGACGTGCGGGTTCTGGTTGGCCACGTACAGCGTGTACTGGCCGTCGTGCTTGGTGTAGTGCGCGTTGGCCGCGCGCGGCTCCATCGCGTTGGGGATCAGCCGGTTGTTGGTGAAAGTCAGCTTGCTGACCTTCGCCGCCTTGGCAAAGGCCGCGTCCACCGCCGCCTTGTCGCCGTGGCCCCAGTCGTAGCAGACGTTGTTGGGCACGTCGTCGTGCACGGCCGAGCCGGCGTTCTCCACCGAGCTGATGTCCATCACCGGCTTGAGCTCTTCGTAGTCGACCTCGATCAGCTCGGCCGCGTCCTTGGCCTGCGCCTGCGTCTCGGCCACCACCAGCGCCACCTGGTCGCCGACGTGGCGCACCTTGTCCTTGGCCAGCACCGGGTGCGCCGGCTCCTTCATCGGCGTGCCGTCCTTGTTGTTGATCAGCCAGCCGCAGGGCAGGCCGCCGACGCCGGCCATGTCGGCGCCGGTGAAGATGGCCAGCACGCCGGGCGCGGCCTTGGCGGCATCCAGCTTGATGCTCTTGATGCGTGCGTGCGCATAGGGCGAGCGCAGGAAGACGCCGTAGCTCTGGTGCGGCAGCACCACGTCGTCGGTGTACTGGCCGGCGCCGGTCAGGAAGCGCTGGTCCTCGCGCCGCAGCAGCGGCTTGCCGATCGGGGAGTTGGACATGTCGGTCATGGCGTGCTCCTCTAGGCGGCGGTGGGCTGCTTGCCCGACTGGCAGAACTGCACGGCCTTCACGATGTTGTGATAGCCGGTACAGCGGCAGATGTTGCCCTCCAGGCCCTGACGGATCTGCGCCTCGTCCGCCTGCGGGTTGTCGGCCAGCAACTGCACCGCCGACATCACCATGCCCGGCGTGCAGAAGCCGCATTGCAGGCCATGGCACTCGCGGAAGGCGGCCTGCATCGGGTGCAGTGTTCCGTCCTGGGACAGTCCTTCGATGGTGGTGATGGTGGCGCCTTGGGCCTGCGCCGCCAGCATCGAGCAGGACTTCACCGCGCGCCCGTTCATGTGCACCGTGCAGGCGCCGCACTGCGCGGTGTCGCAGCCGACGTGCGTGCCGGTGAGTTGCAGCTGTTCGCGCAGCAGTTGCACCAGCAGGGTTCGGGGGTCGACGCTGGCCTGCACGGCCTGGCCATTGACCGTCAGTGATATCTGGATCGTCACTTTGCTTTCTCCTACGGGGGTCGCGGCCGGGCGCCCGATGGCGCGGCTTGCCGGGGCATTGTCCAAGCGCTTCGTCCCCCGGCACAAACCGGGTCTAACCCTAGTGTCCTCAGGGTCTGGCGTTGGGGAAGAACAGCTGCTCGCCGCCGATCTTGTAACTGGCGATGGCCGCCTGCCCTTCCGGCGACACCACCCAGTCGGAGAAGGCCTGGGCCAGGTCCTTGCGCACGTGCGGGTGCTTCGCCGGGTTGACGACGATCACGCCGTAGGGGTTGAACAGGCGCTTGTCGCCTTCGACCAGCACGCCCAGGTCGCCACGGTTCTTGAACGACAGCCAGGTGCCGCGGTCGGCCAGCACATAGGCGTTGGCCGCGGCGGCGATGTTCAGCGCCGGGCCCATGCCACAGCCGCATTCCTTGTAGCCCGCCGCCTTGGCCGCCGGCGCGTCGATGCCCGCCGCCTTCCAGTAGCGCAGCTCGGCCGAATGCGTGCCGCTCTTGTCGCCGCGCGAGATGAACTCGGCCTTGCCGGCGCCCAGCTTCTTGAACGCCTCGACGATGTCGTTGCCCTTCAGCCCGGCCGGGTCGGCCTTGGGCCCGACGAGCACGAAGTCGTTGTACATCACCGGCCGGCGCGGCAGGCCGTAACCTTCGGCCACGAACTTCTCCTCGGCCGCCGGGTCGTGCACGAACAGCACGTCGGCATCGCCGCGGCGCGCCATGTCCAGCGCCTGCCCGGTGCCCAGCGCGACGACGCGCACGTCGATGCCGCTGGCCGCCTTGAAGGCCGGCAGCAGGTGGGCGAACAGCCCTGACTGCTCGGTGCTGGTGGTCGAAGCCATGACGATGAAGCGCTCCTGCGCCACCGCCGCGCGCAGCGGCAGCAGCAACAGCAGACCCAGTGCGGCCAGCCGCATGACAGACGAAAGTTTCATGGCAGTTCCTCCTGTAGAAAGTGGGCCGCCGCCTCGGGCAACGGGCCGGCGAAGAAGCGGTCGGTGGGCAGGTCGGCGACCACGTGGCCGCCTTCCAGGCACAGCACACGCCCGGCCAGGCGCCGCGCCTGGCCCAGGTTGTGGGTGCTCATGACCAGGGTCATGCCCTCGTCGGCAAACTCATGGATCAGCGCCTCGACCTCGCGCCGCGCCGCCGGGTCCAGGCTGGCGGTGGGTTCGTCCAGAAACAGCAGCTGCGGCCGCACTGCCCAGGCACGCGCCAGCGCCAGGCGCTGCTGCTGGCCGACCGACAGCGCGCGGGCCGGCCGATCGATCTGCTCGGCCAGCCCGACGCGCTGCAGCGCCCGTCGCGCCCGCGCGGCGCGCTCGGCGCGCGGCACGCCGCCCAGCCACAGCGCCAGCATCAGGTTGCGCCACACCGACAAGCGCAGCAGGAAGGGCCGCTGAAAGACCATCGCCTGTGCCGGCACGCCACGGTCACCGTCGGACACCACGCGCCGCTGGCCCTGGCTCAGCTGCCGCTCGAGCTGGCCGTGCAGCAGGCGCAGCAAGGTGGTCTTGCCGCTGCCGTTGCTGCCGACCAGCGCCACGCGCTCGCCGCGGCGCAGCGTCAGCGTCAGCGGCGCCAGCGCCAGGGTGTCGCCGAAGCGCACCGCGCAATCGTGCAGTTCGATCAGCGCGTCGCTCACGGCACGACCCTGGGCACTCATGCCGCCACCGGCGCCGTGCGCCGCATGCCCTGGCGCAGCAGCGCGATCGCCACGTTGACCAGCCCGACCACGCCAAGCAGCACCAGGCCCAGGCCCAGCGCCAGCGGCAGGTCACCCTTGCTCGTCTCCAGCGCGATGGCCGTGGTCATGACGCGTGTCACGCCGTCGATGTTGCCGCCGACGATCATCACCGCACCCACCTCCGACACGGCGCGGCCGAAGGCGGTGAGCAGCACGGTGGCCAGCGACGAGCGCTCGTGCACCAGCAGCAGCAGCGCGGTGAGCAGCGGCGTCGCGCCCATCGAGCGCAGCTGCTCGGCGTTGCCGTGCATGGCGTCGGCCACCAGCTGCCGCGTCAGCGCCACCACCACCGGCAGCACCAGCAGCGTCTGCGCGACGACCATCGCCGTCGGCGTGAACAGGATGCCCCAGTGACCCAGCGGCCCGGCGCGCGACAGCAACAGGTACACGGCCAGGCCGACGACCACCGACGGCAGGGCCAGCAGCGTGTTGGTCAGCAGCAGCAGGGCGCCGCGCCCGGGAAAGCGGAACGCCGCCAGCGCCGCGCCGCCGAGCACGCCGACCAGCGCCGCCGCCGCGCTGGCCGCGCCGCTGACGGCCAGCGACAGCCCCACGATGCGCAGCAGCCGCGGGTCGGCGGACCACAGCAGTTGCGCCGCGGTGACCACGCTGTCGCCGAAGCCGCCCATGCCGGCGCGCTAGGCGGCGCAGCTGCGAAAGCCGCAGAAGAGCTCGTCGCGCCAGGGCGCGGCGAAGCGGCGCGCGCGCGGATGCCGGCAGCGCGCGCGCGTCAGCCACGAGCCGCCGCGCAGCACGCCCTGCGTGCCGGCGGGCGGCATCGGCGCGAAGCCGGGCGGTGTGCCCTCCAGCCCCGGCCAGGGCCGCGCCGTACCGCCGGCCCATTCGAAGACATCGCCGAAGGCGAAGCCGCGCGAGGCACCGGTCAGCGCCGCCAGTTCCCACTCGGGCTCGGTGGGCAGGCGGCGGCCGGCCCAGCGGCACCAGGCCTGCGCCTCGTGGCGGCTGACATGCACGGCGGCCTGCGCCGCGCCGACGCGCTGCATCTGCCCCTGTCGTTGCACCAGCACGCCTTGGCGCATCTGTTCGACGTAGCGCGGCGCGCGGCGCGCCTCGGCCTGCACCCAGGCCCAGCCCTCGGGCGTCCACCACTGCGCGTCGTCGTAGCCGCCGTCGGCGGCGAATTCGGCATAACGCGCCCAGCTGACGGCCTGGGCGTCGATCTCGAACTCCAGCAGCTCCACCTCGTGCGCCCAGCGCTCCTCGGGCGGCACCAGGCCGCCGGGCGCGCTGCCCAGCATGAAGCGCTGCGCGCCGAACCACAGCGGCTCGCGCGGCGCACGCGCCGGGCGCGGCGGCCAGGGCGAATCGTCGGCCGGCGTGGCCAGCTGCAGCGCCTGCGCGGCCGCAGCCAGCGCTTCGCCGATGCGGTCTTCGTGCAGCAGGGCCAGCCGGTACACGTACAGGCCGGCGTCGCTCTCTTCGGCACCGGCCAGCAGATCCAGCGTGGCGTCCAGCGTCTCCGCCAGGTACTGGCGCAGCCCCGCCGCATCGGGCAGCGGCAGGCGCCAGCGCTGCACCCGGTCGTTGACGCTGGGGTCGAACCAGCCGTCGGCACGCGGGTCGATGGACGCCAGCGGGGCGCGCGCGCCGCTGGCGGCCTCGCCGCGCTGGCGCTGCACGTTGCGCGACACCCAGTACTCCTGGAACCAGGCGACATGGCCGGTCAGCCACAGCGGCGGGTCGACGTCGGCGCTGGGCGTCAGCGTCGGCAGCTGCGGCTCGAAGGCGGCCAGCCAGCGCAAGGTGTGGTTGCGCGCGTCGATCAGCGCCAGCGACAGCAGGTCGGCGCCGGCCTGGCGCATGCGCACCGGGTCATGGATGGCCGCGACGGTCTGCTGCATCGGCGCTCAGCGCTCGATGCAGGCGTAGGCCGAATGATTGTGACAACGCTCACATGCCTGCGGCATAGGAGTCGTTGCCGCAATCATTCGGGGCGCGCTGCGCGCTCCCGCCGCGACGCGGCGCCTATGCGCGGTCAATCCGCGCATAGGCCGAATGATTGTGAATCGACTCGAAGTTCTCCACCTGCACCCGGTAGCGGCCGATGCGCGGGTCGCGGTTCAGCGCCAGCGCCACGTCGCGCACCAGGTCCTCGACGAACTTCGGGTTCTCGTAGGCGTGTTCGGTGACCCACTTCTCGTCCACGCGCTTGAGCATCGGCCACAGTTCGCTGGAGGCCTGGTCTTCGGCGAAGCGCACCAGCTCGTGCCACTCGATGTCCTGCAGCAGCTCGACGCGGATCGTCACCAGCGAGCGCTGGTTGTGCGCGCCGTAGTCGGAGATTTCCTTGGAGCACGGGCACAGGCTCTTCACCGGCACGCCGACCTCGGCAAACACCGAGGTCACGCCGGCGCGCGTTTCGCTGATCCAGCGCCCCTGGTAGTCGAGCAGGCTGGCCAGCCCCGACACCGGCGCACGCTTGCGCAGGAAGAAATTGAAGCGCGCCTCGATGCGGCCCTCGGCGGCACCCAGGCGCTCGAGCATCTGCGCATGGCGCTCGCGAAGCCCCGGCGCGTCCAGCGGCGCGTCCAGCGCGTCCAGCCAGGCGATGAAGCGCGACATGTGCGTGCCCTTCTTGTCCGCCGGCAAGGCCACGTCCAGGTCCCACGCCGCCGCGGTGGTCTGCACCGCGCCCGCCACCTTCAGCTGCAGCGGGTAGCGCACGTCCTTCACGCCGACGCGCTGGATTGCCAGGTGGCGTTCGTCACGCTCGCTTTGCGTGTCCGGGATGTGCAGGGCGTCGGTCAACTGGTTCATGTGGTGGCTGGGCTGCGGCCTGAGGCCGGTGAGGCAGCATGACAGCGAACGCACTTGTACGCTGCCATGGGGTTACCGCCGTGTCCCCGAGGCGTCAATGGTTGGCCGCGGGCCGCACCACCGTCAGACGGCTGCCGAAGCGCTTGAGCACGGCCTGCTCGATGCCCGCCGCGTCCAGGCCGCACAGCGCCAGCACCTTCTGCGGGTCGCCATGCTCGATGATCTTGTCCGGCAGGCCCAGTTGCAGCAGCGGCAGCGGCAGCCCGTGCGCCGCCAGGCATTCGGCCACCGCACTGCCGGCCCCGCCCATCACGCAACCTTCCTCGACGGTGACGATGGCCTCGTGCGTGCGCGCCACCTCGCGCACCATGTCCTCGTCCAGCGGCTTGATGAAGCGCATGTTGACCACCGTGGCGTCCAGCGCCTCGGCCGCCTGCAGCGCCGGGTAGAGCAAGGTGCCGAAGGCCAGGATGGCGATGCGCGGGCCGCCCACGGCGCGCGCCTTGCTGGTGCTGCGCCGCAGTTCGGCCTTGCCCCAGGGCAGCTCCGACAGGTCCTGGCCCGGCGCCGCGCCGGCGCCGCTGCCGCGCGGGTAGCGCACCGCCACCGGATGGTCCTGGCGGAAGGCGGTGCTCAGCGCCTGGCGGCATTCGGCCTCGTCGGCCGGCGCGATCAGGCTCATGTTGGGCACGCAGCGGATGAAGGCGATGTCGTAGGCCCCGGTGTGCGTGCCGCCGTCGGCGCCGACGATGCCGGCGCGGTCCAGCGCGAACACCACCGGCAGGTTCTGGATGGCCACGTCGTGCACCATCTGGTCGTAGCCGCGCTGCAGGAAGGTGCTGTAGATGGCCACCACCGGCTTCAGCCCTTCGCAGGCCAGGCCGGCGGCGAAGGTCACCGCATGCTGCTCGGCGATGCCCACGTCGTAGAAGCGCTTCGGGTGGCGCTTCTGGAACTCGACCATGCCCGAGCCCTCGCGCATCGCCGGCGTGATGCCCACCAGCCGCGGGTCGGCATCGGCCATGTCGCACAGCCACTGGCCGAAGACCTGCGTGAA
Organism: Rubrivivax sp.; assembly: GCA_019635285.1. GTDB lineage: Bacteria > Pseudomonadota > Gammaproteobacteria > Burkholderiales > Burkholderiaceae_C > Rubrivivax. The sequence goes on along the minus strand of JAHBZS010000024.1, from coordinate 20,873 downwards.
GGTCGGCTTGGCCGGCGCGGCGGCCTTGGGGAAGCCCTCGGCCGGGTTGAACTTGCCGCTGGCCGCGTGGTACTTCACCGGGTCGGCCTCGGCGAGCTTGTAGCCCTGGCCCTTGCGCGTGACGATGTGCAGGAACTGCGGCCCGCGCGCATGGCGCAGGTTCTCCAGCGTGGGGATCAGCGCATCCAGGTCGTGGCCGTCGATCGGGCCGACGTAGTTGAAGCCGAACTCCTCGAAGATCGTGCCCGGCACGACCATGCCCTTGGCATGCTCCTCGAAGCGGCGCGCCAGCTCGTACAGCGGCGTGTTCTTCAGCACGCTCTTCGCGCCTTCGCGCGCGCTGGTGTAGAAGTTGCCGCTCATCAGCCGCGCCAGGTGCTTGTTCAGCGCGCCCACCGGCGGGCTGATCGACATGTCGTTGTCGTTCAGGATGACCAGCATGTCGGCCAGCACGCCGGCATGCGCGACGCCGGCGTTGTTCAGCGCCTCGAAAGCCATGCCGCCGGTCATCGCGCCGTCGCCGATGACGGCGACGACGCGGCGCTCCTCGCCCTTCAGCTTGGCGGCCAGCGCCATGCCCAGCGCGGCCGAGATGGACGTCGACGAATGCCCGGTGCCGAAGGTGTCGTACTCGCTTTCCTCGCGGCGCGGGAAGCCGGCGATGCCGCCCAGCTGGCGCAGCCCGGCCATCGCCTCGCGCCGGCCGGTGAGCACCTTGTGCGGATAGGTCTGGTGGCCGACGTCCCAGATCAGCCGGTCGTAGGGCGTGTCGAACACATGGTGCAGCGCCACGGTCAGCTCCACCGTGCCCAGGTTGCTGCCCAGGTGGCCGCCGGTTTCGCTGACGCTCTTCAGCACGAATTCGCGCAATTCGACGGCCAGCGCCTTCAGCTCGGCGCGCGACATGCGGCGCAGCGCCGACGGGTCCTGCACGGATTCGAGCAGCGAGAAGGTCTTTTTCATCATTTCAGTTGTCCATCCCGCGGTCGCCGCAGCACCCGCGATGGTTGAGACCGACGCATCGGGCCGACGCAGCAGAACCGGCGATGCCGGCCTGCTGCGAAGCGCTCAGAGGGTGGGCCATGTTCAGCTTTCGCGTTCGACCACCATGTCGGCCAGCTGCGCCAGCGTGGCCGTGCCGGCCAGCCCGCTGGCGCGCAGCGCCTCCTGCGCCTTGTCGCGCAGATCGGCCGCCTGGCGGCGCGCAGCCTCCAGGCCCAGCACCGAGACGTAGGTGGGCTTGTTGTCGTTCAAGTCCTTGCCGGCGGTCTTGCCCAGCGTGTGCGATTCCTGCGTGACGTCGAGGATGTCGTCCACCACCTGGAAGGCCAGGCCCAGCGCACCGCCGAAGTCGGCCAGTGCCGCCCACGCGCGGGCATCGCAGTTGCCGCAGGCGGCGCCCATCAGCACGCTGGCCTGCAGCAGCGCCCCGGTCTTGCGCCGGTGCATGTCGCGCAGCGCACGCTCGTCCAGCGGCTTGCCGATGCTCGCCAGGTCGATGGCCTGGCCGCCGGCCATGCCGGCATGGCCGGCCGAACGGGCGAGCAGGCCGCACAGCCGCGCCTGCAGCGCCGGCTCGACGGCGCCCTCGCCCGCCTGCGGCGTCAGCACCTCGAAGGCCAGCGCCTGCATCGCATCGCCGGCCAGCATCGCCTGCGCCTGGCCGTAGCGCACGTGCACCGTCGGCTTGCCACGGCGCAGCACATCGTTGTCCATGCACGGCATGTCGTCGTGGATCAGCGAATACGCATGGATCAGCTCCACCGACACCGCCGCGCGCAGCGCCGCTTCGCGCACGCCGTGCGTCGCTTCGCTGGCCGCCAGCACGAGCAGCGGGCGCAGCCGCTTGCCGCCGTCGAGCACGCCATAGCGCATGGCCTCGCCCAGGCCGGCCGGTGTTTCCGCCGGCACCCAGGCCTCCAGCCGGGCTTCGACCACCTGCAGTTCGGCACGCATCCAGTCCTCGAAGGCCTGGGCGGTCCGGGCGGCCCCTGGCGTGCGCGTCGCCTGCGGCTCGACCACGCTCATGGCGCCACCCACGGCTTCAACTGGCCGTCCTCGAGCAGCTTGACCTGGTCATCGACCGCCTGCAGCCGTGCGCGGCACTGCTGCAGCAACTCGGCACCGCGCTTGTAGCTGGCCAGCAACTGGTCCAGCGGCATCCTGCCGCCTTCCATGGCCTGCACCAGCGCTTCGAGCTCGGCCAGCGCCTGCTCATAGGTAGCGCCTTCAGGGGGTGCGGCGGATGCGGCGGCGGAACTGCGGGGCATGGTGCATGTCAAAGGCGGATCGGCGATTTTAGACGCCCGCGCGGCCGAGCCATTGCGCGACCGCGCCGGTACGCGGTGATCGCGTGGTGATGCGCCGCGGCGGCAGGCAGCGTGCTGGGTAGAATCCCGCCCTCGCCCGCCGACCCCGCCAGGCCATCGGCGGCGAACAAACCCACCCGCGGGGCCACCGGGTGGGGGGCGACATACCCATTCATGGAGATCCTCCGGATCATGTCCGACCTGAGCATCAGTCTCGCAGCTCTAGGGCACAGCCGCTCTCAGCTTTCTGCAACGAGTTACTTCGACGAGGGCGTGTTCGGCGACGAACGCGCGCTGATCTTCGACCCCGGCCCGCGCTACGCCGGCCACGAGCTGTGGGTCCAGGAGCCGGGCGACTACCACACGCTGCCGCACGAAGGCGAGGGCCGCACGCTGGTGCGCGACGCGCAGGGCCTGCGGCTGATGTCCAACGTGTGCCGCCACCGGCAGGCGTTGATGCTGCGCGGGCGCGGGCAGACGCGCCAGCACATCGTCTGCCCGATCCACCGCTGGACCTACGGCCTGGACGGCCAGCTGGTCGGCGCGCCGCATTTCGAGCCCGAGCCGTGCCTGCACCTGAACAGCTGGCCGGTGCATGGCTGGCAGGGGCTGCTGTTCGACGACCGCGGGCGCGACGTGCGTGCGGCGCTGCGCGACTGCAGCGTCACCGCCGCGCTGGACTTCGGCGGCCATGTGCTCGACCGCGTCGAGATGCACGAGTGCGACTACAACTGGAAGACCTTCATCGAGGTCTACCTCGAGGACTACCACGTCGGCCCCTTCCACCCCGGGCTGGGCGGCTTCGTCACCTGCGACGACCTGCGCTGGGAGTTCGGCGAGCATCACTCGGTGCAGACGGTGGGGCTGCAGCAGGCGCTGACGCGCCCCGGCTCGGCGACCTACCGGCGCTGGCACGAGGCCCTGCTGGCCTACAACGGCGGCAAGCTGCCGCCCTATGGCGCGATCTGGCTGACCTTGTTCCCGAACATCATGGTCGAGTGGTACCCGCACGTGCTGGTGGTCTCCACCTTGCACCCGCGCGGGCCGCGCAAGACGCTCAACATGGTGGAGTTCTACTACCCCGAGGAAGTCGTCGCCTTCGAACGCGAGCTGGTCGAAAGCCAGCAGGCCGCGTACATGGAGACCTGTGTCGAGGACGACGAGATCGCCCAACGCATGGACGCCGGCCGGCAGGCCCTGGTCGAGCGCGGCGACGACGAGGTCGGCCCGTACCAGAGCCCGATGGAAGACGGCATGCAGCATTTCCACGAGTGGTACCGCCGCGAGATGGCGCGCCGCTGAGCGCCGGGCCGGGCGTCGCGCGGAGGCTCGTCCGGTGAACCCGCGCGCGCGGGTGCAGGCGCCGCTGCTGGTGCTGGGCGCGTCGCTGCTGTTCGCGACGATGGGCCTGTGCGTCAAGCTGGCGTCGGCGCTGTATCCGGCCGGCGAGATCGTCTTCTACCGCGGCCTGGTGGGCATGGGCTTCGCGTACCTGGTGTCGCGCGCGCAGGGCCGCAGCCTGCGCACCGACGTGCCGGCCATGCACTTCTGGCGCAGCCTGTGCGGCGTCGTGGCGCTGGGCCTGTGGTTCTATGCCATCGGCGGGCTGCCGCTGGCCACCGCGGTGACGCTGAACTACATGTCGTCGGTATGGATGGCACTGTTCCTGCTGGGCGGCGCGGTGCTGCTGGGCTCGGCGCAGGTCGACGGCCGGCTGTTCGCCGCGGTGCTGGTGGGCTTCGGCGGCGTGGCGCTGGTGCTGCGGCCGACGCTCGCCCAGCACCAGCTGTGGCACGGCCTGGCCGGGCTGCTGTCGGGCATGGTCGCGGCCATGGCCTACCTGCAGGTCACCGCGCTCGGCCGCCGCGGCGAGCCCGAAACGCGCATCGTTTTCTACTTCGCGCTCGGCGGCGTGGTCGCCGGCGCGCTGACCATGCTGTGGACCGGCTTCAGCCGCCACAGCCTGTACGGCATCGGCCTGCTGCTGGCCGTGGGCCTGCTGGCCACGATCGCGCAACTGATGATCACGCGCGCCTTTGCCATCGGCTCGGCGCTGTCCAATGCCGGCCTGCAGTACAGCGGCATCCTCTTCGCCACGGCCTATGGCGTGCTGGTCTTCGGCGAACGCTTGTCATGGATGGCCGTGGTGGGCATGCTGCTGATCGTCGCGGCCGGCCTGGTGTCCACCTGGCTGAGCCGCCTGCCGCGCGAATCTCCTCCTCCCACCGAAGGCTGACATGTCCGAACCCTCCGATGCCCACCGCAGCGTGGTCAGCGCCACCCAGTTGATGCAGTGGCTGCAGCAGGCCACGCCGCCGGTGCTGCTGGACTGCGGTTTCGACCTGGCCGACCCCACGGCCGGCGAACGCGCCTATGCCGCAGGCCACCTGCCCGGTGCGCTGTACGTGCATCTGGACCGCGACCTGTCCGGCGCCAAGACCGGCAGCAACGGCCGCCACCCGCTGCCGCCGCGCCAGGCACTGGCCGAGCGCGCCGGCGCCTGGGGCATCGCGCCCGGCGTGCAGGTGGTGTGCTACGACGCGCACGGCATGCCCTACGCCGCCCGCGCCTGGTGGCTGCTGCGCTGGCTGGGCCACGACGCGGTGGCGGTGCTCGACGGCGGCGTCGCCGCCTGGACCGCGGCCGGCGGCACGCTGAGCACCGAGCCCGCCGTGCCGCGGCCGCAGCCGCCTTATCCGCCGCGGCCGCCCGGCATGCCGACGGTCGATGCGGCGACGCTGCTGGCCAACCTCGGCCGCCGCCCGGTGCTGGATGCCCGCGCCGCCGAGCGCTTTCGTGGCGACGTCGAGCCGCTGGACCGGGTCGCCGGCCACATCCCCGGCGCGCTGAACCGCTTCTTCAAGGACAACCTGCAGCCCGACGGGCGCCTGCAGCCCGCCGCGCGGCTGCGCGAGGCCTTCGCCGCGCTGCACGCCGACCCGGCGCAGCTGGTGCACCAGTGCGGCTCGGGCGTCACCGCCTGCCACAACCTGCTGGCCATGGAGCACGCCGGGCTGGCCGGGTCGGCGCTGTACCCGGGCTCCTGGAGCGAATGGTGCGCCGACCCGGCACGGCCGGTGGCGCGCGGCTGACACGGGTCGGTCGACGCGGGCCGGTTGACGCTGGTCAAAAGGCCGGCGCTGTCGATAATGAACCATGGGGCCCGGGCCACAGTCCCATCGAGGACGATGACTCTTTACAGGAGCGAAGCATGTACAAGCGAATTCTCATCTCCACCGACGGTTCCGACATCAGCCAGAAGGCGGCGCAGAGCGCGGTGGCGCTGGCGCGCGACATGAAGGCCGAGCTGTTTGCCATCAGCGTCAAGGAACCCTTCCCCTACAGCGCCATCTCCGAGATGCAGCCGGTGCCGCCGCAGGAGTTCTTCGACGCGCAGGAGCGCATCTCCGGCGAGCGCGTCAAGGCGGTGGCCACCCTGGCCAGCGCCGCCGGCGTCACCTGCCATGCGCATACCGTCGAGGCGCTGCACCCATGGGAAGCCATCCTCGACCATGCCAAGACGCAGAACTGCGATCTCATCGTCATGGCCTCGCACGGCCGCCGCGGTCTGTCGGCGCTGCTGCTGGGCAGCGAGACGCAGAAGGTGCTGACGCACTCGACCATTCCGGTGCTGGTCGTCCGGTAGGCGGCGCACGGGCGCCGCGCTCTCAGTGGGAGTGCAGCGCCCGCAGCGCGAACATCACCACGCTCAGCCCGCCGGCCAGCCAGACCAGCTGGTACAGCGTGTCGCGCCAGGGCAGGCGGCGCTGCAGCTGCGGCAGCAGGTCGGCCACCGCCACGTAGACGAAGCTGCTGGAGGCCACCACCAGCAGGTACGGGAACAGGTCTTCCCACGGGCCGACGACGAAGTAGCCCAGCACCCCGCCGGCCACCGCGGCCAGCCCCGACAGCGCGTTGTAGAGCAGCGCCTTGCGGCGCGAGAAGCCGGCATTCAGCAGCACGATGTAGTCGCCCACCTCCTGCGGAATCTCGTGCGCGACGATGGCCAGCGACGTGACCAGCCCCAGCGCCGGGTCGGTGAGGAAGGCGGCGGCGATGATGATGCCGTCGCAGAAGTTGTGGATGCTGTCGCCGACCAGCACGCTCCAGCCGCCGCGGCCGGCCTGCTCGGCGTCGAAGTGGTGGTGATGGTGGTGGCCGTCGCCTTCGTGGTGGTGCGTGTGCCGGTACAGCTCGGCCTTCTCCAGCAGGAAGAAGAACATCAGACCGCCCAGCAGCGTCAGGAACAGCCGGTGCGGGTCGACGTGGCTTTCGAAGGCCTCGGGCAGCACGTGCAGCAGCGCCGTGCCCAGCAGCACGCCGGCCGACAGGCTGACCAGGTGCTGCACCAGGCGGCTCAGCACCGCCACCGTCAGGCTGGCGGCGATCAGCACCGAAAGCAGGCCGCCCACGAAGGTGGCCAGCACGATGTAGGCCAGCGTCATCGGCCGATGCGGGGGGTGGCGCCGCCGCGTCGACCGAAGTCGCGCCGCGGGGCCGGGCCATCGAATGCCTGCTGGATCAACGGAGCCTGCCTGGATGAGTCAAAGCGCGGCATTGTAGAAAGGCCTGCCGCACCCGCCGCCGGCGGCTGACACGGGCCTGCCACAAAGCGTGGGCACAATGGGCTGCATGCGCAGCCCCACGCCCCTGTTGTCCGGCCCGCTGGCGGCCGTGGACATGGGTTCGAACAGCTTCAGGCTGGAGATCGGGCAGCTGCAGCACGGCCGCTACCGGCGCATCGACTACCTGAAGGAGACCGTGCGCCTGGGCGGCGGGCTCGATGCCGACGGCATGCTCACCGAGGCCGCGGTGCAGCGCGGGCTGGACTGCCTGCGCCGCTTTGCCGCGCGCCTGGCCGGCTTCACGCCGCAGCAGGTGCGCGCCGTGGCCACGCAGACGCTGCGCGAGGCGCGCAACCGCAATGCCTTCCTGCTGCGCGCGCAGGCCGTGCTCGGCCATCCGATCGAAGTCATCTCGGGGCGCGAGGAGGCGCGGCTGATCTATGCCGGCGTGTCGCACCTGCAACCCGCCGACACCTCGCGCCTGGTGGTCGACATCGGCGGGCGCTCCACCGAGATGATCCTGGGCCAGGGCCGCACGCCGCTGCTGGCCGAGTCGTTCCAGATCGGCAGCGTCAGCCTGTCGATGCGCTTCTTCGGCGACGGGCGCCTCACCGAAGCCGGCTTCCGCGCCGCGCAGATCGCCGCCGGCGCCGAACTGGAGGAAGCCCTGCAGCCCTTCGCCCCCAGCCGCTGGGACGAGGCGCTGGGTTCGTCGGGCACGGTCGGCGCGGTCTCGCAGCTGCTGGCGGCCAGCGGCGTGAGCGACGGGCGCATCACGCCCGAGGGGCTGCGCTGGTGCATCGCCGGCTGCGTGCAGGCCGGGCACATCGACAAGCTGCGCTGGCCGGCGCTGCGTGCCGACCGGCGGGCGGTGCTGCCCGGCGGGCTGGCCATCCTGTACACGCTGGCCACGCACTTCGGCATCCAGAGCCTGATGCCGGCGCGCGGCGCGCTGCGGCAGGGCGTGATCATCGACCTGCGCGAGCGCCTCGAGGCGCTGCGCCACGCGCACCCCGAGGACGTGCGCGACGAGACGGTGCGCGAACTGCAGCAGCGTTTCGCCGTCGCCATCGACCAGTCGCTGCGCGTGCGCACGCTGGCGCAGGCGCTCTACGACGGCGTGGCCAACGGCGACGCGCATGCCGAGAGCCGGCGCGAGCTGGGCTGGGCCTGCGACCTGCACGAGGTCGGCCAGATGGTGTCGCACCATGACCACCACCGCCATAGCGCCTACCTGGTGGCCAACGTCGACGCGGCCGGCTTCTCGCAGAGCCAGCAGCGCCGCATCAGCGAGCTGGTGCTGGGCCAGCGCGGCGGGCTGCGCAAGCTCGACCCGGCGCTGTCCAACGCGGCCTTCGCCTGGCAGACGCTGTGCCTGCGGCTGGCGGTGATCGAATGCCATGCCCGCGGCGCCATCGACCCCCATGCGCTGCGCCTGGAGCGCAGCGGCCGCACCGCGCGGCTGCACTACCGGCCCGACTGGGCCGACAGCCACCCGCGCACGCTGCACCTGCTGCGCGAGGAGGCCGAGGCCTGGTCGCGGCAGGGGCCGCTGGAGCTGCGCCTGCCCGACTGAAGGCTCAGCCGCGTCGCACCTTCACCGAGTAGTCGCCCTGCCCGCTCTCGCGGTTGTAGTGGCGCACCTGGACCCAGTAGTCGCCGGCCGACAACGGGACGGCGATGCGCGCGTTGGTGGCGAAGCCCGAGTCGTCGTCCTCGGCGATCAGCGCGGTCGGGCTGTTGGGGCCGAAGAGCTTCATCACCACGTCGGTGGGGCCGCGTGTGTCGATGACGTAGCGCCCGGCCTCGGCGGCGGTGAAGCGGAACAGGTCCTCCTCGCCGAACTGGCCGATGGCGGCGGCCGTGCGCGTGCGCGCGTTCACCGTCAGCGGCGTGGCTTCGGCCGCCGTGGGCGCGGCCCTCGGGTACATCTTCGCGCCGGCGATGAACTGCTTGTCGGTCTTGGACAGCACCTCGTTGGCCCGGGTGGCGACGCCGTTGGTCGTCCACGTCGCCGGGAAGAAGTACAGCATGATCGAATCCGGGTCGAAGGCGGTGCCGTTGATCTGGTCGGCGGCATAGCGGAACAGCACGTTGTGCCGCGTCGTCGCCTCGTCCCAGAAGTTGGGCGAGCCGGCCAGCTCGCGCAGCACCACCGCCTCGTTCCATTGGATGCCACCCTGCGGGTTGGAATGCTCGTGCGCCAGGCCGATGGCATGGCCGAACTCGTGCGCCGCGGTGCCGCCGTCCAGGAAGCCCAGGTTCATCGTCGGCTGGTCGAGCGGGATGCTGCGGCAGTCGGTGCCGATGTACGACCAGGCGCCGTCGTGGGGGTCGAAGGCGATGCGGATGTCGGCGTTGGGCGCGTCGTTGAAGGCAAAGCGCAGGTTGGCCACCGCCTGCCACCAGCCGGCCTGCTCCTGCGCCTTGGCACGCTGCGCCGCGTCGCCGCCGATGAAGCGCACCGACAGCGTGCTGCCGTTGATCCAGGTCTTGCCGATCGGCGATATCGCGCGCGTGCGCCCGCCGCGGGTGGCCATGGTGGCTTGGGGCCGCAGCAGGTCGCGCGGCAGGATGCGGTCGAAACAGACGTGCCGGATCGGGGTCATGCGGGTCTCCCAGCGTGGATGGGAGCGGCACTATGAGCGCGGCACCGCGCGCTGTCTCTCCCCTGCTTGAAGCTACAGGCTGTCGGGCGAGCGCACCGACACCAGCACCACTTCGGCAACGCCGCCGCGCTCGCGATGGCGCAGCCACCAGACCGCGCCCTTGCGCACCGACCAGGCCGGCGTGGCATGTCCGCCCGGGGCGCCGGCGGCCTCGGCCGTGCCCTGCAGGCCGCCCATCAGCAGCGCCGCCGCCATGCCCAAGGTCGGCTGGTGGCCCACCACCAGCACCGGCTCGCGCCGCTCGGGCCAGCGCGCCAGGGTGAGCAGCGCGTCGACGTTGCCGCCCGGGCCCAGCGGCTCGCGCGTCTGGAACTTGCGGCCCAGCGCCTGTGCCGTCTGCTGGCAGCGCAGCGCCGGGCTGACCAGGATGCGCGTGCTTTCCGGCAGGAAGCGGTTCAGCCAGTCGGCCATGCGCGCGGCCTGCTTCTCGCCCTTGGGCGAGAGCTTGCGCTGCAGGTCCTCGTCGTAGGCTTGCAGCGGCTCGCCGGCATCGGCATGGCGCCAGAGGATCAGATCCATGGGGTCCCGTCAGTCCTTGTGGGTCGCGAAACGCCGCATCAGCGCCTGCTGCGCGCTGACGCCGTGCTCGCCGACGCGGCGGTAGGCCCCGTCGGGCGTCTGCTCCCAGGCGTCCAGCGTGTCGTGCAAGTACGGCACCAGGCATTCGTCGATGACACGCTGGCGCATGGCGCGGTCGCGCACCGGCCAGGCCAGCTCGATGCGGCCGAGCATGTTGCGCGTCATCCAGTCGGCGCTGCTCAGGTACAGCACCTCGTCGTCCTCGGCCGCGCCCCAGCAGAAATACAGCACGCGCGAATGCTCGAGGAAGCGGCCGACCACCGAGCGCACGCGGATGCGGTCGGTCAGCCCCGGCACGCCGGGCGGCAGCATGCAGGCGCCGCGCACGATCAGGTCGATCTGCGCGCCGGCCTGGCCGGCGGCGGTCAGCGCGTGGATCAGCGCCGGGTCGGTCAGCGCGTTGACCTTGGCGACGATGCGCGCCGGCGCGCCGGCACGCGCCGCCTGTGCCACCTGGTGGATGTGCGCCAGCAGCCGGCGGTGCAGCCCGAAGGGCGCGGTCACCATGTGGCGCGGCGCCTTCAGCTTGACCTGGCTGGCCAGCTGCAGGAACAGCGCATCGGCGTCCAGCGCCAGCCCCGGGTCGGCCGTCAGGTAGCCGACGTCGGTGTACAGCTGCGCGGTGCGCGGGTTGTAGTTGCCGGTGGACAGGTGCACGTAGCGCTGCAGCTTGCGGCCTTCGCGACGGGTGACGAGCAGCAGCTTGGCATGGGTCTTCAGCCCGACGATGCCGTAGACCACCTGCGCGCCCACCGCCTCCAGCCGCTCGGCCCAGTTGATGTTGGCTTCTTCGTCGAAGCGCGCCTTCAGCTCGACCACGCACATCACTTCCTTGCCGCGCCGCGCGGCCTCGATCAGCAGCTCCATCAGCACCGACTTCTCGCCGGTGCGGTAGATGGTCTGCTTGATCGCCAGCACCTCGGGGTCGTGCACCGCCTCGCGCAGGAACTGCACCACCGGGTCGAAGCTCTCGAAGGGATGGTGCAGTAGCAGGTCGCCGCGGCGCAGCGCCTCGAAGATCGGCACGCCCGCGGGCAGCCGGCGCGTCGGCCAGGCGGGCTCGAAGGGCGGGAAGCGCAGGTCGTCAGCCACCGCCTGGTCGATCAGCTGGCTCAGCCGGCCCAGGTTGACCGGCCCGTTGACCCGGTACAGCGCATCCTCGGGCAGGCCGAACTGCGTCAGCAGGAACTGCGACAGCTGCTCCGGGCAGCTGTGCACCACCTCCAGCCGGATCGCCTGGCCGTAGTGGCGCGTGCTCAAGCCCGTGCGCAGCGCCTGGCGCAGGTTGGTGGCCTCGTCCTCGTCGACGTCCAGGTCGGAATCGCGCGTCACGCGGAACTGCGAGAAGGACTCGACCGTGCGCCCCGGGAACAGCTGGCCCAGATGCGCGCGGATGACGCTGGTCAGCACCACATAGGCCTGCCGCCCAGGGCACAGCGCGTCGGGCAGGCGGATGACGCGCGGCAGCACGCGCGGCACCTTGACGATGGCGATGAGGTTCTCGCGGCCGAAGGCGTCGCGCCCGCCGAGGCGGCAGATGAAGTTCAGCGACTTGTTGGCCACCTGCGGGAACGGATGCGACGGGTCCAGCCCCACCGGCACCAGCAGCGGGCGCACCTGCTGCTCGAAGAAGCGCGCCACCCAGCGGCGCTGCGCGGCGTCGCGCTCGGCATGGTTCAGCACCACCAGCCCGGCATCCTGCAGCGCCGGCACCAGCTCGTCGTTGAAGACGCGGTACTGCTCGTCGATCAGCGCATGCGCGGCGGCGGCCACCGCGCGCAGGTCGGCCGGCGAGACCGTGGTGTGGGGCGAGCGCGCGGCCTCCAGGTAGTCGGCGTAGCGCACCTCGAAGAACTCGTCCAGGTTGGACGAGACGATGGTGATGTAGCGCAGCCGCTCCAGCAGCGGCACGTCGGCACGGCGCGCCTGGGCCAGCACGCGGCGGTTGAAGTCGAGGATCGCGCTCTCGCGGTTGAGCAGCTTGAGCATCGGGCCAGCGGTCGGCGCACCGGCCAGCACCGGACTGCCACCGCTTCGATCTTCGCTCATGCGTCCCATTCTAGGTTGCGCGCATCGTCGCCCCGGCCCGTGACAGCACGATGACAGCCCCCAAAAAGCGAAGGGCGCTGCCGCCCCTCGCGGGGTCGGCAACGCCCTTGCGGCGCGGCGCGGATCAGGCCGCGGCGGGCACGGCCTTGGCGACCGCAGCGCGGGTCTTGCGGGCCACCGTGGCGGTCTTGCGCACCGCCGCCTTCTTGGTGGCGACGGCCTTCTTGGCGGTCTTGGCCGCGGCCTTGCGCACCGTCTTGGCCTGCTTGACGACGGCCTTGACGACGGCCGGCTGACCGGCGACCTTCTTCACCAGCTGGCTGGAGCCTTCTTCGATGCGCACCACGACGTCGCTCATCGCGGTGGCCGCGGGCAGGGCCACGCGGTTGATCAGCTCCAGCGCGCCGAACTGGGTCGCCTGGTCGAAACGCTCGGCGTTGGCGGCGATGCGGTCGACGCCCTTGTTGGCCAGATCGACGGCGGTGTTGACAGCGCTCTCGGCACGGTCGGTGCCGAACTGCAGGCCGCGGGCGTAGTAGCCGCTGACGCGCTTCTCGGCGTCGATCAGGTTGCTGCGCAGCTCTTCGCTCAGGCGGGCGGCGCCGGTGTTGACGGCGGCTTCGAAACGCTGGTCGACGAAACCGATCACGCGTTCGCCGCCGACGCGGTAGGCGTTGATGACGTTGATGGCGGTGTTGCCGTAGGACTCGATGACGGCGACGGCGACGGTGGACAGGCTCTTCTTGCTCATGGGTTGCTCCTTGGGTTGAACTCGATGACGTGACTGTGCCGACAAGCCGTAGGGGGAGCACCCCAAATCGGGGGCTTTCGCTAGAGAGACGGCTCTAGGAAAGCCTCCGCCTTCACACCGCAGGGGGCGCGGCGCGTCGGGGCCGGCGTGCAGCGGGCGGCCGTGCGGGCGTGCCCGCGCGTCCCCGCGTCCCCGTCAGTGCGCCTGGTCCCAGTTGTCGCCGACACCCACCTCGGCCAGCAGCGGCACCGACAGCTCGGCCACGCCGGCCATCAGCTTGGGCACCGCGTCGCGCACCCAGTCGAGCTCGGCCTCGGGCACCTCGAACACCAGCTCGTCGTGCACCTGCATGACCATGCGCGTGGCGCGCTGCTCGCGGTCGATGGCCGCCTGCACGGCGATCATCGCCAGCTTGATCAGGTCGGCCGCGGTGCCCTGCATCGGCGCATTGATGGCCTGGCGCTCGGCGGCGCTGCGCCGCGGGCCGTTGCCGCCCTTGATGTCGGGCAGCACGATGCGCCGGCCGAACAGCGTCTCGACATAACCCAGCTGGGCCGCGCGCGCCTTGGTCTCGTCCATCCAACGGCGCACGCCGGCGAAGCGCGCGAAGTAGCGGTCGATGTAGTCGCGCGCCGCCTTCTGCTCGATGCCCAGCGCACTGGCCAGGCCGAACGCGCCCATGCCGTAGATCAGGCCGAAGTTGATGGTCTTGGCATAGCGCCGCTGCTCCGCGCCGACCTCGGCCAGCGGCAGCGCGAAGACCTCGGCGGCGGTGGCGCGGTGGATGTCCTCGCCGGCGGCAAAGGCGCGCTTCATGCCCTCGTCGCCGCTGATGTGCGCCATCAGCCGCAGCTCGATCTGCGAATAGTCGGCCGAGACGATGCGGTGGCCCGGCGGCGCGACGAAGGCCTCGCGCACGCGCCGGCCTTCGGGCGTGCGGATGGGGATGTTCTGCAGGTTCGGGTCGTTGCTGGACAGCCGGCCGGTGACGGCCACCGCCTGCGCGTAATTGGTGTGCACGCGGCCGGTGGCGGGGTTGACCATCAGCGGCAGCTTGTCGGTGTAGGTGCCCTTCAGCTTGGACAGGCTGCGGTGCTCGAGCATGCGCCGCGGCAACGGGTGGTCCTCGGCCAGCTTCTCCAGCACCTCCTCGTCGGTGCTGGGCGCGCCGCTGGCGGTCTTCTTGACCACCGGCACGCCGAGCTTGCCGAACAGGATCTCGCCGATCTGCTTGGGGCTGCCCAGGTTGAAGGGCTGGCCGGCCAGCTCGTAGGCCTGCTGCTCCAGCGCCACCATGCGCTCGCCCAGGTCCTTGCTTTGCTGCGCCAGCCGCTGCGCATCGACCAGCACGCCCTGGCGCTCGATGCGCTGCAGCAGCTTGCAGGTGGGCATCTCGATCTTCTCGTAGACGAAGCGCAGGCCGCGCTCGGCTTCGATCTGCGGCCACAGCGCCTGGTGCACCTGCAGCGTCATCTCGCTGTCCTCGCCGGAATAGCGCGTGGCGCGCTCGATATCCACCTGGGCGAACGGAATCTGGTGCGCGCCCTTGCCGCACAGGTCCTCGTAGCTCAGGCCCTTGCGCCCGAGGTGGCGCTCGGCCAGGCTTTCCAGGCCGTGCGGCTTGTGCGCCTCCAGCACGTAGCTCTGCAGCAGCGTGTCGTGCACGTAGCCGCGCACCGCGATGCCGTGGTTGGCGAAGACGTGCAGGTCGTACTTGATGTTCTGCCCCACCTTGGCCGCGCGCTCGTCCTCGAGCCAGGGGCGCAGGCGGGCCAGCACCTCGTCGCGCGGCAGCTGTTCGGGGGCGCCGGGATAGTCGTGGCCCAGTGGCACGTAGACGCCGACGCCCGGCTGCGTGGCGAAGGACAGGCCGACGATCTGCGCGCGCATGCCGTCCAGCGAGTCGGTTTCGGTATCCAGCGCCACCAGCTCGGCCCCCTGCAGCTGCTGCAGCCAGTGGTCGAAGCGGGCCCAGTCGAGCACCGTTTCGTATTCGTGCGCCAGCTCGACCGCCGGCGCCGACCCGGCGGCCGCCGCGGGCGCCGCGTCGGCGGCACCGGCGGGCGCCTCCTCCAGCTCCTTGCGCCAGGTGCGAAAGCCGAAGCGCGAGAAGAACTCCAGCAGCCCGGCGCGGTCGGCCTCGCGCAGCGCCAGCGCGTCCAGCGCGGGCCAGCCTGGCACCTGCTCCGACAGGTCGCAGTCGGTGCGCACGGTGACCAGCTTGCGGCCGGTGGGCAGCCAGTCCAGCGCCTTGCGCAGGTTGTCGCCGACGGCCCCCTTGATGCCCGCCGCGGCCGCGATGATGCCGTCCAGCGAGCCGTGTTCGTCGAGCAGCTTGACCGCCGTCTTCGGCCCCACCTTATCGACGCCGGGCACGTTGTCCACGCTGTCGCCGACCAGCGTCAGGTAGTCGACGATGCGCTCGGGCGGCACGCCGAACTTGGCCTTCACCGCCGGCCCGTCCAGCACCTCCGGCGGCTTGGCCATGGTGTTCATCCACGTCACCTCGGGCGTGACCAGTTGCGCCAGGTCCTTGTCGCCGGTGGAGATCAGCACCTTGTGGCCGCTGGCCGCGGCGATGGCCGCCAAGGTGCCAATGGCGTCGTCGGCCTCGATGCCCGGCACTTCGAGCACCGGCCAGCCGAGCAGGCGCACGGCCTCGTGGATCGGCTCGATCTGCTGCACCAGGTCGGCGGGCATGGGCGCGCGCTGCGCCTTGTAGTCGGCATACCAGGCGTCGCGGAAGGTCGGCCCCTTGGCGTCGAACACGCACACCGCGTGTTCCGCCGGATAGCGCTCGCGCAGCCACTTCATCATCGCCATCACGCCGTGGATGGCACCGGTGGGGAAGCCGTCGGGTGCGCGCAGGTCGGGCAGCGCGTGATAAGCGCGGTACAGGTAGCTGGAACCGTCGACCAGCAGCATGATCTTGTCGCTCATTGGTAGACGTTGGTTCCTAAATTGAATAAATCCAGGAGCGAACGCCCCCTTCCAAACCGTGCATGCGGATTTCCCGCACACGGCTTACCAGTGGTCTGTCGGCTCGCAGCATTACGCGGACTCCCGTTTTCTTCCGGGAGGTTTGCCGGCATAGCGGATGGTGCCTCGCAGGCGATACAACCCAAGGTGTTCAAAGTACTCGCGATCCCAGCGTTGCGCCTGGCCTGCCTTCAGGCTGCGCCCCGCGCGCTTGACCCGCAGGCTGCGCAAACGTCTCACGACGTAGGCGTCAACATCGATGAAATGGTTGGCCGCGTTGCCGCTGCCGAAGTACTGCCCCCAGCCACGCAGCACCGGGTTGAGCTCGGCAATCACGCTTCGCACATCCTGATGACAGCGCCCTCTGGGGGTCAGCTCCCGCACCCGGCCGCGCACCCGGTTCATCGCCCGGCGACTTGGCCACCGATACAGGTAGTACCGCCTGACGCCCTCTTGCTGCCACAGTCGCCCGCTCATGCGCTTGTGCAGGTGGCAGCCCAGGAAGTCGAAGCCCTCCCGGCCCTGCGTCAGCACCACGCGTCGCGTCTTCTGCGGATGCAGCTTCAAGCCCAGCCGACCCAGCACGTGCTCGATGCGGCGCTGGGCCTCTTCGCAGGCTTGCGCACTACGGCACATCACCACGAAGTCGTCCGCATACCGCACCAGTTCGCCCAGATGCGCGCCGTGTCGGCGCCACACCCGGTCCAGCACGTGCAGGTAGATGTTCGACAGCAGCGGCGAAATCACACCACCCTGCGGCGTTCCCGCCACCGGGTGGCGCACCGCGCCGTCTTCCATCACCCCTGCTTGTAGCCATTGCCTCACCAGCTTGAGTATCCGCCGGTCACTGACGCGCTGCCCCATCAAGGTAAGCAGTTTGTCGTGATCGATGCTGCCGAAGTAATCGCTGATGTCGGCGTCCAGCACGTGATCGGCCCCTCGATTGCCCAGTTGCCTGAGTCGCTCGATCGCCATCGTCGCACTGCGCCTGGGTCTGAATCCGTACGAACACGGCTCGAAGTCCGCCTCGAAGATTGGCTCCAGCACCAGTTTGGCCGCCATCTGCACCACCCGGTCGCGCACCGTGGGAATACCCAAGGGCCGCTTTGCTCCGTCTGCCTTGGGGATGTAGGCGCGCCGCACGACCTGCGCACCGTACTCGCCCGCTCGCAGTACGTCACCCAGCTCCTGCAAGAAGCGCTGGACTCCATACTGCTCCACATCCTGGACCGACACACGATCGATCCCCGCTGCGCCGCGGTTGCGGCGCACTCGCTTCCACGCCTCGTGCAGGATGTCATCCCTGCACAACTGGTCGTACAACGCATGGAAGCGCCTTGCCGGCGCCCGCTTGGCTGCGGCCCAAAGCTGCCTTTGCAGTTGTCGCACGTTTTCGCGCGGCTCATCACCGCCGGGGTCGTTAGGTCCGGTCTGGCCGGCCATTCCCTTGCGCTTACCCGCTCCAGCAACATGACCACCGCAGGGACCCTTCCCTCCAGCCGCGTTATGCCCCACGGCCTTCGCGGGCACGGCTTGCGCCGCACCCAACGGTACTACGATCCCCTCGGACTCCCGCTGCGCACGCCTCGATTTCACCTTGGGCTTATACGAGCGCGCTTGCCCCGACTCGGGCAGCGCAGACGGGTCTCTCGTGTTCCGCTCCACTCCTTGCACGCGTGCTGCGCCCCATACCCCGCCGCAGTCCCCAGCGCGCTTCGGCACTCGCCCCGGTGATGTTGCCTTCGCCGTGACATGAGCGGCTCGGCCTGCGGGTTGTAAATCTGTCGAGGCTGCAGGCTTCACTTCATGTTGCGGCCCGCGTGCTTGCTCCCCGCTGCGCGGCAGTTGCCGCCTCACGGGCTTTTGACGCCCCGCTCGGGCATGGAAGTCTCCCTCCGCTGCCTGGGGCCTGCTACCCGGCGCACCGACGCCTACCGGGACGGGACTTTCACCCGTTGGAGTGGCGCAGCAAGCCAAGGTCGGTCCTCCCCCCGCGGGGATCAGTCCTTCCTCAACGTCACGACGCACCATGCGCCGATTGTCGGCCAGCCTGTAAGCTGAGGCATCCCGACAGCACGAGGCCGTGTATGCGCCCTTCGATCCAGCCCCTGAAGACCACGCTGATCGGCGGCGTGGTGCTGCTGCTGCCGGTGGTGGTGGCGCTGGCGGTGGTCGGCCAGGGCATCGCGCTGGTCGGCAAGGCGGCGGCGCCGTTGATCGCGCTGCTGCCGGACAAGAGCGTGGGCGGCGTGGCGCTGGCGACGCTGGCCACGCTGGCGCTGCTGCTGCTGCTGTGCTTCGGCGCAGGGCTGCTGGCGCGGGCTGCGCTGGGCCGCCGGCTGTCGGAGTCCTTCGAGAACCGCCTGCACGCGCTGTACCCGCGCTACACCGTGTTCAAGGGCATGACGCAGGACCTGGCGGGCGAGGGCATGCAGGGCCTGCAGCCGGTGCTGGTGAGCTTCGACGACCAGCAGATGCTGGCCATGGAGGTCGAACGCCTGGCGGATGGGCGCGTCGTGCTGTTCCTGCCCGGTGCGCCGGACCCGTGGTCCGGCAACGTGGTGCTGGTGGATGCGGCGCGGGTCGCGGCCGTGCCGGCCGAACTGGGCGCGCTGAACCGCGTGCTCAAGGGCCTGGGGCGGCGCACGGCGCGGCTGCTGGGCAGCGCCGCCTAGAATCCCGGCCATGAAGTCCGTGCTACTTGTCGCCCTGCTGTGCTGCGGCTTGGCCTGCCAGGCGCAGACCGCGCCCGCGGCTGCGGCGCCGGCTTCGGCGGCGCCGGCCGCGGCACCGGATGGCGGGCCGCCGCAGCGCGGCGGCGAGCCGAAGGTGCAGCGCATCGTCACCGAGGACGACGCGGTGCGCATGGAAGAGCTGCGCGTGCGCGGCCAGACGCAGCGCATCGTGGTGCGCTCCAAGCTGCCCGGCGTGCCGGCCTACCAGATCGGCACCGCGGCCGACGGCCGCGACCTGACGCAGGACCGGCGTTCCGAGGGCCGCTCGCTGTGGCAGCTGTTCTCGTTCTGAAGCGCGCTCGCGCATGGCCGTCTACACCGAAGTGCGCCTCGAGCAGGCCGAGGCCTTCGTGCGCGCACTCGGGCGCGGCCATGTGACCGCGCTGCACGGCATCGGCGCCGGCATCGAGAACACCAACTATTTCGTCAGCACCGACCAGGGCGAGTGGGTGCTGACGCTGTTCGAACGCCTGGGCCACGAACAACTGCCCTTCTACCTGCGCTACATGCAGCACCTGGCGCGCCACGGCCTGCCGGTGCCCGAGCCGCAGGCGGACGCCCAGGGCCGCATCCTGCACCAGCTGTGCGGCAAGCCGGCCGCCCTGGTGAACCGGCTGCCCGGCCGCCACGTGCTGGCGCCGGACACGCGCCACCTGCAGCAGATGGGCGAGATGCTGGCGCGGCTGCACCTGGCCGGCACTGACTTCGAGCTGCACCAGCCGCACCTGCGTGGGCTGGACTGGTGGGTCGCCACCGTGCCCGAGGTGCTGCCCTTCCTGGACGAGGCGCGCGCGCAGCAGCTGCGCGACGAACTGGCCTTCCAGCGCGGCGTGGCGGCCAGCGCCGCGGCCGCGGCGCTGCCGCGCGGGCCGATCCATGCCGACCTGTTCCGCGACAACGTGGTCTTCGACGCCGACCGGCTGAGCGGCCTGTTCGACTTCTTCTTCGCCGGCATCGACTGCCTGCTGTTCGACGTGGCCGTGTGCCTGAACGACTGGTGCATCGACCAGGCCAGCGGCCGCCTGCTCGAAGACCGCGCCACGCTGTTCTGCGACGCCTACCAGCGCATTCGCCCCTTCGCCAGCGGCGAGGCGCGGCTGATGCCCGCGCTGCTGCGCGCGGCGGCGTTCCGCTTCTGGCTGTCGCGGCTGTGGGACCTGCATCTGCCGCGCGACGCCGCGCTGCTGCAGGCCAAGGACCCCGATCACTTCGAGCGCGTGCTGCGCGACCGCATCGAGCGGCCGTGGCATCCGCTGCACTGACCCCCACCGATGGCACTTTCGATACGACAAGCCGCAGCCATGGAAGGCGTGCAATGGGTGCGCGACGCCTTCCGCCTGTTCATGCGCCGCCCGCTGCCCTTCAGCGCGATGTTCGTGGCCTTCCTGCTCGTCGCCCTGCTGGCCACCTTGGTGCCGGTGGTCGGCGGCGTGGTGATGCTGATGTCGCTGCCGCTGCTGAGCCTGGGTTTCATGATCGGCAGCCGTGCCGCGCGCGACGACCTGCCGGTGCATCCGGGCCTGTTCATCGAGCCGCTGCGCGGTGACGCCAGACGCCGCAAGACGCTGCTCACGCTGTGCGCGGCCTATGCGCTGTGCACGGTGTTGATCATGACGCTCAGCGACTGGGTGGACGGCGGCAGCTTCGAGCGCCTGCAACGGCTGATGGCCCAGGGCGACGGCACGCGCGGCGAGCTGGAGGTCGTGCTCGCCGACCCGCGGCTGGGCTGGGGCATGGTCACGCGCTTCGGCCTGGCCGCCGCCTTGTCGATCCCGTTCTGGCACGCCCCGGCGCTGGTCTACTGGCAAGGGCAGGGCGTCAGCCAGGCACTCTTCTCCAGCACGCTGGCGCTGTGGCGCTGCAAGGGCGCCTTCACGATGTACTCGCTGACCTGGGCGGTGGTCATCGGGGTGTTCGGCGCGCTGGTCGGCCTGGTGTTCGCGCTGTTCGACGCGCGCCAGCTGGCCGGCCTGATTGCCATGCCCGCCGGGCTGGCGTTCTCCACCATGTTCTACGTGTCGCTGCTCTTCACCTACGAAGGCTGCTTCAGCGTCAGCGACGTGCCGCGGCCGCTGCCTGGCCCGGCGGCGTAGTCCCTCGTACCGGTGGCGATCGCGGCGTGAGGCTGCTCTCGGCGCATAGCGGTCGAAGCCCACAGCCGTTCTTGCGGGGTTTCAGCGCATCGCGCCAGGCGGCACCTGCCACGGGCTCATGCTGCGGCGGTCGCCGCTTCGCGA
>JAHBZS010000023.1 GCA_019635285.1 Rubrivivax sp. | reverse complement strand
CGGGCCAGCGCGGCCTGCGCCACATCGACGTGCAGCGAGCGCAGCGCCAGTTCGGCACCCACCAGTTCGGCGACCGCCACCAGCGCGGGGGGCCCGCGGAACCCCTGGCTTGGGCCCTGGGTCGGGCCCTGCGTCGGGTCCTGCGTCGGGTCCTGCGCCGTGGCCAGCGCCGCCGCGGCCGGCTGCAGGCGGCCCAGCAGCAACCAGCGCCGCGCAGCGATCAGCCGGGCCAGGCGCGCATTGGCTGCGTCGCCGCGGGCCTGCAGCGCCGCGGCGGCGGCCTCCAGCGGGCGTGGCGAGCCGGACAGCTCGCGCAAGGCCAGCGCCACTTCGGCCTCGGCGACGACGCAGCGCGCCTGGGCCAGCGTTTCGTGCGTGCCGAAGCCGCGGGCCGCGCGGCGCAGCAGCTCGCGCGCGCGGCCCAGTTCGCCCAGGCGCGCCATGGCCACGCCGCGCAGCGCCAGTGCCGGCGGGTCGTTGCGCAGCGCCACCTGGTTGAGCGCGCCCAGCACGTCGCCGCCGGCCAGGGCGCGCGCCGCCGCCGCGATGAGTGAATCCATGGGGTCAAGGCTACGGCCTGGCGTGCCCGACTGTTAGAGTGCCCCGCATGTCCTTCGACCTGGCGTTTTCGATCAAGGTCTTTTCGGCGCTGTTCGCGATCATGAACCCGGTGGCCAACGTGCCGGTCTTCCTGTCGCTGACCCAGGGCGCGACCGACGCCGAGCGCCGCCGCATCGCCGTGACCACGCTGCTGGCGGTGTCGGTGGGCTGCGTGGTGTCGGCCGTGGCCGGCGAGGCCATCCTGAGTGTCTTCGGCGTCAGCATCAGCGACTTCCGCCTGGCCGGCGGCCTGCTGGTGCTGCTGATCGCGCTGTCCATGCTGCACGGCACCGCCAGCACGCAGCAGGCGCCCACCGACAAGGAGCGCCAGGACCTGGCGCACAGCGACAGCGACGACGTGGCCATCTACCCGCTGGCCATCCCACTGCTGCTGGGCCCGGGCGCCATCGCCACGATGATCGTGCTGGGCCACACCGCCTACCGCAGCGGCCAGGAGCTGGCCTTCGCGCTGGGGCTGCTGGTCTTCCTGGCGCTGCTGAGCGTGGCCATGCTGGCGGCGCCGTGGATCGGCCACCACCTGTCGGCGCGCTCGACGGCCATCACGCAGCGGCTGATGGGCATGATCCTGGCCGCCATCGCGGTGGACATGATGTTGACCAGCCTGCGCGCGTCCTTCCCCGGGTTGACGCACTAGGCGCCGCGTGGCCGTCAGGCGGCGTGCGCCAGCGACCGTCAGGCGGCGTGCGCCACCGGTGGCTCGGGCCGCACGCGCAGCGCCCACAGCACGCCGGCCACCAGCAGCGCGATGCCGGCCAGGGTCGCCGGCTCGGGCATCCGGCCGCGCAGCAAGAACGCATAGGCCAGCGCCGACAGGGTCTCGAAGACGATGAGCTGGCCGACCAGTGTGGTCGGCAGGCGCTGGCTGGCCTCGTTCCAGCACAGCGTGCCCAGCCACGACGCCAGCAGCCCCACCGCGAACATCAGCCCCACGAAATGCACCGGACGCGGGCCGAAGGGCATGGGGAACGCGTCGCCGCGGGCCGCCGACCAGGCCCACCAGGCGCCGTAGCCCAGCAGCGCCAGCGGCAAGGTGGCGATGCCTTGCGCGGTGGCCCAGGTGGCGGGCGGGCGGTCGGGGTGCGCGCGCAGCCAGTCGGCATTGCGCAGCGGGTACCACGTCCAGCAAACCACCGCGCCCACGGCCAGCAGCGCGCCCAGCGCATAGCGGCCGACGTCGGCCTGCGCGTCGCTGCGCAGGTGGGCGATCTCCACCTGGTTGACCAGCGCGATGCCGGCGGCGATGAGCAGCAGGGACGGCAGCAGCCGCAGCCACGGCAGCTTGCCGTCGCGCCGGTGGTCGCGCAGGTTGGAGCTGATGGCGATGACCACCGGCAGCGTGCCGATGATCATCGTCGGCAGCGGCCCGCCGGCGCGCTGGATGGCCCCGGCCAGGAACAGGTAGTAGACGATGTTGCCCACCAGCGCCAGCTTGCCCGCCTCCAGCCAGTCGGCGCGCGTCAGCTGGCGCAGGCGCGGGCGGTCCAGCCAGGCCAGCGGCAGCGCGATCAGCCCGAAGGCCAGGTAGCGGCCGAAAGACAGCAGCGCTGCCGGGTACTCGGGCAGCAGCAGCGGGGCGATGAACACCAGCCCCCACATCAGGCCGGCGGCCAGCGCGAACGACACACCCATACCCATCGGTTAGATTGCCTCTGCAGAAGACGAAGGAGACCGCATGGGCCACATTCTCGCGCTCGACCAGGGCACCTCCAGCTCGCGCAGCATCGTGTTCGACGCGCAGGGCCGCATCGTGGCGATGGCGCAGCGCGAGCTGACGCAGCACTACCCGCAGCCGGGCTGGGTGGAGCACGACCCGATGGAGATCTGGGCCACGCAGCTGGCCACCGCGCAGGAGGCCCTGGCCAAGGCCGGGCTGACGGCCGCCGACATCCGCGCCATAGCCATCACCAACCAGCGCGAGACCACGCTGCTGTGGAACCGGCGCACCGGCCAACCGGTGCACCACGCCATCGTCTGGCAGGACCGGCGCACCGAGCCCTTCTGCGCGCAGCTGCGCGCGCAGGGGCTGGAGCCGACGGTGCAGCACGCCACCGGGCTGCGCATCGACCCGTACTTCTCGGCCACCAAGCTGCGCTGGCTGCTGGACCAGGTGCGCGGCGCGCACGTGGCGGCGGCACACGGCGAGCTGGCCTTCGGCACCGTTGACAGCTGGCTGCTGTGGCAGCTGACCGGCGGCGCGGTGCATGCCACCGACGTGAGCAACGCGTCGCGCACCATGCTCTTCGACATCCGCCACAACGTCTGGGACCGCGACCTGCTGAAGGCGCTGCACGTGCCCGACAGCGTGCTGCCGCGCGTGCTGCCGTCCAGCGGCGTGTTCGGCGAAACGCTGCCCGCGCTGTTCGGCCGGGCCATCCCCATCGCCGGCATCGCCGGCGACCAGCAGGCCGCGCTGTTTGGCCAGGCGGCCTTCCGCGAGGGCCAGGCGAAGAACACCTACGGCACCGGCTGCTTCATGCTGATGCACACCGGCACGCGCTTCCAGGCGTCGGCCAACGGGCTGATCACCACGGCGGCCGCGCAGACCGGCACGACGCCGGAATTTGCGCTGGAAGGCAGCGTGTTCATCGGCGGCGCGGTGGTGCAGTGGCTGCGCGACGGGCTGCACGCCATCGATGCCAGCCACGAGGTGCAGGCGCTGGCCGAGAGCGTGCCCGACGCCGGCGGCGTGGTGCTGGTGCCGGCCTTCACCGGCCTGGGCGCGCCGTACTGGCGGCCCGACGCGCGCGGCGCCATCGTCGGCCTGACGCGCGGCACGACGATGGCCCACATCGCGCGCGCGGCGCTGGAGAGCATCGCCTTCCAGAGCGCGGCGCTGCTGCAGGCCATGGACCGCGACGCCCGCGCCGGTGGCGGCGCCGCGGTGAGCGAACTGCGCGTGGACGGCGGCGCCAGCGTCAACGACCTGCTGATGCAGTTCCAGGCCGACCTGCTGGGCATCCCCGTGCTGCGGCCGCAGGTGGTGGAAACCACCGCGCTGGGCGCGGCCTACCTGGCCGGCCTGGCCACCGGGCTGTGGCGCAGCCAGGACGACCTGAGCGCGCAGTGGCAGCTGCAGCGCCGCTTCGAACCGACGATGCCGCGCGAGCGCGCGGCGGAGTTGATGGCGGGGTGGGAGCGGGCGGTGCGGCAGGTGACGTTGCGGTGAGTCCGGCGAACAACGGGCGAGCGTGTTCTGTCGTGAGTCTTGCATCCCGCCGCAACCAGGCCGTGGGCACAGCGCTGCTGTGCCGCCAGTGCCCGCAAATCGACGACCGCTGCCGCATCCGTGACGAGACCCGGGAACGGCAGGTGTCGCCGCAGCAGCTGATCCACTACCGCGACAACTGGTACCTCGATGCGTGGCACCACCTGCGCCGCTTTGCCCACGATGCGCAGCGCGCGCGTGCTGGACAAGGCGGCGACCGTCGTGTCCGAGCACGAGCTCGATGCGGTGCTTGGCGCCGGTGGGGTTGCGGGAAGCGGTGAGCGAGAGACTTCGCGCGATGTTGGTCAGGGTCACGCCATGAGCCTGAGCACTGGCAGGATCGGCTTCATGCGAGCGAGACTGCCATGAACCGGAGTTCCTATCACCGCTACTGGGGTAAGGCCAGACCCGGGCTGGAGTCCCGGCAGCGCTTTCACCTGCTGGCCTATCACTGCCTCGATGTCGCTGCCGTCATGCGGCGCCTGTGCGATACCGCCTGGGGACGGCGCCTACCCGCGCCGATACGCGAGGCCCTGGTGCCGAGCCTGCCCTTCTTTGCCGCCATGCACGATCTGGGCAAGTTCTCACGCGGATTCCAGAACTTGGTCCGCGACCTCGATGCGGACCTCGTCCCCTACATGCCGCGCTTTCGCTACGGAAACGGCATCCGCCACGACAGCCTGGGCCTGCTCGCGTGGCGCGCAGTGCGAACCGGGCTTTCCCCCTGGCTGGACAAACCGAACGACAAGATCTGGGAACGGCTGATCTGCAGCGTCGTGGGCCATCACGGGCAACCACCGCGCAAGGCTGACGGCAGCCTGGGCTTGTCACACCACAACTACTTCGACCCGACGGACCTGGTAGCCACGCAGGAATTCGCATGCGCGGCAGCGCAACTGTTGCTGACGCCTGAAGGAACCACGCTCTCTTCCGACGCCCTGCACGCAGGCGCCACCTCAGCGTCCTGGCGAGTTGCCGGGCTCGGCGTCCTGGCCGACTGGATCGGCTCAAACCAGGATCACTTCCGATACGTGAGCGAACCCATGCCGGTCGAGCGCTACTGGCATGAGTACGCATGCCCGCGCGCCGACGCCGCAATCGCCGCGACGGGACTCGCCGAGACTCGGGTCCGAGCATTCGTGACGCCGAACCAGTTGTTCGATCACCTTCGAGAACTCACGCCTCTGCAGCGACTGGTTGCGGAGATCAAGATCGGTCAGGGGCCTCAGCTGTTCGTACTGGAGGATGTCACTGGCGCCGGAAAGACCGAAGCCGCGTTGATCCTGGCCCATCGACTGATGGCCGCGCACCCTGGAGCCGGCCTCTATTTCGGACTGCCGACGATGGCCACCGCCAACCAGATGTTCCGCCGCGTCGGACCGGTACAAACGCGGCTATTCGAGGCCACACCCAGGCCGAACCTGGTGCTGGCACATGGCTCCCGACACCTGCTGGACGACTTCCGGGTGCTGCCTACGTCCCCGGCTGACCGCGCGTATGCCCCGGGAGAGGAATCCGCCAGCGGCAACTGCAGCGCCTGGCTGGGAGACTCGAACAAGAAGGCGCTGCTGGCAGACCTTGGCGTCGGCACCATCGATCAGGCGCTGCTGGCGGTGATGCCGGCCCAGCACCAGTCGCTGCGCCTGCTGGGCATGGCAGGCAAGGTGCTTGTCATCGACGAGATTCACAGTTTCGATGGCTACACCTCGGAGCTGTTGTGTGCGCTGCTAAGGGCCCATGCAGGGCAAGGCGGTAGCGCGGTTCTGCTGTCGGCGACGCTGCCCGGCGAACTGCGCGAGAGCCTGGTCAATGCCTTCCGACAGGGCGCGCAACTGGATCGAATCGAACTGCCACCAGATGATCGCTATCCGCTGCTGACGCATCAGTGCAAGGACGCTCAACCCGAATGCATGGAGATCGCGTCGCGAGCGGAAGTCAGCCGCCGCGTGCCGGTAACCTTCCTGCACGACGAAGGCGAGGTGATGACCAGGATCTGCGAGGCCGCACTCGCGGGAAACTCGGTCGCCTGGATCCGCAACACCGTGGACGACGCGCGCGAATCATGGGAGGCATTGCGCTCGTTGCCTGAACTTGACCCTGAGCGCATCACCCTGTTCCACAGCCGCTATGCGCTGTCGGATCGGCTCGATATCGAGACACGGGTTCTCGACATGCTGGGCAAGGCGTCCCGGCACGAGCAGCGTCGTGGGCAGATCGTCGTGGGCTCTCCGGTGCTGGAAGTCGGGCTGGACTACTGCGTCGACGTCCTGATCGTCGACATGGCCCCCATCGACGCGCTGATGCAGCGCGCAGGCCGTCTGCACCGGCACGTGCGTGACGCGCTATGCAACCCGGCGGCAACCGAGGGCCGTCCGCCGCCAGTGCTGCACGTGTTCGCGCCGGAGTGGTCGGACGATCCGCCAGCCCAGTGGTATCGAAGCAGATTTCGCCGCGCCGCAACCATCTACCCCGACACCGGGCGCCTGTGGCTGTCGCAGCGCATCCTTCTTCAAACGGGCGCGATCGCGTTGCCACTCCAGGCGCGTCTGCTGATCGAAAGCGTCTACGGCCCCGATGCGGAGGCGCACATACCAAAGGCGCTGCTGCCGTCGCGCGAGAAACAGGAGGGCAACCTCTACGCCGAACGCACCCTGGCGCGGCGCAACTGCCTCGAACTCGACCAGGGCTACACCTGGGAGGCCGGCGAATGGGATCAAGAGTTGAACACGCCAACTCGTCTTGCCGAGGAAGGTCGTGAGGTCGTCCTGCTGCTCCGCGAAGGCCACACGCTGCGGCCCTGGGCGGCGGACCACCCGCACCCCTGGGACGCAAGCACAGTGAAGGTGCCGTCGCGTCTTTTCGCCGCGGCCACACCGGCATGGGAGGTTGCTGACGCGGCAGCACTCGACGATCTGCGCACCCGCCACCGCGCGCTGAAGTACGCGACGCTTCTGGTCATGGTCCCTTCACAGGCACCGGGCGTGTGGCGCGCCGAAGGGATCGACAACAGGCAGCGTCCGGTCGTCGCCCTGTATGACCCCGTGGCCGGATGGCGCACGGGGTCTCAGGGTTAACGACATCCCCACGAATATGGAGAACCAGCCCACGCTCGATTGCGAAGTGGGTCATCTCCGCATATGCTTGCGGAGAACCCTCTAATTGTAGCTCACACACAATTTCGAAGCTTCGTTATAGTTTGACCGGGAGCACGATGAATCTGGTACACGACAACTGGTTGCAGGCAGTGCACATGGAAGGAGTCGCCCTTCCGATACATCCGAGCAGCGTTGCGAACCTGGATCTGTCTGATCTCGATGCGCCGCGCCCCGACTTCCAGGGCGCGCAATACCAGTTCCTGATCGGCCTGCTGCAGACCGCTTATGCGCCAGCGGACGAGGATGAATGGCTGAAGCGCTGGCGGACGCCTCCCACCACCGAGGAGTTGCAAGCCGCTTTCGCCCCTTGGGCCGATGCCTTCATCCTCAACGCAGACGGCCCCGCCTTCATGCAGGACCTGCAGCCGACGCCTGAATTCCGGCTGCGTGACATCGGTGAATTGCTGATCGACCAGGGCTCGGACATCAACCTGTATTTCGGGCCGGCATCCCGCCAATCCGGCCTCTGCCCAGCCTGCGCAGCCACAGCATTGTTCGCCCTGCAATGCAATGCACCCTCCGGCGGCGTGGGCCACCGCGTGTCGATGCGTGGGGGCGGGCCGCTCACGACGCTGATCCGGCCACCCGAAGCGCCTGGCAGGCCGGCGGCACTGTGGCACAAGCTGTGGCTCAACGTGATGCCGAAGACTGCGATCCGGCAGCGTGCGGGCCAGCAGGCCGGCAACGAGCGTGCCGCCATCCTGCCGTGGCTGGGTCCGACCCGCACCAGCGAGCGCAAGGACGGCCAGACCGCTCCGGCCGATGGCCATCCCTTGCAAGCCTACTGGGGCATGCCCCGGCGCATCCGCCTGGACTGGACCAGCACCGAAGCCGGCCGCTGCAGTGTCTGCAACGCCGCGACGGACCGCCTGCTGAGGTGCTTCAGCACCAAGAACTATGGCGTGAACTACCTCGGCTGGGAGCACCCGCTGACACCTTACTACCATGACCCGAAGAAAAAAGAACTGCCTTTGTCCGTCAAGG
The DNA here is from genome assembly GCA_019635285.1 of Rubrivivax sp. Lineage (GTDB taxonomy): Bacteria > Pseudomonadota > Gammaproteobacteria > Burkholderiales > Burkholderiaceae_C > Rubrivivax. The sequence goes on along the minus strand of JAHBZS010000023.1, from coordinate 60,749 downwards.
GACAGAAGGGGGGGATCGGCTATCGCCACTGGCTCGGGCTAATGCTGGGCAACGAGCGTCAGCCCGAGCCGGCACAGGTCGTGCGTCACTACCTGGCGGAACGCTGGTCGGCGCTGGAGCATACGGGTGCGCCGCGCCTGTGGGTTTTTGGTTTCGATCTCGACAACGCGAAGGCCAGGTGCTGGTACGACACGACACTGCCTGTGCATGCGGTGCCACCGGACAGGATCGACGACTTCGCCCGCGCCGTGCGTGCAATGCTGGAGGTGGCGCAGGAGGCTGCAGGGCTGCTGCGCAGCCACGTCAAGCAAGCCTGGTTCGACAGACCCAAAGACCACAAGGACGACCCGGCAGTGCCCCAGAGCTTCTGGCAGCGCACCGAAGGCGCGTTCTACGCGATGCTTGACGATCTGCAGCAACAGCAGGCGCTCTACGGCCCGTCGCTGGCTGCTGTGTACAGCCGCTGGCACGCCGCGGTCATAGAACACACCCTGCGGCTGTTCGATCAATGGGCCGAAGGTGCCTACGAACAATGCGCCGACTTGAAGCGCGTGGTCGATGCCCGTGCCGACCTGGAGAAATGGTTGCGCGCCGCCAAACCGATGAAGGCCTTGCGCAGCGAAGTTCAACGCCACGCAAAGGAGGCCGCATGAGCAGTTCCTGGTTGAATCAGGAGCAGGAAAAGGTGCTGCATCGCTGGTGGCACGGTCTGCAGCCGATTGCCGAAGACGATGCGCAAGCGTGGTCGCGCCGCAAAGGCTTCCACGATCTCGGCCGAGGGGACAGGGCGTCGCTGCGCCGTTGCACGACGCCAGGCGACGTGGTGCTGCAGCCCGCCTGTGTCCGTCTGATCTTCGCGCTGAGCGAAGTCGGCAGGCCCATGCTGGTCACCGAGCCGGCCGCCTGCGCATTGGTCGTCGGGTTGATCGCGCGGGTCGATCATGCCGCAGGCGCCGCCGCCAGGCCGTTTGCATCGCAACTCGGCAAGCCACGCGAGGGCGGTGCTGGGCCGCTGCTCAGCCGGCTGCGATTCGAACAGCTGCTGGCAGCCGAAACGGAAGAAGACCTGTTCCTGCGGGTGCGACGCGCACTGGACATGCTCGCGGGGCAGTCGATCCACATCGTCGAACTGGCCAACGATCTGTTCGGATGGATCGACGAACTGCGCGGGCACAAGCCCATCGTGGCCACCGATCGCGTCCGCGTTCGCTGGGCCCTGTCCTACTTCGGTGAGTTCCCGCGCACCTCACCCACGGCGAAGGCCGAGACCTGATTCATCACGACGACCCATTTCGGAGACTGCTCCATGACCACTTTCGTGCAACTGCATCTGCTGGTGTCCTATCCGCCGTCCAATCTGAACCGTGACGACCTGGGCCGTCCGAAGACAGCCAAGATGGGCGGCCGCGACCGGATTCGCGTGTCGTCGCAGAGCCTGAAACGTGCATGGCGCACTTCGAACCTGTTCCAGTCGGCACTGGCAGGCCACGTCGGCACGCGCACCAAGAAGTTGGGCGTCGAAGCCCTCGACGCGCTGAAGAAGGCCGGCGTCGCCGAAGCACAAGCCAAAGAGTGGGCACAGAAGCTCACGGGCGTCTACGGCAAGCCGCGCGCAGAAAATCTGCTCGAAACCGAAACGCTGGTGCACGTCTCGCCGGCCGAGCGGGCTTCACTCGACACGTTGATCGCCCGACTTGCCGCGGAACGCCGCGCGCCAACCGACGTCGAGCTGGACACGCTGCTCCACGAACAGCACGCCGTCGACATTGCGATGTTCGGCCGCATGGTGGCGCACCGTCCGCAGTGGAACGAGGACGCGGCGGTGCAGGTGGCACACGCCGTCAGCGTGCACGCGGCCGGCATCGAAGACGACTACTTCACTGCGGTCGATGATCTGAACAAGGGACGTGACGAGACCGGTGCCGGCCACGTGGGGGAGGCGGGGTTCGCTGCAGCAGTGCTGTACCTGTACCTCTGCGTCGACCGCGACCGCCTTGAGCAGAATCTGGGTGGCGACGCCACGCTGACGACGAAGGCGCTGGCTGCCCTGGTCGAGTCGACGCTGACCGTCGGCCCGAGCGGCAAGCAGAACAGCTTTGCCTCGCGCGCCTATGTTCACTATGCGCTTGCAGAGAAGGGGCCGCAGCAGCCACGCTCGCTGTCGCTGGCCTTCCTGCGGCCGGTGGACGGAACGGACTACGGCCGCGAGTCCGTCGCCCGGTTGCAAAAGCTGCGCGACAACATGGAGAAGGTCTACGGCCCTTGCGCCGAGCAACGCAACGAGTTCAATGTGCTCGAGGGTTCGGGCACCAAGGCCGAGCTGATTGCCTTCGCGTCGGAGGCCTGAGGTGATGCAGGCTCTCGTCTTCAGGCTCATCGCGCCGATGGCGAGCTGGGGCAGCATCGCCGTGGGCGAATCGCGCCATTCGGGCACGCACCCGTCGCGATCCGCGTTGTTGGGCCTGCTAGCCGCGGCGCTCGGCCTGCGGCGCGACGATGACGATGCGCATGCCGCGCTGTCGGCCAACCTGCGATTCGGCATCAAGCTGCACTCGATGGGTTTTCCGCTGCGCGACTTCCATACGGTGCAGGTGGCCCCCGAACTGCGCAAGCAGCGCTATAGGACGCGCCGCCAAGAAATCGCATGGCCGGAGCGCCCCAAGCTGGGAACGCTTCTGTCGGCGCGTGAATACCGCTGTGACAGCGTCAGCATCGTCGCTGTGCAGTTGGCAGATGCCAGCGGCGCGTACTCGCTGGCGCAATTGCAGAAAGCACTTGAGCGGCCAACCTTCGTGTTGTATCTGGGGCGTCGCTCCTGTCCGCTGGCGGCGCCCGTGGCAGCCCGGGTGGGACAACATGCGACGCTGAAGTCAGCGCTCGATTCTTTCGACGCCGTGCTGCTGCCCGAATGGACCTCTGCAGATGAGCGCGACGAGCCTCCCGCGCAGCGCGACCTTCAGCTGCGCGACAGGCTCGGTCTCGGACATCAGTGGCACTACTACTGGGATAGCCGGCTCGGTGAAGCAGGTCTGGCTCCCGATGCGCCGCCCTCGCTGACCTTGACGCAGCGCGACGAACCGCTGTCGCGCAGGCGGTGGCAGTTCACGCAGCGCGAGGAGTACATGCGCATGGAGGTTCCGGCATGACAAGCACCCCTTCCCCGTCGCACCACTTGTTCAGCCGCATCACGGTGCGGCGCGACGGACTCGACCCGGCACATCTGTTCGATCTGATGCATGGCAACGCCTATCGTGAGCACGCATTGCTGTGGCGGCTGTTCCCCGGTGAGGGAAGGCCACGCGACTTTGTGTTCCGCGCGGAACGCGATCCGCGAGGGCTGCCGCAGTACTACGTGGTTTCCAAGCGCGAGCCCAGGCCGGTCGCCGGAGCCCTGCACGTGGACATCCACCCACGTCCCTATCCGCCGGACCTCGAAACCGGCATGCGCCTGCATTTCCGCCTGCGTGCCAACCCGACCACTGCCACGCGGGAGGAACTGGGGTCCGAAGCCCTGGCGCAGTACAACGCCCGCCGCGCGGCAATGAGCGAAAAACCGCCCAAGTCCCACCACGGCCGCCGCGAGTTCCACGATGTCATCATGGCTGCCAAGAAGGCCTGTGGTCATGTGAAGGGCTGGAAACCTTCGCGCTCCCAACGCGACGAGTTCGATCGACTGGTGGACCAGGCCGCCCGCGCATGGCTGCTTGACAGGCTGCCCCGATGGGGTTTGACTATCTGCGAGCGCGGCGACTACTGGAGCGACGATCCCGGGCCCGCTTTGCGCTGGGATGCGTACTACCAGCATCGTCTGCCGCGTGGCGGAGGGATGCTCCAGTTTTCATCGATCGACTACGAAGGCGAAGTCCAGGTGTTCGATCCCAACCTGCTCCGCCAAGCCTTGGTGCAGGGTGTCGGCAGAGCCAAGGCCTTCGGCTGCGGATTGCTGCTCGTACGCCCGGTCGTTTAAGCTTGAATCGAGAACAGCGCCGGAGCCCGCCATGCACACCCTCACTACTGAAGACCTCTCCCGCCAGCCGCAGCGCCTGCTGGACGATGCCGCTCGCGGTGAGGCCTCGCTGGTCACCCATGAGGGCGAGCCGGTATTGCTGGCCGTGCCACTCGGCGCCGACATCGACACCAGCGAGGTGCGCCTGGAACTGGCGGCACGGTTGTATGACAGCCAGCAGATCAGCCTGGGCGTGGCCGCCCGTATTGCGGGGCTGTCGTATAGCGAGATGATTGACGCGCTGGGTGCGCGCGGCATCGCCACCATCCGGCTGGAACCCGGCGAACTGGAGCGCGAGCTTGCCGCCTTCGGCCCGTAGTGCCATGGCCAGCATCGTCGTCAGCGATGCCGGGCCGCTGATCTCGCTGGGCCGGCTTGACCTGCTGGCCCTGCTGCCGAAGTTGTTCGTACAGGTGCAGGTGCCCACGGCCGTGCTCGACGAATGCATGGCGCGGCCGGACAACGCCGACACGCTGCGCATCCAGGCCGCGCTCGACCAGAACTTGTTGGTGGCATGCGATGCCGAACCCATCGTCCGGGACGGGCTCGACCCCGGTGAGTGCGCGGCCATCGGGCGGGCGATTCAGATTGGTGCCGGCCTGCTGGCCGATGACCATGCGGCTCGGCAGTGCGCGCTGGAGCTGGGCCTGGACATCATCGGCACGCTGGGTGTGCTGGTGCTGGCCAAGCGCGCTGGCCACCTGCCCGCCATCAGCCCGCTGGTGGAGCAGCTGCGCGCCGGCGGCCAACGCCTCAGCCACGCTGCCGTTTCGCAGGCGCTGGCGGCCGCAAACGAGGCGCCCGGTTGAGCGGCCTGCTGCCGCCACTGAAGCCGATCCCGATCAAGGACCGGCTGTCGGTGGTGTTCATCGAACGCGGCGAGATCGACTTGCTCGACGGCGCCTTCGTGGTGGTGGACGTGACCGGCATCCGCACGCACATCCCCGTGGGCGGAGTGGCCTGCATCATGCTGGAGCCGGGCACACGCATGTCGCACCGCGCCGCGGCGCTGGCCGCGCGCGTGGGCACGCTGGTGGTGTGGGTGGGCGAAGCCGGCGTGCGGCTGTATTCGGCCGGCCAGCCCGGCGGCGCGCGCTCGGACCGGCTGCTGTATCAGGCGCGGCTGGCGCTGGACGAGGACCTGCGCCTGAAGGTGGTACGCAAGATGTACGCGATGCGTTTCGGCGAGGAGCCGCCGTCGCGCCGCAGCGTCGATCAGCTGCGTGGCATCGAAGGTGCGCGTGTGCGCCGCACCTACCAGCTGCTGGCGCAGCAGTTCGGCGTGAAGTGGAATGGGTAGCCGTCGTGCTGGTCGGGCTGGTGTTCCCCACGCACGTGGGGATGAACCGAACGTCCGCACCGTCCGGGTCGACCCGGCCACGTGTTCCCCACGCACGTGGGGATGAACCGACAACGGCACCGCCGGGGGCGCGGAGATGCAGGTGTTCCCCACGCACGTGGGGATGAACCGTTCTACGTGCGTCGCCGCCAGGGCGGCATCGTGTGTTCCCCACGCACGTGGGGATGAACCGGCGAACACCTGGCCATCGCGGCGCGTCAGCTTGTGTTCCCCACGCACGTGGGGATGAACCGACATCGCCAAGCTTGATCCCGCCGCGCGCGCGGTGTTCCCCACGCACGTGGGGATGAACCGATGGCCGAGCACACGCCGTTGCTGCTGCCCTTGTGTTCCCCACGCACGTGGGGATGAACCCCAGGCAGCAATGCCGGCGTGTTCTTGTGGGGCGTGTTCCCCACGCACGTGGGGATGAACCGGTCTTCGAGACCCTGCAGGCGCTGGACATGGGGTGTTCCCCACGCACGTGGGGATGAACCGTCCACCACGCCGAGCGCGGACTACCTGGAACTGTGTTCCCCACGCACGTGGGGATGAACCGGTACAGCGTCCGGTCGGTCGCAAAGCACAGCCGTGTTCCCCACGCACGTGGGGATGAACCGACCGTCGGCGATGTGATCGAGGAAAAGACCGAGTGTTCCCCACGCACGCGGGGATGAACCGGTCACGAGCGCCAGTCAGCGGAACACGAATGACCCAGATCAGTCTAGTGCCAACCTTCAGAACCGCCACCACAGAGCGAACGAGGCGCCAGCCACCTCCAACTCCCCCTTCACCCCTCCACATCCGCCTTCCACCGATTCAACGCCCGCCGCATCAGCGTCACCTGCTGCACAAAGCGCGGGCAGGCCTTGCAGATCAGCAGGTGCAGGCGCATGCCGACGCGTTCGCCCAGCGTCAGGCGGCGGTCTTCGCCGGCCAGCACCAGCGCGGTCACTTCGCGGCAGTTGAGCTTGGCTTTCATCGGTGGGTGTCGAACCAGGATTGCTGCAGGCATTCTCGCAGGCGCAATCGCGCGCGATGCAGCAGCACCCACAGGTTGGTCGCGCTGATGGCCATCTGCTTACAGATCTCGTCGGCCTCCAGCTCCAGCCATTCGCGCATCATGAAAACGCGGCCCTGCGTGGCCGGCAGGTGCGCGACACAGGCCTCCAGCACGACGAAGAACTGGCGTTCGCGCAGCGCGTGCTCCGGGTCGCCCCATTCCTTCGGCGCCTCGCGCCAGTGGCCGTTCTCGTGGAACAGCAGGGTGTCCAGGTCGGACTCGTCGTCGTCGGTGGTGGCGCTGACCTCGCGCGCGCGGCGGCGCAGCTGGTCGATGAGCTTGTGCTTCAGGATGCCGATGAGCCAGGTCTTCAGCTGCGAACGGCCGCTGAAGGCCTGCGGCTTCTCCAGCGCCGCCAGCACGGTTTCGGACACCGCGTCCTCGGCCCAGTCGTCGTTGCGCAGCTGGTAGCGCGCAAAGCGCAGCAGCTCCGGCCGCAGCGCCTGCACCTCACGGGCGAAATCGCTCAAGCGCAACCCTTCTGAAACTTCATCGCAGCGGCAGTGTAAGGACTGCGCGGCGCCGCCGACTACTTTCGCGTCGGCCGCAGCCCGCGTCCGGCCTCACAGCCTCAAGGAGTACTCGATGAATACCCGACTGATCGTCTCGTCCGCGCTGGCTTCCGCACTGGCGCTGGGCCTCGCGGCCCCGGTGGCGGCACAGGACAAAGCCATGGCCAAGGAAAAGTGCTTCGGCATCGCCAAGGCCGGCCAGAACGACTGCGCCAACCTGTCCGGCTCGCATTCCTGCGCCGGCCAGAGCAAGATGGACATGGCCCCCGACGACTGGAAGTACGTGGCCAAGGGCACCTGCATGCAGATGAAGGGCATGACCGAGGCCGAGGCCAAGATGAAGGTCAAGAAGAGCTGAGGCCGCCCCCATCCATTGCGGATGACCATGCAGCACACCGGCATCGGCCTGCGCCAGCCGCACTACGCGGACTTCTTCGCGTGTGCGCCGTTGCCGGCCTTCGTCGAGGTGCATGCCGAGAACTTCTTCGCCGACGGCGGCGCCGCACCGCAGCTGCTGCAGCAGGTGCGCCAGCGCGGGCCGGTCAGCCTGCACGGCGTGGGGCTGGCGCTGGGCTCGGCCGCCGGCATCGACCCGTGGCATCTGGACCAGCTGGCCCGGCTGGTGCAGCGCGTCGAGCCGGTGCGCGTCAGCGACCACGCGGCGTTCGCGCGCGCGCCGTGGCACGCCGGCGGGCCGGTGCACCATGCCAACGATTTGCTGCCCATCGCCTTCACCGACGCGTCGCTGGCCATCCTGGCCGACAACGTGGCGCGGGTGCAGGACCGGCTGCGCCGGCCGATGCTGGTGGAGAACCTGTCGGCCTATCTGCGCTGGGATGACGATGCCATCGCCGAGCCGGCGTTCTTCAACGCGCTGGCGCGGCGATGCGGCTGCGGGCTGCTGCTGGATGTGAACAACCTGGTGGTGAATGCGCTGAACGACGGGCAAGACGCGGTGGCTGCGGCCTGCGCGTGGGTCGATGCCATCGACCCGGCCATCGTCGGCGAGATCCACCTGGCGGGCTACGACGACGGCGGCCCGCTGGTCATCGACGACCATGGCAGCCGCGTGCGGGCGCCGGTGTGGCAGGTGTTCCGCCACACGGTGCGGCGCCTGGGGCCGCGGCCCACGCTGATCGAATGGGACACCGCGCTGCCGCCGCTGCACGTGCTGCTGGACGAGGCGGCGCTGGCCGAACAGGTGTTGACCGAAGCCGTGCCGGCCGAGCCGGGGCGGGCCGGACAGGTGGTGGCATGACGGTAACGCACCGCCGCCCTCCGCCCGCGCCGGTGCACGCCGCGCGCAGGGCCGCGCACGAGGTCACGCACGTGGTCGCCCACAAGGCCGAGCCATGGGCCACGAAATGAGCCCCGACCTCGCTCACGAGGCGCAACGCCAGCAGGCGCTGCTGCGCGTGCTGTGGCGCGACGCGCCGGCGCAGGTCTTGTCGGGCTGGATGCGCACGCCGGAACAAGCGGCCGCCGGCCTGGCGGCCTACCGCGCCAACGCCGGCGCGCATGCCGAGCGTGCGCTGGCCGCGGCCTACCCCACGCTGCAGCTGCTGCTGGGCGACGAGTCCTTCGCCGCGCTGGCGCGTGCCCACTGGCAGGCCGACCCGCCGTTGCGCGGCGACCTGGCGCAGTGGGGCGCCGGCCTGCCGGCCTTCATCGCCGACGACGCGCAGCTGGCCAGCGAGCCCTATCTCGCCGACATGGCGCGGCTCGACTGGGCCGTGCACCAGGCCGAGCAGGCCGCCGACGCGCAGGACGTGCAGGGCCTGCCGTTGCTGGCCGACGTGGACCCGCAGCGCCTGCGGCTGCGCCTGCAGCCCGGCACCGCGCTGCTGGCCTCGGCCTATCCCATCGCCACGCTGTGGCTGGCGCACCGGCGCAGCGGCGCCGATGCCTTTGCGCCGGCGCGCGCCGCGCTGGCCGCGCGGCAGGCCGAGAGCGCGCTGGTGCAGCGCCAAGGCTGGCGCGCCACGGTGCGCGCGCTGGCGCCGGCCGAGGCACGCTTCACGCAGGCGCTGCTGCGCGCGCAGCCGCTGGCCGCGGCGCTGCAGGCGGGCGGCAGCGACTTCGCCTTTGAACCCTGGCTGATCGAGGCGCTGCGCGGCGCCGCCATCGCCGCCGTCGAGGAGACGCCATGACCTCCATCGCCACCACGCTGGCGCCCACCTTGCGCCGCGCCGTCGGCTGGCTGGACAGCTTGCAGCCGCTGGCGCTGCTGGCCGCGCGGCTGTACGTGGCGCAGGTGTTCTGGCTGTCCGGGCTGACCAAGATCCGCGACTGGGACACCACGCTGGCGCTGTTCGAAAACGAATACCAGGTGCCGCTGCTGTCGCCCACCGTGGCCGCGTGGATGGGCACCGGCGGTGAGCTGGCGCTGCCGGTGCTGCTGGCGCTGGGCCTGGCCGGGCGCTTTGCCGCGGCCGGGCTGTCGGTGGTCAACGTTGTGGCGGTGCTCAGCCTGGCGGAGATCGCGCCGGCCGCGCTGCAGCAGCACCAGTTCTGGGGCAGCCTGCTGCTGGGCCTGCTGCTGTGGGGGCCGGGCAAGCTGTCGCTGGACGGGCTGATCGCACGCCGCTTCGGCGGCACGCGCTAGCGGCGCAGTCGCCGCTCAGCGCGTCAGGTCGTAGACGCGCAGGCCTTCGTGCGGCTGCAGGGCATCGTCCCAGTCGGACTCGGCGGCGCTGCGCTCCACGTCGGCGCGGCCGGCCTGCCACAGGTCGTCGACCGTGGCGCGCGAGAACTCGTAGTCCTTGACGCCGGCCGAGCCGGTGTCGTGGCGGTTGATCAGGTGCACCAGCGAGACGTGGTTCTGCCGGCTGGCCGCGGCCAGGTGCTTGACGTCGGCATCGTCGCGCAGCGCCGCCGGCAGCTTGTCCAGCAGGCGGCGGAACGAGGCCTTCAGCGCCTCGCGGCGGCGCAGCTCGTTGCTGTTGAAGCGCGTCTTGCTGGAGTAGCGGATGTCCATCACGCGCTCCTGCACCTGGTCCAGGTTGGTGGGCAGCTTGCCGCTGGCGCTGAACAGGTCCACCTGCAGGATCAGCGCGTCGATGTCCGGCGCCTCGTCCAGCACGTACCACAGCGGCGAGTTGGAGACCAGCCCGCCGTCCCAGTACCACGCGTCGCCGATCTGCACCGGCGGAAAGCCCGGCGGCAGCGCGCCGCTGGCCATGATGTGCTCGGGGCCGAGGCGCATGCGCGTGTTGTCGAAGTATTCGGAATTGCCGCTGCGCACGTCCACCGCGCCCACCGACAGCCGCACGTCGGCGCGGTTGATGCGATCGAAGTCCACCAGCTCCAGCAGCGTGGCCTTCAGCGGCGCGGTGTCGTACCAGCTCAGGCCGGCGAACACGCCGACCGGATGGCGCGGCTTGAAGAAGCCGGGGATGCCGAAGGCCGTGGCCGACGCCGCCGACCAGCGGTTGGCCCACGGACGCCAGGGCGCCGGCACGGTAAGGGCGCGGACGCCAGCGGCACCGAGATGCGCTGCCAGAACTCGCGCAGCCGCGCCACGCGCCGCTCCGGCGGGTTGCCGGCGATCAGCGCCGCGTTGATCGCGCCGATGGACACGCCGGCCACCCAGTCGGGCGCCACGCCGGCGGCGGCAAAGCCTTCGTAGGCGCCGGCCTGGTAGGCCCCCAACGCGCCGCCGCCCTGCAGCACCAGCACCGTCTGCGCATGGCGTTGCGCGGCGGTGCAGACGAAGGCGGCGGACGAGGGGGGCGGCATCGCGGCGGCACTCTAGCAGAGCGATACTCGCCGGCATGCTCCGCCTGCACTACTACCCCGGCAACGCCAGCCTGGCGCCGCACGTGCTGCTGCACGAGATCGGCGCGCCCTTCGAACTGGTGCTCGTCGACCGCACACGCGACGCGCACAAGTCCGCCGCGTACCTGCAGCTCAACCCCAACGGCCTGATCCCGGTGCTGCAGGACGGCCCGCTGGTGCTGTACGAGACCGCCGCCATCTGCCTGCACCTGGCCGACACGCACCCCGCGGCACGGCTGGCGCCGCCGCTGGGCAGCGTGGAGCGCGCGCACTTCTACAAATGGCTGGTGTGGCTGACCAACACGCTGCAGGCCCTGCTGATCCACTACTTCTATCCGGAGCGGCTGGTGAATGACGGCGACAGCGCCGCCGCGGCCCAGGTCAAGGCGCATGCCGAGGCGCGCATCGCCACCTTGCTGCAGCAGCTCGACAACCAGCTGGCATCGCACGGCGGGCCGTGGCTGCTGGGCGCGGACTACAGCGCCGCCGATCCCTACGCCTGGATGCTGTGCCGCTGGACCCGCGGCTTCGAGACGCGGCCGGCGCGCGACTACCCGCAGCTCGGGCCGTACCTGCAGCGGCTGCTTCAACGCCCGGCGCTGCAGCGCACGCTGGCTGCCGAAGGCCTGGCCCCACCCTGGGTGTGACGGCGGCGCCGCCGCCCCGGCGACGGGCCCGACCTCAACCCGCCGCGAAGACCGCGCCCGGCATGGCGACCAGGCCGCTGCGCCCCGGCAGCTCCCCCCACGCCGGGCAACGTCGCGGCACGGTCGCGTCGTCGAGCGCCGCACGCAGGGCGCCCAGCGTCACCAGCGCATGGCCCTGCGCGCGCCAGCCGCGCAGCAGCCGCTGGAACACCGGCATCAGCCGCATGCCTTCCAGTTCGGCGTGCAGCGTGTAGACCTGGTCCTGCTCGGCGCGCAGGGTCATCGCCAGCAGGTGCTGGTCGACGTTGGCCACCTCGATGCCGTCCCGGCCGATCAGCTCGTCCAGCGTGGGCAGCGTGGTCGGCAACTGGGGCGGGCCGAGCACGCGGCCTTGCGCGTCGACGGGCACGAAGGGGCCCGAGCCGCGCGTGTCGGAGACGACCTCGAAGCCCAGCTGCGCTTCCAGGCGATAGGCCGCGTCGTTCATCTGCCAGCCTGCGGCGCCATGCACGCGCGGCGGCATGCCGAAGAGGTCGACGAAGCGCTCCAGGGCCCGCACCATCTGGTGCTCGGTCCACGCGGGGTCGGCCTCGGCCACGCCGTCCTGCCAGCGCACGTGGTCCCAGCAATGCACGCCGACCTCGAAGCCGGCGTCGCGCACTGCACGCAGCGTGGCGGCTTCGCGCCGCCCGATGTCCGGCCCGGGCAGCAGCGTGCCGTACATCAGCGTGCGCCAGCCGTAGTGCTCGACCACCGAGGTGCGCGCCACCTTGCGGAAGAAGCCCGGACGCAGCGCGCGGCGGATCGCACGGCCCGTGTGGTCGGGGCCCAGGCTGAACAGGAAGCTGGCGTTCGCATGCTCGCGCCGCAGCAGCGCGACCAGCGCGGGCACGCCTTCGCGCGTGCCGCGCCAGGTGTCGACGTCGACCTTGAGTGCGATGCGCGCCATGCCTTGCGGTCAGTCGTTGAGGTGGCGCGCGCTGTCGATCTCGTGGCGATAGAACTCGAAGATGCGGCGCAGCGCCTCGGGCATGGCGACGCGCGGCGCCCAGCCCAGGTCCGCCATCGTGTTGTCGATCTTGGGCACGCGGTGCAGCATGTCCTGGTAGCCCTCGCCGTAGTAGCTCTGCGACGAGGTCTCGACGATGCGCGTGCCGGCGGCGCCCTCGCGGTATTCGGGAATCTCGCGCGCCAGCGCCAGCATCATCTCGGCCAGTTCGCGGATCGAGAAGCGGTTGGCCGGGTTGCCGATGTTGTAGATCTGGCCGTCCGCGCGCCCGTCCGGGTTGGCCAGGATGCGCAGCAGCGCGTCGATGCCGTCGTCGACGTAGGTGAAGGTGCGCTGCTGCGCGCCGCCGTCGACCAGCTGGATCGGCTCGCCGCGCACGATGTGCCCGAGGAACTGCGTGATGACCCGGCTCGACCCTTCCTTGGGGGTGTGCAGGCTGTCCAGGCCGGGGCCGATCCAGTTGAAGGGCCGGAACAAGGTGTACTTCAACCCTTCCTGCAGGCCATAGGCATGGATCACGCGGTCCATCAGCTGCTTGGAGCAGGCGTAGATCCAGCGCTGCTTGTTGATCGGGCCGTAGACCAGCGCCGAGCCGTCGGGGTCGAATTCGGCATCGCCGCTCATGCCGTAGACCTCGCTGGTGCTGGGGAAGATGACGCGCTTGCGGTACTTGACGCAGTGGCGGACGATCGGCAGGTTGGCCTCGAAGTCCAGCTCGAACACGCGCAAGGGCTCGCGCACATAGGTCGCCGGCGTGGCCACCGCCACCAGCGGCAGCACCACGTCGCACTTGCGCACGTGGTATTCGATCCACTCCTTGTTGATGGTGATGTCGCCCTCGAAGAAGTGGAAGCGCGGGTGCTGCATCCATGGCGCGACGCGGTCGCTGTTCATGTCCATGCCATAGACCTCCCAGTCGGTGGACTCGACGATGCGCCGCGTCAGATGGTGGCCGATGAAACCGTTCACGCCGACCAGCAGAACTTTCATGGGAGCTCCTGTACTCAAGGTCAGACCTCGGGTTCGACCACCGCGGCGCCGAACACCTCGACCAGGCGCGCCGGGCCGAGCGGCGTGCCGTCGAGCGCGGCTTCGAGCACGCGCAACGGCTGGCCGTCGGCACCGACCAGCAAGAGGGTGTCGCCGCTTGCCACCAGGCGGAAGGTCTTGCCGGGCTCGCCCGCCGCCGACGGCAGCGGCAAGGTGCGGTGGATGGCGATGCGATGGCCCCGGGCCCGGAAGAACGCGCCGGGGTAGGGCGGGCTGACGGCCCGCACCAGGTGGTGGATCTGCAGGCCGGGCGCCGCGGCGGGAATGCAACCGTCTTCCGGCCTGCGGCCACCGAAGTACGAGCCTGCGCCGAGGTTCTGCGGGCGCCGCGGGGCATGGCCCGCGACCAGCCCAGGCAAGCTGCGCGCGAGCACGATCTCGGCGGCCACCACGACCTTGTCGAACACCTCGCGCGCCGTGTCGTCGATCAGGATGGGCACCGCGCACTGGTCGACGATGGGGCCGCTGTCGGGCTTGGCCTCCATCACGTGCAGCGTGGCGCCGGTCTCGCGCTCGCCGCGCAGCACCGCCCAGTTCACCGGCGCGCGGCCGCGGTACGCGGGCAGCAGCGAGCCATGCATGTTGAAGGCCCCGCGTCTGGGCACGCCCAGCAGCTCGGTGCCGAGCATGTGGCGGTAGTAGAAGCTGAAGAGGAAGTCGGGCGCCGCGCCGCGCGCCGCGTCCAGCAGCGCGGGGTCGGCGGGGTCGCCGGGCGTGATGCAGCGCAGCCCGCGCTGCTGCGCCAGCGCCGCCACGCTGTCGAACCAGAGGGTCTCGCCCGGTGCGTCGCGGTGCGTCACCACCAGCCGCACATCGATACCGGCGTCCAGCAGCACGCGCAGGCAGCGCACGCCGACCTGGTGGTAGGCGAAGACGATCGCCGACGCCGGCACGGCGCTCACGGCTTTTTCTCCAGGATCGCGCTGATCACGTAGCGCGGGCGTTGCCGCACCTCCTGGTAGACGCGGCCGACGTATTCGCCGAGCAGGCCGATGCCGAACAGCGCCAGGCCGATCAGGAAGAAGGCGATGGCAAACAGCGTGAAGAGGCCGCCCTCCTCCGGCCCGAGCCACAGGCGCCGCGCCACCAGCAGCACGACCAGCAGGCCGGAAAGCAGCGACACCACCATGCCGAGCATCGAGAAGAACTGCAGCGGCACCACGGAGAATCCGGTGACGAGGTCGAAGTTCAGCCGGATCAGGCTGTAGAGCGAGTACTTCGACTCGCCGGCGCGGCGCTCCTCGTGACTCACCTCCACCTCGGTCGGCCGGCGGGCGAACTGCAGCGCCAGCGCCGGGACGAAGGTGTTCATCTCGTTGCACTGGTTGATCAGCTGGACCACGTTGCGGCTGTAGGCGCGCAACATGCAGCCCTGGTCGGTCATCTCGATCTTCGTCAGCCGCTTGCGCAGCCGGTTCATCGCGCGGCTGGCCCAGCGCCGCCAGGCGGTGTCCTGCCGGCCGCGCCGGATGGAGCCGACGCAGTCGAAGCCCGCGTCCATCTGCTCGAGCAGCAGGTGGATGTCTTCGGGCGGGTTCTGCAGGTCGGCGTCCAGCGTCACGATGCGCTCGCCGCGGCAGTACTCGAAGCCTGCCAGGATGGCGCGGTGCTGGCCGAAGTTGCCGTTGAAGACGATGACACGGGTGACGTCGGGCCGGCGCTGGAACTGCGCCGCCAGCAGCGCCGCGGAGCGGTCGCGGCTGCCGTCGTCGACGAAGATGACTTCGTAGCCGATGCCCAGGGCGTCGAGCGCCGGGTACAGCCGCTCGAACAGCGCCGCCAGGCCGGGCTCTTCGTTGTAGACCGGTATGACCACGCTCAGCGGCAGCGTGCCGGGCGGGCACAGGCCCGCATCGTCGAGCGTGAAGGGCTCGTGCTTCATGTCAGGACAGGGCGCAAGACCCGGGTGACGGCGGCACAGACGCGGTCGACGTCCTCGTCGCGCATCAACGGAAACAGCGGCAGCGTCACCGTGCGGGCACCGATGTGTTCCGCGGCGGGCATATCCCCCGGCGCGTAGCCGCGCTCGCGGTACAGCGTGAACAGGTGCATCGCCGGGTAGTGCACGCCCACGCCGATGCCCTGCGCCCGCATCGCCTCGATGAAGGCGCCGCGGCTCAGCGCGATGCGCTCCAGCGGCAGCAGCGGCTGGAACATGTGCCAGTTGCTCTGTTCGAAGTCCGCCGGCGGCAGGGCGCAGCCCAGGGCGCGGTCCCAGCGCTCGAAGTAACGCCTGGCCAGCTCGCGCCGGCGGGCGGTGAAGGCCTCGATGTGGCGCAGCTGCCCCAGGCCGATCGCGGCGGCCACGTCGGTCAGATTGGCCTTGCCGCCCAGCAGGTCGACGTCCATGCCCCCGTCGGCGTGGCGGGTCACGCCCTGCAGGCGCAGTTTCTCGAAGCAGCGCGCCTCGGCCTCGCTGTTCATGACCAGGCAGCCGCCCTCGGCCGTGGTCAGGTTCTTGTTGGCATGGAAGCTGAACGCCACCAGGTCGCCCGAGGCGCCCACCTCGCGCCCGCGCCAGTTCGCGCCGAAGGATTGCGCCGCATCCTCGATGACGCGCAGACCGTGCCGGCGCGCCATCTCGTAGAGCCGGTCGCGATCGACCGGCAGTCCGGCCAGGTCCACCGGCACGATGGCGCGCGTGCGCGGCGTCACGGCCTGTGCGACCCGCTCCAGATCGATGTTGCGCGTCGCCGGATCGACGTCGACGAACACGGCCGTCGCACCGACGGAGAGGATCACGTTGGCGGTGGCCACCCAGGACAGCGGCGTGGTGATCACCTCGTCGCCGGGGCCCACACCGGCGATGCGCAGCGCCAGCTCCAGCGCCGCGGTCGCCGAGCTGGCGAGCCGCACGGGGCGGCCCCCGAAGCGCTGCGACAACGCCGCTTCGAAGTCGCGGCACTTCGGCCCGGTGGTGATCCAGCCCGAACGCAGCACCGCCGCCACCTCGGCAATGGTGGCCTCGTCGATGGCCGGCCGGGTGAAGGGCAGGAAGTCGGGGTCCGAACTCACGCTGCGATCCCCACGGCGCTCAGCCGCTGCTCCCGCTGCGGGCGATCAGCACCACGCCGATGATGACCACGGCGATGCCGATCCAGCGCTGCAGGTTCACGGCCTCGCCGAACAGCCACCAGGCGAGCACGGCATTGACCACGTAGCCCAGCGAGAGCATCGGATAGGCGATGCTGACTTCCACGCGCGACAGCGCGACGATCCAGACGACCACGCTGACGACATAGCAGGCCAGTCCGCCGAGGGTGCCGTAGTGCAGCAGCAACTGCGGCCCGCTGGTGCGCAGCGCGGCGAAGCCGCTGATCGGGCCGACGCTGTTGGCGCCCGCCTTGAGCAGCAGCTGCGCCGCGGCGTTGAGCAACACGCCGAGCAGCACCAGGGCGAAGTCGGCGGGCTTCATGGCTTGGCGACGACGACGCGGCGCGCGTCCTGGTAGACGACGCGGGCCTGGAAGCCCGCCTCACGCAGGTTGCGCAGGGTTTCGTGCGTCATGTAGGCCAGCGCGTGCGGCGCAGCCTGCCAGCGCAGCATGAAGGCGTCGAGCGTCGGGATCCAGCGCTCGGGCTCGTGCTGCTCGCCGTAGGCGAACTCGTCGACGTAGTCGACCAGCGTGACCGTGCGGCGCAGGTAGAACGGCAGGCTCTGGTCGTAGCTGCGCACGGCGAACACCGGCGTGTGGGGCGCCAGCTCGCCCTGCAGCGCGGCCGCGATGGGCGCCGCGCTCTTGAGCTGGCCGTAGGTGTCGTGGCTCTGCATCACGATGAGCACGGCCGCCGTCTGCGCGAAGGCCAGCGAGAGCACGGCGGCGCTGACGCGCGCGCGCCTCAGCCACCCGCTGGCAAGCAGCACGCCGACCAGGAATACGGCCGCGCCCGCCAGCGCGCCGCGCCCCAGCGCACGCGCCGCGTCGAGCGGCAGCGAGGGCGACACGAAGCGCCCGTACTGCGTCGCCACGGCCATCACGGCGACCCCGCCCAGGCCCAGCACGAGCAGGTGCCGCTGGAGCGCACGCGGACTGGCGCGGCGCAGTGCATCGGCCACCAGCAAGGCCAGCGCCGGGAACATCGGCAGGATGTACGAAGGCAGCTTCGAGCCCGAGGCGCTGAAGAACACGAAGATGAACCCGCACCAGGCCAGCAGCATGCGGCGCGCCGACACGGCCTCGTCCTGCCCGGGCCGCAGCCAGGGCAAGGCGCCGGTCCACGGCAGCAGGCCCACCAGCAGCAAGGGCACGAAGTACCACCACGCGCCCTCGCGGTGATGCACTTTGGTGAGATAGCGGGCGAAGTGCTCGTGGATGAAGAAGAAGTCCGCGAAGCCCGGGTTGCGCAGCGACACGGCGATGAACCAGGGCGCGGCGATGGCCAGCGCGATCGCCAGACCCGAGGTCCAGTGCATGCGGCGCCAGAATCCGAAGCTGCGTTGCCAGGCGCTCCAGATCACCAGCGTCGCGCCGGGAATCACGATGCCCACCAGGCCCTTGCTCAGCACGGCCAGCGCCATGCCGGCCCAGGCCGCCCACATCCAGGCCCGCCTGGACGTCGCGTCGAGGTCCTCGCGCTGCGCCATCAGCAGCGCGCACAGCACCAGCGTGAGGCACAGCGTCAGCCCCATGTCGAGCGTGAGGAAGTGGCTGTTGCCGACCATCCAGGTGGCCGACGCCGCGACGGCCGCGGCGCGCAGGCCGGTCTCGCGTCCCCACAGCCGCGCACCCGTGTAGCCGACCAGCAGGACCGTCAGGAAGCCGGCCAGCGCGGGCCACAAGCGCGCAGCAAACTCGTTGATGCCGAAGACCTGGAACGCGGCCGCGCCGATCCAGTACGCCAGGACCGGCTTCTCGAAATACAGCAGGCCATTGAGACGCGGCGTGACCCAGTCGCCGCTGCGCAGCATGCCCAGCGCCAGGGTGGCGTACCGTCCTTCGTCCGAATGGATGAGCGAGCGCTGCCCGAGCAGGCCGAACCACAGCGCCGCCAGCGCCAGCAGCAGCAGCCCGCAGCGCAGGGTCCAGCCGGCGGTGCCGGGCATCGTCGCCGGCGACCCGGGGGCATTCGAGTTCCCGGCGCTGGCGCGGCGCGGCGCGGCGGCGGTGTCAGGGTCGGCGGTCACGGTACAAGGGAGAATCCGGGGGCTGGCGCGACGCACGCAACCCCCGGCCTTCGATCAGGAAGGGGTCGGGTGCGACGGCCACAGACCGGACGGTGCGCTGGAAACCTTAAGGGCAGCTTTGGGCGCGCCGGCGCACCAAAGGCGCAAGGCCTTACGCGGCGGCCCCCGTGCGCAGGTCGAGCTGCGCTCGCCAGTGCTGGGTCAGCGGCGTCGCCGGCTTGCCCATCAGGCGTTCGTTGATCAGCGCGCGGCCGATGCCGCGGCGCGTGCCGCGGGCGGCGGCCGACAGCAGCGTCTGGTCGATCAGGTCGCGTTGTGCATGGCTGCCGCCGAAGCGCTGCGCCTGCCCGCGGGCCGCGTACAGCGCGTCGGCCGCGGCGTCGACCTCGCCGCGCTCGTAGGCCAGCAGCGCGCGCATCAGCGGCAGGCCGACCTCGCGGGCCATCAGGTGGTTGCTGCGGCGTGCGTCGTCGGCCGCCAGCGCGCGCTCGGCACAGCGCGCCACCCAGGCCTCGGCGCGCACGAACTCGCCGGCGCCCAGCAGCGCCAGCACCGCATGCAGGTCGTTGAAGGCGTAGTAGCCGGCCGTCTCGGGCGCCAGGTCCCAGCCTTCGAGCAGGCGCACGCAGCGCGCCATCACGTCGCCGCCCAGCAGGCGCAGCCGCCACAGCAGCGCGGCCGCATCCACGCGCTGCAGCGTGATCTGCAGCTGCTCGGGCGCGAGGCGCTTGTCGGCCAGGCGCAGCGCGCCTTCCAGGTCCATCGACTCCAGCCGGAACAGCCCCTTGTGCCACCACAGGTGGCCGGAGAAGCCGTTGCCTTCGGACCAGTCCGCCTGGTACTGGCGCAGCCAGGCACTGCCTTCCTCGAAGCGGCCTTGCATCTCCATCACATGCGCCACCGCATGCACCGCCCACGGCACCTTGGGGTTGAGGCCCAGCGCGCGCCGGCCCACCTCCTCGGCCTGCGGGTACAGGTTGCTCTCCTCCAGCCCGAAGGCATACAGGCTCAGCAGGTACGGGTACAGCGGGTCGGCCTCGTCCCACTCGGGCAGCGCACGTGCCGGCCGCAGCCGCAGGTTGGCGGCGTCGCCGCGGTAGAAGTCCCACAGCTGCGCCCACTGCAGCGCCAGTGCGTCGCGCGGGTACTCCACCAGCACGTCGTCCCAGATGCGGCAGGCGGCTTGCCAGCGGCCTTCCAGCGTGGCCTGCACGGCGTCCAGGTGCGCGCGCTCGCGCGCCGGCGCGCCGTCGGCCAACGCCGTGGCGCGCTGCAGGTGCTGCTCGGCCTCGGGCACCAGCGACGGCTCGGTCAGGCTCAGCAGGAAGCCGGCGCGCATGACGTGCGGCAGCGCCCAGCCGGGGTCGTGCGCGCTGGCCGCGTCCAGGTCGGCCAGCGGCGTGTCGTAGAAGGACATCATGCGCCACAGCGCCGTTTCGGCCGCGGCCTGCGCGTCAGCGTGGCGCGTGCCGCCGGGATTGCCGCGCGGGTCGAGGCGGGACATCGAGCGCACCCTCGGGCTAGGCCCTGCGGTGATCCTCTTCGCGGCGGCGCGGCAGGCTCATGCGCGCGAATGTAGCCCAGCCGCGCCTCAGCCCCGCGGCGGCTGCGGCCAGGGCCGCTGCGCCGGGCGCATGCGCTCCCAGGCCGCGGCCAGCTGCAGCACGCCCAGGTCGTCGAAGCGCGCGCCGGTGATCTGCAGGCCGATGGGCAACCCGGCTTGCGTATAGCCGCAGTTGATCGACGCCGACGGCTGCTCGCTCATGTTGAAGGGCAGCGTGAAGGCGATGTGCTCGAACGGCCGCATCGGGTCGTTGGTCGGGCTGGCCCAGGTGGCGTCATAGCTGGGCACCGGGCTGACCGGCGAGAGCACGTAATCGAAGCGCTGGCAGGCGTTGACCGCGGCCTCGCGCATCACGCCCATCTGGCTGTAGCCGTGGAACACCTGCGCCGCCGTCAGGCTGGCGCCGCTGGCCACCCACTGGCGGATGTAGGGCAGCACCTTGTCCTGGCGCGCCGGCGGCAGCGCGCCGATGTCCAGGTACGAACGCATGCGCCAGAAGCGGTCCATGCCGTCGGCCATGTCGCGCGTCATGAATGCCGCCATCGGCTCGACGATGGCACCGGCGGCTTCGAAGGCGCGGGCCGCGGCCTGCACCGCGGCCGCGGTCTCGGGCTCGACGGCCAGGCCCCAGCCGGCGTCCATCTGCAGGCCCAGGCGCAGGCCCTTCACCTCGCGCTCCAGCTGCAGCCAATCGATGTCCTGCGCGGGCAGGCTCATCGTGTCGCGCCAGTCGGGCCGGGACAGCTCGCTCATCAGCAGCGCGGCGTCGCGCACGGTGCGCGTCATCGGCCCGGCGACGCGGCCGGCATAGGGCGGCTTGATCGGGATGCGCCCCAGGCTGGGCTTGAGCGCGAACACGCCGCACCACGCGCCCGGCAGCCGCACCGAGCCGCCGATGTCGGTGCCCACGTGCAGCGGGCCGTAGCCCGCGGCCGCGCCGGCCCCGGCGCCGGCGCTGCTGCCGCCGGGGTTCTTGGAAAGATCCCAGGGGTTGCGCGTCAGCGGGTGGAAGCTGGACAGCCCCGAGGACAGCATGCCGTAGTCCGGCATCGTGCTCTTGCCCAACAGCACCGCACCGGATTCGCGCAGCCGCGCGGCCGGCGGCGCATCCTCGGCGGCGGGCACCAGTTCGGTGGCGGCCGTGCCCAGCGGCATCGGCACGCCCTTGGTCGCGATGTTCTCCTTCAGCAGCGTGGGCACGCCGTCCAGGGCGCCCTGCGCCTGGCTCCGCAGCCAACGGGTCTCGGACGCGCGCGCCTGCGCCAGCGCGCCTTCGGGGTCGAAGGCGTAGGTGGCCCGCAGGTGCGGCTCCCAGGCCTGGATGTGCGCGATGACCGCGCGCGTGGCCTCCAGCGGCGAGACCTCGCGCGCCGCGTACAGCGCCAGCAGCTCGGCCGCGCTGAGCTGGTGCAGTTCAGCCATGCCTGCTCACTGCCACGACACCGCGGCGATGTCGTTGGCGAAGATCGGCGAGCTGGCCCACAACCCCTTCAGCCCCTTGCGCGCCACGGCCACCTGCGCCGGGTTGAAGATGTAGGCGTTGACCGCGTCCTCGGCCAGCTTCTTCTGCAGCGCGGCCCAGGCCTCGCTGCGCTCGCGCACGCTGCCCGCCGCCGCATGCTTGGCCAGCAGGTCGCGGAAGGCGGGGCTGTCGTAGCCCCAGTAGTAGGCGGTGTTGCCGTACTGCGCGTAGTCCAGCGGCTCGACGTGGTTGATGATCGTCAGGTCGAAGTTGCCCTTGAACGGGCCGCTGAGCCACTGCGCCCATTCGACGTTTTCGATCTTGACGTTGACGCCCACCTTGGCCAGCTGCGCGGCGACGATCTCGCCGCCCTTGCGCGCGTACTGCGGCGGCGGCAGCGGCAGCGTCAGGTTCAGCGGCGTGGCCACGCCGGCTTCCTTGAGCAGCGCCTTGGCCTTTTCGGGGTCGTAGGGGTAGACCTTGGTCAGGTCCACGTAGCCGGCATCGGTGGGCGCGAAGTGGCTGCCGATGGGCTTGCCCAGGCCGTCGATGGCGCCGTCGATGAAGGCCTTGCGGTCGATGGCATGCATCAGCGCGCGGCGCACGCGCACGTCGTTCAGCGGCGGCTTCTTGTTGTTGATGGCCATGATGCCCTTGCCGGCGGTGTCGCCCAGCTCCACGGTGAAGCGCTTGTCGGCCTTGAACTGGCTGGGGTCGCGGTTGAAGCGCGGCATGCCGTCGATGTCGCCGGCCAGCAGCGCAGCCGTCTGCGCGGCCGGGTCGTTGATGAAGCGGAAGGTCACCTTGTTGATCTTGATGGCGCCCGGGTTGCGGTAGCCGGGCCACTTGAGCAGCGTAATGGCGCTGCCCTTCTGCCAGCTGTCGAAGGTGTAGGGACCGGTGCCCACCGGCTTGGTGGCCGTGGTTGCCGCGCTCTTCGGGCTGAGGATCACCGCGGTGTTCTCGCCCAGGCGGAAGGGGATCGTGCCGTCGGCGTTGTTGAGCACCAGGATCACCGTCTGCGGGTCGGGCGTGGCGATGCTGGAGATGTTGTCGAACACCGCCTTCTTGGCCTTGTTGGTCGAGCCGTCGGCCTTGGCGCGCTCGAAGCTGAACTTCACCGCCGCGGCGTCGAAGGGCTCGCCGTCCTGGAACTTGATGCCCTTGCGCAGCTTGAAGGTGTAGGTCTTGCCGTCGGGCGAGGCCTGCCAGCTTTCGGCCAGCAGCGGCGTCACCGTGCCGTCGACGTTGATCTTGGTCAGGCCCTCGAGGATGTTGTAGTGCACGATCTCGCCGATGGCCGCGGCCGGCGCGGTGGTCGGGTCCAGTCCCGGCGCGGGCTCGAGCACCATGCCCAGCACCACGCTGTCCTTGCGGCCCTGGGCCTGCGCGTCCAGCGCCGCGCCGCCCAGCGCGAGTGCGGCGGCCAGCATCAGGTTCAGGGTACGGCGTTGCAGCTTCATCGGGTTCTCCTTGCTCGGGGTGGATGCGATCTCATTCTGCGCCATCGCGGCGCGCGCCCGGCACCGCCGCCAGCAGCTTGCGCGTGTACGGATGTTCGGCGGCGCGGAACAGCATGGCCGGCGCGCCGCGCTCGACGATGCGGCCCTGGTACAGCACGATGACCTCGTCGCAGACCAGGCTCACCACGCCCAGGTCGTGGCTGATGAACAGGAAGGCCAGGCCGAACTGGTCCTGCAGGTCCTGCATCAGGTTGAGCACCTGCGCCTGCACCGACACGTCGAGCGCGCTCACCGGCTCGTCGGCCACGATCAGCTGCGGCCGCGTGATCAGCGCGCGGGCGATGGCGATGCGCTGGCGCTGGCCGCCGCTGAATTCATGCGGGTACTTGCCCAGGTCGCTGGCGCGCAGGCCCACCGCGTCCAGCACGGCGGCGGCGCGCTCGCGCTGCTCGGCGGCGGACGCGCCGTGCAGCATGCGCAGCGGCTCGGTGACGGTCTGCAGCACGCTGCGCCGCGGGTCCAGCGAGCCATACGGGTCCTGGAAGACCATCTGCAGCTTCCCGCGCGCGCGGCGCAGCGCGGCGGGCGGCAGCGCGTGCAGGTCCTCGCCGTCGAGGCGCACGTGGCCGGCGGTGGGCGTCTCCAGCGCCATCACCAGCCGCGCCAGCGTGGACTTGCCCGAGCCCGACTCGCCGACCACGCCCAGGCTGCGGCCGCGCGCCAGGCTGAAGCTCACGCCCTGCAGCGCGCGCACCTGCGGCCCGGGCTGCAGCAGTTTTTCGCGCGGCAGCCGGTAGTGCTTGACCAGGTCGTCGACGACCAGCAGCGGAGCGTCGCTCACGGCTGCACCCGGCGCGCTCACACAAGCCCTCCGCACGGCGCGCTCATGCCAGCGTCGAGTCCAGGCGCAGGCAGCGCGCGTCGTGGCCGGGCGCCACGGGCAGCGGCGGCGGCAGCGCACGCCGGCAGGCGTCGATGACCAAGCTGCAGCGCTCGGCGAAGGGGCAGCCCGCCGGCAGGTCGGCCAGCTCCGGCACGCGGCCAGGGATGGTGGCCAGCCGCGTGCCGCGCGCCAGCCCGAGGCGCGGCCGCGCCGCGAACAGCCCGCGCGAATAGGGATGCGCGAGCGTGCGGAACACCTGCTCGGTGGGCCCGCTCTCGACCACCGTGCCGCCATACATCACCAGCATGCGGCGCACCGTCTCGGCCATCACGCCCAGGTCGTGGCTGATGAGCAGCAGGCCCATGCCGTCGGCGGCCACCAGCTCGCCGATCAGGTCCAGCACCTCGCGCTGGATGGTCACGTCCAGCGCGGTGGTCGGTTCGTCGGCGATCAGCAGGTCGGGGCCGCAGGCCAGCGCGATGGCGATAACCACGCGCTGGCGCTGCCCGCCGGACATCTGGTGCGGATAGGCGTCCAGGCGCCGCTTGGCGTCGGGCAGGTGCACGCGCTCCAGCAGCCGCAAGGCCTCGGCACGCGCGGCCGCCGCGGACAGGCCCTGATGCAGGCGCAGCGGCTCGGCGATCTGCTGGCCGATGGTGTGCAGCGGGTTCAGCGCGGTCATCGGCTCCTGGAAGACCATGCCGATACGGCTGCCGCGCAGCTTGCACAGCGCGTCTTCGTCCAGCGTGGTCAGTTCGGTGCCGTCGAAGCGGATCGAGCCGGACACGCGCGCGCCCTCGGGCAGCAGGCCCATCAGCGCCAGCGCGGTGATGCTCTTGCCGCAGCCCGATTCGCCGATCAGCCCGACGGTATCGCCACGCTGCATCGAGAACGACACCTCGCGCAGCGCCGCGGCCGGGCCACGCGCCGTGTGCAGCGTGACACGCAGATCGGTGACGTCCAGCAGGGGGTGCGACAAGGGCGGTCTCGCGGCGGGGCTCAGGCCCGACGATAGCGCCAATGCGCGCCGGCGCTGCGCGGCCGCCCCGCCGCGGCCGGGCGACGCCTACACGGCGGCCACGGGAGGCCGCGCCCGCAGTTCGTCGAAGGACAGCAGCCGGCCGGCGATGGCGCTGGCCGCCACCGTGGCCGGGCTGGCCAGCCACACCTGGCCGGGGCCGTTGCGGCCGGGGAAGTTGCGGTTGACGGCGCTCACCGTCACCTGGGCCGCGTCGGTCGACGCCCCCGGGCCGCAATTCATGCACGCGCCGCAGGCCGGCTGCAGCAGTTGCGCGCCCACCGCTTCGAAGGTGGGCAGCCAGCCTTGCGCTTCGCAATGGCGGCGCACGTCCTCGGTGCCGAACTGCAGGTACAGCGCGACGCCCGGCGCGACACGCTGGCCGTGCCGCAGCGCCCAGTCCAGCACGGCGTGGTACTGCGCGAAGTCCTCACGCTTGCCCGCCGTGCACGAGCCGCCGTAGGCGATATCCAGGCGCGGGCGCTCGGCCAGCTCGCGCAGCGGCAGCCCCAGGCCGGGGTCGCCGGGGCGCGCGACCATCGTCGACACAGCGCTCGCGTCGATGCGCATCACCTCGGCATAGGGCGCGCCTTCGTCGCTGCGCATCCAGGGCTCGATGCGGAAGTCGATGCCGCGGCGCTCGCGCAGGAACTGCACGGTCACCTCGTCCGGCTCGACCAGGCCGGTGAAGCCGCCGAGTTCGGCGACCATGTTGGTCAGCGTGGCGCGCTCGTCGATGTCCAGCGCGCGCACGGCCGCGCCGCCGAACTCGAAGACGCGGCCGACGCCGGCGCCGGCGCGGATCGCCGGCAGCGCCAGCAGGTGCAGCACCAGATCCTTGGCGCTGACGCCGGGCGCCAGCGCGCCGTCGACCTCGATGCGCAGCACCTCAGGCGCACCTGCGCGCACCGCGCCGGTCATGAAGGCGTTGGCCATGTCGGTGGTGCCGACGCCGAAGGCCACGCAGCCCAGCGCGCCGCTGTGCGGCGTGTGTGAATCGGTGCCGACGATCAGCTCGCCGGGCAGTGCATAGCGCTCGGCCATCAGCGCGTGCGAGATGCCCTCGGCCCCGAGGTCGCCGCCCGCCCCGTCGGCGGCCAGGCCGTGGTCGGTCAGCCCGTGCCGCGCGACGAAGTCGCGGTGCGCCTGCGCCAGCTTGTGCACGCTGGCCACCAGGCCGTTGGCCACGTGCACCGGGCTGCGCTCGACGTAGGCATGGTGGTCTTCGAAGCAGACGATGCTGGCCGGGTCGTGCAGCGCGTAGCCGTCGCCGAAGCGCTGCTGCAGCAGCTGCGCGCACATGCCGGTGTAGATCTCGTGGATGAAGCGCCGGTCGACGCGCACGAAGCCGGGCTTGAGCGCATGGCGCTCGACGATCTTGTGGAACAGCGTCTTCGGGCCGGGCGCAGGCCGCGGCGCGTCGCCGTCGGGCCCGCTGCCGTAGGCCAGCAGCCCGCCGGCACGCAGGATCGCCGCGGCCTGGGGGTCGCGCCCAGCCAGCAGCTCGTCCTGCGTGAGGGCCTCGCCGCGCAGCAGCCGCGGCACCAGGCCGAGGTCGGTGCTGGTGAACAGGCCCAGGTTGTCGGCGTTCTGCCGGTAGATGCGCTCGAAGCTCTCGGCGATGACCAGCCGCACCCCCGCCGACAGCTCGGCCAGCGGGCTGTGCTCGCGCGAGCTGCCCTTGCCGTAGCGCTTGCCGGCCACCAGCACCTCGATGCCGGCCGCGCGCAGCGCGTCGCGCGCGATCGGCCGCTCGCCGCCGGCGGTGAAGCCGGTGTGCGCGTGCCGGCCCAGCGTCGCGTCGAAGTGCACCACGCTGGGCAGCGGCGTGATCTCGTCGGTGGAGATCTCGTCGCGCAGCGCGCCGGCGGCGGCTCGGTCCAGCTCGCGGCCGGCCAGCTGCGCGCGCACCCGTTCCGGGTCGGTGCAGAGGAACAGGATCCGGCCGAAGTTCATCGTGGCGACGTCACTGCAGCTCGACGCCGGCCTTCTTGACCATCTGCGCGAAGCGCGCCATCTCGCTGCGGAAGAAGGGCATGGCCTTGTCGGCCGGGCCGACGTTGATGACGTTGCCCTGCTTGTCCATGGCCTCCTTCACCGCGGGGTCGGCGAAGGCCGCGACCACCGCCGCATGCACGCGCTGCACCTCGGCCGGCGGCAGGTTCTTCGGCGCGATCACCGCGAACCAGGCCTCGACCACGTAGCTCGGCACGCCCTGCTCGACGAAGGTGGGCACCTCCGGCGCCGCGGGCACGCGCTGCGCGGTGGCCACGCCGATGGCCTTGAGCGCGCCGCTCTTCAAGTGCGCCTGCACACTGGGCAGCGCCGCGGTGGCGAAGTCGACCTGGCCGCCGATCAGGTCGGTGAGCATCGGGCCGACGCCCTTGTACGGAATGTGCCGCGCCTTGGTGCCGGTCTGGTCGAGGAACATCTCCGACGCCAGGTGCAGGATGGTGCCGTTGCCGCCGGAGGCGAAGGTCATGTCGCCGTTCCTCGCCTTGAGCAGCGCGATGAACTCCTTGGCGTTGCTGGCCGGCACCTTGGCGTTGACCACCAGCAGCACCGGCGTGTAGCCGACCACGGCGATCGGCGTGAAGTCGCCCGGCATGTCGAAGGGCAGCGACTTGTAGACGCTGGGGAAGATGACCACGTTGTTCGACACTACGCCGAGCGTGAAGCCGTCGGCCGGCGAACGCGCCAGCGCCTGCAGCCCGACGATGCCGCCGGCGCCGGGCTGGTTGTCGACGATCACCGGATGGCCCAGCGCCTTGGCCAGCGCGGCCTGCGCCGAGCGCGTGATGGCGTCGACGCCGGAGCCGGTGGCGTTGGGCAGGATGAAGCGCACGCTCTTGTCGGCCTGCGCCCAGGCCGGGGCGGCGCATGTCGCGGCCACGCCGGCCAGGCCGGTCAGCACCTGGCGGCGCGAGAAGTCTCGGTTCATCGTCGGTGTCTCCTTGTCTTCAGGCCACCACGGCCCGTTGCTTGAAATCGTCGATCTCGCCGGGCGTGTAGCCCAGCCCGGCCAGCAGCTCGCCGGTGTGCGCGGCGAAGCGCGGCGGTTGCAGGCGCACCGGCAGGCGCTCGCCGGCCAGGGTGATCGGGAACAGCGTGGTCTTCACGGTCTGCCCGGCCTTCGCGCCGTCGGGCAGCTCGATGTCCGCCAGGCCGCCGGTGGCCTGCAGGTGCGGGTCGTCGTACAGGTCCTCGGGCTTGCGGATCGGCGCGAAGGGCAGGCCCACGCGCTCGAAGATCGCCGACAGCTCGGCGGCGCTGCGCCCCGCCAGGCGTTCGCGCAGGGTGGCCAGCAGCTGCGGCCGGGCCTCGACCCGCTGGTTGTTGGTGCGCAGCGCCGGGTCGGCCTTCAGGTCGTCGAAGCCCAGCGCGTCGCACATCGTCTGCCACTGCGCGTCGCTGACCGCGGCCAGGAAGATCTGCTCGCCGCCCTGCACTTCGAACACGTCGTAGATGGCCCACGGGCTGACGCGCGCCGGCATCGGCGCCGCGGGGCGGCCGGTCACCGCGTACTGCAGCATGTGCTGGCCGACCAGGAACACGTTGTTCTCGAACAGCGCGCTCTGCACCTCCATGCCCTTGCCGGTGATGCCGCGCTGAATGAGCGCGCCCAGCGCGCCGATGGCGCCGAACAGCCCGCCCATGATGTCGTTGACGCTGCTGCCGGCGCGCAGCGGGTCGCCGGGGCGGCCGGTCATGTAGGCCAGCCCGCCCATCATCTGCACCACCTCGTCCAGCGCGGTGCGGTGTTCGTAGGGCCCGGGCAGGAAGCCCTTGTGGCTGACGTAGATGAGCCGCTCGTTCTGCGCCGACAGCGACGCGTAGTCCAGGCCGAACTTCTGCAGCGCGCCGGGCTTGAAGTTCTCGGCCACGACATCCGCGCTGGCCGCCAGCCGGCGCGCCACCGCGGCGCCTTCGGGCTGCTTCAGGTCGATGGCGATGCTCTTCTTGTTGCGGTTGAACATCGGGAAGAAGCCCGCGCCGGCGCCGAGCAGGGTGCGCGTGCCCTCGCCGTCGATGGGCTCGACCTTGATGACCTCGGCGCCCAGGTCGGCCAGCACCATGCCGCAGGTCGGGCCCATCACCATGTGGGTGAATTCGACGACGCGCAGGCCTTTCAGCGGCTGCGGCGCGTTCATCTCGGCGGCGGGCTGCGGCGCGTTCATGCCGGCTCCTTCTGCAAGGTCTTGGGCAGGCCGGCGCGCGCGATGCTGCCGTGCAGCGCTTCGCCCTCCAGCCACTGGCCGACCCGCCCGCGCAGCGCGATCAGCGCGTCGAAGTCCAGGCCGGTGGGCACGCCCATGCTGGCGAACAGGTAGGCCACGTCCTCGGTGGCCACATTGCCGCTGGCGCCGGGCGCGTGCGGGCAGCCGCCGATGCCGCCCAGGCAGGCGTCGAAGCGGCGCACGCCCACCTGCCAGGCGGCGAAGACGTTGGCCAGCCCCAGCCCGCGGGTGTCGTGGAAGTGGCCGCAGGACAGGCGCTCGCCGGCGATGGCGAAGCCCTTCTCGAACAGCCGGCGCACCTGCAGCGGGTCGGCATAACCGACCGTATCGGCCAGGCCGACCCGTTCGGCGCCCGCGTCCAGCGCCGCCTGCAGCAGGCGCAGCACTTCGGCTTCCTCGACCTTGCCCTGCAGGGTGCAGCCGAAGGCGGTGCTCAGGCCGACCTCGATCTCGCAGCGCGCGCCGCGTGCGTCGCGTTCGGCGCGGATGCGGCCGATGTCGGCGACGGCCTCGTCGGGCGTCTTGCGCAGGTTGGCCAGGCTGTGTGCATGGCTGGCCGACAGCGGCAGCAGCATCGCGTCGGCGCCGCTGTCCAGCGCCGCCAGCGCGCCCTTCAGGTTGGGCACCAGCACCGACGCCACCAGGCCGGGCAGCGTCTTCGCCGCCGCGACGATCTCGGCGGTGTCGGCCAGCTGCGGCAGCAGCCGCGCCGGCACGAAGGAGCCGACCTCGATCTCACGCTGGCCGGCGGCATGGGCGGCGCGCAGCCATTCGATCTTCTGCGCCGTGGGCAGGGTGCGGGCGATGCTCTGCAGGCCGTCGCGCAGGCCCACTTCGCGCACGCTGACCGGGGTGAGGGGGGTGTCCATGGCGGCGCACTTTAGGCGTTCCCTGGTGAAGATACGAGTGCTATTTCTTCAGCCCAAGCGTTCCAATCGGGAACGGCACGAGTGCGGCGGACGGTCCCCTGGCGCTCGTCCCGGAACGCATTGCGCGCAGGGTGCAGATCTGAGCAGGCTCCTCGACCCGGTTTCGCTGCAGCACTTCATCGCCGTGTGCGAGGAAGGCAGCATCGCGCGCGCCGCCGAGCGCGAGGCGCTGGTGGCGTCGGCGCTGAGCAAGCGCATCGGCGCGCTCGAGGCCGAATTCGGCGTGCCGCTGCTGCTGCGCCGCCGCCGCGGCGTCGAGCCGACGCCGGCCGGCGAAGCCCTGCTGTCCCGCGCCCGCGAGGTGCTGTCGGCGCTGCAGCGCGTGCGCGGCGAGCTGGACGCCTTCGGCCAGGGCGCGCAGGGCAGCGTGCGCGTGCTCGCCAGCCCGTCGGTGCTGGCCGAGCAGTTGCCCGAGGACATCGCCGGCTTCGTGGCGCGGCACGCCCAGGTGCGCGTCAGCCTGGACGAGCGCACCAGCCCGGACATCGTGCGCAGCCTGCGCGAAGGCGCGGCGGATGCCGGCGTGCTGTGGGACGTGGCCGAACTGGAGGGGCTGCACACGCTGCCCTACCGCAGCGACCACCTGTGCGTGGCCATGGCGCCGACCCACGCGCTGGCGCGGCGGCCGCGCCTGAGCTACGCCGAGACCCTGGACCAGGTGTCGGTGGGCGTGGCGCCGGGCGGGCTGATGGACCAGCTGATGCGCCGCCAGGCCGCGCTGCTGGGCCGCGTGCCGGCGCACCGCATGCAGGTGTCGAGCATCGATGCGGCCTGCCGCATCGTCGCCGCCGGGCTGGGGCTGGCGGTGCTGCCGCGCGAGGTGGCGGTGCCGCACGCCGGCGCCGGCCGGCTGGCGCTGGTGCCGCTGTCGGATGCCTGGGCGGTGCGCCGCTTCGTCATCGCACTGCGGCCGCCGCCGCTGGCCTCGGCCAGCGCGCGGCTGCTGGCCGAGCATCTGCAGCGGGCGGCCGGCTGATCCGCGCAGGCCGCTACGTCCCTGCCAAGCCACGCACCAGCGGCGCCACCGCGACGGCCGCGCGCCGTGGCGCGTGAAGCCCTGGCGCCACGAACCGCCGGCTCAGGCGCGCCGGCGCGGGCTGGGCAGGCTCAGGAGCTGCGTGCCGCCGGCTTGGCTGCAGCAGCGGACGCCGCCGCCGCACCGGCGCCGCCATCCCCCAAGTCCTGCAGCACGGCGCGCAGGGCCGCGTCCAACGGCGTCGTCGGCAGTGGGCCGGCCGCGCTCAGCAAGGCGCTGCCGTCCAGCGCATGCGGCACACGCCACAGGTATTCCATCTCCAGCAGCTCGCGCCACATCGGCACGAAGGGCGCGCCCAGGCGCATCAGCCCCCAGGGCAGGCCGCCGCGGCGCCAGCCCGTGGCCGGCGCGAGGCCCAGACCGGCCGCGGCGCGCTCCACGGCCGTCAGCAGCTGCGCGCCGGTCAGCGTGTCGCCGGCGAAATGCAGGCGCGTGAACGCGGGCAGGTCGGGCCGCGCTGCCACGGCGACGAAGGCCTGTGCCAGGTCGGGCAGGTAGGCCCAGGCATGCGGCACGTCCAGCGGGCCCGGATAGACCAGCTTGCCCTTGGACAGCGAGCCCAGCACCACCCGGTCCAGCCAGGCGCCACTTCCGCCGCCGTAGAAGTCGCCGGCGCGGATGACCACCGCCTGCAGCCCCTGCGCGCTGCGCGCCTGCAGCTCCGCTTCCATCGCCACGCGGATGCGTCCCTTGACGGTGTCGGCCTGCTGCGCGGTGTCGGGCTGCAGCCGCGCCGGCATGGTGCGGCCGAAGTTGTAGACGTTGCCCGGCAGCATGAAGCGGGCGCCCAAGCGCTGCGCCAGGTCCATCGCCTGGCGTGCCAGCGGCAGCGCCTGCCGGCCCCACAGCGGATAGGGCGGGTTCAGCGCGTGCACCACGACCTGCACGCCGGCGGCCGCCGCGGCCAGCTCCGGCATCGGTTGCGCCAGCAAGCGCACCCCGGCCGGCAGCGCCGATGGCGGCGCACGGCGTGCCTGGGCCAGCACGCGCCAGCCGGCCGCGGCGAAGGCTTGTATCGCCGCCTGGCCGAAGCGGCCGTTGGCGCCGAGCACCAGCACGCTGCGTTCGGATCTGTTCATCGCGGTTCCTTGGGGTGGAGGGAGTGCGCCGCAGTGTGGGCGTGGCCAGCCCATCCGACAATTGCCTATGTGGGTATTCGAGCTATACGATTCCGTATGCCCAATGCAGCCCTCGGGCCAAGCTTCGACTGGCGGCTGGTGCGCAGCTTCCTCGCCGTGCTCGATGCCGGCAGCCTGACCGGCGCGGCGCGAAGCAGCGGCGCGCACCAGCCGACGCTGAGCCGGCATGTCGCCGAGCTGGAGGCCCAGCTGGGTCTGCCGCTGTTCGAGCGCACCGGCCGCGGCGTCACGCCCACCGCGGCGGCGCTGGCCATCGCCGAGGCGGCACGGCAGATGGAAGCGGGCGCCGACCGGCTGGCGCTGCAGCTGGCGCGGCGGCGCGAAGCCACGACCGGCAGCGTGCGCATCAGCACCAGCCACGTCGCCGCGGCCTGGCTGCTGCCGCCGGTGCTGGCCGCGCTGCAGCAGGCCGAGCCGGGCATCCAGCTGGAGCTGGTCGGATCGAACGCGTTGAGCAACCTGCTGCGGCGCGAGGCCGACATCGCGGTGCGCATGCTGCGGCCGACGCAGGGCTCGCTGGTGGCCCGCAAGCTGGCCGATCTGCCGATCGTGGCCGCGGCGCATAGCTCCTATCTGCAGCGCCACGGCACGCCGCGCCGGCCGCAGGACCTGCTGCAGCACCGGCTGATCGGCTTCGACCGCGACACGTCGATTCAGCGCGGCTTCGCCCGCCAGGGGCTGCCGCTGTCGCGCGAGAGCTTCGCACTGCGCACCGACGACCAGGTGGCCTACGGGCAGCTGGTGGCCAGCGGCGCGGGCATCGGCTTCGTCACCGCGTACTGCCTGGCCTCGTGGCCCGGCGTGCGCGCGCTGCTGCCGATGCTGCAGATCCCGCCGCTGCCCTGCTGGCTGGCGGTGCACCGCGAGATCCGCGGCAACAAGGTGGTCAAGCGCGTCTACGACTTCCTGGCCGAGGCCCTCCCGCGCGAGCTGCAGCGCAGCGCGCTCACTTGAAGGGGTTGGCGGTGGCGAACCACAGGCCGACGCCGGTGGCGATGATGAAGGCGCCGTCGACCACGCCCACCGCCAGGAAGAACTTGGTCTGCAGGTCGGTCATCAGCTCGGGCTGGCGCGCGCAGCCTTCGAGCATCTTCATCGCCGCCATGCCGACGCCGATGCACGAGCCGAGCGCGGGGATAGCGATGAGCACGGCCACGGCCAGGGGGAGGAGGTCGCTTGCCGACATGTCGAGGGTCCTTTCTTGCTGGGGGGATGGCGCCAGTCTGGTGCGCGCGCCGCGGGCCGTCGATGACCTGCGGGGTCATCGACGCGGCGCGGCAAAGCGCCGAGCATGGGCTGCCCATTCACTTCTTCAGGAGCGCTTCCGATGAGCGACATCCAACGCCTGATCGACGACCACCTGGCCGCTTATGCCGACCCCGACCGCCAGCGCCGCAGCGCCGCCGTGCAGCGGTTGTGGGCCGAGGACGCCGAGCTGGTCGACCCGCCGCTGGCCGCGCGTGGCCACGCGCAGATCGTCGCGCAGGCCGACCAGCTGCTGGCGCACTTCCCCGGCCACCGCTTCCAGCGCAGCAGCGGCATCGACCTGCACCACGGCGTCGCCCGCTACGGCTGGCGGCTGTACGCGCCCGACGGCACGGTGGCGCTGGAAGGCATCGACATCGCCCAGCTCGACGCGCGTGGGCGGCTGGCGCGCGTGACCGGCTTCTTCGGCCCTCTGCCGGCGCTGGAAACGGCGGCTTGAGCGGCGCTCAGCGCAGCGCCTGCAGCTCCTGCTGCGACGCGGCCAGTTCGTCGACCAGCCACTGACGCAGCGCCCGCAGCGGCGGCCAGTCGGCCAGCGCCGGCGGAAAGGCGAGCCAGTAGGCGTCGCCCAGCCCGGCGTCGATGACGCTGGGCGACAGCCGCACCAGCCGGCCATCGCGCAGCGCATCGGCGGCCAGGATCTCGCGCGACAGCGCCAGCCCCAGGTTCTGTTCGACGGCCTGCAGCATCAGCCCGGCGTCGTTGAAGGCCGCCACCGGGTTGACGCGCGCACGCACGCCCTGCAGCGCGAACCAGCGCTGCCACATGGCGATGTTGCCCAGCAGCGGCTCGTCGGCCAGCGCGGCGACGTCGCGGCCACGCAGGCGCTGCGCCGCCTGCGGCGAGCCGACGGCGATGAACGGCGAATCGGTCAGGCACAGCGACTGCAAGCCGCGCCACTGGCCGTCGCCCTGGCGCAGCGCGGCATGGAAGCCTTCGCGCGGCAGGTCCACCACCACCTGCGAGGTGTGCAGCTCCAGCCCAATGTCCGGATGGCGCTCGCGCCAGCGGCCGATGCGCGGCAGCAGCCAGCGCTGCGCGAAGGACGACAGCAAGGTGAGGCGCACGCGCTGCCCGCCGGCGCCCGAGGCCGCGGCCGCCGCGCGCAGGCCTTCGTCCAGTTGCGCCAGCGCCGGCTCCACCGCGCGCAGCAGCGCCGCGCCGGCGGCATTCAGCACCACGCGGCGGCCACGCCGGTCGAACAGCGGGAAGCCGATCTGCTGCTCCAGCAGCTTGATCTGCTGGCTGACGGCGCTGTGCGTCAGGTGCAGCTCCTCCGCCGCCGCACGCAGGTTGGCCCGCGCGGCGACGGCCCGGAAGGTCGGCAAGGTATTCAGGGGCAAGCGGGCCATTGGTAAGAGATTTTGACCAAATTACTTAGGAGATGTTGATTTCTTGGCAACTTTCGCAGATCTATTCTTACCAGATGCAGACCCGAAACCTCCCGCCTCCCGTCGCCTCCCTGGCCGCCCTGGCGGCGCGGCGCCACGTCGGTCAGCTGCGTGAGGTCTGGGCGTCTCTGCGTCGGCGCTGAGCGCGGGCCCAGGGCGTGCGGCGCGCCGAGCGCGAGCTGGCGCAGATGAGCCTGCATGGCCTGCGCGACATCGGCGCGCCCGAGGTGCTGCAGGACCGCAGGCGGCAGGAACAGGCCTCTATGCACCTGCGGCTCTGAGCCGCGATGCGGGCCATCGCCTATGCTGCGTGGCACAGCAGCAGGAGCAACGATGAACACCGCGAGCCCCCCGTCGGCGGCGCTGGACCGGGCGCTGGCCGCCGCGGTCGACGCCTATCGCGCCCGCCACCCCGCCAGCGCACGCCAGTTGGAGCTCGCCGCCGAGGTGCTGCCCGGCGGCAACACGCGCAGCGTGCTGTTCCAGGCGCCGTTCCCGCTGGCCATGGTGCGCGGCCAGGGCTGCCGGCTGTGGGACGCCGACGGCCACGAGTACCTGGACGCGCTGGGCGAGTTCACCGCCGGGCTCTACGGCCATTCGGCCGCGCCCATCCACCAGGCCATCGTCGAGGCACTGGCGGGCGGCATCAGCCTGTCGTCGCACACGCTGCGCGAGGTGGAGCTGGCGCGCGAGATCGTGCAGCGCTTCCCGGCGATGGAGCTGCTGCGCTTCACCAACAGCGGCACCGAGGCCAACCTGCTGGCGCTGGCCGCCGCGGTGGCGCACACCGGGCGGCGCAAGGTGCTGGTCTTCGAAGGCGCGTACCACGGCGGCGTGCTGTCCTTTGGCGGCGCGGCCGGCGCGGTGAACGTGCCGCACGACTGGCTGATGGCGCCGTACAACGACCTGGATGCGGTGCGCGCCCACGTGCAGCGCGACGGCGCGGCGCTGGCCGCCATCCTGGTGGAGCCGATGCTCGGCGCCGGCGGCTGCATCCCCGGCGAGGCGGCGTTCCTGCAGGGCCTGCGCCAGCTGGCCGACGACTGCGGCGCCCTGCTGATCTTCGACGAGGTGATGACCTCCCGGCTGGCCATCGGCGGCCGCCAGTCGCTGCTGGGCATCCGGCCGGATCTGACGACGCTGGGCAAGTATTTCGGCGGCGGGCTGTCCTTCGGCGCCTTCGGCGGCCGGCGCGAGGTGATGCAACGCTTCGACCCGCGCCGCGCCGACGCGCTGGGCCATGCCGGCACCTTCAACAACAACGTGCTGAGCATGGCCGCCGGGCTGGCCGGCCTGCGCCAGCTGTGGACGCCCGCCGCGGTGGACGCGCTGAACCAGCGCGGCGAGCGCCTGCGCGCACGCTGCAATGCGCTGTTCGACGCGCGCGGCCTGGCGCTGCAGGCCAGCGGGCTGGGCTCGCTGATGACCTTGCACCCCACGCGGCGGCCGTTGCGCAACGCGGCCGATCTGGCCGGCTGCGATGGGCGCGTGCGCGACCTGCTCTATTTCGCGCTGCTGGAGCGCGGTGTCTTCATGGCGCGGCGCGGCATGACGGCGCTGTCGCTGCCCTTCGGCGACGCCGAGGTCGACACCTTCGTGGCGGCGCTGGACGACGCGCTGGCCGCGCATGCCGCGGTGCTGCCGGCGGCCACAATCGAGGCCAGGAGCGCGCCTTGAACGACCTTGCCGACTTCTTCGACCTGTACCAGCAGGGCTTCGCCCGCGTCGCGGTGGCGGTGCCGCACTGCCGCGTCGCCGACCCGGCCTTCAATGCCGAGCAGAGCGTCGCGCTGCTGCAGCAGGCGGCGCAGCAGGGCGCCGCGGTGCTGCTCTTTCCGGAGCTCGGACTGTCGGCCTACACCTGCGACGACCTGTTCCACCAGCGCGCGCTGCTGGACTGCTGCGAGGCCGCGCTGCAACGGCTGCTGCAGGCCAGCGCCGAGCTATCGACGGTGGCGGTGGTCGGCTTGCCGCTGCGCGTCGACCATTCGCTGTTCAACTGCGCCGTGGTGCTGCAGCGCGGCCGCCTGCTGGGCGTGGTGCCGAAGACCTACCTGCCCAACTACGGCGAGTTCTACGAGGCGCGCCAGTTCAACCCGGCCGACCATGCGCAGAGCACGCAGATCACGCTGCTCGGCCAGGCCGTGCCCTTCGGCGCCGACCTGCTGTTCGACGCGCAGGACCTGCCGAACCTGTGCCTGCACGCCGAGATCTGCGAGGACCTGTGGGTGCCGATCCCGCCGTCGTCCTATGCGGCGCTGGCCGGCGCGACCTTGCTGCTCAACCTGTCGGCGTCGAACATCACCGTCGGCAAGTCGGCCTACCGCCATGCGCTGGCGCAGTCGCAGTCGGCGCGCTGCCTGGCGGCCTATGCCTATTCGTCGGCGGGCCAGGGCGAATCGACCACCGACCTGGCCTGGGACGGCCAGGCGCTGATCTGCGAAA
Organism: Rubrivivax sp.; assembly: GCA_019635285.1. GTDB lineage: Bacteria > Pseudomonadota > Gammaproteobacteria > Burkholderiales > Burkholderiaceae_C > Rubrivivax. The sequence continues at coordinate 23,388 of JAHBZS010000023.1, read as the reverse complement.
ACGGCCAGGTGCTGGCCGAATCGCCACGCTTCGCCGACGGCTCGCAACTGCTGTACGCCGACGTGGACCTGGAGCGTCTGGCGCGCGAGCGCTTGCGCCAGACCAGCTTCGGCCAGAGCGCCGGCCGGCATGCCGAGCGGCTGGCACGTTTCCGGCGCGTGCCCTTCACGCTGGGCATGGCGCAGCGGCATGCGCTGCATCGCAGCATCGAGCGTTACCCGTACGTGCCGGCCGATGCGGCCCGGCGCGACGAGCGCTGCCAGGAGGTCTACCAGATCCAGGTGCAGGGGCTGACGCAGCGCTTGGCCGCCAGCGGCATCGGCAAGCTGGTGATCGGCATCTCCGGCGGGCTGGATTCGACGCATGCGCTGCTGGTGTGCGCGCGCGCGATGGACCGCCTGGGGCTGCCGCGCACGAACATCCTGGGCGTGACGATGCCCGGCTTCGCCACCAGCACGCGCACGCTCGACCAAGCTTGGCGGCTGATGCGCGCGATCGGCTGCGACGCGCGGCAGATCGACATCCGCCCGAGCTGCGAGCAGATGCTGCGCGACATCGGCCACCCCTACGCCGACGGCCAGCCGCAGTACGACATCACTTTCGAGAACGTGCAGGCGGGCGAGCGCACCAGCCACCTGTTCCGGCTGGCCAACTTCAACGATGCGCTGGTCGTCGGCACCGGCGACCTGAGCGAACTGGCGCTGGGCTGGTGCACCTACGGCGTCGGCGACCACATGTCGCACTACAACGTCAACGCCAGTGTCCCGAAGACGCTGATCAAGCATCTGGTGCGCTGGGTGGCGGAGCGCGGCGAGGCCGGCGGTCAGGCCCTGGTCGCCGACCCACAGGTGCTGCTGGACATCCTCTCCACCGAAATCAGCCCAGAGTTGGTACCGGGCGATGCGGCCGGCCAGCCGGGCCAGAGCACCGAATCGCAGATCGGCCCGTATGACCTGCATGACTTTTTTCTGTACTACACGCTGCGCTTCGGTTTGACGCCGCGCAAAGTGGCGTTCCTGGCGCACGCCGCCTGGCACGATGCGGCGGCCGGTGCCTGGCCCGAAGGCGCGCACGTGTCGCGCCAGAAGTACGATCTAGCAACGATCAAACGGCATCTGCGCAGCTTTGTGTGGCGCTTCTTCAAGACCAGCCAGTTCAAGCGCAGTTGTGTGCCGAACGCACCAAAGGTGGGCTCTGGCGGATCGCTGTCACCGCGTGGTGACTGGCGCGCGCCCAGCGATGGCGAAGCGGCCGTCTGGATGGCCGATTTGGAGCGAATTCCAGGCCCTTGAGCATGCCCGTCCCCGGGACAGGGGTGATCCCGATCTTGGTCGTGCAGTTTGCTGCACACTGGGCACATGAGACCAAGAGACATTTTGTCGGCGAATTTGCGGGCGCTGATGGCCTCGCGACCCGACCTGGACACGCTGCCGAAGATCACTGCGCGCAGTGGGGTGACCAACGGTACGCTGGACCGCATCCGCCGTGCCGTGGTGTCAACCCGCGTCGACGAGCTGGAGAAACTGGGCAAGGCGTTCGGCATCGAAGCATGGGAACTGCTGCGCCCGCGCGGACATGCCGCGCTGTCGCCGCTGGCGCTGATGCTGGCCGCGCATCTGGACGGCAGCTTGCAGGATGATGCCTTGCATGCCGCTGCCTATGCCGCGGCCACGGTGGTCATCGATGCGCTGGCGCCCAAGCCCGGGGCGCCGGTCGTGGACGACGCGGTGCCCGAAGCCGCACCGCCCGCCCCTGCGCTGGCGCAAAAGGAAGGTCGCGCCTTCTAGCGCCGCGGGGTCCGCCGGGCCGCCTTGGCCTGGCAGGGGGTCAGTCGCCCCAGCGCGCGACGCCGAGTTCGGCGAGGAAGCGCTCGCGATCGCCTTTCGGCAGATGGTCGATGCCCGCCGCACCGGCGCGGCCCCCGCCGCCGAAGCGGCGGCAGAAGGCGTCGGCGCCGCCCGGCGCGTTTTTCGGTGCCCGCAGGCTGACCACGTAGCCGCCGCGGCCGTCGTCCTGCAGCACCGCATGCGCCATGCCCGGCTCGGCCGAGGCCAGGTCGTTGGCCAGGCCGCCGATGACGCGGCGGCTCCACGGCGCGTCGGGCAACTGCATCCAGCGGGCGCGCGCGCCCAACACATGTAACGGCTGCGCCAGCGCCTGCTGCAGGTCAGCGTGGCGCAGCGCGTCCAGCTCGTCGCCGATGCGCTCGTCGCGCAACAGCTGCTGCGGCTGCGCATGCCGCTGCATCAGCGCATACAGGCGCTGCGGCGAGATGTGCTGATCGGCCGGGGCCTCGCCATAGGCGTTGTAGTTGATGGCCTCGCCCAGCAGGCGCAGCTGGCGCCGCGTGGCGGCGTCCAGGCCCATGTCCGTCGCCAGCGCGTCGGCCACGGCGGTGAGGTTGTCGCCATACGCGCCGACCAGCGCCCAGGCGCGGAAACGCCCGCCCAGGTGGCGGTCCATCAGCAGGCTGGTGCACACGCGCGGGTCGAAGTCGATGTGCGCCTGCAGCGCCGGGTGCTGAGGGATGTCGTCGACCTTGTGATGGTCGAAGTAGCGCACCTGCACGCCCTGCGCCAGCAGCGCGCGCAGCGGCTGCAGGTTGCGCTGCATCGACAGGTCGCAGACCAGCACCTCGTCGCCGGCCGTCGCCTGCACCTGCTGCAGCAGCGCGATCTCGCGCTTCAGCCCGGTCACCAGCACGGCCTCGGCGGGATGCGCCAGGCGCCATTGCACGACCGCGCACAAGCCGTCGGCGTCGCCGTTGCAGACGTCGAATCGTTGCATGTCGGGTGATGAGATCAGCGTGCCCGCGGCAGGCTCATTCGCGTTCCAGATGCGTCGGCGCCTGGCCTTCGGCGGGCAGGCCGCTGTCGGGGTCGATCCAGTCGGCCACACCGATCTCGCTTTCGGCCTCGGCCAGGGTCTCGCCCGGCGTCCAGCCGCCGGCGTCGCCCGAGTCCATGTCGGCCATGGCCTCGGCAAAGCTGTCGAAGGGGCCGATCTCCTGCCGGCCGTCGGGCGCCAGCCAGTAGTAGCCGTCGGGGCGCATCAGGATGCGCTCGCCAAGGTCGCTGGTGTCGATGACCTCGTCGTCCGGCGTTGGGGGAACGGCGGGCCGTGCCGGCGCGCGGGCCGCGGCCGGCAGCGAACGGGATTTGGAGGGGCGTGTCATCGGTGTCTTCCGGTGCAGGCATCTAGCCTACCGCAAAGCGCGCGGGATGAGGTCACTGCCACCCGCGGCCAGGCGCGGACCGCGCCGCGTCCAGCGCCCGTAACGCCGGCACACGATCGACGTAGCCGTGCGTCCTGCCTGCCCCCTGCAGGCCAAGCGCGGCATCCGCTCGGCGGCCAGGCCGAACGCCTGCGCCGGCTGGCCGCACCGTTCGATCAGGCCAAGGCTTCGCGCACGAAGTCCAGCCGGTCCTGGCCGAAGAACATCTGCGAGCCGACGAACACCGTGGGCGCGCCGAACACGCCGCGGGCCACCGCCTCCTCGGTATTGGCCACCAGCCGGGCCTTGACCTCCGGGTCGTTGACCAGGGCCAGCAGCGCCTCGACATCGAAACCGGCGCGCTGCAGCGCCGCGGCCAGCACCGCGGCATCGCCCAGGTTCTGCGGCTCGACCCACATCGCGTGGTAGACCGCGGCCACGTAGCGCTCGAAGTCGGCCGGCCGGCGCATCTGCAGGCCCACCGCGCCGCGCATCAGGGTCAGCGTATTGATCGGGAAGTGCGGGTTCTGCGCAAACGGCACGCCGTAGCGGCGCGCCCAGCGCGCCATGTCGTCGTTCATCCAGCGGCTCTTGGCCGCCACCTGCGCCGGGCTGGCGTTGCCGGTGGCCTTGAACACGCCGCCCAGCAGCATCGGGCGCCAGACCAGTTCGGCGCCGGCGTCGGCGGCCAGCTTGGGCAGCTGCGTCCAGGCCAGGTAGGCGGTCGGGCTGCCGAAATCGAAGAAGAACTCCACCGTCTTGGCCATCTGCCGGTCTCCGTGTCGTGTGCCAGGCGGAAAGGATAATCGCCGACGTGAACAAGCAGCGCATCGTGGTGGGTCTTTCCGGCGGCGTCGATTCGGCCGTCAGCGCCTGGCTGCTCAAGCAGCAGGGCCACGAGGTGGTGGGCCTGTTCATGAAGAACTGGGAGGGCGACGACGACGATGCCTACTGCAGCGCCAACGTCGATTTCGTCGACGCCGCGGCGGTGGCCGACGTGCTGGGCATCGAGATCGAGCACGTCAACTTCGCCGCGGAATACCGCGAGCGCGTGTTCGCCGAGTTCCTGCGCGAGTACCGGGCCGGGCGCACGCCGAACCCCGACGTGCTGTGCAACGCCGAGATCAAGTTCAAGGCCTTCCTGGACCATGCGCTGCGGCTGGGCGCCGAAGCCATCGCCACCGGCCACTATGCGCGCGTGCGCCGGCGCGAAGGGCGCTTCGAGCTGCTGAAAGGCCTGGACCCGCTGAAGGACCAGAGCTACTTCCTGCACCGGCTGAGCCAGGCGCAGCTGGCGCGCACGCGCTTCCCGGTGGGCGAACTGGCCAAGACCGAGGTGCGGCGCCTCGCCGCCGAGATCGGCCTGCCGAACGCGCAGAAGAAGGACTCCACCGGCATCTGCTTCATCGGCGAGCGGCCGTTCCGCGAATTCCTGAACCGCTGGCTGAGCCACGAGCCGGGCCCGATCCGCGACGAGCGCGGACGCCACCTCGGCCGCCATGTGGGCCTGAGCTTCTACACCCTGGGCCAGCGCCAGGGGCTGGGCATCGGCGGCGTCAAAGAGCGCGGGGCAGCCCGCGGCGGTGCCGAGCACGCGCCGTGGTACGTGGCCGGCAAGGACCTGGCGGCCAACGTGCTGCAGGTGGTGCAGGGCCACGACCATGCGGCGCTGCAGTCGCGCAGCCTGTGGGCCGACGACTGCAGCTGGGTCGCCGGCACGCCGCCGCTCACCGGGCGCTACGCCGCCAAGTCGCGCTACCGCCAGGCGGACGCAGCCTGCGCTTTTGTGCCGAGCGAGCCGGGCTTCCGACTCGACTTCGACGCGCCGCAGTGGGCGGTGACGCCGGGCCAATCGGCGGTGCTCTACGACGGCGACGTCTGCCTGGGCGGCGGCGTCATCCAGCGCGCCGCGCGCTGGGCGGCGGCGGCGCCTTCAAAGGCCGGCGAGCCAGTCGAGCAATAGCTCGTTGACGCGCCGTGGCTGCTCCCAAGTGAGCATGTGCCCACATTCGTCCATAACTTCCAGACGTGCGCCCGGGATGGCGGCGGCCATCTCCTGCGCGTGGGCCGGCGGGGTCAGCGCGTCGGACCGGCCCACCACCACCAGCGTCGGGCAGGTGATGTGCGGCAGCAGGGGTCGCTGGTCGGCGCGCGCCATCACGGCGCGGTTCTGCGCCATCAGCTGCGCGGCGCCGGCGCGCTCGACCATCGCCAGGTAGTCCGGCGCCAGGGCCCGCGCATGCGCCGGGTCGAAGGCGAAGAACAGGTTGGCCTGCAGCACCTCGCGCAGGCGCCCTTGCTCGAACAGGACCAGCGCGTCGCTGCGCAGGCGGATCTGCTCCGGCGTGTCCGGCCGCGCGGTGCTGCCCAGCAAGGCCAGCGCCTTGACGCGCCGCGGCGCCCGGCGCACCACCTCCAGCGCCAGCATGCCACCCATCGACGCGCCGCAGAGCAGCAGCTCGCCGGGCTGTTCGGCCAGCAGCGCCTCGGCCATCTGCGGCAGCGTGGCGAAGCGCATGTGCACGTCGGCGACTTGCACCGGGTACCGTGGGCTCAACGCGGCCATCTGGTCGCGCCACAGCTCGGCGTCGCAAGCCAAACCGGGAAGCAGGGTGATCGGCGGCATGCGCGGCAGTCTGCCAGACGCACAGGCTATGCTCGGCGACCTGTTCTCCGCGGGAGTTGTGTTCTTGCGCGCTTGCTGGCCGCTGCTGCTGACGTTGTGCCTGGCCGTGCTGGCGCCGCCGCTGCAGGCCCGCGCCGTCAAGACCGAGCACGTCACCGCCGAACTGGTGGCCGAGCGCAGCGCGGTGGCGCCGGGCGACAGCCTGCAGATCGGCCTGCGGCTGCAGCACATCCCGCAGTGGCACACCTATTGGCGCAACCCCGGCGATTCCGGCCTGCCCACCAGCATCGACTGGCAGCTGCCCGCCGGCGCCCGCGTCGACGACATCGAATGGCCGGCGCCGCGGCGGCTGCCGATCGGGCCGCTGGTCAATTACGGCTACGAGGGCGAGCTGCTGCTGCCGATGCGCTTCACCGCGCCCGCCAACGCCAAGCCCGGCACGGAGCTGCGGCTGGTCGCCCAGGCCCAGTGGCTGGTGTGCCACGACGTCTGCATTCCCGAAAGCGCGACGCTGGAGCTGCTGCTGCCGGTGGCCGGCACGGGTGCGACGCCCGGCAGTACGCCCTGGACGGCGCAGTTCGAGCAGGCGGCGGCGCAGCGCCCGCAGCCGCTGCAGGGCTGGAACGCCGCGCTGCAGCGCAGCGGCCGCGACCTGCTGCTGACGCTGGAACCCAGCGGCGCCGTGCCGGCCGCGCTGCCGCCGGTCGAGGTGTTCCCTTTCGCCGAACAGCTGATCGAGACTGCGGTGCACGAGCTGCACGCCACGCCGCGCGGCTACGCCTTGAAGATGCGGCTGCTGCCCGATGCCGCGCCACCCGCCACGCTGCAAGGCATCGTCGTCGCGCAAGGCAGCGCCGCGCCCTGGGGCGGTGCCGGGCCGATGGCGGAATTCAGCGCGCCGCTGCGCGAGGTGGCCGCGATCCAGCTGCCCGACGGCGCGCGGCGGCTCGACGGCCAGCCGACCCGCGCGCTGGCCGTGGCGCCCCCGCCGCTGGCCGGCCTGGGCCTGGGGCTGGTGCTGCTGCTGGCCTTTGCCGGCGGCGTGCTGCTCAACCTGATGCCCTGCGTCTTCCCGGTGCTGTCGATCAAGCTGCTGTCGCTGGCCCAGCAGAGCGCCGAGCCGCGCGCGCTGCGCACGCAGGCGCTGGCCTATGGCGCCGGCGTGGTGGCCAGCTTCCTGGCGCTGGCGGCGGCGCTGATCGGCCTGCAGGCGGCCGGCAGCGCGGTCGGCTGGGGCTTCCAGTTGCAGGAGCCGGGCATGGTGTTCCTGCTGGCGCTGCTGTTCTTCGCCATCGGGCTGAACCTGATGGGCGTGTTCGAGTTCGGCAACCTGCTGCCGCAGCGCGCCGCCAGCTGGCGCGCCCGGCGCCCGGCGGGCGACGCCTTCGCCTGCGGCGTGCTCGCCGTCGTCGCCGCCAGCCCCTGCACGGCGCCGTTCATGGGGGCCGCGCTGGGCTATGCGCTGACGCAGTCGCCGCCGATGGCGCTGGCGGTGTTCGCCGCGCTCGGCCTGGGCATGGCGCTGCCGTACATGGCGCTGACGGTGGCGCCGGGCTGGCGCCGCCGCCTGCCGCGGCCCGGCGCCTGGATGGAGCGGCTGAAGCAGGGCCTGGCCTTCCCGATGTTCGCCACCGCTGTGTGGCTGCTGTGGGTGCTGGGCCAGCAGGCCGGCGTCAGCGCGATGGCGCGGGTGCTGATGACGCTGGTGGGCGTGGGCCTGCTGCTGTGGCTGCTGCGCGTCGGCGGCCTGCGCGGCCTGCCGGGCAAGGGCGCCGGCGTGCTGGCGCTGGCCGCGCTGCTGGCCTGGAGCTGGCCCGTCGAAGCGCCGCTGGCCACGCCGGGTGCGAGCGCGGCCACCGCCCAGGCCGAAGGCGACTGGCAGCCTTATGACGAGCAGGCGCTGCAGCGCTATGCCGCCGAAGGGCGGCCGGTGTTCATCGATTTCACCGCCGCCTGGTGCGTCAGCTGCCAGGTCAACAAGCGCCTGGTGCTGAACACCGACGAAGCCCGGCAGGCCTTCCAGCGGGCCAACGTGGTGCTGGTGCGCGCCGACTGGACGCGCCGCGACGCCACCATCACCCAGGCCCTGGCCCGGCTGGGCCGCAACGGCGTACCGGTCTACGTGCTGCTGCGCCCCGGCCGCGAGCCGATGCTGTTGCCGGAGATCCTGAGCCAAAACATCTTGCGCGAGGCACTGGCCACGCTGCAGCCTTGAGACAGGAGACCGCCATGCCGGACGCCCACCCGATGCCCCGCCTGCTCGGCCTGGCCGCGGTCCTGCTGGCGACTGCGTCGGCCGGGGCGCAGACCGCCACCGTGGGCCAGCCGGCGCCGGCCTTCGAGCTGGTCGACGTCAAGGGCAAGGTGGTCAAGCTGTCCGACTTCAAGGGCAAGCACGTGGTGCTGGAATGGACCAACCCCGGCTGCCCCTTCGTCCTCAAGCACTACGGCTCGCAGAACATGCAGGCGCTGCAGCAGGACGCCAAGGCCAAGGACGTGGTCTGGCTCGGCATCAGTTCCACCGCGCCGGGGCATGGCGACTACCTGGCGCCGGGCGCACTGGCTGCGCAGTACCAGGCCTGGGGCGCCACGCCGACGGCGCTGCTGATGGACGTCAGCGGCAAGGTCGGGCGCAGCTACGGCGCGCGCACCACGCCGCACATGTACGTCATCGACCCGAAAGGCATGCTGGTCTACGCCGGCGGCATCGACGACAAGCGCAGCGCCAATGCCGACGACGTGAGGACGGCGAAGAACTTCGTGCGCGCGGCGCTCGGCGAATCGTTGGCCGGCAAGGCGGTGAGCACGCCCACCGCGCCGCCCTACGGCTGCAGCATCAAGTACGCCGGCTGACGCCCCGCGCGCCTGGGGCGCGGCGTGCTTATGCGCGCCGCGCCTATGCTTAGGCGCATTGAGCGGATTCACAGGCTAGATCGGCATCGATAATACGAAAATCGTATATAGACGCCGGCAAGCACGTGAACTTCCAGCAGTTGCGCTCGGTGCGCGAGGCGGTGCGCCAGGGTTTCAACCTCACCGCCGTGGCGGCGTCGCTGCACACCTCGCAGCCCGGGGTGAGCCGGCAGATCCGCGAGCTGGAAGACGAACTCGGCATCGAGCTGTTCCACCGCGCCGGCAAGCGCCTGACCGGCCTGACACCCCCGGGCGCAGCGGTGCTGCCCATCGTCGAGCGGCTGCTGCTGGAGGCCGACAACCTAAAGCGCGCCGGCGAGAACTTCGCCTCGCAGAGCCGCGGCGTGCTGACCATCGCCGCGACGCATTCGCAGGCGCGCTACGCGCTGCCCCCGGCGGTGCGCGACTTCAGCGCGGCGCACCCCGAGGTGGTGCTGCGCCTGCACCAGGGCGGGCCCAAGCAGGTGGCCGAGATGCTGCTCAGCGGCGAGGCCGACATCGGCGTGGCCACCGAGGCGCTGGCCGAGTACGACGAGCTGGTGGCGCTGCCCAGCTACCGCTGGACGCACGCCGTGGTGGTGCCGCGCGGCCACGCGCTGGCGCAGCAGGCGCAGCGCGGCGAGAGCCTGTCGCTGGAGGCGCTGGCGCGCCATCCGATCATCACCTACGAGCCCGGCTACACCGGCCGCACGCACATCGACGAGGCCTTCGCGCGCCGCGGCCTGCCCTGGAACCTGGTGCTGTCGGCGATGGACGCCGATGTCATCAAGACCTACGTCGAGCTGGGCATGGGCGTGGGCATCATCGCCTCGATGGCCTTCGACGAGGCGCGGGACAGCGCGCTGCACGCCATCGACGCGCGCCACCTGTTCGCCAGCAACATGACGCGCGTGGCGGTGCGCCGCGGCGCCTTCCTGCGCAGCTATGCCTACGAGTTCATCCGCAGCTTCGCGCCGCCGCTGACGCGCACGCTCGTCGACCAGGCCCTGGCGCAGGCGCCGGGCAGCCGTTTCGACATCTGATAGCGCTACCGGTTTGCCCTGATGGCGGCCGGCGCGGGCCTGGTCGCATACTGCGTTCGCGGCCTGCGTCCGCAAACCCGGGACATGCATGGCCAGCGTCGCCATCGAAGAAGTCAAGAAGCAGTTTGGTGAGACCGCGGTGCTGCATGGCGTCAGCATCGACATTCCGGACGGCTCGTTCACGGTGCTGGTCGGCCCGTCGGGCTGCGGCAAGTCGACCCTGCTGCGCATGATCGCCGGGCTGGAGCACATCAGCGGCGGCGAGATCCGCATCGGCGACAAGCGCGTCAACGACGTGCTGCCCAAAGAGCGCGACATCGCCATGGTCTTCCAGAACTACGCGCTCTACCCGCACATGACGGTGCGCCAGAACATGGCCTTCGCGCTGGAACTGGCCAAGCAGGACAAGGCAACGATCGACCGCAAGGTGGCGCGCGCCGCGGAGATCCTGGCGCTGGGCTCGCTGCTCGACCGCTATCCGCGCCAGCTGTCGGGCGGTCAGCGCCAGCGTGTGGCCATGGGCCGCGCCATCGTGCGCGACCCGCAGGTGTTCCTGTTCGACGAGCCGCTGTCCAACCTGGACGCCAAGCTGCGCGTGGCCATGCGCGCCGAGATCAAGGAGTTGCACCAGCGCCTGAAGACCACCTCGATCTACGTCACGCACGACCAGATCGAGGCCATGACCATGGGCGACAAGATCGTCGTCATGCGCGACGGCCGCATCGAGCAGGCCGGCAACCCGCTGGAGCTGTACGACCGCCCGGCCAACCAGTTCGTCGCCGGCTTCATCGGGTCGCCGGCGATGAACTTCCTGCGCGGCACGTTGCGGCGCAGCGGCGGCACGGCGCAGGTCGAGTTGTCCAACGGCACGCGGCTTGATGCGCCGGTGGGCTCGGGCGGCGCCGATGGCCAGGCCGTGGTGTTCGGCACCCGACCCGAGCACCTGGCGCTGGCCGACGCGGGCGGCATCGCCGCCCAGGTGGTGGTCATGGAGCCGACCGGCATGGACACCTTCGTGGCCTGCCGGCATGGCAGCGAGGAGTTCTCCGCCGTGTTCCGCGAACGCCACGACTTCGCGCCCGGCACCACCATCCACCTGCAGCCGGACCTGCAGCGTGCCCACCTGTTCGACGCCGGCACCGGGCAGCGCCTGGCTGCCTGAGGCGCCTTTTCCGCCCCACCACCCAAGGAGACGACGATGCATCCTTTCAACCGCCGCAAGTTCCTCGAAGGGTCCGCCGGTGTCGCCGCGGCGGCTGCGCTGCCGGCCGCCGCCCTCTGGGCGCCGGCCGTGCATGCGCAGACGCTGAACCTGAAGCCGGAGAAGGACGCCAAGCTGCGCGTGCTGCGCTGGAGCCGCTTCGTGCAGGGCGACATCGACGCCTACATGGCCAACGTCAAGAAGTTCACCGAGAAGACGGGCGTCGAGGTGCGCGTCGACAACGAAGGCTGGGAAGACGTGCGCCCCAAGGCCGCGGTGGCGGCCAACACCGGCGCCGGCCCGGACATCATCCTGTCGACCAACGACGACGCCAACCTGTACCCGGACAAGCTGCTCGACGTGACCGACGTGGCCGAATACATCGGCAAGAAGTACGGCGGCTGGTACCCGGCCGGCCAGGCCTTCCTGCGGCCCGACGGCAAGAAGTGGATCGGCATCCCGCTGGGCGCGGCCGGCTCGATGATGGTCTACCGCGACAGCGTGCTGAAGTCCGCCGGCTTCGACAGCTTCCCCAAGGACACCGACGGCTTCCTGAAGATGATGAAGGCGGTCAAGGACAAGGGCATGCCCGGCGGCATGGCGCTGGGCAACGCCACCGGTGACGGCCTGTGGTGCAACTGGCTGATGTGGGCCTTCGGCGGACAGCTGGTCGACAAGGACAACAAGGTGGTGATCGACAGCGTCGGCACGCTGCGGGCGCTGGAATACGGCAAGGAGCTCTATGCCACGTTCATCCCGGGCACGCTGTCCTGGCTGGACCCGAACAACAACAAGGCCTTCCTGGACGGCCAGGTCTCGGTCACCAACAACGGCATCTCGATCTACGTGGCGGCAAAGAACTCGCCCGACCCGAAGCTCAAGGAGATGGCGGCCGACATCCAGCATGCGGCCTTCCCCATCGGGCCGGTGGGCGTGCCGACCGAGTCGCACCTGTTCTTCAACCAGATGATCATGAAGTACACCAAGTACCCGAACGCCGCGAAGGAGTTCCTGCGCTTCATGATGGAAGAAGAGCAGTTCGGCGCGTGGCTGACCGGCGCGTCGGCGTACATCGCCACGCCGCTGGACGGCTACGCCAAGCTGCCGATCTGGACCGTGGACCCGAAGAACACGCCGTACCGCGACGCGGTGAAGAACCTGCGGCCGGCGGGCTACGCCGGCAAGCTGGGCTACGCCTCGGCGGGCGCCGCGGCGGACTTCATCGTCGTCAACATGGTGGCCGAGGCGATCAGCGGCTCGAAGACGCCGAAGGAGGCGATGGAGCGGGCGCAGAAGCGGGCGGAGCGCTACTACAAAGTCTGATGGGCCACCCCCGGAGCGCCTTCGGCGCTCCCCCTCAAGGACACGCCACCCGCGGCCCCGGCCAAGCCGGTTCCGCGGCGGTGCTTGACTCGATGCGCTGATGCTCGAACGTCTGCAGAACAGCCGCAACGCGCTCGGCCTGATCTTCATGCTGCCGGCGGCGGTGCTGCTGCTGCTGTTCCTGACCTATCCGCTCGGGCTGGGCGTCTGGCTGGGCTTCACCGACGCCAAGGTGGGCCGGCCGGGCCAGTGGATCGGCCTGGAGAACTACGTCTTCCTGGCCACCGACAGCGTCACGCAGCTGGCGCTGTTCAACACGCTCTTCTACACGACGGTGGCCAGCGTGCTGAAGTTCTTCCTCGGCCTGTGGCTGGCGCTGCTACTGAACCGCAACCTGCGGCTGAAGACCTTCTTCCGCGCGGTGATCCTGCTGCCCTACATCGTGCCGACGGCGCTGTCGGCGATCGCCTTCTGGTGGATCTTCGACGCCCAGTTCTCGATCATCAGCTGGGGGCTTCTCAAGCTCGGGCTGATCGACGAGTACATCGATTTCCTGGGCACGCCGTGGAACGCGCGCTTCTCGGTCATCGCCGCCAACGTCTGGCGCGGCGTGCCCTTCGTGGCCATCACGCTGCTCGCCGGGCTGCAGACCATCTCGCCGTCGTATTACGAGGCGGCGGCAATCGACGGCGCCACGCCGTGGCAGCAGTTCCGGCGCATCACGCTGCCGCTGCTGACGCCGATCATCGCCGTGGTCATGACCTTCTCGGTGCTGTTCACCTTCACCGACTTCCAGCTGATCTACGTCATCACCCGCGGCGGCCCGCTGAACGCCACGCACCTGATGGCCACGCTGTCCTTCCAGCGCGCCATCTCCGGCGGTGCGCTCGGCGAAGGCGCGGCGATCTCGATCGCCATGGTGCCGTTCCTGCTGGGCGCGATCCTGTTCAGCTACTTCGGGCTGCAGCGCCGCGCCTGGCAACAGGGTGGGGCGGACAAATGAGCGACGCCCGCAGCGACACCGTCGGCATGGAGTTCCTGGAATCGCGCAAGCGCAAGCTGCTCACGGTGTACCTGCCGCTGGCGGTGTTCCTGTTCGTGCTGCTGTTCCCGTTCTACTGGATGGCGATCACCTCGTTCAAGCCGAACAAGGAATTGCTGTCGCGCGAAGGCAATCCGTTCTGGATCATCGAGCCGACGCTGGCGCACGTGAACAAGCTGCTGTTCCAGACCGCCTATCCGCAGTGGATGTGGAACACGCTGCTGGTCTCGGTGGTGGCCACCTTCTTCTCGCTGGCCACCTCGGTGTTCGCCGCCTACGCCATCGAGCGGCTGCGCTTCAGCGGTGCCAAGCAGACCGGGCTGGCCATCTTCCTGGCCTACCTGGTGCCGCCGTCGATCCTGTTCATCCCGCTGGCCTCGGTGGTCTTTCAGCTGGGGCTGTTCGACACGCGGCTGGCGCTGATCCTGACCTACCCGACCTTCCTGATCCCGTTCTGCACCTGGCTGCTGATGGGCTACTTCCGCTCGATCCCCTTCGAGTTGGAGGAATGCGCGCTGATCGACGGCGCCAACCGCTGGCAGATCCTGGTGAAGATCGTGCTGCCGCTGGCCGTGCCGGGGCTGATCTCGGCCGGCATCTTCGCCTTCACCCTGTCGTGGAACGAATTCATCTACGCGCTGACCTTCGTCTCGTCCAGCGAGATCAAGACCCTGCCGGTGGGTGTGGTCACCGAGCTCGTCGAGGGCGACGTCTACCACTGGGGCTCGCTGATGGCCGGCGCGCTGTTCGGCTCGCTGCCGGTGGCCTTCATCTACTCGTTCTTCGTCGAGTACTACGTGTCCGGCATGACCGGGTCGGTCAAGGAATAACGCTCGCCGGGCTCCGCCCGACGCCGCGGAGGGTCAGGCCTCCGACCCGCGCTCGGCAGTGCGCCCGCACGGCCGCGCTGCGCTCTCAGCCCTGCTTCCAGGGCAGGCCGTCCTTGCGCCAGCCGCTCAAGCGGCCGCGCTGGCCGTGTTCGTCCAGGTCGCCCTCGAAGCCGCCGATGACGTTGAGCACGCAGCCGAAGCCGGCCGCGGCGGCCGCGGTGGCGGCGGCGTCCGATCGCTTGCCGCTGCGGCACAGGAACACCAGCGTGTCCTTCTGGTCGGCCACGCCGCGCAGCGCGTCGATGAAGCCCGGGTTGGGCTCGCTGGAGCCCAGCGGCAGCCATTCGACATGCAGGGTGCCCGGCACGTGGCCCACGTACTCGCGCTCGAAGGCGGTACGCAGGTCGACGATCTTGGCCACGCCCATCTCGGCCAGGCGCTGCGCCTCCTGCGGCGTGACGTAGCCGGCATAGGTGCGCGGCTTGCCGCCGCTGCGGCTGAAGGCGCGGTACAGGATCTGCGTCGGGTCTTCGCCGGGCGGGCTCTTGGGCATGGTCGCGCCCTTCAGATCATCGCCGCCGGATCGGGCAGGTCGTGCTGCACGCCACGGTCGGCCGAGAAGCGCGTGATGCGCCGCGCGCGCAGGTGCACGCGGCTGCCGCTGCTTAAGGACAGGCGCTGGCGCAGCGCGGCAAACTCGCTGCGCGGCATCTCCACATCGACATAGGAGCCGTCGTCGTCGCGCTTGAATTCGATGCGCGTCTGCGCACCCACCGTGAGCACCTGCGACAGCGTCACCGGCAGCGCGCCGGGCTCGGCATGGCCGATGATGTCCAGTTCGTGCGGGCGCACGTAGACGGTCTCGGTGCCGGCCTCGACGCTGCCCGGCACGTGGCCGAAGCGGCCGTGGAACAGGTTCACGTCGCCCAGGAACTGCAGCACGAAGGGGCTGGCCGGGTGGTCGTAGACCTGATCGGGCGTGCCCTGCTGCTCGATGGCGCCGTGGTTCATGACGACGATGCGGTCGGCGACCTCCATCGCCTCGTCCTGGTCGTGGGTGACGAACACGCTGGTGACGTGCATCTCGTCGTGCAGCCGGCGCAGCCAGCGGCGCAGCTCCTTGCGCACCTTGGCGTCGAGCGCGCCGAAGGGCTCGTCCAGCAGCAGCACCTTCGGCTCCACCGCCAGCGCGCGCGCCAGCGCGATGCGCTGCCGCTGCCCGCCGGACAGCTGGTGCGGGTAGCGGTCGGCCACCCAGTCCAGCTGCACCAGCTTCAGCAGTTCCATCACCTTGGACTGGATCTGGCCATCGGACGGGCGCCGCGCCTTGGGCCGCACACGCAGGCCGAAGGCGACGTTCTCGAAGATCGTCATGTGGCCGAACAGCGCGTAGTGCTGGAAGACGAAGCCGACGTTGCGCTCGCGCACCGAGGTGTGCGTCGCGTCCTCGCCGTGGAACAGCACATGGCCGCTGTCCGGCACCTCCAGGCCCGCGATGATGCGCAGCAAGGTGGTCTTGCCCGAGCCCGACGGCCCGAGCAGCGCCACCAGCTCGCCGGCCGGGATGTCCAGGTTCAGGTCGTTGCAGACCACGGTGGCGCCGAAGCGCTTGTTCAGGTTGCGGATCTCGATGCTCACTGGCGCCCCCGGTCCGACGAGTACATCGGCCCACCCCCCGCGGGGGTGCGGGCCGGCTTGGGAGCGGCCCGGCGCGCGGCCCGCTCGTGCTGATCAGCCTTGACAGGATTCATCGACGTCACTCCGCTCTGTCGCCGGCGGCCCGCTTCTGGTGCTTGACGCGCTGCTCGACCAGGTACTTCAGCCCCAGCGTCACCAGCGCCAGCAGGGCCAGCAGCGAGGCCACCGCAAAGGCCGCGGCGAACTGGTATTCGTTGTAGAGGATCTCGATGTGCAGCGGCATGGTGTTGGTCTGGCCGCGGATGTGGCCGCTGACCACGCTGACCGCGCCGAACTCGCCCATCGCCCGCGCGTTGCACAAGATGACGCCGTAGAGCAGCGCCCACTTCACGTTGGGCAGCGTGACGCGCCAGAACATCTGCCAGCCGTTGGCGCCGAGCACGCGTGCGGCCTCCTCCTGCTCCACGCCCTGCGCCTGCATCAGCGGGATCAGCTCGCGCGCGACGAAGGGGAAGGTGACGAACACCGTGGCCAGCACGATGCCGGGCACGGCGAAGATGATCTTCAGGTCGTGCGCCTGCAGCCACGGGCCCAGCCAGCCCTGCAGGCCGAAGACCAGCACGTAGATCAGGCCGGCGATGACCGGGCTGACGCTGAACGGCAGGTCGATCAAGGTCAGCAGCAGGTTCTTGCCGCGGAAGTCGAACTTGGCGATGGCCCAGGCCGCGGCGATGCCGAACACCAGGTTCAGCGGCACGCTGATGCCGGCGACCAGCAGCGTCAGCCAGATCGCCGAGCGCGCGTCGGGCTCGCTGATCGCCGCCAGGTAGACGCCCCAGCCCTTCTTGAAGGCCTCGAAGAACACGGTCACCAGCGGCACGAACAGGAACAGCGTCAGGAAGCCCAGCGCCACGGCGATGAGCAGCACGCGCACCCAGGGCGCCTCGGTGGTGGCCGAGCGCAGCGCGCGCGGCGCCACGCCGGCCGGCGCGCTTGCGGCAGGGGCGGCCAGTGTGTTCATACGCCGCCCTGGCGCTTGCGCGCCCAGGTCTGCAGGCTGTTGATGACCAGCAGCAGCACGAACGAGATGACCAGCATGACCACGGCGATGGCCGTGGCGCCGGCATAGTCGTATTGCTCGAGCTTGGTGATGATCAAGAGCGGCGTGATCTCGCTGACCATCGGCATGTTGCCGGCGATGAAGATGACGCTGCCGTATTCGCCCAGCGCGCGTGCGAAGGCCAGCGCGAAGCCGGTCAGCAGCGCCGGCAGCACGATCGGCAGGATCACCTTGGTGAAGGTCTGCCAGCGGCTGGCACCCAAGGTGGCCGCGGCCTCTTCCAGCTCGCGGTTCACGTCCTCCAGCACCGGCTGCACGGTGCGCACGACGAAGGGCACGCCGATGAACACCAGCGCCACGAACACGCCCAGCGGCGTGAAGCTCACCTTGAAGGGCAGGAACTGGCCGATCCAGCCGTTGCCCGCATAGATGGCCGTCAGCGCGATGCCGGCCACCGCGGTGGGCAGCGCGAAGGGCAGGTCGACCAGCGCGTCGATCAGGCGCTTGAACGGGAAGTCATAGCGCACCAGCACCCAGGCAACGACCAGGCCGAACACGGCGTTCAGGCCCGCGGCCGCGAAGGACGCGCCGAAGGTCAACCGGTACGAAGCGACCACGCGCGGCGAGCTGACCGCGTCCCAGAAGGCCGGCCAGGTCATCGTGAAGGTCTTCAGGAACGCCGCCGACAGCGGGATCAGCACGATCAGGCTGAGGTACAGCAGCGCGAAGCCCAGCGCGAGGTCGAAGCCGGGCAGCACGCTGTGCCGCCGCAGCAGGGTGCGGCTCAGGATCAAGGCAGCCCCGCGTTACTTGCGGTTGGCCGCCAGGATCTGGTCGTAGATCGCGCCGTCGTCGAAGTGTTCCTTCTGCGCCTTGAGCCAGCCGCCGAAGACCTCGTCCACCGTGAAGGCGTTGACCTTGGGGAAGGCCTTGGCATGCTTGGCCAGCACCGCGGCGCTGCGCGGGCGCAGGCCGTGCTGCGCGGCGATCTCCTGCGCTTCCGGTGACCACAGCCACTTCAGGTAGGCCTCGGCCTGCTTGCGCGTGCCCTTCTTGTCGACCACCTTGTCCACCACGGCCACCGGGTTCTCGGCCAGCACCGTCCAGGTCGGATAGACCACGTCGAAGACGTCGCCGAATTCCTCGCGGATCAGGTCGACCTCGCTCTCGAAGGTGGCCAGCGCGTCGCCGATGTTGCGCTGCACGAAGGTGGTGGTGGCCGCGCGGCCGCCGCCGTCGAACACCGGCACGTTGGCGAAGATCTTCTGCACGCGTTCGCGTGCCTGCGCCGGCGTGCCGCCGGCCTTGAGCACCGCGCCGTAGGCGGCGATGTAGCTGTAGCGGCCGTTGCCGGTGAGCTTGGGGTTGGGGATGACCACCGAGGTGCCCGGCTTGGCCACGTCGGCCCAGTCCTTGATGCCCTTGGGGTTGCCCTTGCGCACCAGCAGCACCGTCACCGACGTGGTGGGCGCGGCGTTGTCGGGGAAGCGCTTGGCCCAGTCCAGCGGCACGAAGCCGCCGCGCGCCGCCAGCATGTCGATGTCCAGCGCCTGGTTCATCGTCACCACGTCGGCTTCCAGCCCGTCGATGACCGAGCGGATCTGCTTGCTCGACCCGCCGTGGCTCTGGTTGATGACCAGGTCGCCGCCGCCGGTCTGCTTCCATTGCGCCAGGAAGGCCTTGTTGTAGTCCTTGTAGAACTCGCGCGCCACGTCGTAGCTGACGTTGAGCAGCGTCGTGGTCTGCGCGCCGGCGATCAGCGGCGCGCCCGCCGTCAGCAGCGAGGCAAGCAGCAGCGCGCGGCGCGTGCGGGCGAAGGCAGGGCGATTCATGGGCATCGATGGAAAAAGCAAACGGGCGCGCATGCTAAGCAGCGCGCCGCCTGCAGGAAACAACTGATTTCGCGATTGCTTATGCGCAAATCAACTAAGCAACCTCATTTGCGCGTGTAGATCTGATCGAATACGCCGCCGTCGGCGAAGTGCGTCTTCTGCGCCTTGGCCCAGCCGCCGAAGAGCTCGTCGATGGTGAACAGGCTCACCTTGGCGAACTGCTTGTCGTACTTGGCAGCCACCTTCGGATCGATCGGCCGGTAGTGGTGCTGCGCGGCGATGTCCTGGCCCTGCGGGGTGTACAGGTACTGCAGGTAGGCGGTGGCCACGTCGCGCGTGCCCTTGCGGTCGACCACCTTGTCGACCAGCGCCACCGGCGGCTCGGCCAGGATGCTCAAGCTGGGCACGACCACCTGGAACTTGTCCGGCCCCAACTCCTGGGCCGCCAGGAAGGCCTCGTTCTCCCAGGAGATGAAGACGTCGCCGACACCGCGTTCGGTGAAGGTGATCAGCGCGCCGCGGGCGCCGGAGTCCAGCACCGGCACGTTGGAGAACAGCGAGGCCACGAACTGCTGCGCCTTGGCGGGGTCGTTGCCGAATTTCTTCAGCGCATAGCCCCAGGCGGCGAGGTAGTTCCAGCGCGCGCCACCGCTGGTCTTGGGGTTCGGCGTGATCACCGACACGCCCGGCTTGACCAGGTCGTCCCAGTCCTTGATGCCCTTGGGGTTGCCCTTGCGCACCAGAAAGACGATGGTGCTGGTGTAGGGGCTGCTGTTGTGCGGCAGGCGCTTCTGCCAGTCGGGCGGGATCAGCCTGGCCCGTTCGGCCAGCTCGTCGATGTCGTAGGCCAGCGCCAGGGTCACCACGTCGGCGTCCAGCCCGTCGATCACCGAGCGCGCCTGCTTGCCCGAGCCGCCGTGGCTCTGCCTGACGGCAACCTGATCGCCGGTCTTGGCCTTCCAGTAGGTGGCGAAGGCCTTGTTGAAGTCGGCATACAGCTCGCGCGTCGGGTCGTAGCTGACATTGAGCAGCGTCAGGTCCTTGGCCTGGGCGGCGCCGGCGGCCAGCGCGGCGAGGCCGAGCAGCGCCAGGCGGCGAACGAGGGAAAAGCGGGTCATGGGGGCCGGGCTCCGAGAAGACACGGGCGGCATGCTAGGAACGGCCCCTGCACGGCGGAACGAAGCGATGCGCGCTTGCTTATGCGGTTTCCGAGAATTCCCCGCGCTGCGCGTGCCGTTGCCGAACGGCGCCATGCCGCCTACGATGGCGCGGACACCCGTCGCCGCAGCGATCCCAGGAGAGTGCCGTGTACAAAACCATCGTGCTGGCCTATGACGGCTCTGAAGCCGGGCAGCGGGCGCTGCTCGACTGCCAGGAGATCGGCCAGTGGAGCCAGGCGCGGCTTCATCTGGTGGCGGTGATGGCGCCGCCCATCGCCATGGTCGCCGTCGATGCCTGGGCGCTCAGCCCCACCGCCGACACCGACGAGAAGGAGCACTACCAGTCGGTCCTCGACGCCGGCCTGCAGCGGCTGCGCAGCGCCGGGCTGGAGGCCCAGGGGCGGGTGGTGGTGGGCAATGCGGTGGACGAGATCGCCCGCGCGGCGTCCGCCGTGCAGGCCGACCTGATCGTGCTGGGCCACAAGCACCTGGACAGCTGGGCCGAGCGTTGGTGGCGCGGCACCTCGGTGTCGCAGAGCCTGATCGAGTACGCGCCGTGCAGCGTGCTCATCGTCATCACGCGCGCTTAAGCGCTAGACCCTGCGCAGCAGGGTGATCGGCCGGTAGATGGCGTCGGTCGTCGCCCCCAGGGGCTGATCGAGGTTCCAGTCGTTCCACCAGCCCACGAACTCGAAGAGCCCCATGCCGCTCACCAGCTCGAGCAGCTCCTGCGGATAGACGGCGCGCTTGACCGAGTGGCTCGACAGCGAGAGCTGCGTCTGCCCATCCACCACGTCGATGTCCAGCTGCTCGCGGAACAGCTGATGGGGATGGTCGAACGGCTGCATCACGACATGGGCGGACAGGCGGACATCGCCTTGCGCCATCTCCCAGCGGTCGCCTTCGGCCTTGAACATCCGGGCGGGCTCGAACTGCACGCACCAGTCCAGCAGGAACAGGCCGCCCTGGCGCAGGGCCGCGGCCACGCAGCGCAGGAGTGACTTCAGCTCGTCCGTCGATTGCACGTACAGGTCGCCCAGCGCAATGAAGACATAGTCCACCGGCTGGGTCAGCCTGAAATCGACCATCGACTGCAGGTGGAACGTGGCGGCGATGCCCGCCGACGCGGCCTTGTCCCTTGAGTAGTCGAGCATCGCCGGGTTGATGTCCAGGCCTTCGAAGCGCAGGCCGCGTCGCGACAGTTCCGCCATGTGCTGGCAGGGACCGCACCCCAGCTGCAGCAGGCTCGAGACCTCCCGGCCGGCAAAGGACTCGATGGTCTGCTGGATGACGTCGACCTCGTGCGACAGGTCGCGAAAGGAGAAGGCGATCTCGTAGTAGCGGGGGTGGTCGTAGCAGCTTGGCCGCGGGGTCAGGGGTGAGGTCATGCGGCTCTCCCGTCTAGAGCAGTGGGTAGGGCCGGTCGTCCGGCGTGTCCAGCGCAAGGCGTCGGTAGAAGTCCCAGCCGCGCCCCGGCGGGTAGCTGCCGGGGTCGCGCGGCGCCAGGTGGCGCACCAGGTCGAAGTGGTTGACCTTGTGGCCCACCGGCTGCAGGTCCAGCCGCGCGGTGCCGCGGATGTGCGACATGATCGACCGCGCGACCAGCATGTAGGCCCACGGCGCGGCGCCGATGCCGTCGAGCCCGACGCCGGGAAAGTGCAGGTCCGGCGCATCCAGGCTGCGGAAGATGCAGCCGCAGCGGCCGCACAGTTCGTTGACGCTGCCGATCGAGGCGATGGCCGGCGCGTCGAACCAGCGCAGGTCGGTGCCGTAGCCGGCGCCCCACAGCAGCACGTCCACCGCGTGCCGGCTGCCGTCGGACAACACGACGCGGCCGCCCTCGATGGCCTGCACCGTGGCGGCGTGGCGCTGCAGCCGCGCGAAGTGCTCGATCATCAGCGGGCGCCCCGGGAAGAGCTGGTCGTGCAGCACGTCCATCGGGCGCCCGGGCTGGATGGCCTGCAGGCCGAACTTCGCATAGCGCGCCACCATGTCCGCGCCCAGTGCCGCGCTCTGCTGCGCGGCGCTCAGCCCGCCGGCCTGCATCCTGGCGAAGGGCCGCACGCTGGCCATGGCCTTTGGCCGCAGGCTGGGCAGAAACCAGCGCAGCCCGCGATGCACCCAGACGATGCGGCGCGCCCCGTGCAGCAGGCCCTGTTCGATCAGGTCGAAGGCCGACGCGCCACCGCCCACCACCATCACGTCGCGGCCGGCCAGCCGCGCGGGCTCGTGCAGCGCCGCGGCATGCCACTCCTGCACGCGGCTGTCGTGCCGCGCCACTGGGGGGATCAGCGGCGTGTTGTGGCCGCCGCTGGCCGCCACCAGATGGCGCGCCAGCACTTCGCCCTGCGGCGTGTCCAGCACCCATTGGCGGCCGTCGTGGCGCGCACGGCGCACGGGGCTGTCGTAGCGGATGCCGTCGTGCAGCGCAAAGCGGTCGGCCCAGGCCTGCAGGTTGGCCAGGAGCTGCGGCTGCAGCGTCCCGGCCAGCGGCAGGTCGCCGACGGCCCATTCGACCGCGCTGAACTGGATGTCCTGCCACGCCGGCAACTTGCGCCACAGGCCGCCGAGGCCGGGCTGGGCTTCCAGCACCTGCGCGGCCAGCCCGGCCTGGCGCGCGTAGTGCAGGTGGATCAGCCCGGCGATGCCAGCGCCGACGATGACGACGTCGAGCATGCGCTCAGCGCGCGGCAGGCCGCGCCTTGGGCCGGTGCAGGTCGTCGTGCCGGTGGTGGCCGTCGTCCGCGCCCGGGCGCCTGGCTTCGCCGCCCTGCGCCAGGCCGCGCAGGATGCCGCAGGCATCGGCCGCGCGCGGCGACGCACACTGCGCGCGCAACTGCTGCAGTTCCTTTTCCAGCCGGCGCAGTTCGGCGATGCGGTGGCGCACGTGGCCCAGGTGTTCGTCCAGCAGCGCGTTGACGCCGGCGCAATCGTCCTGCGGCGTGTCGATGAACTGCAGCAGCGCGCGCACCTCGTCCAGGGTCATGTCCAGCGCGCGGCAGCGGCGGATGAACTGCAGCCGCTGCACGTGCGCCGCGTCGTACGCCCGGTAGTTGCCCTGGGTGCGCGCCGGCACCGGCAGCAGGCCCTCGCGCTCGTAGTAGCGGATGCTCTCCACCGAGGTGTCGGTGGCGGCGGCCAAGTCACCGATCTTCATCGCTTGACTCTACACCTGCTTCAGGGTTTCCAATGCCTGCATGGACACCTCGACACCGCACCGGCACGGGCCCGGCCACGGGCACTCGCACGAGGAGGCGCAGGGGCATGCGCATGCCCACGCACACGCCCACGCCCACGCCCACGCACAGACCCCCACGCACGCGCACGACGCCTGCTGCGCCGGCCCCACGGCGGCGGCACCGGCCGCCGCGGCACCTGCCGCAGCCCGGGGCACGCCCTTGCGCATCGCCAGCATGGACTGCGCGGCCGAAGAAGCCGAGATCCGCGCCGCGCTGGCCGGCCTCGCCGGCATCCGCAGCCTGCACTTCCAGCTGGCGGCGCGCACCTTGTCCATCGACGCCGACGCG
>JAHBZS010000022.1 GCA_019635285.1 Rubrivivax sp. | reverse complement strand
CGCGCTCTCCTCCTTTACTTCCCGGATGCGCTTGCCCGTCATCCTCGGCAGGCACCTGTCGGGTCTTCGCAGCGCCCAGAAACAGCAAGCGCTGCGCCTTGCGGCAGTGCTCTCAGGAAGGGGTTGTTGTCTTTGCGGCCTCGGCAGTGATCTGGCGGTGCCAAGCCGAGGCTGGTGGGTGAGCGCATCCGGGAAGTAAAGGAGGAGAGCGCGCCATTCATGGCGCGATCGGGGGACATGAGCGGATGCGCTCACCCACTAGCCTCGGCCCGCGCAGACCTCAGAGAAACACAGCGGCCCGACGAGAGACTGCAAAGCGCCGAAGGCCGACCCCAACAGCCATCGGCTTGATGTCTGGGCAGAATCAATCGATAGGCGTCAGCTTGGCGATGCCCAGCGCCAGCCACTTGGTGCCGTGGCGGCCGAAGTTGACCTGGGCGCGCGCGTCCGCGCCGCGGCCTTCCAGAGTCAGGATCACGCCCTCGCCGAACTTGCCGTGGAACACCGACTGCCCCGTGCGCAGGCCGGTGTCGCTGCCGGGCGGCGGGCCGGCGCCGAAGGCCGGCGCCGCCCGCTCGACGCGCCCGGCGCCGACGATGGAGCCCAGCCCGCTGCCGCGCGCCCAGGCGTTCTGATACTCCCGCGCATGGCCGGAGCCGAAGCCGGCGTGCCGCGGCGACAACCATTTCAGCGCGCCTTCGGGCAGTTCGTCGAAGAAGCGGCTCTTCACGTTGTAGCGCGTCTGGCCGTGCAACATGCGCGTCTGGCTGAAGGCCAGGTACAGGCGTTGGCGCGCACGCGTGATGGCCACGTACATCAGCCGGCGCTCTTCTTCCACGCCGTCGGCGTCGGACAACGACTGCTCGTGCGGGAACAGCCCTTCTTCGATGCCGGTGATGAACACCACATCGAACTCCAGGCCCTTGGCCGAATGCACGGTCATCAGCTGGATCGCATCGGCGCCGGCCTGCGCCTGGTTGTCGCCCGCCTCCAGCGCGGCGTGCGTCAGGAACGCCGCCAGCGGCGACATGATTTCGCCTGTTTCGGTGTCCGGCGTGGCCGGCGCGGCCGTCTGCTCGTCCACCGGCAGCGCCACCGCGTCCTTGCCGAAGCCCTCCTGCGTGACGAAGGCCTCGGCGGCGTTGATCAGTTCCTCCAGGTTCTCGATGCGGTCCTGGCCTTCCTTGTCGCTGCGGTAGAAGTCCAGCAGGCTGCTGGCTTCCAGCACGTGCTCGATGATCTCGCGCAGGGTCGACCCGCGCGTGGCCTCGCGCATCGCCTCGACCAGCCGGTTGAAGGCCTGCAGGTTGGCGCCGCCCTTGCCGGCCACCGCGGCCGCGCTCTGGTACAGGCTGCGGCCGCTGGCGCGCGCCGCGTCCTGCAGCTGCTCCAGCGTGCGCGCACCGATGCCGCGCGTGGGGAAGTTGACGACGCGCAGGTAGCTGGTGTCGTCGTTCGGGTTCTCGAGCAGCCGCAGGTAGGCCAGCGCATGCTTGACCTCGGCGCGTTCGAAGAAGCGCAGCCCGCCGTACACGCGGTACGGAATGCCGGCGTTGAACAGCGCGCTCTCCAGCACGCGGCTCTGCGCGTTGGAGCGGTACAGCAGCGCGATCTCGCTGCGCGCGATGCCGCCGCGGTGCAGCGTCTGGATTTCCTCCAGCAGCCACTGCGCCTCGGCATAGTCGCTGGTCGCCTCGAAGACACGCACCGGCTCGCCCGGGCCGGCCTCGGTGCGCAGGTTCTTGCCCAGGCGCTGCGCGTTGTGCGCGATCAGCGCGTTGGCACTGTCGAGGATGTTGCCGAAGCTGCGGTAGTTCTGCTCCAGCTTGATGATGCGGCGCACCCGGTACTCGCGCTCGAAGTCGGCCATGTTGCCGACACGCGCGCCGCGGAAGGCGTAGATGCTCTGGTCGTCGTCGCCGACGGCGAACACGCCCTGGTCCGGGCGCCCAGGGGGGGCAAACATCTTCAGCCAGGCGTACTGCAGCCGGTTGGTGTCCTGGAACTCGTCGACCAGCACGTGGCGGAAGCGGTGCTGGTAGTGCTCGCGCAGCGCGTCGTTGTCGCGCAGCAGTTCGTAGCTGCGCAGCATCAGCTCGGCGAAGTCGACCACGCCTTCGCGCTGGCACTGGTCTTCGTAGGCCTGGTAGATCTCCACCAGGCGGCGCGTGTGCTCGTCGCGGATCTCGATGTCGCGCGGGCGCCGGCCTTCTTCCTTCGACCCGGCGATGAACCAGCCCACCTGCTTGGGCACGAAGCGTTCCTCGTCCAGGTTCATCGCCTTGATGACACGCTTGATGGCGCTCTGCGAATCCTGCACGTCCAGGATCTGGAAGCCCTGCGGCAGCGCCGCCAGCTTCCAGTGCGCCCGCAGGAAGCGGTTGCACAAGCCGTGGAAGGTGCCGATCCACATGCCGCGCACGTTCACCGGCAGCATCGCCGACAGCCGCGCCAGCATCTCCTTGGCCGCCTTGTTGGTGAAGGTGACCGCCAGCACGCCGCCGGGCGACACCTGGCCGGTCTGCAGCAGCCAGGCGATGCGCGTCGTCAGCACCCGCGTCTTGCCCGAGCCGGCACCGGCCAGGATCAGCGCCGGCTCGGGCGGCAAGGTCACCGCGGCCAGCTGCTCGGGGTTCAGGTTGTGCAGCAGCTTGCCCGCCGGGGCCGCCGCCGCGTCGAGGGGCGCGGAACTCATCGATCGATTCTAGGCATCTGCCACGCGCGTCGATCACCGTCCGTCGCGCGGCCGCCGAGCCGCGTAGAATGAGCCACCGGGCCCAAATTCAGGTGCCCGGTTTTCGTTGGCGGCCCGCACGGAGTCGCCGCCGACGGGCCGGCTCCCGGTCAAGCGCTCGCAACCCCCTTGCTGGAGCCGCCGCCATGGAAATCTTCGACTACGACAACATCCTGCTGCTGCCGCGCAAATGCCGCGTCGACAGCCGCAGCGAATGCGACCCGTCGGTGCAGTTCGGCCCGCGCCGCTTCAAGCTGCCGGTGGTGCCGGCCAACATGAAGACGGTGGTCGACGAGCCGATCACCGAGTTCCTGGCGGCCAACGACTATTTCTACGTCATGCACCGCTTCGACATCGACAACGTGGCCTATGCGCGCGCCATGCGCAGCAAGGGCCTGTACGTGTCGATCAGCTCGGGCGTGAAGGAGGCCGACCGCGTGATGATCGACCGCCTGGCGGCCGACGGCGTCGGTGCCGACTACATCACCATCGACATCGCACACGGGCATGCGGACAGCGTGCACCGCATGATCGACTACATCAAGGCCCGGCTGCCGCAGACCTTCGTCATCGCCGGCAACGTGGCCACGCCCGAGGCGGTGATCGACCTGGAGAACTGGGGCGCCGACGCCACCAAGGTGGGCGTCGGCCCGGGCAAGGTGTGCATCACCAAGCTGAAGACCGGCTTCGGCACCGGCGGCTGGCAGCTGTCGGCGCTGAAGTGGTGCGCGCGCGTGGCCACCAAGCCGATCATCGCCGACGGCGGCATCCGCGACCACGGCGACATCGCCAAGAGCATCCGCTTCGGCGCCAGCATGGTGATGATCGGCTCGCTCTTCGCCGGCCACGAGGAATCCCCCGGCCGCACGGTCGAGGTCGACGGCAAGCAGTTCAAGGAGTACTACGGCTCGGCCAGCGACTTCAACAAGGGCGAGTACAAGCACGTCGAGGGCAAGCGCATCCTCGAACCCATCAAGGGCAAGTTGGCGGACACGCTGCGCGAGATGCGCGAGGACGTGCAGAGCTCCATCTCCTACGGCGGCGGCACCAAGCTCTTCGACATCCGCAAGGTCAACTACGTGATCCTGGGCGGCGACAACGCCGGCGAGCACCTGCTCATGTAGCCGGCGGCAGCCGCTCGCGGTACACGCGCAGCGCGTACAGCAGCTCGGCGATCAGCGACTCCTGGTAGCGGTAGAACATCTCGGCGCCCATCGGCACCAGGATCGACAGCGACTCCCGGCGGCAGCGCTCGGCCAGCGCCTCCAGCCGCCCGATCAGGCCGTCCAGCCGGGCGCGCGCCTCGGCGCTGCCGTGGCGCGCGTCGGGCGGCATGTCGGCAATCTCGCCGAGCGTCACGCCGCCGTGGAACAGGCCGGCGACTTCGCGTTCGATCTTCACGCGCTGCCCATCGATGCGCCACAGGCGGAAGCGGTGGCCGATGGCCATCGCGCTGAACAGCACCGACAGCGCCACGCCGAGCTGGATCCAGGTGGGCAGCGGCAGGATGTCCATGGCCCAGGGCGCATAGGTGCCCAGCACGTCCGGCCCTTCGTCCTGCAGGAAGTCGGTGGCCACCGTGGCCATCGGCAGCCCGCTGAGATTCGGCTGGCCGCGGTTGTGCTGGATGAAGGTGGGGAAGACCTCGGCCACGGCCGTCAGCAGGCCCACCGTGGCGCCGTTCTTCGCGCAGCCGTTGCCGACGATCAGCGTGTCCATCTGCAGCAGCTGCAGGTCGCGCGGCGGCAGCCGTCGCATGTAGTCGATCTGCCCCGCCTCGATGCGCCCGGGGCGCACGAACGGCAGACGGCGGGCCAGCGCCGACGCATCGGGCAGGTCGAGCATCTGCAAGTGGCGGCGCACGACGGCGTCGTGCACCAGCGCGGCACCTTCGTCGATGACCATCGCGGCGAGCTCGAGTTCACCGCGCGCCACCATGTCCAGCTGCTGGTCGATGGACTGCGTCGACACCTGCAGCCGCAGCTCGGGCACCTGGGCCAGCAGGCGCCGCATCATCTGCTCGGTGCCGCTGCCCACCGGACCGATGCCGATGCGCATGCCCACCAGGTCGGCCGGCGTGCGCAGCCGGTCCACGTTGCGCCCCAGGATGATCAGCGATTCGGGCTGCGGCAGGCGGCCCAGCAGTTCGAGGCCGGCGTCGTCGGGGACGACCGTGCCGCCCTGCACCAGCGCGAACTGGACCTCGCAGGAATGCCGGGCGGCGATCAGCCGCTGCACGTTCTCCACCGAGCCCGCCGAGCTCTGGTTGCGGATGCTGCCGCGCCGGCGCGCGGTCTCCGCGGCCAGCCGCTCGACGGTGGCGTGGTAGTTGCCGCTGGGCGCGCCGGACAGCACGGTCAGCTTGACGTGGCGCAGCGTCGGCCGGGGGTCCAGCCAAGCCAGCAGCGCGCTCAGCACGAAGAGTGCCAGAAAGAAGAGCAGGGTCTTGCGCAACGGCGACAGGCGCCCTTGCCCCCCGGGGCTTCCGATGACGCGCACCAGGCGGGCCCTGGGCGCGATGGGGCGCGGCGCGGTGGGCGGGTCGTGCATGGTGGGTGGGCCGGGCGGCGAGGGCGATTCTCGGGCATCTGGCGCGGGGGGCTCGCGCAGGAGCCGCCACCTACAATCGACACCCTCCCTGAACGTGCCAAGGCCACAGCGCGAGACCGCGTTTGTCGGCACTTCGGCCCTCGCCATGACCGAACTCGCCAAGTCCTTCGAACCCGCCGCCATCGAGGCGCGCTGGGCGCCGCAGTGGGAAGCCAGCGGCGCCTTCACGCCCACGCTGGACCCGGCCAAGCCTTCGTTCAGCATCCAGCTGCCGCCGCCCAACGTCACCGGCACGCTGCACATGGGGCACGCGTTCAACCACACGATCATGGACGCGCTGATCCGCTACCACCGCATGCGCGGCTTCAACACGCTGTGGCTGCCGGGCACCGACCACGCCGGCATCGCCACGCAGATCGTCGTCGAGCGCCAGCTGCAGGAAGAAGGCAAGAGCCGGCACGACATCGGCCGCGCGGCCTTCCTGGAACGCGTGTGGCAGTGGAAAGCGGTCAGCGGCAGCACCATCACCGGCCAGATGCGCCGGCTGGGCGACACGGTGGACTGGTCGCGCGAGTACTTCACGATGGACGCCACGCAGTCGGCGGTGGTCAACGAGACCTTCGTGCGGCTGTACGAGGAAGGGCTGATCTACCGCGGCAAGAGGCTGGTCAGCTGGGATCCGGTGCTGCGCTCAGCGGTGTCGGACCTGGAGGTCGAGAGCGAGGAGGAAGACGGCTTCCTCTGGCACATCCGCTATCCGTTGGCCGATGGTTCGGGTGCGCTGGTGGTGGCGACGACGCGGCCGGAGACACTGCTCGGCGACACCGCGGTGATGGTGCATCCGGACGACGAGCGCTACGCCGCTTACGTCGGCAAGCAGGTGACGCTACCGCTGACCGGGCGCACGATCCCGGTCATCGCCGACGCCTACGTGGACCGCGAGTTCGGCACCGGCGTGGTCAAGGTGACGCCGGCGCACGACGCCAACGACTATGCGGTCGGCCAGCGCCACGGGCTGCCGATGATCGGCGTGCTGGCGCTGGACGCGACGCTCAACGACCACGCGCCGCCGGCCTACCGCGGGCTGGACCGCTTCGTCGCGCGCAAGAAGATCGTCGCCGACCTGGATGCGCAAGGCCTGCTGGCCGAAACCAAGAAGCACCGGCTGGTGGTGCCGCGCTGCGCGCGCACCGGCCAGATCGTCGAGCCGATGCTCACCGACCAGTGGTTCATGGCGATGACCAAGCCGGGACGCGACGGCCAGTCGATCGCCGGCCGCGCCATCGCCGCGGTGGAACGCGGCGACGTGCGCTTCGTGCCGCCGCAGTGGGTGAACACCTGGAACCAGTGGATGAAGAACATCCAGGACTGGACCCTCAGCCGCCAGCTGTGGTGGGGCCACCAGATCCCGGCGTGGTACGGCAGCGGCGGCGAGATCTTCGTCGCGCGCAGCGAAGCCGAGGCGCGCGCCAAGGCCGACGCCGCGGGCTACCGCGGCGAGCTGACGCGCGACCCCGACGTGCTCGACACCTGGTATTCGGCGTCGCAGTTCCCGTTCTCCACGGTCGGCTGGCCGGGCGAGACGGTCGAGCAGACGCTGTTCCTGCCGTCCAGCGTGCTGGTTACCGGCTTCGACATCATCTTCTTCTGGGTCGCCCGGATGATCATGATGACCCTGCACTTCACCGGCAAGGTGCCGTTCCGCGACGTCTACATCCACGGCCTGGTGCGCGACGCGCATGGCCAGAAGATGAGCAAGAGCGAAGGCAACGTGCTCGACCCGGTGGATCTGATCCAGGGCGTCGATCTGGCCACGCTGACCGCCAAGTCCACCGTCGGCCTGCGCCGGCCCGAGACCGCGCCGAAGGTCGCCGCGCGCATCGCCAAGGAGTTCCCCGAGGGCATGCCGGCCTACGGTGCCGACGCGCTGCGCTTCACCATGGCCAGCTACGCCAGCCTGGGCCGCGACATCAACTTCGACACCAAGCGCTGCGAGGGCTACCGCAACTTCTGCAACAAGCTGTGGAACGCCACGCGCTTCGTGCTGATGCAGGTCCACGGTCTCGACGAGCACGACCGCGGCATCCAGCAGTGCACGCACGACTGCGGGCCCGAGGGCTACATGCACTTCTCGATGGCCGACCGCTGGATCGTCAACCAGCTGCAGCGCGTCGAGGCCGAGGTCGAGCGTGGCTTCGCCGACTACCGGCTGGACAACGTGGCCAACGCCATCTATGCCTTCGTCTGGGACGAGTACTGCGACTGGTACCTGGAGATCGCCAAGGTGCAGATCGCCGGCGGCACGCCGGCGCAGCAGCGCGCGGCGCGGCGCACGCTGCTGCGCGTGCTGGAAGCGGTGCTGCGGCTTTTGCATCCGGTGGCGCCCTTCATCACCGCCGAGCTGTGGGAGCACGTGGCGCCGCTGGCCGGGCGCGGCGCGGCCGGCACCGGCCAAGGCATCCTCACCGCGCCCTATCCGAAGGCCGAGCTGCAGCGCATCGACGCCGAAGCCGATGCCTGGGTCGAGCGGCTCAAGGCGGTGGCCGGGGCTTGCCGGCAGCTGCGCTCGGAGATGAACCTGTCACCGGCCGAGCGCGTGCCGCTGCTGGCCAGCGGTGACTCTGCGTTCCTGGCCTCGGCGGCGCCGGTGCTGAAGGCGCTGGCCCGGCTGTCGGAGCTGCGCCTCTTCGACGACGACGCGGCCTTCGCCGACGCCACGCGCAACCTGCCGGTGGCGGTGCAGGGCGACGCGCGGCTGGCGTTGCAGGTGCAGATCGACGTCGCCGCCGAGAGCGCGCGCCTGGCCAAGGAGATCGCGCGCATCGAGGCCGAGATCACCAAGGCCAGCGCCAAGCTGGGCAACGCCAGCTTCGTCGAGCGCGCGCCGGCCGCGGTGGTCAGCCAGGAGAAACAGCGCCTGGAGGACTTCCGGCGGACGCTGGATCGTCTTCAAGATCAAGCGCATCGTCTTCGGTCGTCGGCCTGAAGTCGGGGCGCGGCGGCGTCTCGCTAAGGATCTCGTCGATGCGCCGCACCACCGCCCAGGCGCCGCGGATGCGCGACTCGCGCGTCGTGCCGGCCACGCGCGGCGTGACCTGCAGGTTGCGCACCGCGCGCAGCGGCCGGCCGAAGTCGAGCATGTTCGGCTCCATGCTGTCGAACCAGGCCGCGGCGATGCGGCCGGAGTCCATCGCCTCGGCCAACGCGGCCTCGTCGAAGAGGCTGGAGTGACCCAGGCTGACCAGCACCTGGTCGGGCTTGCAGTGCGGCAGGAAGCGCTCGCCCAGCAGGCCCTGGTAGCGGCTGAAGTAGTGGAGCAGCACGCACAGCACGTCGCTGCATTCGACCAGCTCGCGCAGGCCCATCGGCGCCACCTTCCAGCGCTCCCACAGGCCGTCGGACTGGTGCAGCGCGGGGTCGTAGCCCACGACCCGCGCGCCGAAGGCGCCCAGCAACTCGGCCAGCGGCCGCGCGGCCGCGGGCATGCCCACCAGCCCGACCGTGGCGCCGGACAATTCGCGGCCGACCAGCAGGCCGTCGTTGCTGCGCACCGGCACGCGGCGCAGCAGCTGCAGCATCGCGCCGATGGCGAACTCGGCCTCGGCGCCGGCGCTGGCCGTGCTGGGGCGCACGATCTCGACGCCCGCGCGGGCGAAGGCGTCCACGTCCAGGTTCTCGGTGCCCGCGCTGAGCCGTCCGACCGCGCGCAGCACCGGCGCGAAGTGCAGCGCCTGCGCATCCAGCGCCACCGACGCGGGGGCGATCAGCGCGCGCACGTTGAACATGGCCTGGCGCAGCGCGCGCGGGTCGCGGTCGAGCTGCGGCGCGAAGCGCACCGGATGACGTGCGTCGATCCACTGCAGGACTTCGGGTTCGAGCGGCTCGACGATCAGGACATCCATGTAACCTGTGCCTCGGCACGCAGGGGGCGCGTGCCACAATGACTCGACGCGATCGGGGGGATTGTAGAGATGCCGTTGTTGGTGAAGAAAGCCATCTTTCCCGTGGCCGGACTGGGAACCCGCTTCCTGCCCGCGACCAAGGCGCAGCCCAAGGAGATGCTGCCGGTGGTGGACAAGCCGCTGATCCAGTATGCCGTGGAGGAAGCCTATGCCGCCGGCGTGCGCGAGATGATCTTCGTCACCGGTCGCCACAAGCGGCCGATCGAAGACCACTTTGACATGACTTTCGAGTTGGAGCTAGCCCTCGAACAGGCGGGCAAGCACGAACTGCTGGAGGTGGTGCGCAGCGTCAAGCCGGACGACATGGAGTGCATCTACGTGCGCCAGGCGCAGCCGTTGGGCCTGGGCCATGCGGTGCTGTGCGGGCAGCGCCTGGTCGGCGACCAGCCCTTCGCGGTGCTGCTGGCCGACGACCTGATGGTCGGCCCGCCCGACGGCAAGCCGGTGCTGGCGCAGATGGTCGAGCAGTTCGCCGAATGGCGCGCGTCGATCCTGGCGGTGCAGGAGGTGCCGGCCGAACAGACGCGGCGCTATGGCATCGTCGCCGGCCAGGCGGTCAACGACCGCGTCGTCGATGTCACGCAGATCGTCGAGAAGCCCGCGCCCGAGGTGGCGCCGTCGCGCCTGGGCGTGGCCGGCCGTTACATCCTGACGCCCGGCGTGTTCGACGAGATCAGCGCGCAGCCGCGCGGCGTGGGCGGCGAGATCCAGCTGACCGACGGCATCGCGTCGATGCTGCGGCGCGAGAAGGTCTTTGCCTACCGCTACGAAGGCAAGCGCTACGACTGCGGCAGCAAGGAGGGCTTCCTGCAAGCCACCGTCGAACTGGCGCTGGCCCATCCCCAGCTGGGGCCGGGCTTCCGCGACTTCCTGCGCGGCGTCGACCTGTAACTAGCGGCGGCGCAGGTAGTGGGTGAACTCACTGCCGGCGCTGGTCTGCTCGACCAGTTCGTTGCCGGTCTGGCGCGCGAAGGCCTGGAAGTCGCGCACCGACCCGGGGTCGGTGGCCACCACCTTCAGCACCTGGCCGCTGGCCATGTCGGCCAGCGCCTTCTTGGCCTTGAGGATCGGCAGCGGGCAGTTCAGCCCGCGGGTATCGATTTCCTTGTGCACTTCCATCGTCGCTCGGGCCCTCAAGAACGTCCGGGAGGATCGAAGAACTGCGGCTCGTGGCCGCGCGAGCGCAGCCAGTCGGCCAGCGCATAGCCGGTGCCGGCACGCCAGCAGCGCACGTCCTGCGGCGCGAACAGTCGGTACTCGGCCAGCTCCGGCGACAGCTTTACCTCGCCGCGCGCGACCGCGTGGTAGGCGATGATCACCTGGTTCATGCGCTGGAAGTCGTAGACGCCGATCAGCTTCAGCGCGTCCACCTGCAGCGAGGTTTCTTCGGCGATCTCGCGCGCGACGCCTTCCTGCGGCGTCTCGCCGGCCTCCATGAAGCCGGTGATCAGCGCGAACACATTGCCCTTCCACGCGGCGTTCTTGGCCAGCAGCAGCCGGCCCTCGCGGTCGGCGCATTCGATCACCGCCGCCAGCACTGGCGTCGGGTTGTTCCAATGCGTCCAGCCGCAGCCCACGCAGCGCAGCCGCTCCTTGCTGCCGCCGTCTTCCATGGCCGGCAGCCATTCCAGCGGCGTTGCGCACTGCGGACAGAAACGGTAGTTCATACGGCGCTCCGCATCGTGTGCTTCGGGATGAGTCGCTGGGTACCGCCCGGCGCGCTCATGCGGGAAATACCCCGGTCGACAGATAACGGTCGCCGCGGTCGCAGACGACGAACACGATGGTCGCCTTCTCCACCGACCGCGCCAGCTGCAGCGCCACCCAGCAGGCGCCGGCGGCGGAGATGCCGGCGAAGAGGCCCTCCTCGCGCGCCAGGCGCCGCGCCATGTCCTCGGCATCGGCCTGGCTGACGAGCACGATCTCGTCCACGTGCTTCGGGTCGTAGATCTTCGGCAGGTAGGCTTGCGGCCACTTGCGGATGCCCGGGATGCGCGAGCCCTCGCTGGGCTGCGCGCCGACGATGCGCACCGCCGGGTTCTTTTCCTTCAGGTAGCGGGACACGCCGGTGATCGTGCCGGTGGTGCCCATGGCGCTGACGAAATGCGTGACCTGTCCCGCCGTGTCGTGCCAGATCTCCGGGCCGGTGGTCTCGTAGTGGATGCGCGGGTTGTCGGGGTTGGCGAACTGGTCGAGCACGCGGCCCTTGCCGTCGGCGACCATCTGGTCGGCCAGGTCGCGCGCGTATTCCATGCCGCCGGAGCGCGGCGTCAGCACCAGTTCGGCGCCATAGGCCTTCATGGTCTGCGCGCGTTCGATCGACAGGTCCTCGGGCATGACCAGGATCATGCGGTAGCCCATCATCGCCGCCGCCATGGCCAGCGCGATGCCGGTGTTGCCCGAGGTGGCCTCGATGAGCGTGTCGCCCGGCTGGATCTCGCCGCGCTCGGCCGCGCGCAGGATCATGCTCAGCGCCGGCCGGTCCTTCACCGAGCCGGCCGGGTTGTTGCCCTCCAGCTTGCCCAGGATGATGTTGCCGCGCGCCTCGTTGTCGGCGCCGGGCAGGCGTTGCAGACGCACCAGCGGCGTCGCGCCGATGGTGTCGCGCAGCGACTTGTAGATCGGTGGTTTTTTCGCGGCCATGTCGTGCGTGTTCCTGCGCCCTATTGTGGCAGCCTGCCGCCGTGACCCTGCGGGCCACGTGCCATAATCCGCGCCCTCGCGTGCCAATGGCCGCACCCACAGCCCGGGTGGCGAAATCGGTAGACGCAGGGGACTCAAAATCCCCCGCCGCAAGGCGTGCCGGTTCGAGTCCGGCCCCGGGCACCACCCTAGCGCTTGCTGCTCTGCGGCGCTGATCGCCTCGACATCGACATGCCGCCGATCCCGCCGCTGACCCAGGCCCTGATGCTGATCTGCACCGCGGTGTTCTGCGTCGACCAGTTCGTGCGGCTGGAGATCCTGTTCGCGCTGTGGCCGCTGCAGTCGGGGCTGTTCTGGCCGTGGCAGCTGGTCAGCTACGGCTTCCTGCACGGCAGCATCCTGCACCTGTTCTTCAACATGCTCGGCCTGTGGATGTTCGGCTCCGAGCTCGAGCGGCTGTGGGGCCGCACGCGCTACGCCCAGTTCCTGCTGGCCAGCCTGCTGAGCGCGGCGCTGGCGCAGCTGCTGGTCACCTGGCTGACGGGCTCGAACGTGCCCACGGTCGGTGCCTCGGGCGCGCTGTTCGGCCTGCTGCTGGCCTTCGGCATGCTGTTTCCCAACCGCACCATCATGCCGCTGTTCCCGCCGATCCCGATGAAGGCACGCACCTTCGTCATCGTCTTCGGCGTCATCGAGCTGCTGTTCGGCCTGTCCGGCCGCAGCGGCGTGGCGCACTTCGCGCATCTGGGCGGCATGCTCGGCGGCTACCTGACCATCCGCTACTGGCGCGGCCAGACGCCGTTCGGAGGGTCGCGGCGCCGCTGAAGGCAGGCTCGGCGCGGCCGTCCTATGATGGCCGCCAACCGTCGCTGCCGGAGGTGTGCCATGTCCGCGCGTTCGCTGCGCCTGCCGTCGCTGCTGCTCGGTCTTGCGCTGGCCTGGCACGGCCATGCCGCCGAACCGCCTTCGGACATCGAAGCCCAGTCACGCGCGCTGCAACGCGCCAGCGCGGCGGTGGTCGGGGTGCGCGTGCTGGCCGTCGAGGACGCCCGGTCGGCCGCCACCTTGGGGCGCACGCGGCAGGGTTCGGGCGTGGTCATCGGCAGCGGTGACCTGGTGCTGACCATCGGCTACCTGGTCCTCGAAGCCGAGCAGGTGCAACTGATCACCGACGACGAGCGCGAGGTGCCGGCGCGACTGGTGGGCTACGACGTGGCCACCGGCTTTGGCCTGGTGCAGCCGCTGGCGCCGCTGCGCATCGAGCCCGCGCCCTACGGCAGCGCCGCCGCGCTGGCCCGCGGCGAGCCGCTGATGATCGTCAGCGGCGGCGAAGACGGCGCCGTCAGCGCGGCGCAGCTGCTGTCGCGGCGCAGCTTCTCCGGCTACTGGGAATATCACCTCGACGGCGCCCTCTTCACCGCGCCGGCGCGGCCCGACCACAGCGGCGCGGGGCTGTTCAACGGGCGCGGCGAACTGGTGGGCATCGGCTCGCTGCTGCTGAAGGATGCCGCCGGCCCGGGCGCGCCACCGCAGAGCGGCAACCTGTTCGTGCCCATCGATCTGCTGCTGCCCATCCTGCCCGAACTGCGCAGCCGCGGCAGCAGCAGCCTGAGCCGGCGTGCCTGGATGGGCGTCAGCTGCGTCGAGGCCGAAGGCACGATCCGCGTGGTGCGCGTCAACAGCGACAGCCCGGCGGAGGTGGCCGGCCTGGAGCCGGGCGACCGCATCCTGCGCATCGACGGCACCGCGGTCCACGCCCTTGAAGTGCTGTGGAAGACCTTGTGGGCCGGCGGCGCGCCGGAGCGCGAGGTCACGCTGGACATCGTGCGCGCCGGCCAGCCGCAGACGCTGAAGCTGCAGTCGGTGGACCGCATGAAGACGCTGAAGAGCGCACAGGGAATCTGACAGCGCCGCGTGGCGGAACCCGGCCGGTCCCTGCGCAGACGGCCCGCGCCGGTCAGGGTCGCCCCGGCCGCCAGACCGGCGCCAGTGGGTATAGTGAAGCGAGCCATTGCGCAAGGAGACCTCTCATGCCAAGCACTGCACCGGTGGTGCTGATCGGCGGCGGCCATGCCGCCGCGGCCTTTGCCAACAGCGTGCGCCGTGCCGGCTACGCCGGCCCGGTGGTGCTCGTCAGCGACGAGCCCGTGCTGCCCTACCACCGGCCGCCGCTGTCGAAGAAATACCTGGCCGATGGCCTGCCGGTCGAGCAGATCCTGATCCGCGCCGCCGCCTGGTACGAAGAGCAGCAGATCGACCTGCGGCTGAACGTGCGCGCCGAGGCCATCGACCGCGAGGCGCGCCGCGTGCGGCTGTCCGACGGCACGCAGCTCGACTACAGCCAGCTGGTGCTGCTGACCGGCGCCACGCCGCGCCGTCTGCCGGCGGACATCGGCGGCGAGCTGCGCCACGTGCTGCCGATGCGCAGCCTGGCCCATGCCGACGCGCTGGCGCCGCACCTCGTTGCGGGCCAGCGGCTGCTGGTGGTGGGCGGCGGCTACATCGGCCTGGAGGCCGCGGCGGTAGCGGCCACCCGGGGCCTGCAGGTGACGCTGCTCGAAGCCGCGCCGCGCATCCTGCAGCGCGTGGCCGCGCCGGCCACGTCGGACTGGTTCCGCCAGCTGCACCGCAGCCATGGCGTCGACGTGCGCGAAGGCGTGGCCCTGCGCCGCCTGCTGGCCGATGGCGACCGGGTCTGCGGCGCCGAACTGGAAGACGGCAGCCGCATCGATGCCGACGTGGTGCTGGTGGGCATCGGCGTGACCCCCAACGTCGAACTGGCACAGGCCTGCGGCCTGCGCGTGGACAACGGCATCGTCGTCGATGCGCACTGCCG
This sequence comes from Rubrivivax sp., assembly GCA_019635285.1. Lineage (GTDB taxonomy): Bacteria > Pseudomonadota > Gammaproteobacteria > Burkholderiales > Burkholderiaceae_C > Rubrivivax. The sequence goes on along the minus strand of JAHBZS010000022.1, from coordinate 54,389 downwards.
CACCTCCGACCCGCTGATCCTGGCGGCCGGCGACTGCTGCAGCTTCGACTACCGCGGCCAGCACACCCGGCTCGAATCGGTGCAGAACGCCAACGACCAGGCCGCCGTCGCGGCCCACACCGTCGCCGGCCAGGACAAGCCCTATGCCGCGCTGCCGTGGTTCTGGTCGGACCAGTACGACTGCAAGCTGCAGATCGCCGGCCTGCACCGCGGCTACGACGACGTGGTCGTGCGGCCGGGCAAGACCGAGCGCAGCCAGTCGGTCTGGTACTACCGCGGCGAGCAGTTGCAGGCGGTCGACGCGATGAGCGACGCCGCGGCCTTCGTCACCGCGAAGAAGCTGCTCGAGCGCGGCGCCAGCGTGCCCAAGGCGATGGCCGCCGACCCGGCCTCCGAATTCAAGACATGGCTGAGCTGAGTGCGCAGCAGCAGCTGCAGCAGCAGCTGGGCGCGCTGGCCCCGCAGCTGCACGCCGGCGGGCGCGACATCGCCGACCTGCGGCGCCTGTCGGGTGGCGCCAGCCAGGAGACCTGGTCCTTCGACCTGCGGCTGGACGATGGCAGCGCGCTGCCGCTGATCCTGCGGCGCGCGCCGGCCGGCTCGGCACAGCGTGCCGAGGGCAACGCCACGCTGGCCACGCAGGCCGTGCTGCTGGGCCTGGTGGCCGCGGCCGGCGTGCCCGCGCCGGCCGTGCCCTGGGTGCTGCAGCCGGCGGAGGCGATGGGCGAGGGTTTCTTCATGCAGCGCATCGCCGGCGAGACGCTCGGCCGCCGCATCGTCACCGAGCCCGCCTTGGCCAACGCGCGCGGGCGGCTGGCGCGGCAATGCGGCCAGGCCCTGGCGCGCATCCACCGCATCGCGCCCGCCACCTTGCCGCCGCTGCGCCGCGCGCCGCCGGCCGAGGAGCTGGCGCACTACGAGGCGCAGTACCGCAGCCACGGCCTGCGGCAGCCGGTGTTCGAGCTGGCCTTGCGCTGGCTGAAGACGCACGCGCCCGCCCAGACCGCCGACCTGCGCCTGGTGCACGGCGACTTCCGCAATGGCAACCTGATCGTCGGCGAAGACGGCCTGCGCGCGGTGCTGGACTGGGAGCTGGCGCATCTGGGCGACCCGATGGAGGACCTGGGCTGGCTGTGCGTGACCAGCTGGCGCTACGGCCGGCTGGAGCTGCCGGTGGGCGGCTTCGGCACGCGCGAGGAGCTGTTCGCCGGTTATGCCGAAGCCGGCGGCCAGGTCGATGCCGAACGCGTGCACTACTGGGAGGTGCTGGGCAGCTTGAAGTGGGGCGTGATCTGCCAGTCGATGGCGCATTCGTACCTCAGCGGCGCCGAGCGCAATGCCGAGCGCGCGGCCATCGGCCGGCGCGCCTCCGAGGCCGAGATCGACCTGCTGGAGCTGCTGGTGCCACGCCCGCGCCAGGCCGCCTGATGCACCAGCGGCCCGACACCGAGGACCTGCTCGCCGCGGTGGCGCTGTTCCTGCGCGAGCAGGCCATTCCCCAGCTGCCGGGCCATGCCGCGTACCACGCGCGCGTGGCCGCGAACATGGTGGACATCGTGCGCCGGCAGCTGCAGCTGGCGCCCGCGGCCGACGCCCAGGAACGGCAGCGCCTGCGCACGCTGCTGCAGGCCGACGGCAGCCTGGCCGAGCTGAACGCGCTGCTGTGCGAGCGCATCGCCGACGGCCGCATCAACCTGCAGACCCCGGGGCTGCCGGCGCACCTGTGGCAGAGCACGCTGGACAAGCTGGCGGTGGACCAGCCGAGCTACGCAAGCTACCGGCGCGCGAAGGAGGCCTGAATGCAGCCGGCGGCCGCGCCCACCGACGCCGTGAGTCTGGACGCCATCCGCGCGGCCGCGGCGCGCATGGCCGGCCAGGTGGTGACCACGCCGTGCCTGCACTCGCGCACGCTGTCGCAGCTGTGCGGCTGCGAGGTCTACCTGAAGTTCGAGAACCACCAGTTCACCGCGTCCTTCAAGGAACGCGGCGCCTTCAACCGCATGGCCCAGCTGACGGCCGACGAGGCGGCGCGCGGCGTACTGGCGGTATCGGCCGGCAACCATGCGCAAGGCGTGGCCTACCACGCGCAGCGCATGGGCGTGCCGGCCACCATCGTCATGCCGCGCTTCGCGCCGGCGGTGAAGGTGGACAACACGCGCCGCTTCGGCGCCGAGGTGCTGCTGGTCGGCGACACCTTCGACGAGGCGCGGCTGCACGGCCTGGCGCTGGCCGCCGAGCGCGGGCTCACGCTGGTGCACCCCTACGACGACGTGGCGGTGATGGCCGGGCAGGGCAGCATCGCGTTGGAGATGCTGGCGCAGGTGCCCGCCCTGGACACCTTGCTCGTGCCCATCGGCGGCGGCGGCCTGCTGTCCGGCATCGGCGTGGCGGCGCATGCGCTGCGCCCCGATCTGCAGCTGTACGGCGTGCAGGCCGAGCGCTTTCCGCCGGTGTGGAATGCGCTGCACGACGGCGCACGCGCATGCGGCCAGGCGACGGTGGCCGACGGCATTGCGGTCAAGTCCCCGGGCGGGCTGACGGTGCCGCTGCTGCGCCAGCACGTGCAGCAGGTGCTGCTGGTCGACGAGGACGCCATCGAGCAGGCCATCCTGATGCTGCTGGAGATCGAGAAGACCGTGGTCGAAGGCGCCGGCGCTGCCGGCCTGGCCGCGCTGCTGGCCGAGCGCGAGCGCTTCGCCGGCCGCCACGTCGGGCTGGTGCTGAGCGGCGGCAACATCGAGCCGCTGATGCTGGCCGAGATCATCCACCGCGGCATGGTCAAGTCGGGCCGTCTGGTGCGGCTGCGCTTCGACGTGCGCGACGTGCCGGGCACCTTGGCCGAGGTGGCGTCGGCGCTGGGTCGGCTGGGCGCCAACATCGACGAGGTGCAGCACCAGCGCGCCTTCAGTTCGCTGTCGGTGGAGCGCGCGCAGATCGAGGTGGTGGTGCAGACGCGCGGCGCGGCGCACGTGGACCAGATGCTGCGGGACTTGCAACAGGAGGGCTATCGCGTCGAGCGCGTGGCCTGAGCGGAGAGGACGCATGGATGAGGGAATCACGCGGCGCGACGTCGCCGATGGCATCACGCGGCGCGACGTTGCCGCGAATGGCATCACCTTGCACATCGCCGAGATGGGGCAGGGGCCGCTGGTGCTGCTGGTGCACGGCTGGCCGGAGCTGGGCTATTCGTGGCGCCACCAGATGCCGGCGCTGGCGGCGGCCGGCTACCACGTGGTGGCGCCGGACATGCGCGGCTACGGCGGCAGCTCGGCGCCCAGGGACATCGACGCCTACGCCATCACCGACCTGGTGGGCGACCTGGTGGCGCTGGTGGCCGCGCTGGGCGAGACGCGCGCCGCCGTCGTCGGCCACGACTGGGGCGCGATGGTGGCCTGGAGCGCGGCGCTGATGCGCCCGGACCTGTTCCAGGCCGTGGCGGCGCTGAGCGTGCCCTTCCGCGCGCGCCATCCCGCGGCGCCGCCGCTGGCCCTGCTGCGCGCCGACGGCCGCGACAACTTCTACTGGTTCTACTTCAACCGCGAGGGCGTGCCCGAGGCCGAGTTCGAGCGCGACATCCCGGCGGCGATGCGCCGCGTGCTGGTCTTCGGCTCGGGCGACGCACCGGCCGGCCGCGCCCTCGGCCTGATGGTCGCCCCCGGCGGCGGCTTCCTCGACGGCTGCGACGACCCCGTGGAGCTGCCGGCATGGCTGACGCCGGCCGACATCGAGGCCTATGCCGCGGGTTTTAGGCGCAGCGGCTTTCGCGGCGGCTTCAACTGGTACCGCAACCTCGACCGCAACTGGGCGCTGACGGCGCCGTTCCAGGGCGCCAAGATCCTGCCGCCGGCGCTGTTCATCGCCGGCACGCACGACGGTGTCATCAACTCGAAGATGGGCCGCAAGCACCTGGAGCAGATGGACGCGCAGGTGCCGCAGCTGCGCGCCAAGCTGCTGATCGACGGCGCCGGCCACTGGATCCAGCAGGAGCGGCCGGCCGAGGTCAACGCCGCGCTGCAGCGCTTTTTGGCGGCGGACTACCGGCCCTGAGCACCCTGGTGCGTCGATTTGACGGCCCGCTGGGCCGCCACTAGCATGCGGCGCAAATCCGAATCTCCATTCAAGTTACGCGCAGCATGCAGGCACCGGGCAAGACATCGAAGGGCGTGCGCGCGGCCAAGCAGTCGCGCAGCCTGCTGAAGCACCAGGCCCTGCTGCAGGCCGGGCGCCGGCTGCTCGACACGCACGATCTCAGCACGCTGTCGGTGGCGCAGCTGACGCGCGACGCCGGCATGTCGGTGGGCTCGTTCTACTCGCGCTTCGAGGACAAGGACGCCTGGTTCGCCGAGCTGCTGCGCGTCACCGGCGAGCAGGCGCTGCAGGACACGCAGGCGCTGCTGGTCAGCGCGCGCTTCACGCGCGCCGGTAACGCGCGCAAGGTGGCGCAGATCGTGCGCCATCTGGTGCACATCCATCGCGAGCATCGCGGCATCTTCCGTGCCGCGCATTCCGATCCGGCGCGCTCCCGCCTGTACTGGCCGCAACTGCACGCCTACGGCCGGCAGCTGGGCGACGCCGTCTATCTGGCGCTGGCCGCGCACCTGCAGCAGGTGCCGGCGGCGCAACGCCGGCTGCGCGTGGGCATCGCGCTGCAGCTGGTGTTCGGCACGCTGGTCAACGCGGTGCTGCACAACCCGGGGCCGATCGGCCTGCACGACAAGCGCATGGAGACCGAACTGAGCCGGGTGTTCCTGGCGACCGTGCGCCTCGACTGACGCCCCAGGAGCCTGGGCGGCCTGCACCGGTTGCGAGCCGAATGGAAGCTCGTGTGCATGGCGCTGAACCTGCGCCGCATGGCGGTGCTCAGCGTGGGCTGAACTGCGCACAAGCACTCGTCAGACTGACTGGGGCCGCCCTCGCGGAGGGAGGCTGGAGGGTGCGGTCCAACGAGTGGGAGCTCCCTCTCGGCGGGGGCTCGGGGGAGCGGTACATCAAGCCGCGGGCTACGAGGCGGCGCGGCTTCTGCCGCCCAGGCTCCTAGCCGGGGATGCGCACCGGCAGGTCGCTGATGCCGCGCACGAAGTTCGACATCAGCCGCTTCGGCGGGCCGACGACTTCGATGGCCGGGAAGCGCTTCAGGATCTCTTCCCACAGGATCTTCAGCTGCAGCTCGGCCAGGCGGTTGCCGACGCAGCGGTGGATGCCGAAGCCGAAGCTCAGGTGCTGGCGCGGCCGCGGCCGGTCGATGATGAAGGCGTCGGCGTCGTCGATCATCTCTTCGTCGCGGTTGCCCGACAGGTACCACATGACGACCTTGTCGCCCTTGAGGATCTTCTTGCCGCCCAGCTCGGCATCCTGCAGCGCGGTGCGGCGCATCATCGGCAGCGGCGTCTGCCAACGGATGATCTCCGACACCGTGCTGTCCACCAGCGACGGGTTGGCGCGCAGCTTGGCCCATTCGCTGGGGTAGCGGTTCATTGCCAGCACGCCGCCGGTCATCGAGTTGCGCGTGGTGTCGTTGCCGCCGACGATCAGCAGCACCAGGTTGCCCATGTATTCCAGCGGGCCCATGTTGCGCGTGGCCGGGTTGTGCGCCAGCATCGACACCAGGTCGTTCTTCGGCGGCGCGTTGACGCGCTCGTTCCACAGCCGGGTGAAGTAGGCGTGCATCTTGCCCAGCTCGACCATGCGGGCTTCCTGCGACTCGACGATGTGGTCGACTTCAGGCACCGAGGTCGACACGTCGGACCACCAGGTCAGCAACTGGCGGTCCTCGAAGGGGAAGTCGAAGAGCGTGGCCAGCATCTGCGTGGTCAGCTCGATCGACACGCGCTGCACCCAGTTGAATTCTTCGTTGCGCGGCAGCTCGTCCAGCACCTTGGCCGTGCGCGCGCGGATCGTCGCCTCCATCGACACCAGGTTGTGCGGCGCGACGATCGGGCTCACCGCCTTGCGCTGCTCGTCGTGCCGGGGCGGGTCCATGGCGATGAACATGTGCAGCCGCTGCTTCACGTCGGGCGCGTTCCACAGCGCGATGCCGCCCTGGGTGTAGTCGGACGAATAGACGGCGTGGTTGGTGTCCACGGCCATGATGTCCTTCCACTTGGTCACCGACCAGAAGCGTCCGTAGAACTGGTTGTCGTTGAAGTGCACCGGGTCGTCGCGGCGCAGCCGCGCGAAGTAGTGGCCGACGGTGTCTTCCTGGAACAGCCGCGGCTTGCTGACGTCGATCTGCTCGATCGGCAGCGAGAAGGCGTCCTCGCGGGCCAGGGCCTGTAGTTCGGCGTCGTGGGCGGGTGCGTTCATGGGCGATCTCCGTTCAGTGTTGACCGTCGGGCAAGCGCAGCACGATGCCGTCCAGCGCGTCGCTCATCTCGATCTGGCAGGACAGGCGGGAGTTCTCCTGCGTGGCGGCGGCGAAGCTGAGCATGCTTTCTTCCATCTCGGTGCGGGCACCGGTCTTCGCCAGCCAGGCCGGGTCGACGTACACGTGGCAGGTGGCGCAGGCGCAGGCGCCGCCGCAGTCGGCGTCGATGCCGGGCACGTTGTGGTCCACGGCGGCGCGCATCAGCGACACGCCGTTGGTGGCGTCGACCTCGTGGCGCGTGCCGTTGTGTTCGAAGAAGATGACTGTGGGCATGGTGGTTCCGGGTGAGGGTTGGGCCGGCGCGGACGGCGCATCATAGAAAAATTCGAATCGGTGTTCAAGTTTTGCCGGGCGGGCGCCATGCTGCGGCACCGCATCATCGGCCGGCCTACACTGCCTGCACAGCACGGGAGACCACGACGATGCATCCTTCGATCCATGCCCAGACGTCGCCGGACAAGCCGGCGTACCGCATGGCGGGCAGCGGCCAGGCCGTCAGCTACCGGCAGCTCGACGAAGGCTCCAACCGGCTGGCGCACTACTTGCGCAGCGTCGGCGTGAACGCCGGCGACCGCATCGCGCTGATGCTGGAGAACCACCCGCGCTATTTCGAGATCTGCTGGGCGGCGCAGCGCGCCGGCATCGTCTACACCGCCATCAGCAGCCGGCTCACCGCCGGCGAGGCCGCCTACATCGTCAACGACTGCGGCGCCAAGGTGTTCATCAGCTCGATGGCGCTGGCGCGCCAGGCCGGCGAACTGCTGGGCCACACGCCGGCGCTGCAGACGCGGCTGATGCTCGACGGCACGATCGACGGCTACACCGCCTACGAGCAGGCGGTGGCCGGCCAGCCGACGACGCCGGTGGCCGACCCCTCTGCCGGCGGCGACATGCTCTATTCGTCGGGCACCACCGGCCGGCCCAAGGGCGTGTTCGTGCCGCCGGAGTCGACCGACATCGCCTTCGTCAATTCGCTGCTCAAGGTGTGCATGGGGCCGTGGGGCATGGGTCCGGATACCGTCTACCTGTCGCCCGGGCCGCTGTACCACGCGGCGCCGCTGCGCTTTGCGATGTCGGTGATGCGCCTGGGCGGCACGGTGGTGGTCATGGAACACTTCGACGCCGCCGAGTTCCTGCGCCTGGTGCCGCAGCACCGCATTACGCACACCCAGGTGGTGCCGACGATGTTCGTGCGCATGCTCAAGCTGCCCGACGCGCAGCGCCTGGCGCACGACCTGTCCAGTCTGCGCATCGCCATCCATGCGGCGGCGCCGTGCCCGGTGCCGGTGAAGCAGCAGATGATCGATTGGTGGGGCCCGATCATCTGGGAGTACTACGCCGGCACCGAGGGCATGGGCATGACCCTGGTCGATTCGCCGCAGTGGCTGGCGCACCAGGGCACGGTGGGCCGCGCGGTGGTGGGTGTGCTGCACATCTGCGACGACGACGGCACGGAGCTGCCGCCGGGCCAGACCGGCGGCGTGTACTTCTCCGACGGCAAGGTCTTCGAGTACCACAACGACCCGGAGAAGACCGCGCAGAGCCGCAACGCGAAGGGCTGGAGCACGCTCGGCGACATCGGCCACATGGACGCCGAGGGCTACCTGTACCTCACCGACCGCAAGGCCAACATGATCATCTCCGGCGGCGTGAACATCTACCCGCAGGAAGCCGAGAACCTGCTGGTCACGCACCCCAAGGTGGTCGACGTGGCGGTCTTCGGCGTGCCGAACGAGGAGTTCGGCGAAGAGGTCAAGGCGGTGGTGCAGCCGCGCGACATGGCCGAAGCCGGCCCGGCGCTGGAGCAGGAGCTCATCGCCTTCTGCCGCGAGCAGCTGTCGCCGATCAAGTGCCCGCGTTCGGTGGACTTTCTGGCCGAACTGCCGCGCCACCCCACCGGCAAGCTCTACAAGCGGCTGCTGCGCGACAAGTACTGGGCCGGCCATGGCAGCCGCATCGTCTGAGCCGGCGCCGCGCCTGCGGCGCATCGGCGTGATGGGCGCCGGCGCGGTGGGCAGCTTCTACGGCGCCATGCTGGCGCGTGCCGGCCACGAGGTGACCTTGGTCGGCCGGCCGGCGCATGTGCAGGCGATCCAGCGTGACGGCCTGAAACTGGAGATGGGCCGCACCACGCACACAGTGGTGCTGCAGGCGAGCAGCGACCCCGCCGCACTGCGCGGCGCCGAGCTGGTGCTGTGCTGCGTCAAGTCCGGCGACAGCGAGGCGGCGGCGCGGCAGATGGCCCCCCACGTGGATGCGGCGACCTGGGTAATGAGCCTGCAGAACGGCGTCGACAACGCCGAGACGCTGGCGCGGCATCTGGCGTGCCGCGTCATCGCCACCGTGGTCTATGTGGCCGTGGCGCTGGGCGGGCCCGGCGTGGTGCGGCATTTCGGCCGCGGTGACCTGGCCGTCGGCGCGATGCCCGGCGGCACCCAATCGTCGGTGCCCGAATGGCCGACGCTGCAGGCGCTGGTGGACCTGTTCGCCGGCGCGCAGGTGCCGGTGCGCATCGTGCCCGATGTCGCGGTCGAGCTGTGGACCAAGCTGCTGGTCAACTGCGCCTACAACGCGATCTCGGCGCTGGCGCAGATGCCTTATGCGCGGCTGGCGGCGCAGCCGCAGATCGTCGAGGTGCAGGAACGGGTCGTGCAGGAGGTCATCGCGGTGGCCGCGGCCAGCGGCGTGACGCTGCCGCCGCAGGCCTCGCGCGAGGCGGTGGCGAAGATCGCGCTGGCCATGCCGCAGCAGCTGTCGTCCACCGCGCAGGACATGGCGCGGCGCAAGCCCAGCGAGATCGACCACCTCAACGGCTTCGTCGCGCGCCGCGGCCATGCGCTGGGCGTGGCCACGCCGGTGAACCAGGCCTTGCATGCACTGGTGAAGCTGGTGGAATCGGGCTACGCATGAGCCCGCCGGGCCGCCCTCAGAGCGAACACCACGGGGCGCAGCCCGAAGGGACGCCAGTGAACCAGCCCGTGCCGCAGGTCTTCGCGCAGGCGCTGCGTGAACTGGGCCTGGCCGGGCCCGGGCCGCTGAGCGGCGAGCCGCTGACCGGCGGCGTGTCCTCGGACATCTGGCGCGTCGAGACTGCCGCGGGCACGCTGTGCGTCAAGCGCGCGCTGCCCAAGCTGCGCGTGGCGGCCGACTGGCAGGCGCCGATCACGCGCAACCTCTACGAGGCGCGCTGGATGCGCGTGGCCGACGCCGCGCTGCCGGGCTGCGCACCAAGGGTGCGCGGCCAGCAGCCGCAACTGGGCGTGCTGGTGATGGACTACCTGCCGGCGCACGCGCTGTGGAAGCAGCAGCTGCGCGACGGCCTGGCCGACACGCGCACCGCGGCGGCCGTGGGGCGGGCGCTGGCTTGCATCCACGCGCACGCGGCGTCCCGGCCGGCGCTGGCGGCGCAGTTCGACAGCCAGGCGATCTTCTTCGACATCCGGCTCGAGCCCTACCTGCTGGCCACCGCGGCCCGGCACCCGGACCTGGCCGAGCCGCTGCGCGCGCTGGTGCGTACGACGCAGGCGCAGGCGAAGACGCTGGTGCACGGCGATGTCAGCCCCAAGAACATCCTCGTCGACGGGCAGGCGCCGGTGTTCCTGGACGCCGAATGCGCGGTCTGGGGCGACCCGGCCTTCGACCTGGCCTTCTGCCTGAACCACCTGCTGCTGAAGTGCCTGTGGACGCCGGCGGCCCGCGCGGGCTTCCTGGCCTGCTACGACGCGCTGGCCGCGGCCTACCTGGCGGGCGTGCGCTGGGAGCCGGCCGAGGCCGTGGAGGAACGCGCCGCGAGGCTGCTGCCCGGGCTGCTGCTGGCGCGCGTCGACGGCAAGTCGCCGGTGGAGTATCTGCAGGACGACGCGTCGCGCGATGTCGTGCGCCGCACCGCCCGTGCATTGCTGGTCGCGCCGCTGCCGCGTCTGCAGCCGGTGGCGCAGGCCTGGCATCAGGAGATCGCCGCATGAAGGACACCCGCATCCGCCAGGTGCTGGCGCGCCGCGTCTGGGACAGCCGCGGCCGGCCCACGGTGGAGGCCGAGGTCACGCTGGGCGACGGCGCGCTCGGCCGGGCCATCGTGCCGGCGGGCGCCTCCACCGGCACGCGCGAGGCGCTGGAACTGCGCGACGGCGGCAGCGCCTTCGGCGGGCTGGACGTGCAGCGCGCGCTGGCGCACGTGCAGGGCGAGATCGCCGCCGCGCTGGCCGGCTGCGACGCCGCCGACCAGGCCGCGCTGGACCGCTGCCTGATCGCGCTGGACGGCACGCCGGACAAGACGCGCCTGGGCGCCAACGCCACGCTGGCGGTGTCGCTGGCCGCGGCCCATGCGGCGGCGGCGTCGGCGGGGCTGCCGCTCTATCGCTGGCTGGGCAGTACCCTGGGCGGCGGCCCGGCCACGCTGCTGCCGATGCCGCAGATCCAGATCTTCGGCGGCGGCGCGCACGCCGGGCGGCGCGTGGACATCCAGGACTTCATGGTGGTGTGCCCGGGTGCCACCAGCTTTGCGCAGGCACTGGAATGGACGGCCGAGGTCTATCGCTGCGCGGGGCTGGGCATGCGCCGGCGCGGCCCGCTGCACGGCGTGGCCGACGAAGGCGGCTGGTGGCCCGACTTCGACACCAACGAACAGGCGCTGCAGGCGCTGGTGGCGGCCATCGAGGAGGCCGGCTTCGCACCCGGCGCGCAGGTGGCCATCGCGCTGGACGTGGCGGCGTCGGAATTCGGCCGCGACGGCCGCTATCGCCTGGGGCTGGAGGGCCGCGAGCTGGACGCCGACGGCCTGATCGAGCTGCTGCTGCGCTGGATCGAGCGCTATCCGATCGTGTCGATCGAGGACCCGTTGGCCGAGGACGACCTGGACGGCTTTGCCCGCTTCACGCGCGCGGCCGGGCGCCGCGTGCAGGTGGTCGGCGACGACCTGCTGGTGTCGCAGGCGGCGCGTGTCCAGGAAGCCGCCGCCGCGGGCGCGGCCAACTGCGTGCTGCTCAAGCCCAACCAGCGCGGCACGCTGACCGAGACGCTGGACGCCTGGCGCGCCGCCCAGGCCGCGGGTTATGCCGGCATCGTGTCGGCACGCTCCGGCGAGACCGAGGACACCAGCATCGTGCACCTGGCCATCGGCTGGGGCGTCGGCCAGCTGAAGGTGGGCGCCTTTGCACGCGGCGAGCGCATGGCCAAGTGGAACGAGGCGCTGCGCATCGAGCAGCGGCTGGGTGCCGCCGCGCGCTTTGCCGGCGCGGCCGCTTTCGGGCACAGCCGCTAGCGCCGCGGCGGCTTGTCGCGCCCCAGCAGCCGGCCGAGCAGGCCGCCTTCGTGCGCGGCCGCGGGGTGGCTGCGCATGACCATCAGCGCCGAGCTGAGGTACAGCGCATTCAGCAGCCGGCAGGCGCGCTCGGTGCTCATGCCCGGCCATTGGGCGATGTCGCGCAGCGCGGCCGAATTCGCGCGCAGGCGGTCGGCGGCCGGGCCCAGGGCGCCGGGGGCGAGCAGGCGGTCTTCGCGCGACAGCGTCACGCGGTAGGCCACCTGCCCGGAGATTTCGGACAGCCGCTCGCTGCGCGGGCCGTGCAGCGCCATCTGCCACAGCAGCGGCTTCAGCGGGTGGTAGTGCTCGATGCGGCCCACGCGCTCGTGCACCCAATGGCCCGGCGGGCGCATGCCCGGCGCGTCGCAGGACAGCACCTTCAGCGTGGCCAGCCCGTCGCGCGTGGCCAGCGCCATGTCGCGCGGCGAGTGGTAGACCAGCTCGTTGGGGAACACCGTGATGGGCCAGACCAGCCCCTGGTATTCCAGGCAGATCAGCGCGGCCTGCCTGTGGCGCATGCAGGCGGCCAGGATCTCCAGCACGTCGCCTTCCTGGCGACGCCCTTCCAGCTGGCGCAGATCGGCCAGCAGCGTGGTCGGCAGCATGGTGTTCTCGCCCAGCTGCGCAAACGCGCTCGAAGCGCGCTGCAGGCGCATGCGCTCGTAGGCGCTGATGCGCCACAGCGTGGAGTCCTGGAAGTCACGCATGGTCGGCCTTCCCCCGGCCCGAGGGCCAGCCGGGAATTCTGCCGCCGTCAGTTGGAAAAAGTGGTATCCGATCGTGTCGTGGCGGCGCCGCTGCGCCAGTCGCTGGGCGTGGCGCCCGTCCACTGCCGGAAGGCCCGCGCGAAGCTCTTCTCGCTGCGGAAACCCAGCTGGTGCGCGATCTGCTTCACCGGATGCCGGCTGCGGCGCAGCGCGTCCTGCGCGCGGGCGCAGCGCACCTCGTCCTTCAGCGACTGCACCGTCGCGCCTTGCTGGCGCAGATGGCGGTGCAGGGTGCGCAGCGAGACGTTCAGCGCGCGCGCCAGCCCTTCGGCATGCAGCGCGTCGGCGGAAGGCTGGTTCAACAGGTCGCGCACGCGCTGCACCAGCAGGCGGTCGCGCCGGTACTGCAGCACCGTCAGCGGCAGCGCGTGCTGCAGCATGGTGCGCAGCGCGCGCTCGTCACGGCGCAGCGGCAGCCCCAGGTAGTGCGCATCGAAGCTGAAGCCGGCCCGCGCCGCGCCGAAGCGCACCGGCCCCGGGAAGAGCAGCGGGTAGACCGCCGCATGCGGCGGCGCCTCGAAGGGGAAGGCCGCTTCGTACAGCGCGATGCGCGAATCCACCGCCCAGCAGGCGTAGCCGTGCACGTAGCGCAGGCTGGTGAGCAGGCAGAACTCGCGCAGCGTGCCCACGTCGCGGTGCTCGCCGATGGACAAGGTGGCCACCTGGCCGTCATCGGTGAGCGTCAGCTCGATGTCGTCGACCAGCAGCCGGTGGTGCCGGCACCAGCGCTTCAGCGCCACGCCCAGGTTGGGCGCGCCCAGCGAGGCGCGGCACAGCAGTCCGTAGCTGCCCCAGGGCAGGCGGCGCGTGAACCAGCCCAGCGCCTCGTCGTCGAGCTGCTGCATGGCCGCGCCGCACAACTGCTCGAACTGCGCGGCGGTGACGCGGGCTTCGGCACGCTGCAGCTGCGACGGCGCGATTTGTGCCCGCTGCAGCGCCTCCGAAGGGTCGGCGCCGTAGCGCTCGAAGCCGCGCACCACGGCCTGTACGAAGGCCATCGGCGTGGCGGCTTGGCGTGCGGGCGGTCGGGACGCCTCGGAGCGGGTCGGTTTCACGCGGAGTGCTTCTGGTTTGGTTGGCACGATATGCAACCAGTATGGCGCCAAAGGCGCGCCTCGGGGCCTTAAGCTTCGGCATCGGACCCGCCCATCGACGGCCGGGCACAGCAGGAGACGAGGCATGGCAGCAACCCCCGAAGCCACCGCCGGCATCGCGCCGGCCGACGGCCTGTCGCAGGTGCGCGGCGACCCCGAGGCCGCGCTGTCCGAATGGAGCATTCCGGCGCTGCTGGCCGACACGGTGGCGCGCTTCGGCGAGCGCCCGGCGGTGATGTTCCGCGAGCAGGGCATCCGCTGGACCTGGCGTGAATTCGCCGCGGTGGTCGACGAGTTGGCCGCGGGCCTGCTGGCCCTGGGCCTGCAGCGCGGCGACCGCCTGGGCATCTGGTCGCCCAATCGGGCCGAATGGCTGGTGACGCAGTTCGCCACCGCGCGCATCGGCGTGATCCTGGTGAACATCAACCCGGCCTACCGGCTGTCGGAGCTGGAATACGCGCTCAACGTCTCGGGCTGCCGGGCCATCGTCAGCGCCGAGCGGTTGAAGACCTCGATGTACCTGCAGATGCTGCAGACCCTGGCGCCGGAACTGGCGCAATGCGCGCCCGGCGCGCTGAAGTCCGCCAAGCTGCCGGCGCTGCAATGGGTGATCCGCCTGGGCGACGAGGCCACGCCCGGCATGCTGAACTACGACGCGCTGCTGGAAAGCGGACGCGCGGGCGGCTTGCGGCAGCAACTGGACGCGCTGAGCGCCGACCTGGGCTGCCACGACGCCATCAACATCCAGTTCACCAGCGGCACCACCGGCAACCCCAAGGGCGCCACCCTGACGCATCACAACGTGCTCAACAACGCGCGTTTCATCGCCCAGTGCATGGGCTTGACGGAAGCCGATTCGCTGTGCATCCCGGTGCCGCTGTACCACTGCTTCGGCATGGTGCTGGCGGTGCTGGCCTGCGCGTCGACCGGTGCGCGCATGGTCTTCCCGGGCGAAGCCTTCGACCCGCTGGCCACCTTGCAGGCCGTGGCCGAGGAGCGCTGCACCGCGCTGCACGGCGTGCCGACGATGTTCATCGCCGAGCTCGACCACCCGCGCTTCGCCGAGTTCGACCTGTCGAGCCTGCGCACCGGCATCATGGCCGGATCGCCGTGCCCTATCGAGACGATGAAGCGCGTGGTGTCGCAGATGCACATGGGCGAGATCACCATCGCCTACGGCATGACCGAAACCTCGCCGGTGTCCTTCCAGAGCAGCACCGCCGACCCGCTGGAGCGGCGCGTGTCCACGGTCGGCCGCATCCAGCCGCGGCTGGAGGCCAAGGTGGTGGACACGGTCAGCGGCCAGGTCGTGCCGGTGGGCGAGAAGGGCGAGCTGCTGGTGCGCGGCTATTCGGTGATGCAGGGCTACTGGGGCGACCCGGTGCGCACGGCGGAAGCGGTGCGCGACGGCTGGATGCACACCGGCGATCTGGCGACGATCGACGCCGAGGGCTACTGCAACATCGTCGGCCGCGCCAAGGACATGCTGATCCGCGGCGGCGAGAACGTCTACCCGCGCGAGGTCGAGGAGTTTCTGTTCCGCCACCCGAAGGTGCAGTCGGTGCAGGTCTTCGGGGTGCCCGACCCGAAGTACGTCGAGGAGGTCTGCGCCTGGATCACGCTGAAGCCCGGCGAGACCTGCACCGAGCAGGAGATCCGCGACTTCTGCCGCGAGCAGATCGCCCACTACAAGGTGCCGCGCTACATCCGCTTCGTCGACGAGATGCCGATGACCATCACCGGCAAGGTGCAGAAGTTCGTGATGCGCGAGAAGATGATCGAAGAGCTGGGCCTGAACGTGGCCCGAACCGCCTGATACGGGCCTGAAACCTGGAGCCCCCTGAATGAGCAGCCTGACCACCGGCCTGAGCTTCGCCTTGGGCGAGACCCTCGACATGCTGCGCGACAGCGTGCAGGCCTTCGCGGCCGAGCAGATCGCGCCGCGGGCCGCGGACATCGACCGTGACAACCAGTTCCCGCCCGACCTGTGGAAGAAGCTGGGCGCGCTGGGCCTGCACGGCATGACCGTGAGCGAGGCTTACGGCGGCAACCAGATGGGCTACCTGGCGCACATCATCGCCATGGAAGAAGTGTCGCGCGCCTCGGCGTCGGTGGGCCTGAGCTACGGCGCGCATTCCAACCTGTGCGTCAACCAGATCCACCGCAACGGCAGCGCGGCGCAGAAGGCGAAGTACCTGCCCAAGCTGGTCAGCGGCGAGCACGTCGGCGCGCTGGCCATGAGCGAGCCCAACGCCGGCTCCGACGTGGTCAGCATGAAGCTGCGTGCCGACCTGAAGGGCGACCGTTATGTGCTCAACGGCAGCAAGATGTGGATCACCAACGGCGGCGACGCCGACACCTTGGTGATCTACGCCAAGACCGACCTCAACGCCGGCCCCAGCGGCATGACGGCTTTCATCGTCGAAAAGGGCTTCAAGGGCCTGAGCTACGGCACCAAGCTCGACAAGCTGGGCATGCGCGGCAGCAACACCTGGCCGCTGTTCTTCGACGACTGCGAAGTGCCGGTGGAGAACGTGCTGGGCGGCGAGGGCAAGGGCGTCAAGGTGCTGATGAGCGGCCTGGACTACGAGCGCGCGGTGCTGTCCGGCGGGCCGCTGGGCATCATGGCCGCGTGCATGGACGTGGTGCTGCCCTATGTGCACGAGCGCAAGCAGTTCGGCCAGAGCATCGGCGAGTTCCAGCTGATGCAGGGCAAGATCGCCGACATGTACAGCACCTGGTCGGCGAGCCGCGCCTACGTCTATGCGGTGGGCCAGGCCTGCGACCGCGGCGACCATGCGCGCACCCTGCGCAAGGACGCGGCCGGCGCCATCCTGTACTCGGCGGAGAAGGCCACCTGGATGGCCGGCGAGGCGATCCAGGCGCTGGGCGGCAACGGCTACATCAACGAATTCCCGGCCGGGCGGCTGTGGCGCGACGCCAAGCTGTACGAGATCGGCGCGGGCACCAGCGAGATCCGCCGCATGCTCATCGGCCGCGAGCTGTATTCCGAGTCGATGTAGGCGGGCCCACCATGCAGGCACTGAAGTCGCAGATCGATACCCGCGGGGACGAGTTCCGCGCCAATGCCACGCGTATGCGCGCGCTGGTCGACGACTTGCGCGCCAAGGCGGCGCAGGTGGCCGAGGGCGGCGGCGAGGTGGCCCGGGCGCGCCACGAAGCGCGCGGCAAGCTGCTGCCGCGCGACCGCGTGGCGCACCTGCTGGACCCCGGCACGCCCTTCCTCGAGGTGGGCCAGCTGGCCGCGTTGGGCATGTACGACGACGAGGCGCCGTCGGCCGGCATCGTCACCGGCATCGGCAGCGTGATGAGCCGCGAATGCATGATCGTGGCCAACGACGCCACGGTGAAGGGCGGTACCTACTACCCGATCACCGTGAAGAAGCACCTGCGCGCGCAGGAGATCGCGCTGCAGAACCAGCTGCCGTGCATCTACCTGGTCGATTCCGGTGGCGCCTTCCTGCCCCGGCAGGACGAGGTCTTCCCCGACCGCGAGCACTTCGGCCGCATCTTCTACAACCAGGCCAACATGTCGGCGCTGGGCATCCCGCAGGTGGCGGTGGTGATGGGCTCATGCACGGCAGGCGGCGCCTACGTGCCGGCGATGAGCGACGAGACGGTGATCGTGCGCAACCAGGGCACCATCTTCCTGGGCGGCCCGCCGCTGGTGAAGGCCGCCACCGGCGAGGTGGTGTCGGCCGAGGACCTGGGTGGCGGCGACGTGCACACGCGCCTGTCCGGCGTGGCCGATCATCTGGCCGAGAACGACAGCCACGCCCTCTTCATCGCGCGGCGCATCGTTGCCAGCTTCAACCGGGCTAAGCCGCAGACGGTGACGCTGGAGCCCAGCGAAGAGCCGCTGTACGACCCGCAGGAGCTCTACGGCGTGATCCCCGCCGACACGCGCAAGCCCTACGACGTGCGCGAGGTCATCGCGCGCGTGGTCGACGGCTCGCGCTTCGACGAGTTCAAGGCCCGCTACGGCACCACCTTGGTCACCGGCTTCGCGCGGCTGCATGGCATGCCGGTCGGCATCGTCGCCAACAACGGCATCCTGTTCGGCGAGTCCGCGCAGAAGGGTGCGCACTTCATCGAGCTGTGCGCGCAGCGCGGCGTGCCGCTGCTGTTCCTGCAGAACATCACCGGCTTCATGGTCGGCCGCAAGTACGAAAACGCCGGCATCGCCAAGGACGGCGCGAAGATGGTCACCGCGGTGGCCACCGCGCAGGTGCCCAAGCTCACCGTGCTCATCGGCGGCAGCTTCGGCGCCGGCAACTACGGCATGTGCGGCCGCGCCTACAGCCCGCGCTTCCTGTGGATGTGGCCCAACGCGCGCATCAGCGTGATGGGCGGCGAGCAGGCGGCCAGCGTGCTGGCCACCGTCAAGCGCGACGGCATCGAGGCCAAGGGCGGGCAGTGGGCCAAGGAAGACGAGGCCGCGTTCAAGGCGCCGCTGCTCGAACAGTACGAGCACCAGGGCCATCCGTACTACGCCAGCGCGCGGTTGTGGGACGACGGCGTGGTCGACCCGGCGCAGACGCGGCGTGTGCTGGGCCTGTCGCTCGCGGCCGCATTGAACGCGCCGATCGCGCCGACCCGCTTCGGCCTGTTCAGGATGTGATCGCATGGAGCACGGACGATGACCGGCGCCGATTTGGCCTGGGGGCTGCTGCGCGACCTGGGCTGTCGTGAGCGACGGGCCAGCGCGCGTCTGACCTCGGCGCGTGACGCCACCACCGGCCTGTGCCACGCCCGCCCGGTACTTGAGCTGGCGGCGGGGCTGCGGGCTGAAGCGGTCAGCCGAAGTGTATGATGCGCATAGAATTCTGATTTCATACACATCATGCGCACCAACATCGATATCGACGACGGCTTGATGGCCGATGCCATGAAGGCCGGTCCGTTCAAGACCAAGAAGGATGCGGTCGAGGCCGGCTTGAAGTTGCTGGCCCGCCAGGCGGCCTACCGCGAGATCCTCAAGTGGCGCGGCAAGCTCCAGTGGCAGGGCGACGAGTCGATCGACTGGTCCGCCACAGTGGCGCCAACGGCGGCGGTGGCCAACGAGCCACCGCCGCCGCGCCGGTCGACCCCCCAGGGAACCCGCCGTGCTGGTCGTTGATTCGTCGGTGTGGATCGACTTCTTCAACGGCGCCGAAGCGCCGGCCGCCGACCTTCTGGCGCAGCTGCTGGACCACGGCGAAGTGCGGCTCGTTGTGCCCGACTTGGTGCTCTTCGAGGTGCTGCGCGGCTTCCGGCTCGAACACGAACTGCGCAACGCGCGCCAGCTGATGCAGCGGCTGGAGATCGAGGCCTCGCTCGACCCGCAACTCGCCGTCGCCGCGGCGGAGCACTATCGCCACCTGCGCGGCCGCGGCCACACGGTGCGCAGCGCCGTCGACGTGCTGGTGGCGGCCTTCTGCATCGAGCGTGACTATGCGTTGCTGCACGACGACCGCGACTTCGATGCCTTCGAGCAGCATCGCGGCTTGCGTGTGTGGCGGCACTGAGAGACATCGGATGTTGACCCCAGGGGATGGTCCAGCGGAGCACGGGCATGTTTGAAAAGATCCTTATCGCCAACCGCGGGGAAATTGCCTGCCGCGTCATCAAGACCGCGCGGCGCATGGGCATCGCCACGGTGGCGGTGTATTCCGAAGCCGACGCCAACGCGCGCCACGTGCGCCTGGCCGACGAGGCGGTGCTGATCGGCCCGCCGGCGGCACGCGAGTCCTACCTGCGTGCCGACAAGATCCTCGACGCCGCCCGGGCCACCGGCGCGCAGGCGGTGCATCCGGGCTACGGCTTCCTGTCGGAGAACGAGGCCTTCGCCGAAGCCTGTGCCGCGGCCGGCATCGTCTTCGTCGGCCCGCCGGCGTCGGCCATCCGCGCGATGGGCAGCAAGTCGGCGGCCAAGGCGCTGATGGGCCAGGCCGGCGTGCCGCTGACGCCCGGCTACCACGGCGACGAGCAGGATCCGGCCTTCCTGGAGGCGCAGGCCCGCGACATCGGTTTCCCGGTGCTCATCAAGGCCAGTGCCGGCGGCGGCGGCAAGGGCATGCGCCGTGTCGACAAGGCCGAAGACTTCGCGGCGGCGCTGGCCTCGTGCCAGCGCGAGGCGAAGAACGCCTTCGGCGACCAGCACGTGCTGGTCGAGAAGTACGTGCTGCGGCCGCGGCACATCGAGATCCAGGTCTTCGGCGACACGCACGGCAACTGCGTCTACCTGTTCGAGCGCGACTGTTCGGTGCAGCGCCGCCACCAGAAGGTGCTGGAAGAAGCGCCCGCGCCGGGCATGACGCGCGAGCGCCGCGCCGCGATGGGCCAGGCCGCGGTGGATGCCGCCAAGGCGGTGGGCTATGTCGGCGCCGGCACGGTGGAGTTCATCGCCAACCAGGACGGCAGCTTCTACTTCATGGAGATGAACACGCGGCTGCAGGTGGAGCATCCGGTGACCGAGATGATCACCGGGCTGGACCTGGTGGAGTGGCAGCTGCGCGTGGCCGCTGGCGAACCGCTGCCGCTGCGCCAGGAGCAGCTGTCCATCGACGGCCATGCGCTCGAGGCGCGCATCTATGCCGAAGACCCCGACAAGGGCTTCCTGCCGTCCACCGGCAAGCTGCTGCACCTGTCGCCGCCGGCCGAGAACGAACACGTGCGCGTCGACACCGGGGTGGAGCAGGGCGACACCATCACGCCGCATTACGACCCGATGATCGCCAAGCTGATCGTCTGGGACCGCACGCGCGATGCGGCGCTGGCGCGCATGCGCCAGGCGCTGGCGCAGTACCGCGTGGTCGGCGTGGCCAACAACGTGGAGTTCCTGTCGCGCCTGGTGGGCGTGCCGTCCTTCGCTCAGGCGGACCTGGACACGGCGCTGATCGAGCGCGAGCAGGCCAACCTGTTCCCGCCGAAGTCCCCCGTGCCGGACGAGGTGTGCCTGCTGGCGGCGCTGGCCGAACTGCAGCGCGAGGCGGCAGCCGCCGCGCACGCCGCCGACCATGGGTCGCCGTGGCGCATGCTCGACGGCTGGCGCCTCAACGGTCGGGCGACGCGCACATTGACGTTCCGCCACGGCGAGCTGGCGCGTGCGGTGGCGGTGCAGGCGGTGCCGGGCGGCTACGAGATGGCGCTGGACGGCCCGCCGCTGCGCGTGCGCGGCCGCAGCGGCGCCAACGGCCAGCTGGACGCGCAGTTGGGCGAACGCCGCGTGCATGCCACGGTGGTCGTGGCCGGCGAGCGCCGCCATGTCTTCTTCGAGGGCCGCGCCTGGCCGCTGGTGCTGATGAACACGCTGCATGCCGGCGGCGCGGGCGACGATGTCGGCAGCGGGCTGAAGGCGCCGATGCCGGGCAAGGTGATCGCGCTCATCGCCGAAGCCGGCGCCACGGTGGACAAGGGCGCGCCGCTGCTGGTGCTGGAGGCGATGAAGATGGAGCACACCATCCACGCCCCGCGGCGCGGCACGGTCAAGGCCTTCCGCTACGGCGTCGGTGACCAGGTGGTCGACGGCGTCGATCTGGTGGACTTCGAGGAGGCCGCATGACGCCCGTGCGCATCGTCGAGATGGGGCCGCGCGACGGCCTGCAGAACGAGAAGCAGGTGGTGCCGCTGGCCACCAAGCTGCAGCTGATCGATCGCCTGGCCGACGCCGGGCTGCGCGAGATCGAGGCCACGTCCTTCGTGTCGCCGAAGTGGGTGCCGCAGATGGGCGACCATGCCGAGCTGATGCGCACGCTGAAGCGCCGTGCCGGCGTCAGCTATCCGGTGCTGACGCCCAACCTGCAGGGCTTCGAGGCGGCGCGGGCCGCCGGCGCCGACCAGGTGGCGGTGTTCGCCGCGGCGTCGGAGGCCTTCTCGAAGAAGAACATCAACTGCAGCATCGCCGAGTCCATCGATCGCTTCCTGCCGGTGATGGCCGCCGCGCGCGAGGCCGGCATCAAGGTGCGCGGCTACGTGTCCTGCGTCATCGCCTGTCCGTACGAGGGCCCGGTGGCGCCGGCCAAGGTGGCCGAGGTCACCGCACGCCTGGTCGACATCGGCTGCGACGAAGTCTCGCTGGGCGACACCATCGGTGTGGGCACGCCGGCCTCGGTGCAGCGCATGCTGCAAGCCTGCGCGCGCGTGCTGCCGGTCGAGCGGCTGGCCGGCCACTACCACGACACCTACGGCATGGCCGTGGCCAACGTGGCGGCGTCGTACCAGTTCGGCCTGCGCTGCTTCGACGCGTCGGTGGGCGGGCTGGGCGGCTGCCCCTATGCCAAGGGCGCCACCGGCAACGTCGCCACCGAAGACGTGGTCTACCTGCTGCACGGCCTGGGGGCCACCACCGGCATCGACCTGGATGCGCTGGTGGACGTCGCGGCGTGGATCAGTTCGCAACTGGGGCGCGAGCCCGCATCGCGCGTGTCGCGCGCATTGTTGGCCAAACGGCCGGGAGTCTGAGCATGATCGTCCTGTACCACTGCATGAGCGCGCGTTCCTTCCGCGCGCTGTGGATGCTCGAAGAGCTGGGCGTGCCGCGCGAGCTGCGCATGCTGCCCTTCCCGCCGCGCGTGCTGAAGCGCGACTACCTGCAGCTCAACCCGCTGGGCACCATTCCGCTGCTCATCGACGGCGAGTCGCGGCTCACCGAATCCGCGGCCATCTGCCAGTACCTGGCGGTGCGCCATTCGCCGCGCGCGCTGAACGTCGAGCCCGACGAAGCGGGCTTCGCCGACTACCTGAACTTCCTGCACTTCGGCGAGGCCACGCTCACCTTCCCGCAGACGCTGCTGCTGCGCTATGGCCAGTTCGAGCCGCCCGAGCGCCGCCTTCCGCAGGTGGTGGACGACTACGGCAAGTGGTTCCTGGCGCGCCTGCGCACCTTGCAGCCGCGCCTGGAGGCGTCGCCCTTCTTGGCGGCGGGCCGCTTCACCGCGGCCGACGTGTCGGTGGGCTATGCGCTGATGCTGGCCGAGAGGCTGAAGCTGTCGGCGCAGTTCACGCCGGCGGTGGCCGCCTACTGGCAGCGCCTGCAGCAGCGGCCGGCCTTCCAGAGCGCGCTGCGCGTGCAGGAGCAGGCGGCGCGCGAGCAGGGCGTGGCGGCGTAGCCCGCGCCCTCGGGCAAGGCGCCAGGCTAGGGCTCGCGCTGGCGCTTGACGCTCTCGCCCAGCGTGATCACGGCCATCGCGTAGTAGCTCGACTGGTTGTAGCGCGTCACCGCGTAGAAGTTCTGCGTGCCGGCGACGAAGCTCGGCGCGGCATTGCCGTTCTGCAGTTCCACCAGCGCCAGCGGGCCGACGTGGGCGCGGCCGGCGGCGTCGAGTTCGGCGCCCAGCGCGGCCATCTGCTCGGCGCTGAAGCTGGGCAGGATGTCCGGCTGCAGCAGCGTGGCGCGCGCGCGCGTGTCCACCGGCGGCGCCACCGCGTACGTGGCGGCCATGCCGCGCTGCCAGCCATGCGCCGCCAGGTAGCGGGCCACGCTGCCCACCACGTCGGCGGCGCTGCCGTTCAGGTCGATGTGGCCGTCCTCGTCGAAATCCACCGCGTAGCGGTTGATGCTGCCGGGCATGAACTGCGGCAGCCCCATCGCGCCGGCGAAGGAGCCCTTCGCCGCGGCCGGGTCCACGCCCTCGCGCCGGCTCAGCAGCAGGAATTCCTCGAGCTCGTCGCGGAAGAAGGCGCTGCGGTCGCTGCGCCCGCTGGGGAAGTCGAAGGCCAGCGTGCTCAGCACGTCCAGCACGCGGAAGTTGCCGGTGACGCGGCCGTAGAAAGTCTCGACGCCGACGATGCCGACGACGATCTCGGGCGGCACGCCGTACTGCGCCTCGGCGCGCTGCAGCCAGGCGGCGTTGTCCTGCCAGAAGCGTGCACCGGCCGTGATGCGCTGCGGCTCGACGAAGCGGTCGCGGTAGGCGGCCCAGTTCTTGGCGGTGCCCGCGGGCGGCGGCATCATCAGCCGCTGCGCGGCGGGCTGCAGGCGCGCCTGCGCCAGCTGCGCCAGCACCCATTCGACCGGCAGCTGGCGGCGCTCGGCCAGCTGCGCCGCAAAGTCGCGCACCTCGGGGCGCGTCGCGTAGGCGCCGGCCGGGCTCTCGGCGTGGCCCGCATCGCGCGGCTTGGGCTTGCGGGCCAGCGCGTCGTGCGGCAGCAGCGCGGCCAGGCTCAGGGCCAGCAGCAGCCGGCAGGCGATCGAAGTCATGCGCAATTATCCGTGGCCCGCCGCGGACGCCAGTTCGGCGAAGCGCCGCCACCAGCCGCGCGCCAGGCCGCCGCGGCCCGGCTGGGCGTAGCGTGCCCGGTCCAGCGCTTCCAGCTGCTGCGCCAGCGCTTCGCCGGCGGCGCCCAGGCGCTGGCGCACGCGCTCGGCCCGCGTGCGCGGCGGGTCGTGCGCCTGCACCGTCACCTGCAGCTGCGCCAGGCGCTGCTGGATGCGCCGCTGCAGCCGCTGCCACGGGTCCTGCCGATAGCGGTCCCACAGCGCCCAGGCCGCGCCGGTCAGGCTGCCGGCGCACAGCAACCCGATCAGCGCCAGCGCCAGGTCGTGCCAGCTCGGCGCTTCGACGCCCAGGCTTTCCAGCAGATGCAGCTGCTGGCTGCGCGAGTAGTTCATGACCCACTGGTTCCAGCGGTTGCCGGTGGCTTCGAGCAGGTTGCGCAGGTCGGCCAGCAGCTGCGGGTTGACGCCGCCCAGCGCGTCGGCCAGCAGGCCCTGCCGCGGCACCAGGCTGGCGCCGCGCATCACGCGGTTGGGCGACACTGCGGCGGTCGGGTCCAGGCGCACCCAGCCTTCGTCCGGCTGCCAGTACTCCACCCAGGCGTGGGCGTTGCTCTGGCGCACGATGTAGTAGCCATCCACCGGCAGCGGGTCGGTGCCCTGGTAGCCGGTGACGACCCGCGCGGGCACGTCCATCGCACGCAGCACCACCGTCACGCTGGCCGCGAAGTGTTCGCAGAAGCCCAGTTTGCGGTCGAACCAGAACTCGTCGACGGCGTCCCGGCCATAGGTGCCGGGTTCCAGCGTGTAGAGGTATTCGTGGGTGCGCAAGTGCTCCAGCACCGCGTTCACCAGGGTGCGCGGGTCGGCCTGCGCCAGCCGCGGCTGGCTGCGCAGTTCGGCGGCCCAGGCGCGCGTGCGCGGGTTGTAGCCGTAGGGCAGCTGCAGGTACTCCTGCAGCGCCGGCGTCGGACGGCGCGGCCCGTGGCGGTGCTGCGGCCAGGCAGCGGCCTCGAAGCGCAGCCGCTCGGCGACCGGGCGCTCGGTCTGCCACTGCAGGTCGCCGCGCTGCCACGCATTCATGCCTTCGAGCACCGGTGCCGCGCCGCCGCGGTCGGGGGTCAGCTCCAGCAGCGGCAGCAGCGCCAGCCGGCTGGGCTCCAGCGTCATCTCGTAGCGCAGCGGCCGGCCCTGCAGCTGCAACTCGGCGCGCTGCGGCGCAGCCAGCGGCGCGCTGCTCGCCTGGCGCGTCCAATCGCGCCCGTCGAAGCGCGACAGCACCGGGCCGCGGAAGTACATCGCCTCGGGCGGCGGCGGCGGCCCGTCGAAGCGCACGCGCAGCGCAATCTCGTCGTCGTTGGCGATCTCGGCCATCGCGCCCATGCGCATCGTGCCGGACAGGCCGGTCTTGCCGACCGCGTCCTGCGGCACGCCCCACAGCGGCGCCATGCGCGGGAACAGCAGGAACAAGGCGACCATCAGCGGCGCCCCGAGCAGCGCCGCGCGCGCCGCCAGGGCACCGGCCTGGCGCAGCGGCGGCTTGCCCACCGGCATGTGCGCCAGCACCAGTGCGGTCATCAGGCCCCACACCGACAGCAGCATGGCCGCGGCCGTGAGCATCGACTGCGAATAGAGGAAATTGGTCAGCACCAGGAAGAAGCCGAGGAAGAACACCACCATCGCATCGCGGCGTGCGCGCAGCTCCAGCGTCTTCAGCGACATCAACACCACCAGCAGGGTGACGCCGGCTTCCTTGCCGAACAGCGTGCGTTCGGTCCACAGCGTCAGCGCCACCGCCACCGCCAGCACCGCGGCCACCGCCCAGCGGCTGGGCAGCGGCGCGTTGCTCAGCGCCAGCAAGGCGCGCCAGACCAGCATCAACGCGGTCAGCGCGAGGCACCAGGGCGCCAGGTGCGACGCGTGCGGCAGCACGGTCCAGCCGATCACCGCCAGCTGGAACAGCGTGTCGCGGCTGTCGCGCGGCAGGTGGCTCCAGCCCGGCCACGCGGGCAGCACGAGCCCGCGGCGGCCTAGCTCCACAGCGCCAACTCGCGCAGCAGCTGGCGCTGGTGCAGTTCGCCGCGGTCGGGTGCGAACTGCCGGCCCGGCAGGCGCAGGCCGTAGACCAGCCCCTGGGCTTCGGCCGCCAGCAGCCAGGCGGCCAGCCGTGACAGGCGTGCCTCGGCGTCGGCTCGCCCGGCGCCGTGCGCCGCGTGCCAGTCGAGCCACAGCTCGCGGCTTTGCTCCGACGTGGTCTCGCGGCTGACCATCTGGCCGCTGCGCGCCGCCTTCTTCCACACCACGTGGCGCCGGCTGTCGCCGCGCCGCCAGGCGCGCACGCCGTCGAGTTCGCTGCCCTGGCCGGGGCGCGCGAGCGCGCTGCCCGGCGCGCTGCTGGCCGGCGGCAGCGGCGGGGCGGGCTGTTCCGGCGCCGGATAGGCCAGCACCTGCTGCGCGGGCCGCCAGTGGGTCCAGGCGCGGAACAGGCCGAAGGGGAATTGCGTCTCGACCACCAGCACCGGCAACGCGTGCCAGCCCCGCGCGGTGGGCACGACGCTCAGGCTGGCGCTGGCCTGGCCGAGCGCGGGCACGTCGCACCAGGCGTTGCGGTCCTGCCGCCCGCGCTGCTGGAAGCGCAGGCCCACGCCGTGCCGCGCCTTGCCGGGGTTGGACATGACCACCTCCAGACGCGCCGGCTCGCCGGCGAACACCGGGGCCACGGGCCGCAGCCGCAGCGTCAGGCCGCGCAGCGTGCCGTGGGTGAGATGGATGGACACCAGGCCGCTGCCGGCGAGCAGGAAGGTGAGCACGTAGCCCAGGTTCAGCTGGTAGTTGATGGACGACACCAGCATGGCCAGCAGCGTCACGCCGAAGGCCCAGCCGCCCTTGGTGGGCAGGATGTAGATGTTCTGCTGGGCCAGCGTCCAGGTGTCGGTCCGCGGATGCCGCGCCAGCCACCAGCGGCGGAGGCGGCCGCGCAGCCCCCTGCGCCGGCGTTCCTTGCCGGTCCAGCGCCCCATCGACCGTGTGGCCGCCGCCGATCCGGCATCGCCGTTCGGCCAGCGGGCCTGGCCGGCCGCGTCGGCTGAAGACGCCCGAGCGCTGGCGAGTCGGGAGAGGTCCCCTGGAGCCTTCGCGCCCAGGCTCGCCCCCGCCGGGGGGGAAGTCGCAGGCCGCAGCGGCAGGGTCACGGTATGGGCGTGGCTTCGACCATCGCGCGCACCTGCTCGATCGCGCCGCGGCCCGCGCCGTGGATCGGCTGCAGCCGGTGCGCGATGGCCTGCGGCAGGATGGCCTGGATGTCGTCGGGCGCGACATAGTCGCGCTGCGCCATCAGCGCACGCGCCTTGGCCACGCGCAGCACGGCGATGCCGGCGCGCGGGCTCAGGCCTTCGACGAACCACTGGCCCGACCGCGTGGCGGCGATCAGCGACTGCAGGTAGTCGAGCAGCGCCTCCGAGGCGAAGACCTCGCGCACGGCCGCCTGCGCCTGCACCAGTTCGCCCGGCTGCATCACCGCCGGCAGCCGTGTGATGGTCTCGCGCCGGTCCTCGCCCACCAGCAGTGCACGCTCCGACGTGCGGTCGGGGTAGCCCAGCGTGATGCGCAGCAGGAAACGGTCGAGCTGTGACTCGGGCAAGGGGTAGGTGCCCAGCTGGTCGGTCGGGTTCTGCGTGGCGATGACGAAGAAGGGGCGCGGCAGCGCGCGGGTCTCGTTTTCCACCGAGACCTGCTGCTCTTCCATGGCCTCGAGCAGCGCGCTCTGCGTCTTCGGGCCGGCGCGGTTGATCTCGTCGGCCAGCAGCACCTGCGCGAACACCGGGCCGGGGTGGAAGACGAAGGCCTCCTTGCTGCGCTCGAAGACGCTCACGCCGATCAGGTCGGACGGCATCAGGTCGGCGGTGAACTGCACGCGCGAGAACTTCAGCCCCAGGCACACGGCCAGCGTGTGGGCCAGCGTGGTCTTGCCGACACCCGGCACGTCCTCGATCAGCAGATGGCCGCCGGCCAGCAGGCAGGCCACGCAGTCCTCGATCTGGGAGCGCTTGCCGACGATGACGGTGGAGATCTGGTCCACGAGGCGCGAAATACGGCGCGCTACACTCGAATCCATCCCGCAGACCTTAACCCAAAAGCCCGACGCCCCAGGCATGAGCACCGCGTACTACAGTCATCCGGAGTGCCGTTTGCACGATATGGGCGCGGGCCATCCCGAGTGTCCGCAGCGGCTGGACGCCATCGCCGACCACCTGCGCGCCACCGGGCTGGACATCGCGCTGGATTTCCAGGACGCGCCCCTGGTGACGCCGGAACATCTGTCGCGTGCGCACACCAGCGGCTATGTGGCCGAGGTCATTGACCTGATGCAGCAGGTGCAAGCGGCCGGCGAGCCGCGTGCGGTGGACCCGGATACCGTCGTGGGCAGCGGCACGCTGCAGGCGGCGCTGCGCTCGGCGGGCGCCGCGGTGGCGGCCACCGACGCCGTGCTGTCGGGCCGCTGCAGCAATGCCTTCTGCGCCGTGCGCCCGCCGGGCCACCATGCGACGCGCGACCAGGCGATGGGCTTCTGCTTCTTCAACAACGTGAGCGTGGCGGCGCGCCATGCGCTGGATGTGCACGGCCTGCAGCGCGTGGCCATCATCGACTTCGACGTGCACCACGGCAACGGCACCGAGGACATCATCGCCAACGACGAGCGGGTGCTGATGGTCAGCTTCTTCCAGCATCCGCTCTATCCGTTCAGCGGCGGTGCGCCGCTGGGCACCAACATGATCAACCTGCCGGTGCCGGCCTACAGCCGCGGACCGGCCATCCGCGAGCTGATCGAGATGATGTGGATGCCGCGGCTGGAGGAGTTCCGGCCGCAGATGATCTTCATCTCGGCCGGCTTCGACGCGCACCGAGAGGACGACCTGGGCCAGCTGGGCCTGGTCGAGGCAGACTATGAATGGATCACGCAGCGCATCAAGGCGCTGGCCGAACGCCATGCGCAGGGGCGCATCGTCTCCTGCCTGGAAGGCGGCTACAACCTCAGCGCGCTGGCGCGCAGCGTCGCCGCGCACCTGCGCGTGCTGGCCGAGATCTGAGGCGATGGCGTCGCAAGACGCCCCGTCCGCGCCATGCAGAACCTGAACTCGCTGCAGCAGGCGCTGAACGACCTGACACCGCAGGCGGTGCTGGTCGAGGTGGCGATGCTGGTCGGCTCGCTGGCGGCGGCCTACGGCCTGGTCTGGCTGGCGCGTGGCCGGCACGCGCGCGAGCGCAGCATCTGGTTCGGCGCGCGCATCTACGACGGCGTGTTCTTCCCGGTGGCGGCGCTGCTGGTGGGCGTGGTGGCGCGCTGGGCCCTGGACGACCTGCTGCCGGTGGGCCTGCTGCGGCTGGCGGTGCCCATCCTGTTCAGCCTGGTGCTGATACGCATCAGCGTGCAGGTGCTGCGCACCGCCTTTCCCAACTCCACGCTGGTGCGGCGGCTCGAGCGCACCGTCTCCTGGCTGGTGTGGGTCGGCCTGGTGCTGTGGCTGACCGGGCTGCTGCCGCTGCTGGTGGACGAGATGGAGGGCGTGCACTGGCGCGTCGGCGGCGTCACCGTGTCGCTGCTGATGATGGTGCAGGGCGGGCTGAGCGCCGGCATCGTGCTGCTGGGCGTGCTGTGGCTGTCGTCGGCGATCGAGGCGCAGCTGCTCAAAGGCGCCGTCGGCACCAGCATCTCGGCCCGCAAGATCGCGGCCAACGCCACGCGCGCGATGCTGCTGATCATTGGCGTGCTCATCGCGCTGACCGCGGTGGGCATTCCGATCAGCGCCCTGTCGGTGATCGGCGGCGCCATCGGCGTGGGCATCGGCCTGGGCCTGCAGAAGCTGGCGGCCAACTATGTCAGCGGCTTCGTCATCCTGGCCGAGCGGTCGCTGCGCATCGGCGACCTGGTGCGCGTCGACAACTTCGAGGGGCACATCACCGACATCAAGACGCGCTACACCGTGGTGCGCGCGCTCAGTGGGCGCGAGTCCATCGTGCCCAACGAGATGCTGACCACGCAGCGCGTCGAGAACCTGTCGCTGGCCGATCCCAACATGCTGGTCAGCACCGTGGTGCAGGTGGCCTACGGCACCGACCTGGAGGCGCTGATCCCCGCGCTGACGCAAGCCGCGGCGCGCGTGCCGCGCGTGCTGGCGGATCCCGCGCCCGGCGTGCAGCTCTCGTCCTTCGCGTCCGATGGCCTGGAACTGACCGTGCTGTTCTGGATCCGCGACCCGCAGAACGGCCAGGGCAACGTGCGCTCGGCCGTCAACCTGGCGGTGCTGCAGACGCTGAACGAACGCGGCATCGAGATTCCGTTCCCGCAGCGCGTGGTCCACACCCCGACCGCGCCGCCCGTCGCAGCGGCGCCGCCCGCGGACGGCGCCCCGGGCTGAGCTGCGCCTACCCCAGGCGGCGCAGCAGCGCCATCGCCGCGGCCGGCGCGCGCTCCTTCGCGCCGCTGATGAAGTACAGATACACCTCGCGCGGCGTGCCGGGCACGCCCGGCATGCCATCGTGCCGCGGCATGCCGTCGGGCAGGCCGCCGGCCTGCAGCAGCCGTGCGCAGCCCGCCAGCGCGTCCAGCGTCTGCGGCGTGCAGCCTTCGGCCAGGCCCGATTCGGTGCGCATGATGCGTGCGTAGACCAGGCCGCTGTGCGCGTCGAAGATCGTGGGGTAGTCGTCGGACTCGGTCAGCACCGTGGCCACGCCGTGGCGCCGCGCCAGCGCCAGGTACTCGGGCGTGCAGAAGCTGTCGTGCCGCACGTCCATCACGTGGCGCAGCGGCAGGCCGGCGGCGCGCTTCGGCAGCAGCTGCAGGAAGGCCTCGAAATCCATCGGGTCGAAGCGCTTCGTCGGCGCGAACTGCCAGACGATGGGCCCGAGCTTCGGGCCCAGTTCGGTGATGCCGCTGGCGACGAAGCGCGCCACCGATTCGCCGGCCTCGGCCAGCACGCGCCGGTTGGTGGCAAAGCGCGAGGCCTTCAGCGAGAACACGAAGTCGTCGGGCACGCTGTCGCGCCACTTGGCGAAGGTGGCCGGCGACTGCGCGCTGTAGTAGGTGCCGTTGATCTCGATGGCGTTCAGCTGCCGGCCGGCGTACTCCAGCTCGCGGGCCTGTGGCCAGCCGGCCGGGTAGAAGTTGTTGCGCCAGGGCTCGTAGGTCCAGCCCCCGACACCGACGCGGATGCGCGGCGCCATCGTCGCGCTCAGCCCACGGCGACCGGGATCTTGCCGATCTTCGCCTGCCATTCCTTGGGCCCGGTCTCGTGCACGCTGCTGCCGTCGGAGCTGACGGCCACCGTCACCGGCATGTCCTTCACGTCGAACTCGTAGATCGCCTCCATGCCCAGGTCGGCAAAGCCCACCACCTTGGCCTGCTTGATGGCCTTGGCCACCAGGTAGGCGGCGCCGCCCACCGCCATCAGGTAGGCGCTCTTGTGCTTGCGGATGGCCTCGATGGCCACCGGGCCGCGCTCGGCCTTGCCGATCATGCTGATCAGCCCGGTCTGCGACAGCATCATCTCGGTGAACTTGTCCATGCGCGTGGCGGTCGTCGGGCCGGCCGGGCCCACCACCTCGTCGCGCACCGGGTCCACCGGGCCGACGTAGTAGATGACGCGGTTGCTGAAGTCCACCGGCAGCTTCTGCCCTGATGCCAGCATGTCCTGGATGCGCTTGTGCGCGGCGTCGCGGCCGGTGAGCATCTTGCCGTTGAGCAGCAAGGTCTGCCCCGGCTTCCAGCTGGCCACCTCTTGCGGGGTCAGGGTGTCCAGGTTGACCTTCTTGCTCTGGTTGTAGTCCGGCTGCCAGTGCACGTCGGGCCACAGGTCCAGGCTCGGCGGGTCGATGTAGGCCGGGCCGCTGCCGTCGAGCACGAAGTGCGCGTGGCGCGTGGCCGCGCAGTTGGGGATCAGCGCCACCGGCTTGCTGGCGGCGTGCGTGGGGTACAGCGCGATCTTCACGTCCAGCACCGTGGTCAGGCCGCCCAGGCCCTGCGCGCCGATGCCCAGCGCGTTGATCTTGTCGCACAGCTCGATGCGCAGCTCCTCGGTCTTGTTCTGCGGGCCGCGGGCCTTCAGGTCGAACATGTCGATCGGGTCCATCAGCGCCTCCTTGGCCATCAGCATGGCCTTCTCGGCGGTGCCGCCGATGCCGATGCCCAGCATGCCCGGCGGGCACCAGCCGGCGCCCATCGTCGGCACCGTCTTCAGCACCCAGTCGACGACGCTGTCGCTGGGGTTGAGCATGGCGAACTTGCTCTTGTTCTCGCTGCCGCCGCCCTTGGCGGCGACCTGCACGTCCACGGTGTTGCCCGGCACCAGGCTGACATGCACCACCGCCGGCGTGTTGTCCTTGGTGTTCTTGCGCTCGAACAACGGGTCGGCCACCACCGAGGCGCGCAGCACGTTCTCGGGGTCGTTGTAGCCGCGGCGCACGCCTTCGTTGACGGCGTCCTCCAGGCTGCCGGTGAAGCCCTCGAAGCGCACGTCCATGCCCACCTTCAGGAACACGTTGACGATGCCGGTGTCTTGGCAGATCGGCCGGCGGCCTTCGGCGCACATGCGGCTGTTGGTGAGGATCTGCGCGATGGCGTCCTTGGCCGCGGGGCTGGCCTCGGCCTGGTAGGCGCGCGCCAGATGCTCGATGTAGTCGGCCGGGTGGTAGTAGCTGATGTACTGCAGCGCGGCGGCGACGGATTCGACGAGGTCGGATTGGCGGATGACGGTACTCACGGAAGACTCCTTCAGACGAACCAGACAAAGGTCATGACCACGAACAGCGGAACCAGGACCACGATCGACCAGGCCATGTAGGCGAAGAAGCTCGGCATGCGGATGCCGCGGTCCTCGGCGATGGCCTTGACCATGAAGTTCGGCGCGTTGCCGATGTAGGTGTTGGCGCCCATGAACACCGAGCCGGCGGAGATCGCGGCCAGGGTCGGCGCCAGCGTGGTCATCAAGACCGCCGGGTCGCCGCCGGCCAGGTTGAAGAACACCAGGTAGGTCGGTGCGTTGTCCAGGAACGAACTCAAGCTGCCGCTGAACCAGAAGTACGCCCACGGCAGCGGCGAGCCGTCGGGTGCGGTCACCGCGCGGGTCACCGCCGCAAAGGCGCCGGCCTCGCCGGCCTTCAGCATGGCCAGCACCGGCACCATGGTGATGAAGATGCCGGCGAACAGCTTGGCCACCTCCTGCATCGGTGCCCACGAGAACTGGTTGGCGTCGCGCACCTGGCGCCGGGTGAGCGCCAGCGACAGCCCCGCGACTGCCAGCAGCGCCACGTCGCGCACCAGCTGCGGCAGGCCGACCTCGGTGCCGGCGACCACGAAGGCGATGCCCGGTTTCCAGATGCCGCTCATCAGCACCAGCGCCACCACCGCGCCCAGCAGCAGGAAGTTGATGCCGCCCTCGATGGCGAAGCCGCGCGTGTCGGGCGTCGGGTCGTAGGGCTTGACGCCCTCCTGGCGATAGAACCAGCCGTCCAGCACATAGAACAGCAGCAGCAGCGCGCCGACCAGGCACAGCGTCTGCGGAAACACGTGCCGCGCAGTCCAGAAGAAGTCCACGCCCTTCAGGAAGCCCAGGAACAGCGGCGGGTCGCCCAGCGGCGTCAGCGAGCCGGCGGCGTTGCTGACGATGAAGATGAAGAACACCATCACGTGCGCGACGTGCTTGCGGTTGTCGTTGGCGCGGATCAGCGGGCGGATCATCAGCATCGACGCGCCGGTGGTGCCCATGAAGCTGGCCAGCACGGCGCCGATGCCCATCAGCGCGGCGTTCATCCCGGGGCTGCCGTGCAGGTTGCCGCGGATGTAGATGCCGCCGGCCACGGTGAACAACGCCGTCAGCAGGATGATGAACGGCAGGTACTCGCCGAGCAGCGTGTGCACCAGCATGGCCCCGGTGCTGGCCAGGTCGTGCACCAGCGCAAAGGGCAGCAGCACCAGCAGCACCCAGCCCGCGGTGATCTTGCCGAAGTGCGGGTGCCAGACCTTCGGTGCGGCCAGCGGCAGGATGGCGATGGACAGCAGCATGCCGGCGAAGGGCAGGCCCCACCAGGCCGACAGTGTGCGGCCGTCCAGCCCCGCGGCCTGTGCGGCGGAGCCCGCGCCCAGCAGCATGGCCGGGAGGAGGTGGCGAGGCAGGGCGCGCATTCAGGGGCAGCTATGGGGGCCCGCGCATTCTAGGGAATGCCCTTCGCCGCGGCGGCAGGCGCAGCGCGGGGCGGCCGCAGGGCGATGGGTTATGGTGCGCGCCGTGCTGTATGCCATCGTCCTGTTGCCGCTGCTGGTCGGCACGGTGCTCTGCCAGTGGATCGGCCGCGTCGAGACGCCGGTGCGTCGCGTCGGCAGCGCGGCGGTGGCCGCGGCCGTGGCGCTGGCCGTGCTGGCCTTGCTGGCGACGCAGGCGCCGGCCGTGTTCGCCGGCGAGGTGCCGCGCACGCGCGTCGAGTGGGCGCCGGCCATCGGCCTGGATGCCGACTTCCGCCTCGATGCGCTGGGCTGGATGTTCGCCGCGATGATCAGCGGCATCGGCCTGCTGGTCATCGTCTACGCGGCCTACTACCTGCAGGCCGACGACCCGGCGGGCAAGTTCTTCGCCACGCTGATGCTCTTCATGGCGGCGATGCTGGGCATCGTGCTGTCGGACAACCTGCTGCTGGTGCTGGTGTTCTGGGAGCTGACCAGCATCAGCTCCTTCCTGCTCATCGGCTACTGGGGCGGCCGCGAGGCGTCGCGCGACGGCGCGCGCATGGCGCTGGCCGTCACCGGCGGCGGCGGGCTGGTGATGCTGGCGGGCATCGTGCTGCTCGGGCAGATCGGCGGCAGCTACGACCTGTCGGTGCTGCTGACGCGGGGCGAGCCGGTGCGCGCCGACCCGCGCTATCCGCTGGCGCTGGGCCTGATCCTGGTCGGCTGCTTCACCAAGAGCGCGCAGTGGCCGTTCCACTTCTGGCTGCCGCAGGCGATGGCGGCGCCGACGCCGGTGTCGGCCTACCTGCACTCGGCGACGATGGTCAAGGCCGGCCTCTTCATGATGATGCGGCTCTATCCGGTGCTGGGTGGCACGGCGCTGTTCGAAGGCGTGGTGGCCACCACCGGGCTGGTGACGATGGTCTTCGCGGCCTTCGTCGCCCTCTTCAGGCACGACATGAAGAGTCTGCTGGCCTATTCGACGATCAGCCACCTGGGGCTCATCACCTTCATGATCGGCCTGTCCACGCCGCTGTCGATGGTGGTGGCGGTGTTCCACATCCTCAACCACGCGGCCTTCAAGGCGGCGCTGTTCATGAGCGCCGGCATCGTCGACCACGAGGCCCACACGCGCGACCTGCGCCGGCTGGGCGGGCTGATGGCGCTGATGCCGGTGATGGGCACGCTGATGCTGGTGGCGTCGGCGGCGATGGCCGGCGTGCTGCCGCTGAACGGCTTCATCAGCAAGGAGATGATGCTGGAGCAGGCGCTGCATGCGGGCACCCGGCTGTGGGGCAGCCTGGGCTGGCTGTTGCCGACGCTGGCCACCGCGGGCGGGCTGTTCTCGGCGGCCTATTCGGTGCGCCTGGTGCACGACGCCTTCTTCGACGGCCCGCCGCGCGACCTGGCCGGCGCGCGGCCGCACGAGCCGCCCTGGGGCATGAAGGCGCCGGTGCTGCTGCTGGTGGCGGTGTGCATCGTCGTCGGGCTGGCGCCCTTCGTCGCCGAGCCGCTGGTGCGTGCGGTGAGTACGGCGGCGCTGGGCGCGCCCGCGCCGGCGTTCCACCTGGCGCTGTGGCACGGCGTCAACGCGCCGCTGCTGATGAGCCTGTTCGGCCTGCTGGCCGGGCTGGCGCTGTATGCCGGGCTGCGGCGCGGCGGCCGGCTGCATCGCTACCAGCCCGCGGCCTGGGGCGGCAAGGCGGTGTATACGTGGCTGGTGGACGGGCTGCTCGGCGCTGCCGGGCGCATCGTCTCGACGCTGGAGAACGGTTCGCTGCAGTGCTACATCGCCTGGCTGATCGGTACCGCCGTGCTCGCCGCCGCGCTGCCCTTCGCCTGGACGGTGGGCGCATGGCCGCAGGCCGGCGCCCGCGCGCCGCTGCCGGCCCCGCCGCTGGCCATCGTCGTCTGGGCGCTGCTGGGCCTGATCGGCATCGTGCTGCTGCGCCTGCAGCGCCAGCGCTTCGTGGCGGTGGTGCTCACCGGCGCGGTCGGGCTGGTGGCCTCGATCACCTTCATCGGCCTGTCGGCGCCCGACCTGGCGATGACGCAGCTGTCGGTGGACGTGGTCTCCACCGCGTTGCTGCTGATGGGCCTGGCGCTGCTGCCGCAGACCTCGCCGCGCGAATCGGGCCGCACGCAGCGCCTGCGCCATGCGCTCATCGCCGCGGCCGCCGGCGGCGGCTTCGCCGTGCTGGCCTGGCTGATGCTGACGCGCGAGCCCACCTCGATCAGCTGGTACTTCCTGGAGAACGCATTGCCGCTGGGCGGCGGCAGCAACGTGGTCAACGTGATCCTCGTCGACTTCCGCGGCTACGACACCTTCGGCGAGATCACCGTGCTCGGCATCGCCGGCATCGCCGTGCTGGCGCTGCTGGACGGCTTGCGCGCGCGGCGCTCGACGGTGGATGCGCATGGCCGGCCCTGGGACCACGAGGCCGAGCCGCTGCTGCGCCGCGTGGCGCGCCTGGTGCTGCCGATCGCGCTGGTCTTCAGCGTCTACATCTTCTGGCGCGGCCACAACCTGCCCGGCGGCGGCTTCATCGCCGGCCTGGTGACGGCGGCGGCGCTGGTGCTGCAGTACATGGGGCTGGGGCAAGCGCGGGCCGAGGCGCTGCTGCGCGCGGCCGGCGGGCGGCGCTTCGTGCGCTGGATCGGCAGCGGCCTGGGCATCGCCTGCCTTACCGGCCTCGGCGCGTTCGTGCTGGGCCGCCCGTTCCTGACCAGCGCGCACGGCCATCATTCGGTGCCGCTGCTGGGCGAACTGCCGCTGGCCAGCGCGGCGCTGTTCGACCTGGGCGTGTACGTCACCGTGGTCGGCGCGACGATGCTCATGCTGTCGGTGCTGGGCGCGGCCAGCAAGGCAAAGGGGGGCGCGTGATGCGTGGGCCAGGCACTCGGCTGTTCCCCGTCCGGGCCGCAATCGCCCTGGCGGATCGGCCGATGGTCGCATCGGACGAGGGGCTCACGTGACCCTGGAGTTTCTCGTCGCCACGGGCATCGGCTGGGTGGTTGCCGTGGGTGTCTACCTGATGCTGCGCGGGCGCAGCTTCACGGTGGTGCTGGGGCTGACGCTGCTGGGCTATGCGGTCAACGTCTTCATCTTCAGCATGGGCCGCCTGTGGAGCGCGGCGCCGCCGATCCTGGGCGGGCCGGCGCCGCTGGCCGACCCGCTGCCGCAGGCGCTGGTGCTCACCGCCATCGTCATCGGCTTCGCCACCACCGGCTTCGTCATCGAACTGGCGGTGCGCGGCCGGCACGACATCGGCAGCGACCAGGTCGACGGCCGCGCCGACCCGCGCCCGCCGACATCCCCGACACCACCGCCACCACCGGCGCCACCGGCACCACCGGACGCCGGCGAGGACGCGCGATGAGCTGGATCGACGCGCAACTGCCCGTCCTGCCGGTGCTGCTGCCGGCGGCGACGGCGATCCTGCTGCTGCTCATCGGCGACCACGGCGGCGACGACAGCGCGCACGGCCACCGCCGGCTGCTGTGCGCGCGGCGCATCGCGCAGGGGTCGGTGCTGCTCGGGCTGGTGCTGGCGGCGGCGCTGGTGCAGCAGGCGGCCGGCGGCGAGATTCGGGTCTACCTGCTCGGCGCATGGCCGGCGCCCTACGGCATCGCCATCGTCATCGACCGGCTGAGCGCGCTGATGCTGCTGCTGACCTCGGTGGTGGCCGTGCCGGTGCTGTGGTACGCCACCGGCGGCTGGGACGCACGCGGGCGCTACTTCCACGCGCTGTTCCAGTTCCAGCTGATGGGCCTGAACGGCGCCTTCGTCACCGGCGACCTGTTCAACCTGTTCGTGTTCTTCGAGGTGCTGCTGATCGCCAGCTACGCGCTGATGCTGCACGGCCTGGGCGAGCGGCGGCTGCGCGTCGGCCTGCACTACATGGTGCTCAACCTGGCGGCGTCGGCGCTGTTCCTGGTCGGCGTCTCGCTGCTCTATGCGCAGACCGGCAGCTTGAACCTGGCCGACCTGGCGCTGCGCGTGGCGCGCGTCGAAGCGCCGGACGCCGCCATCGCGCAGGCGGCGGCCTGGCTGCTGCTGGTGGTCTTCGGCTTCAAGGCGGCGCTGCTGCCGCTGTCGCTGTGGCTGCCGGCCACCTATGCCGCCGCGTGCCCGCCGGTGGCGGCGCTGTTCGCCCTCATGACCAAGGTCGGCGTCTACGCCATCTGGCGCGTGCACGGCGTGGTCTTCGGCGCCGACGCCGGCGCGTCGGCCTATGCGGTGGAGCCGTTGCTGCTGCCGCTGGCGCTGGGCACCAGCGTGCTGGGCGTGCTGGGCGCGCTGGCCGCGCACACCTTGGAGCGGCTGGTGGCCTGGCTGACGATGGCCTCGGTGGGCACGGTGCTGGTGGCCTTGTCGCTGTTCAATGCCGACGCCTGGTCGGCCGGGCTGTACTACATGGCCAACAGCACGCTGGTCATCGCCGGGCTGTTCCTGCTCGCCGAACTGGTGGCCGCGCAGCGCGGCGACGCGGCCGACCGCCTGGTGCCGGCCTCGCCGCTGGCCCAGCCGGCGCTGATGGGGCTGCTGATGCTGCTGGCCGCGGCGTCGGCGGCCGGGCTGCCGCCGCTGCCCGGCTTCATCGGCAAGCTCATGCTGCTGCAGGCGTCCAGTGAGCACACCTGGCAGGCGGCGATCTGGACCACGGTGCTGGGGGTGGGCTTCCTGACGATGATCGGGCTGGCACGCGCCGGCAGCATCATGTTCTGGCATGTGCGCGACGACCTGCCGGCCAGCACGCCTTCGGGCACCAGCCCCAAGCTGATCGGCGCGACGCTGCTGCTGCTGGCCACGACCGTGGCCATGAGCGTGTTCGCCGCGCCCATCCAGCGCTACACCGCGGCGACGGCGCTGCAGCTCAACGACCGCGCCGCCTACGCACGCGCCGTGCTGGGCGCCCAGGGCGAGGCCACGCAGAGCACGCGGCCCTACGACGGCCGGGCCGGAGGCCCGCGATGACGCCGACGGGCCGCGACGCCGAGCCGCGCCTGGGCTGGCTGCCGCATCCGGTGCTGTCGCTGGTGCTGGCGGCGGTGTGGCTGCTGCTGCAGCAGAGCCTCGCGCCCGCCGTGCTGCTCACCGGGGCGCCGCTGGCCTGGGGCCTGCCCCGGCTGCTGCACGGCTTCATCGGCGACGCGGTGCGGCCGCGCGCGCCGGGCCAGGCCCTGCGCCTGGGCGCCGTGGTGCTGTACGACATCGTCATGTCCAACATCACCGTGGCGCGCATCGTGCTGAACCCGTGGGCCGACCCGCAGCCGGCCTGGGTGCCGGTGGCGCTGGACGCGCAGCACCCCAGCGCGGTGACGCTGCTGGCGACCATCATCACGATGACGCCGGGCACGGTGTCCTGCGTGGTCGACGCACAGCGCCATCAGATCCTGGTGCATGCGCTGGACTGCCGCGACGCGGCCGGCCTGGCGGCGCAGATCAAGCAGCGCTATGAACGGCCGCTGCGCCGCATCTTCGAGGGGCTGGACCGGTGATCGTGCAATGGGCGCTCGACTTCGCGCTGCTGTGCTGCGGGGCGTCGCTGCTGTGCTGCGCCTGGCGGCTGCTGCGCGGGCCCGAGCTGCCGGACCGCGTGCTGGCGCTGGACACGATGTACATGACGGTGGTGGCGCTGGTCGTGCTGCTGGGGCTGCGCCATGGCACCGAGCTGTTCTTCGACGCGGCACTGCTGATCGCGCTGCTGGGCTTCGTCTCCACCGTGGCGCTGGCGCGTTACCTGTGCCACGGCGATGTCATCGAATGAAGGGGCGGTGATGGACTTCGCAGCGTTGCCTTGGGGCTGGCAGCTTCTGATCGCCGCCATGCTGGTGGTCGGCGGCTTCTTCACGCTGATGGGGGCGATCGGCCTGCTGCGCCTGCGCGACTTCTACATGCGGCTGCACGCGCCGACCAAGGCCACGACCTTGGGCGTCGGCGGTGTGCTGCTGGCCAGCATGGCGGCGCACTTCGCGCAGGGCGCCTGGCTGCCGCACGAGCTGCTCATCGCGCTGTTCCTCTTCGTCACCGCGCCGGTGTCGGCCAACCTGCTGGCCAAGGCGGCGCTGCATCTGCGTTCGCCGTCGCAGGCGCCGCTGCCGCCGGAGCCGCCGCCGCCGAGCTAGCAGCCGGTCGGACAGCCGCGCGGGGTCAGTGGTCGAGCTGGCGCTTGGTGTGCGGCATCAGCCGGTCGGCGCCGGCGATGGCCAAGGCCGAGGCCAGGAAGGTGAGGTGGATCAGCGTCTGCCACAGCAGCACCTTCTCGCTGTAGTTCTCGGCGTTGATGAAGGTCTTCAGCAGGTGGATCGAGCTGATGCCGATGATCGCCGTGGCCAGCTTGACCTTGAGCACCGACGCGTTGACGTGGCTCAGCCATTCGGGCTGGTCGGGGTGGCTTTCGAGGCGCATGCGCGAGACGAAGGTCTCGTAGCCGCCGACGATGACCATGATGAGCAAGTTGCTGATCATGACGACGTCGATCAACGCCAGCACCACGAGCATGATGATGGTCTCGTTGAGACCGTTGACCGTGGCCGTGTTCTTGTAGCCGATGCTCGTGATCAGCTTGCCCAGCGCCTGCTCGTTGCCGAAGGCGGCTTCGATCAGGTGCGTCAGCTCCACCCAGAAGTGAAAGACGTACACCGCCTGCGCCAGGATCAGCCCCAGGTACAGCGGCAGCTGCAGCCAGCGGCTGGCGAAGATCAGGTTGGGCAGTGGGGGCAGTCGGGAGTTGCTTGTTTTTTGCGGAAGGGCCATGGCTGCCGGATCGATGAGGCTCGGGGAACGCCCGATTGCCGCAAATTGTAGTTGCGGGACAGTAAGGCATCAGTCAGAGCGGCGCCTTAACTTTGCGCCTGTACCGCATCGAACACACCAGGAGACTCTCATGTCCGAAACCCAGGCCTCCACCGCACTGAAGGTCTACCCGCCGAGCGAAGCATCGATGAAGGGCGCCTACGTCTCGGGCATGGCGGCCTACCAGGCGCTGGTCGACAAGGCCGCCGCCGACTACGAAGGCTACTGGGCCGGCCTGGCGCGCGAACTGGTCAGCTGGAAGACGCCGTTCACCAAGGTGCTCGATGCGAGCAGCGCGCCGTTCTTCAAGTGGTTCGAGGACGGCACGCTGAATGTGTCCTACAACTGCCTGGACCGCAACGTCGAGGCGGGCAAGGGCGCCAAGACGGCGATCATCTTCGAGGCCGACGACGGCAAGGTGACCAAGGTCAGCTACGGCGACCTGCTGGAGCGCACCTGCCGCCTGGCCAACGCGCTGAAGGCGCGCGGCGTGAAGAAGGGTGACCGCGTGGTCATCTACATGCCGATGAGCGTGGAAGGCGTGGTGGCGATGCAGGCCTGCGCGCGCATCGGCGCCATCCACTCGGTGGTGTTCGGCGGCTTTTCGGCGCAGTCGGTGCGCGACCGCGTGCAGGACGCCGGTGCGGTGATGATCATCACCGCCGACGAGCAGATGCGCGGCGGCAAGCCGCTGCCGCTGAAGGCCATCGTCGACGAGGCCATCGGCCTGGGCGGCTGCGAGACCATCAAGGACGTGATCGTCTACAAGCGCACCGGCGGCAACGTCGCCTGGGACGCGTCGCGCGACCGCTGGATGCACGAGCTGACGGCCGCGGCCGCCGCCACCTGCGAGCCCGAGTGGGTGAGCGCCGAGCATCCGCTGTTCCTGCTCTACACCAGCGGCTCCACCGGCAAGCCCAAGGGCGTGCAGCACAGCAGCGGCGGCTACCTGCTGCATGCGGCGCTGACCACCAAGTGGACCTTCGACCTGAAGGACAACGACATCTTCTGGTGCACCGCCGACATCGGCTGGGTCACCGGCCACAGCTACATCACCTACGGCCCGCTGGCGCTGGGCGGCACCGAGATCGTCTTCGAGGGCGTGCCCACGTACCCCGATGCCGGCCGCTTCTGGAAGATGATCCAGGACCACAAGGTCACGGTCTTCTACACCGCGCCGACGGCGATCCGCAGCCTGATCAAGGCCGCCGAGGCCAACGACAAGGTGCACCCGAAGAGCTACGACCTGAAGAGCCTGCGTATCCTGGGTTCGGTGGGCGAGCCGATCAACCCGGCCGCGTGGGAGTGGTACCACGCCAACGTGGGTGGCGGCCGCTGCCCGATCGTCGACACCTGGTGGCAGACCGAAACCGGCGGCCACATGATCACGCCGCTGCCGGGCGCGACACCGCTGGTGCCGGGCTCGTGCACCTTGCCGTTCCCGGGCATCCAGGCCGCGGTGGTCGACGAGACCGGCGCCGACGTGCCCAACGGGCAGGGCGGCATCCTGGTGGTGAAGAAGCCGTGGCCGGGCATGATCCGCACCATCTGGGGCGACCCGGAGCGCTACAAGAAGAGCTACTACCCCGACGACTTCAAGGGCCGCTACTACCTGGCCGGCGACGGCGCCATCCGCGACGCCAAGACCGCCTACTTCACCATCACCGGCCGCATCGACGACGTGCTCAACGTCAGCGGCCACCGCATGGGCACGATGGAGATCGAGTCCGCGCTGGTCAGCTGCACCGAGCTGGTGGCCGAAGCGGCGGTGGTCGGCCGCCCGGACGAGACCACCGGCGAGGCGATCTGCGCCTTCGTGGTGCTGAAGCGCGCGCGCCCCACCGGCGACGAAGCGAAGAAGATCGCCACCGAACTGCGCAACTGGGTGGCCAAGGAGATCGGCCCGATCGCCAAGCCCAAGGACATCCGCTTCGGC
The DNA here is from genome assembly GCA_019635285.1 of Rubrivivax sp. GTDB lineage: Bacteria > Pseudomonadota > Gammaproteobacteria > Burkholderiales > Burkholderiaceae_C > Rubrivivax. Next base: position 11,695 of record JAHBZS010000022.1, on the reverse strand, counting down.
GACAACCTGCCGAAGACGCGCTCGGGCAAGATCATGCGCCGTCTGCTGCGCTCGCTGGCCAAGGGCGAGACCATCACGCAGGACACCTCGACGCTGGAGAACCCGGCCATCCTGGACCAGCTGACGCAGACCAACTGACCGCCCGACGCGAGGCGATGGCCAGGCTTGCCAAGGGCAGGGCCAGCCGCACGGCACGCATCACCGCGGCCATGCGCTATCGCCACCTGCTGGGCGGCGTGCGGCCGCTGGTCTTCGAGGACCGCTTCGCGCACCTGTTTCTCGATCTGCCCAGCGCCGTAGTGGCGGTGCCGTCGCCGCTGGGCGACCGCGCGCTCGGCCAGCTGCTCGGGCCGGTGCGCGGCTTCGAAGGCGAGGTGCTGGCGCGCTCGCGCTACGTCGAGGAGGCGCTGGGGCCGCGGCTGGCGGCGGGGCTCGGCCAGGTGATCGTGCTGGGCGCGGGCTTCGACAGCACCGCGCTGCATCACCCCGATGCCCGCTGCCGCTTCTTCGAGGTCGATCATCCGGCGACGCAGGCCGAGAAGCGCGCGATCCTGGCCCGACAGCCCGGACTCGGTGCCAACCTGGTGTTCGTGCCGGTCGACTTTGCGCACGACGATCTGGCCGAGTCGCTGCTGCAGGCCGGCTTCGATGCCCGCCGGCCGGCGCTGGTGTCGTGGCTGGGCGTGACCATGTACCTGCCGCAGCAGGTCACCGTGGCGACGCTGGTGACCCTGCGGCGCATCCTGGCGCCCGGCAGCGTGCTGATCTTCGACGCCTATCCACGGCGTGAGGAGACCGTGCTCGAAGAGCAGCCGATGTTCGCCGCCGCGCGTGCGCTGACGGCGCTGCAGGGCGAGCCGATGGTCGGCGCCTTCCATGCCGCGGCCTTCGCGCGCGCCATCGAAGGCAAGGGCTGGCGCATCGCCGACCTGATGAAGGGCGAGGCGATGCGCAAGCGCTGGTTCGGCGCGCAGCCGCGCGTCCTGTGGCCACCACGCTCGGTGTCGTTCTACACGCTCGAAGTGGTCTGAGCGCGGTGCTCGAGGGCGCAAAAAGCTCGCTTGCGTGATCTTTAGATGTGTCGTACGATATGTCTATCGACACTCAGAAAGCAGGTTTCCCATGTTCTTCCACTGCTGGCAGGAACGCATGCATCGCCACTACCACGCGATGCACCGCCACCACGGCCGCGGCGGCTTCTTCGGCCGCCACGGTTTCGGCGACGAGGCCGGCCGCGGCGTGTTCGGCCGCGGCCGCAAGCTCGGCTCGGCCGACCTGCAACTGCTGCTACTGGCGCTGCTGGCCGAGCAGCCAAGCCACGGCTATGAACTGATCAAGGCGCTGGACGAGCGTTCGGGCGGCTGGTACGTGCCCAGCCCCGGCATGGTCTACCCGGCGCTGACCTACCTGGAAGAAACCGGCCACGCCAGCGTCGAGGTCGAGGGCACGAAGAAGCGCTACTCGATCACCGACGAAGGGCGCGCGCATCTGGACGCCAACCGCGCCGCGGTCGACGCGCTGTTGGCGCAGCTGAAGTGGATCGCCGAACGTGCGGCCGGCATGCGCTCGGCGATGGCCGGCAACGCAGGCGGCTCGGCGGACGACAGCGGCGACCTGCGCGATGCGCGCCGGGCGCTGCAGGCGGCCATCCGCGACGCCGTCGAGGCGGCGGTGCGCGGCGGCCGCCGCGCGCCGCAGGCCGAGCAGCGGCGCATCGCCGACATCCTGGAACGCGCCGCGTCCGAGATCCGCGGCGCGTAGCCCGGCCGCTGCGGGCCGCTCGCCCTTAGAGCGCGCGCAGCATGCCGGTGCGCGGATGGCAGTTCAGGTACTCGAAGAACTGCTCGTCCGCGCGCGCCACCGTGACCTCGTGGTACAGGCGCAGCTTCGCCGCGGGGCCCAGCGTGGAGAGGTACTTCATCGCCGCGCCGAAGATCGCCACGTGCGTCGGATGCGATTCGGCCCAGCGCTCCAGCTTGGCCAGGCTCTTCCACCAGCTCATGCCGTAGCTCTTCTCCAGCGGTCGGCCCGCGGCGTCCTCGACCGTCACGTAGCGGTTGGCGAAGCAGCCGACTTCCAGCCCGCGGTCGCGCAGGAAGTCCATGCCTTGGCGCAGCACCGGCTCGACGTCGTGTTGATACATCCGGCGTTCATCGCCATCGGTGTCGCTCCAGTCCTGACCGGAGCGGATCAGGCACAGCGCGCCGTGGCCGGTGATGCTGGTGCGTGCGCCGTCGCGCTCGATGCGCGGCTCGCCGCTCGGCTCCATCGCCTCGGTCTGCGACGCAGGCATGCGGTCGCGCGCGCCACCCCAGTAGGCATGCTCCATCACCACGTCGCTCATGCTCGTCGCCAACGTGGCGATGCCCTCGCTGCGGTCCGGCGAGGAGAACAGCGTCTCGTAGTAGCGCACGTCCGGCCGCAGGATCTCGGTGAAGCAGCCGAGCCCGTCGCGCGCGGTGCGTGTCCAGTCGCGCCCGTGCGCGGCGAACCAGGCGTCGAAGCGCGACGGGTCGTCCCAATAGGCGGTGCAGAACACGTTGTCGTGGCCGGCCTCGTCGGTGTAGCGCGCACGGTCCCAGTGGCGTGGGCCGTTCGCCGCGCCGAAGCGCTGCTGCAGTTCCGCCAGCGCCGCTTCCGCGGCAGGTGCGCGAGGGGTGGGCGACTGCACGCCGAAATAGGCCATCACCACACGCTGCACCGTCGGTGCATGGCGTGCGACGAACGAAGGGTAGGGCGGCACGTAGTCGTCCGGCACGCGGCGCGGGCGCGAGCGCGGGCATTGCAGGTGCGCAGGGATCGCGGATTCCATCGTCGCTCCCCCTTCAGGCCGCACGCCGCACGGCCGGCTCCACGGCCGCGGCGCGCGTCACCGCAGGTTCTTCTTCGCCGCTGCGCTCCACCTCCTGCGCCGGGCCCTGCGTCTGGCGGTGGCGCGCCACCACGCGGTCGCCGGGCGTGCGGTCCAGCAGCAGCCGGGTCACGTCGGGCCGCGCATAGTGGCCGGCTGGGTCGGCGGCGGCCTTGGCCAGCGAGATCATCCCCAGATCCAGCTCGGCATAGACGATGCCCTCGGCGCCCTCGGGCAGCGGCTCGTGCATCAGCTGGCCGTCGGGGGCGTAGATGCAGGTGAAGCCGCCGCCGGCCAGCAGCAGCTGGCGCTTCATCGGATCGTTGCCGCACAGCGTCTCCACCATCTCCGGCGACACCGTCGCGCAGGGCGCGAGCACGAAGCACTGGCCCTCGACGGCGTAGATGCGGCTGGCGGCGTTGTTGACCTCCGGCCCCAGCGCGTAGGCGCCGCCACGGTACAGCGAGAAGCTGGGCCAGGCGGCGATGTGCACCTGCTCGTTCTGCGCGTACATCGCGTATTTCGACAGCGGCTGCAGGTGCTCCCAGCAGCACAGCGCGCCGACGCGGCCGAGCGGCGTGTCCCACACCGTCAGGTCGCTGCCGTCGCCTTCGCCGAAGACCGTGCGCTCGACGTGCGTGGGTTTGAGCTTGCGGCGCATGGCGATCGTCTCGCCGTCGGCACCGATGATCCACTGGCCCATGTACAGGCTGCCGCCGTGCTTCTCGCTGTGGCCCATGACGACCATGATCTGGTGGTCCTTGGCGGCCTTGGCGATGCGGTCGGCCTGCGGCGAGCCGTAGACCAGGCTGTGGTCGTGGTAGCGCTGGATGAACTGCATGCCCCAGGCCGGCGAATCCAGCCAAATGAACCAGGGGTAGCCGGGCAGCCAGGTCTCGGGGAAGGCGATCAGCTTGGCGCCGTTGGCGGCGGCCTCGGCGATCAGCGTCACCGCCTTGTCCACGGAGGCGTCCAGGTCGAGGAACACCGGCGCGGCCTGGATCGCGGCGGCGCGGAACTTCGGATGCGTGACGGTCATGAAGGGCTCCAGCGTGGGGGTGCGGCGCATGCTAGGCAGCCGGCCGCCGCGGCGCTTGCCTGCATGTCGCGGTGCTCTTGACTGCGTGTTGCAGCCCCTTTGCGCGCCGCCGTGTGCACGTCTATGCTGCGCGTCATGCAGCGCCTGCTGAGCACCGCCGATGTCGCCCACCGGGACCGCCTGGCCTACTGGACCGACATGGTCTGCGACGCCTACGTGCAGCTGGATTGCGACCCCGGCAGCGGCGCGGCGTCGATCGACGGGGAAATCGCCGTCGACCGCCTGGCGACGCTGGAGCTGTCGCGCGTCACCTCCACGGCGCAACGCGTGCGGCGCACGCCGGCCAAGATCGCCGGCGCGTCGGAGGACTATTTCCTGGTGAGCATCCAGTCGCAGGGCTGCGCGCGCGTGTCGCAGGATGGGCGCGACGCCCTGCTGCAGCCCGGCGACTTTGCGCTGTACGACAGCACGCGGCCCTACACGCTCAGTTTCGACGGCGATTTCCAGCAGTACGTGCTGATGCTGCCCGGGCCGACGCTGCGCACCGCGCTGCGCAGCACCGAGGCGCTGACGGCGACCACCGTCACCGGCCAGCGCGGTGCCGGGCACCTGATGATCGGCATGATCCGCACGCTGGCGGCGGACATCGGCACGCTCGCGCCGGAGTCGGCGGCGGCGGTGGCCGACAGCGTGACGCAGATCCTGGTGGCGGGCCTGGCGGCGCTGCCGGCGGCGCGCAGCGAGGCGCTGTCGCAATGCCAGGCCTTCCATCGCGAGCAGGTGCGCGCGCTGGTGCGCGAGCGGCTGCGCGACCCGGGGCTGAACGTCGGCGCCATCGCCCGCCAGCTGCGGCTGTCGCCCAGCACGCTGCACCGCGCCTGGGCCGGCGAGGCCTGCTCGCTGTCGGACTGGATTTGGGCGCGGCGCCTGGACGCGGCCCGGCGCGACCTGTGCGACCCGGCGCTGGCCGCGCGCAGCGTCAGCCAGATCGCCTTCTCCTGGGGTTTCAACGACGCGGCGCATTTCAGCCGCGCGTTCCGCGCGCGCTTCGGCTGTGCACCCAGCGACCTGCGGCCGGGCAGCGCCTGAGCTACTTGATCGACAGGATCCAGTTGGCCAGCTGGCGCGCCTCGGCGGCGCTGACCTTGGGGTTGGCCGGCATCGGCACCGGCCCCCACACGCCGACGCCGCCCTTGACGATCTTGTCCGCCAGGTGGGCCGCGGCGTCGCGCTGGCCGGCGTACTTGGCGGCCACGTCCTTGTAGGCGGGGCCGACGAGCTTGCGGTCCACCGCATGGCAGGCCATGCAGGTCTTCTGTTGTGCCAGTTCGGGGCTGGCCCAGCCCGACTGCACGGCGAACAGCGCGGCCAGCAGGCTCAGCGCGCGCGATGCTTTCATGATTTCCTTGGCGCTTGCCGCGCCCCCCATCAAGCCAGAGTGGCCTGGCGCATTGTAAAAGCGCATGCTGTCGCGACTGCGCCATGTGGGCAAGGCGCGCTGCGGTGGAGTTGCAATGGCTTTCCTGCTCCTTGGCATCCTGTTGCTGACCATGAAGCTGGCCGAGTTCGGCCCGGTGGCCTTGTGGTCGTGGTGGTGGGTGTTGCTGCCCTTCGGGCTGGCGGTGGCGTGGTGGGGCTTCGTCGACGCCACCGGCATGACGCAGCGCCGGGCCATCGACAAGATGGAGCGCACCAAGGAAGAGCGGCGCAACCGCAACCTGGTGGCGCTGGGCCTCGGCGTGCCTAAGGACCGCAAGCGGCGCGGCACGGAGTTTCCGTCGGCCGATGCGGGCCGGCGGGCCGCCAAGGCGGCGCCGCCCGCCACGGACGAGGTCGGCCGGCGCTGAGCGGCCGCCGTCGAGCGGCGGTCAGTCGAACTTGTCGAGCACCGCGCCGCTGCTGGCGCTGCTGGCGTTTTTCGCGAACTTGGCGAGCACGCCGCGGGTGTAACGCCGCGCCGGCTGCGTCCAGGCCGCGCGGCGGCGCGCCAGTTCGGCGTCGTCCACGTTCAGCTGCAGCAGCAGCTGGTGCGCGTCGATGGTGATGGCATCGCCTTCCTGGATGAGCGCGATGTTGCCGCCTTCGTAGGCCTCGGGCGCCACGTGGCCGACGACCATGCCCCAGGTGCCGCCGGAAAAGCGCCCGTCGGTGATCAGGCCGACGCTCTCGCCCAGGCCCTGGCCGATCAGCGCGCCGGTGGGCGCCAGCATCTCCGGCATGCCCGGGCCGCCCTTGGGCCCCAGGTAGCGCAGCACCATCACGTCGCCGGGCTTGATTCTCTGGGCCATGATGGCCGCCAGCGCGCTCTGCTCGTCGTCGAAGACGCGCGCCGGGCCGGTGATCACCGGGTTCTTCAGGCCGGTGATCTTGGCCACGCAGCCTTCGGGGCTGAGGTTGCCCTTCAGGATCGCCAGGTGGCCCTGGGCGTACATCGGGTCGGACACCGGGCGGATCACCGGATTGCCGGGCTGCAGGTCGGGCACGTCGGCCAGGTTCTGCGCCACGGTCTTGCCGGTGATGGTCATGCAGTCGCCGTGCAGCAGGCCGGCCTTCAGCAGCTCCTTCATCACCGCCGGGATGCCGCCGGCGCGGTGCAGATCCACCGCCAGGTACTGGCCGCTGGGCTTGAGGTCGCACAGCACCGGCGTGCGCTGGCGCACGCGCTCGAAGTCCTCGATCGTCCAGTCCAGCCCGGCGGCGTGCGTGATCGCCAGGAAGTGCAGCACGGCGTTGGTCGAGCCGCCGGTGGCCATGATCACCGCCACCGCGTTCTCCACCGCCTGCTTGGTGACGATGTCACGCGGCTTCAGGTCGGCCTTGACCGCGTCGACCAGCACCTTCGCGGCGCGCTCGACCATCGAGACGATCTCGCCTTCGACGTTGGCCATGGTCGACGCATAGGGCAGGCTCAGGCCCAGCGCCTCGAAGGCACTGCTCATCGTGTTGGCCGTGTACATGCCGCCGCAGGAGCCGCTGCCGGGGATCGCATGGCGCTCGATCTGGCAGAAGTCCTCTTCGCTCATCTTGCCGGCGCTGAACTGGCCTACCGCCTCGAACACGCTGACGATGTTCAGGTCCTGGCCCTTGTAGCGGCCCGGCAGGATGGTGCCGCCGTAGATGTAGATGGCCGGCACGTTGGCGCGCAGCATGCCCATCATGCCGCCGGGCATGTTCTTGTCGCAGCCGCCGATGACCATCACGCCGTCCATCCACTGGCCGCCGACGCAGGTCTCCACGCAGTCGGCGATGACCTCGCGGCTCACCAGGCTGTACTTCATGCCCTCGGTGCCCATCGCCATGCCGTCGCTGATGGTCGGCGTGCCGAAGATCTGCGGGTTGGCGCCGGCCTCCTTCAGGCCGATCACGGCCGCGTCGGCCAGGCGTTGCAGGCCGGAGTTGCAGGGCGTGATCGTCGAGTGCCCGTTGGCCACGCCGATCATCGGCTTGCCGAAGTCGCCTTCGGTGTAGCCCATCGCGTAGTACATCGAACGGTTGGGGGCGCGGGCCACGCCTTCGGTGATGTTCTTCGAGCGGCGGTTGGAACTCATGGCTGGTCTCGGCTGGGTTCGTCGGGGCGCGCAGTATGGCGGCGCCTGAATCTGGTTGTCCAATATATTATTGGCAGCAGATTGATACATCGGAGGCGCACATGCCGGAGCTGCGCACGCTGCGCCAGTTTGTCGCGGTGGCCGAGGAGCTGCACTTCAGCCGCGCCGCGCAGCGCCTGCACATGACGCAGCCGCCGCTGAGCCTGGCGATCCGCGGCCTGGAGCGCGAACTGGGTGCCGACCTGTTCCAGCGCACCCAGCGCCGCGTGGGCCTGAGCCCGGCCGGCGCCGCGCTGCTGCCGCAGGCGCGCCGGCTGCTGGCCGAGGCCGAGGCGCTGCCGCGGCTGGTGCAGGCAGCGGCCGCCGGCCTGGCCGGCCAGCTGCGCCTGGCCTTCGTCTCCAGCATCGCCTACGGGCCGTTGCCCGGCTGGCTGAGCAGCTTTCGCGAGACGCATGCGGACGTGGCGCTGCAGCTGCGCGAGGCCACGCTGGACGTGCAGCTGGCGGCCTTCGACGCCGACGAGATCGACGCCGGCTTCGTGCTGCACGCGCCGGGCGCGGCGCCGCCGGGCTTTGCCGCCTGGGCCGCACTGCAGGAGCCGCTGGTGCTGGCGATGCCGCAGGGCCATCCGGCCGCGGCGCTGCGCCGGCCGGGCTTTGCGCGCATTGCCGCGGAGCCGCTGCTGATCTTTCCGCGGCCCATCGCGCCCTCGCTGTACGACGCGGTGCTGGGCTTCTATCGGGCGCATGGCGCCACGCCGCACATCGCGCAGGAAGCGATCCAGATGCAGACGCTGGTCAACCTGGTATCCAGCGGCATGGGGCTGGCCTGGGTGCCGGCGTCGGTGATGCAGCTGCAGCGGCCCGGCGTGGTCTACCGCTCGCTGGCCGGCGGGGCGCTGCAGTGCGAGACCAGCCTGGTGTGGCGCGAGCCGGCCCCGCCGGTGGTGCAGCGCTTCGTCGGCCATGTCGTCGGCCTTGTGCGGGCGCAGCAGCGACAATCGTCGTCTCTGAAGCGAAGCGAAAGGCGCTGATGCTGGTGCATCCTCAATTCGACCCGGTGGCCCTGTCGCTGGGGCCGGTGCAGGTCCACTGGTACGGGTTGACCTATCTGGCGGCCTTCGGCCTGTTCCTGTGGCTGGCCGGGCGGCGCGTGCGCTATCCGTGGCTGGCCGCGGCCGGCTGGACGCGGCGCGATGTCGAGGACCTGCTCTTCTACGGCGTGGTCGGCGTGGTGCTCGGCGGGCGGCTGGGCTATGCGCTGTTCTACAAGCCGGGTTATTACCTCACGCATCCGCTGGAGATCCTGGCGGTGTGGCAGGGCGGCATGTCCTTCCACGGTGGGCTGCTGGGGGTGCTGGCGGCGATGGCGTTGTTCGCGCGGCGTCGCGGCCGCAGCTTCCTGGAGGTGACCGACCTGGTCGCCCCCTGCGTGCCCACCGGGCTGGCGGCCGGGCGCATCGGCAATTTCATCAACGGCGAGCTGTGGGGGCGCGCGGCCGACCCGTCGCTGCCGTGGGCCATGGTGTTCCCTCAATCCGGCTCCGACATCGCACGGCATCCCTCGCAGCTGTACCAGTTCGCGCTGGAGGGGCTGCTGCTGTTCGTGCTGCTGTGGTGGTACGCCAGCAAGCCGCGCCATACAGGGCAGGTGTCCGGCGCCTTCCTGGTGGGCTACGGCGTGTTCCGCTTCATCGCCGAATACTTCCGCGAGCCCGACAGCTTCCTGGGCCTGCGCGCGCTGGGGCTGAGCCAGGGCCAGTGGCTGAGCCTGCCGATGATCGCCATCGGCGTGGGCCTGTGGTGGTGGGCCTCGCGGGCACAATCGCGGCCACAATCGCGGCCATGAGGCAGATCTTTCTCGATACCGAGACCACCGGGCTGAGCGCCGAAGGCGGCGACCGCATCGTCGAGATCGGCTGCGTCGAGATGGTGGGACGGCGCCTCACCGGCGACAACCGCCACTACTACCTGAACCCGCAGCGGCCCAGCCATCCGGACGCGCTGCGCGTGCACGGCCTGACCGAGGAGTTCCTGGCCGACAAACCGCTGTTCGAGAGCCTGGCCGACGAACTGCTGGCCTACCTGGACGGCGCCGAACTGGTGATCCACAACGCCGCCTTCGACATCGGCTTCCTGGACAAGGAACTCGAGCGCTGCGGCAAGCCCGGCATCGCCGGCCGGGTGGCGCAGATCACCGACAGCCTGCTGATGGCGCGCGAGATGTTCCCCGGCAAGAGCAACTCGCTGGACGCGCTATGCAAGCGCCTGGAGGTCGACAACTCCAGCCGCACGCTGCACGGCGCGCTGCTCGACGCCGGGCTGCTGGCCGAGGTGTACATCTGCATGACGCGCGGCCAGGGCTCGCTGGTCATCGACGAAGCCGAAGCGCATGGGCTCGAGGGCGCCGCCGACGTCATCGACTTGTCGGGCTTCGATCTGCCGATCCTGATGCCCAGCGAAGAGGAGCTGGCCGCGCACCGCGCGGTGCTGGCCGACATCGACAAGAGCAGTCGCGGCAAGCTGCTGTGGCAGGCCGATCTGGCATAATGCCTGGCTTTCCGGACACCGCATCCGGGCGGTTAGCTCAGCGGTAGAGCACTGCCTTCACACGGCAGGGGTCGCAGGTTCGAACCCTGCACCGCCCACCAAACAACGATCCCCGCGAGTCATCGATTCGTGGGGATTTTTGTTTTGGCCGATCGGCAGGCGGTCGGGAAACAACGGCTGCAGCTCGGCGCCACCGCAAACTGGCGTCGGCGCTGTCCACCGCGCACGCCTACACTGGGACCGGCGATGCCGCCGGGCCGGGGACGTGCGATGGATCGACGAAGTCTGCTTGCGTTCATGCTCACCAGTCCGCTCCTGCTCGAGAGCGCCCGGGCCGCCGCGCCGAGCCTGCGCGAGGCCGCGCGCGACGCCTGGATCTACGCGCTGCCGCTGATCGAGATGGCCGGCTCGCGCAGCGAGGCGCTGAAGCGTGTCGCGCCGAACCAGATGGTCGCGGCCACGGCGCTGACCACGCTGACGACGCAGTTCGTCACCACGCCCAACAACGACACGCTCTATGCCCGCGCCTGGCTCGACCTGGACGCCGGCCCGGTGACGCTGACGCTGCCGCCCTCGGGCGAGCGCTATCTGTCGGTCGCGCTGATGGACATGTACTCCAACAACTTCGCCATCCTCGGCACGCGCACCACGGGGCGCGACGGCCTGCGCGTCACGCTGCTGGGCCCGCAGGAGGCGGCGCGCATCGACGGGCCGGTGCTGCGTTCGCCGACACGCTGGGTGTGGCTGCTGGCGCGCACGCTGGTCGACGGCGAAGCCGACCTGGCGTCCGCGGTGGCCGTGCAGGGGCGGATCCAGGTGGCCGGCAAGGCGGCGGCGGTGCCGCCGGCCCGGGCGGGCCGCAATGCCGCGTGGGACGACTACTTCGCGTCGGCCCAGGCCCTGCTCGACGAGAACCCGCCGCCGGTGACCGACATGGCCTGGCTGCAGCGCGTCGAACCGCTGCTGGCGGCGCAGGGCATCGGCCGGCGCTTCGACGCCAGCCGCTTCAGCGCGGCCGAGGCGGCCGAGATCCAAGCCGGCATCGACGAAGCCAAGGCCCAGCTGCGCGGACGGCGGCAGGCGCCGGTGGTCGATGGCTGGATGTACCCCAAGTCCGATCTGGGTGACTTCGGCCAGGACATGCTCTACCGCGCCCAGGTGGCCGTGGGGGGCCTGGCCGCGTTGCCGCCGGTGGAGGCGATGTACATGCGCGCCTTGTCGCCGCAAGGCACCGTCGCGCTCGACAGCAGCCGCCGCTGGCGCCTGCGTTTCACGAAAGAGCGCCTGCCGCCGGTGGATGCCTTCTGGTCGCTGACGATGTACGAACTGACGCCCGACGGCCAGGCCTTCTTCACCGCCAACCCGATCGACCGCTATGCCATCGGCGACCGCACCCCGGGGCTCGTGCGCGGCGCCGATGGCTCGCTGGACCTGTGGATGCAACGCGAAGATCCGGGCCCCGAGCGTCGCGCCAACTGGCTGCCCACGCCGCAGGGCAAGCCGTTCACGGTGATCCTGCGGGCCTACCTGCCGAAGGACGAGCTGCTGCAAGGGAGCTATAGGCTGCCCGGCCTGGAGGCGCTTTGATGCACCGGGTTCGCGGCTCGCATCGTCGCCCCGCTGCGCCCCATCGGCCGGCCTGACCTACGACACTACCGCGCCGGCCCTCGGGCCTGTCCGCCGGCGGCGTGGCCTGCTGGGCCGCCC
>JAHBZS010000021.1 GCA_019635285.1 Rubrivivax sp. | reverse complement strand
CATGCGTCAGGCCAGGCTTCTGATCGAGATCAGGCCTGGCTGGTGAGCGCAGGGCGCGTCACGACGCAGAGGTCGTGGTCGGCGCATGCGAGGAGGGGCCACGACACAGGGTCATGGCCGGCTCCTGGTTTCGGATCCGGATGGATCTGAATCGGCCCGCACACGGAGGTGCCGGACGGGACACTAGGCAGGTAACGACTGCGACGCCAGCTGGGCTGGACTTCAGGGCGACCGGAGCCACCGATGAAGGCTGAGCAGACGCGATGTCCGCAGGAAGCCGGGTCAGTATCCGACGGGGTTTGTCGGGCGGCAACGGACCCGAGGTCTCATCGTGGCAATGCCCGTTCAAGCGACCGGCTCGGCCGACGCTTGGGCGGGCAATCGATTCCGAGTCCTCCACGTTGGTGGCCCGGAACGCGGCGCTGCCCAGTTGCTGGGCGTGCGGGCAGGCTGACGGTTCGTATAGTGGGCGGATCAACATCTCCTGCAGACCGGTTCCGCCCTGTCCATGACCGTCGAGCGCTATGCCTTCAATGAGTGCGAAGCCACCACGGCGGCAGGCGTGCCGCTGCGCATTCCCGCTGGCGTTCACCGCGTCGAGCGGCGATCGCTGGTGTTCCGCGTGCGCCTGGGGGGACGCGAGCTCGATCTGACCCTGGCTGAGTGGGAACGCCTGCTGCACGCGGGCTGTGTCGGGCCGGTTGTCGCCGCCGCTGATCCACCGGGGTCCGGCGAAACCCATCCTGGGTGAAACACGCGAGGTACCGGGCAGACTGGAACGTCTATGCGAGAGCGCTGGTCGGACCCCGGCGACCACGGCAGTTGCGCTGCTCGAGTGGGCCAGCGACGTGGCGATGAGTGTCTACACAGCGGCCCTACACAAGTACCCGGCCCCGGCCAGAGGCGGTCAAACGAGGTCGCGCCGCTAACCGGGCACTCGGCTGGCGGGAAGCTCAAGCACAGCATAGCCAGCTAGCCCAACCCCCGGTCAACGATGTGTCGGGCGACATGAAAAGCGGTCAGTTCTGAATGTCGTTTGACAACGATGTTCGCTTGGCGGCGGAGGCTGGCCGCAGCACTGCCCCATGCGAGCGCTTCAGCTGACCGCCGGTGCGCTAGCTAGCTCTCCGTCGACCGGGTTACCCGCTCCCAAAGGGTCGTCTGCCGCCCGCCGGACCACTGTCCGCTGCGACATCAAATCTGCGAACTCGCTGGCGGCTCGATGCGAAGCACGACAGCCCGGCCCCGCGCCGCGCGGACGCGCCAGATACAGAGAACCTGCGGAAGTCACATCGGCTCCGCATCATGTCGCGTATCGTCCGCGCAGATAGTCGAGGTAGGGCCTCGACGCTTCGTTGACGTACGGCGACAACATCACCAGCAGGTGATACGCCACAGCCCTTGTTCCAGAAACGGATCCTTGGGCCCCGACGGGCAGGAGGTTCTCGAATGAATGCCATGCCGTGTTGGCGAGCACGGCCTGGAGGACCAGGGCCGTCAACTGCTCGTCGGTGGCGTCGATGACCTGCAGACCGCGCAGCTTTTCGAGCACGGCGCGCATGGCGGCAATGCGCCGGCCGACGAGTTCGCGCAGCGGAACGACGAGCGCCGGATACTCCCGCACGAGAAAGTCGACGTCGCGCAGGATGAAGCGGTACTGATCGATCACCTCTAGCGCGAGGTGCATCGTCATCCACAGGTCCTCGATGGCCTCGACGGACTCGTGCGAATCTGCGAATGGCCTTAGCGACTCGGTCAGCCTGCGCAGCAACCAGGCGACCAGTACCTCCTTCTTCTTGAAGTGGTAGTGAAGATTACCCGGGCTGATGTCCAACTCGGTGGCGATGCGGTTGGTCGAAACCTGCGCCAGACCCTCGTCGTTGAAGAGGTTTCGGGCCGTCTCCAGGATGCGGTCGCGAGTTCTCACGAATCAACGACAGTCGCGTCCCTTCGGCGCCGGCCCGAGCGCCTCCAGCCGCTGTTGCAGGTCCGTGATCTGCTCGCGCATTCGGGCGAGTTCCACCGCATCGGGAAAGCCCAAACGCCGCAGCGCCGCGGCAACGCGCTGGTCGAGGACATCCTCGAAGGCGGGCAGGGGCGTGAGCGCACGTAGACCCTTGTTGAGCAAGGACTGTCGCGCGTCAAGCAACTGCCCTGCCGCCTGGAGTGCTCGCTGGCGTGCTCCACCTTCGGCGGCCGGCCCCGTCGGGTCCGGTGATCGCCGAGGTGAGGACGCCGCGCTCCTGCGCCGCTTTGCGGAGAGAGGCTCCTGCTTTTTCATGAGGCCTGCAGACAGCCGTAGGCAGCAACCGGCGTCAGGCGCGGCGGCCTGCTGTGGCCTTGCGGCGCGCCGGCTTGCGCTTGGCAGGCGCAGGCGTCGCGACGACGACATCGCCTTCGATACGCGCAGCCGCCTGCTTGGCGCGCGCGGCGACGAACCCGGACGCGTCCCGACCGGCTGCCGCGATGGGTTGCACGATGACGATTGCGCTGGAGAGCGGCAACGGCGCGAGCATGGCTTCGAGGCTCGTCACGCGCCCTGACAACCGATCGACGCCGGCAGTTGCAGCCTTGACGACCGCCTGCACGGCCTGCGTCGACAGCTTGCTCAGCGCATCGACGCCTTTGGCGTAGAAGCCGCTGACCTCGCGCTGCGCGGCGACGAGATCGTGGCGCAGTTGTTCGCTCAGACGCGCGCCGCCGCGTGCGACCAACCCGTCCCACCCGGCGTCGACGCGACCGATGACACGGTTGCCCCCGCTGCGGCATGCGCCGATCAGGGCCTCGGCGGTTTGGCCGCAGGACTGCAGCGTTTCGTTCGCCGCGGCAGACAGGTTCGAAGTGCTCATGCTCGTTTCCTTTCGAGGGTTGGTACGATGGACCTCGCGTGCTCGACCGAGCGTGTCATGCGAGAGCCTGATCGGCATTGTTTCGATCGGTCCTAGAGCTCGAAACCCACAGACGCGCGAAAGTTAGAGCACGAGCACTACGCGGGGGCGGAGTCGCCCGCTCAGCCTTCGTACTTGAACGACAACTGAACGCGGGCCCGGAACGCGACCACCTTGCCGTCTTCGACCTTCATGTCCAACTTGCCGACCTCTGCGACGCGAAGGTCGCGCAGCGTGTTTGCCGCTGTCTCGACGGCGTTGCGCGCCGCGTCTTCCCAGGACTGGGCGCTGGTGCCGATCACCTCGGTGATGCGATAGACGCTGGACTCGCTGCTTGCACTGGGCTTCTTGGCCATCTGCTCTCTCCTGACGAATGCGTTGAGTTCAACGCGGGTTGATGGATCGTTTTGCCTTCGTCGCCTCTGCTTTCTCAACGGGGGGCCGCCTTGGCCGCGGCTCGAAGCATGTTGCCGGTTGAGAGTCTGCGAAGTTGGAGATGCCGCGCGACGCGATCGGCGTGCGCGCTCGATTCAACTCCCGGCAGCCGGAGCAGCGACAGTCCGATCACAACCTCTCCCTGACGCGCTGCAGCTTCGAGGCGCGGGCGATCGCCTGTCCGATCAGGTCCTTGGCATGCTCGGCATCTCCCCAGCCGTCGAACTTCGACCACTTACCTGGCTCGAGATCCTTGTAGTGCGCGAAGAAGTGTTCGATCTGCCGCCACAAGATTTCAGGCAAATCCGTGTAGTTGTGCACGCGGTCGTAGCGCTGCGTGAGGCGGCTGACTGGAACCGCAACGATCTTCTCGTCTCCTCCGCTTTCATCCACCATCTTGAGCACGCCGACTGGCCGTACTGCGATGGCGCAGCCTGGCATCAGCGGGCGTGTATTTGCCACGAGAACATCGCAGGGATCGCCATCCTCCGAGAGCGTGTGTGGGATGAAGCCATAGTTGCCGGGATAGCGCATCGGCGTGTAGAGAAACCGATCGACGACGAGCATGCCTGCTGCCTTGTCCGTCTCGTACTTGATCGGCTCGCCGCCAACCGGCACCTCGATGACGGCATTCACTTCATTCGGTGGATCGCTGCCGATCGACAGATTCTCGAGGTGCATTTGGCGAGCCTTTCGACTGGGGACATTGGCGCGATCACTTGGGGGGCCGTTGGCGTAGGGTGGACTGCATTTGCCTGAACTCCAAGAGATCGGCTTGCAGACGCCGAGCCAGGACGGCGAGCGCTTCTCGTTGGGTCGAGCTGGCCAGGGCCGCCATTTCGCGCACGCTGGCCAGCGTCAACTGCACCGCGCCGCGCGCCAGTTCGTCGACGTGCGCGACGGTCTCGCGCGCGCCTGCGTGGCGCATCAACTTGCTGACCGCGCGCAGCTCGGAGAGGGCTTCGCGCAATGTGTCGATGCGGCGCTCGAGCAGCGCCTGCACGCCGGCGACCGACATACGGCCCGCTTCGATCAGCGCGCGCGCGTCCTCGCGTCGCGACTGGGCCAGGGCCGCGGCCACCTGCGTGAACGTGGTCGGCCCGGCCTGCGGCTCGGCTGCGCTCGCCACCGTCTTCTGCGGGCTGCGCTTATTGGCGGGTGGTGCCTTCGCAGCGGCGCGGCGCAGCTGCGCCGGCTTCGATGTGCGTGCCTTTGCCGGTTTTGGCGCGCCCGCCTTCTCGCGATCGGGCTTGCCGACGATTGCCTTGCCGCGACTCACCGGGGCCGCCTCTGGTCCGCCGCACCGCGGAAGCCGACCGCCATCTCGAACGCCCGGCGCGTGAACGACAACACCTCGGCGAAGTCCTCGTCGTCGAGCTGGCGCGCGGCATCGTTGCCGCGGTAGACGTTGGCGAGTTCGCGTTCGCGCGCGCCCTGGACCGCGAGCTTGCCGACGCCCAGCGACTCCAGCGTCTTCCACAGCTCGGGGTTGTATTGGCGCGTGAGCGACATCGCCACCGGGATCGGATCGTTGCGACCCAGCACGCCGGCCAAGCGCAGCACGATCTCGAACGGCAGGGTTGCCACACCGCCTTCGGCCTCCTCGAGCAGCTTGGCATCGCCCAGGCCGACCGCCTCGCTCAGCTCGCGTGCCGTCATGCCGGCCGCCTCGCGCCAGCGCCGCAACTGGGTGCCGGCCTTTGCGACCGCCTGCTTTCGCTTGGGATCCTTGACGCGCGCCTGCGTGAGACTGAGACCGATGTCCGCGGCGCTGCCGGTCACGCTCAGCAGCGTGTCGGCCCACGAACGCACCTGGCGCGCCAGTGCGAACAGCGGCAGGTCGGGCGTGGCGGTCTTCGCGCTGGCGGCGCGCTGCCGGCCCCGCGGCGCAGCGACGGTCTTGCGTGGCACGTCGTGGTCCCTCCGTCAGGTGCGCAGTGCGGCCGTCAATTCGGGAACCGCTTCGAACAGGTCGGCCTCGAGCCCGTAGTCGGCGACGCTGAAGATCGGTGCCTCGGGATCCTTGTTGATCGCGACGATCACCTTCGAGTCCTTCATGCCTGCCAGGTGCTGGATGGCACCGGAGATGCCGCAGGCCACGTACAGCTGCGGCGCGACGATCTTGCCCGTCTGCCCGACCTGCCAGTCGTTGGGCGCATAGCCTGCATCGACCGCGGCCCGGCTCGCGCCGAGCGCGGCGCCCAACGCGTCGGCCAGAGGCGTCAGCACTTCGCCGAACTTCTCCGCCGAACCGAGGCCGCGTCCGCCGCTGACGATGATCTTGGCCGCCGTGAGTTCCGGGCGGTCGAGCTTGGCGATCTCGGCGCCGACGAAGAGCGAGGTGCCCGCGTCCTGCACCGCCGGCGTGAGCACCAGACGTGCATCGCCTCCATCCACGGGCGCGGCGTCGAAGGCCGTGGTGCGTACCGTGAGAACCTTGATGCGGTCCTTGCTGCGCACGGTGGCGATGGCATTTCCGGCGTAGATCGGCCGCTCGAAGGTGTTCAGCGACACGACTCGGGTCACGTCGCTGATCTGGGCCACGTCGAGCCCGGCTGCCACGCGCGGCGCCACGTTCTTGCCATGGGCCGTTGCCGGAAAGACGATGGTCTCGTACTCGCCGGCCACGGCGAGCACCTGGGCGGCGATGTTCTCGGCCAGCTGTCCCTCCAGTGCCGCCGCATCGGCATGCACAACGCGCGCGACGCCTGGCACGGCGGCGGCGGCCTGGGCGACCGCGGCGGCTTGGTGCCCCGCCACCAGCACATCCACCGAAACGCCGAACGCGGCGGCGGCCGTGACGGCATTGAGCGTGGCCACCTTCAGCGACCGGTTGTCGTGTTCCGCGATGACGAGGACGGCCATGGCAGGTTTGCTCCTGAGTGTGTCGAGGGTGATAGCGAGCGCGTCACATGCCGGCGTAGTTCGGTCCGCCGCCGCCTTCGGGCGTCACCCAGACGATGTTCTGCGTGGGGTCCTTGATGTCGCAGGTCTTGCAGTGCACGCAGTTCTGCGCGTTGATCTGCAGCCGGTCGCCGCCGTCGGCGTTCTGCACGAATTCGTACACGCCCGCGGGGCAGTAGCGGCTCTCGGGCCCGCCGAACTGCGAGAGGTTGATCCGCACCGGAACCGTGGCATCCTTCAAAGTCAGGTGCGCCGGCTGGTTCTCTTCGTGGTTGGTGTTGCTTACGAAGACCGACGACAGGCGGTCGAAGCTCAGCCGGCCATCGGGCTTCGGGTACGCGATGGGCTGGAAGCCGCTGGCCGGCTGCAATGCCTCGTGATCGGCCTTGTGGTTGTGCAGCGTCCAGGGCGGGCTGGTCACGCCGAGCTTGGGCAGCAGCCACTGCTCGACGCCGGTCATCACCTGACCCACCGTCTTGCCCTTCTTGAACCAGAGCTTGAAGTTGCGCGTCTGCAGCAACTCCGCGTTGAGCCAGCTCTTCTCGAACGCCTCGGGGTAGGCAGTGAGCTCATCCTGGGCGCGGCCCGCAGCGAGCGCTGCCGCCATCGCTTCGGCGCAGAGCATGCCGGACTTGATCGCCGCGTGGCTGCCCTTGATGCGCGCCGCGTTCAGGTAGCCGGCGTCGCAGCCGATCAGCGCGCCGCCCGGGAACACCGTCTTCGGCAGCGCCTGCGGCGTGCCGTTGTTGATCGCCCGCGCGCCGTAGCCGATGCGCTTGCCGCCTTCGATGTGCGCGCGGATCGCCGGGTGCGTCTTCCAGCGCTGCATCTCCTCGAACGGACTCAGGTACGGGTTGGCATAGTCGAGACCGATCACGAAACCGAGCGTGACCTGGTTGTCCGCCAGGTGGTAGAGAAAGCCGCCGCCGAAGGTGTCGCCCGCCATCGGCCAGCCCGCGGTGTGCACCACGCGGCCGGGCTGCGCCTTGTCGGCAGGCAACTCCCACAGCTCCTTGATGCCGATCGCGAAGGTCTGGGTGTCGCGTCCTTCTGTCAGCTTGTACCTGGCGAGCAACTGCTTGCCCAGGTGGCCGCGCGCGCCCTCGGCGAAGACCGTGTACTTGCCGCGCAGTTCCATGCCGAGCTGGAAGTTCTCGCCAGGCTCGCCTTCCTTCGTGATGCCCATGTTGCCGGTCGCCACGCCCGCGACGCATCCCTGCTCGTCGTACAGCACCTCGGCCGCGGCAAAGCCCGGGAAGATTTCGACGCCGAGCGCTTCGGCCTGCTGCGCCATCCACTTGACGACGTTCGACAGGCTGACGACGTAGCAGCCGTGGTTGTGCAGGTTGCGCGGCACCAGCCAGTCGGGTGTGCGCGTGCTGCCGGTTTCGCTCAGGAACAGCACGTCATCGCCGGTCACCGCCTGGTCCAGCGGGGCACCCCGCTTCTTCCAGTCCGGGAACAGCTCGTCCATCGCGCGCGGGTCCATCACGGCGCCCGAGAGGATGTGCGCGCCGGGCTCCGAGCCCTTCTCGAGCACGACGACGCTCGCGTCCGGCGCAAGCTGCTTCAACCGGATCGCGGTGGCCAGCCCGGCCGGCCCGGCGCCGACCACGACCACGTCGTAGTCCATGGTCTCGCGCGGACCGTGGGCGGCGATGAGTTCCCGTGTGCTCATGGTGATGCTGACTCGGCCCTGAAGAAGCTCAGATAACCTTCGCTTCGTTCTTGAGCTTGTCGACCAAGGCCGCGACGTCGGCGACCTTGACACCGGCCTTGCGCCCCGAGGGTTCGCGAACCGACAGCGTCTCCAGGCGCGGTGCCACATCGACGCCGAGGTCGGCGGGCTTGAGTACTGCCAGCGGCTTCTTCTTCGCCTTCATGATGTTGGGCAGGGTGACATAGCGCGGTTCGTTCAGGCGCAGGTCGGTGGTCACGACCGCCGGCGTGGCGAGGCTCACTGTTTCCAGCCCGCCGTCGACTTCGCGCGTGACGCGCACACGACCGTCCTCGACCTCGACCTTGCTCGCGAAGGTCCCCTGCGGCCGACCCAGCAGCGCGGCGAGCATCTGGCCGGTCTGGTTGCAGTCGTCGTCGATCGCCTGCTTGCCGAGAATCACCAGCGCGGGCTTCTCCTGCTCCACCAGTGCCTTCAACAGCTTGGCCACCGCCAACGGCTGCAGCTCGTCGCCCGTCTCGACCAGGATGCCGCGGTCGGCGCCGATCGCCATCGCGGTGCGCAGCGTCTCCTGGCATTGCGCCACGCCACACGAGACGGCGACGATCTCGCTCGCCACGCCCTTTTCCTTCAACCGCACCGCCTCCTCGACGGCGATCTCGTCGAAGGGATTCATGCTCATCTTGACGTTGGCGATGTCCACGCCGGTGCCGTCGGCCTTGACGCGCACCTTGACGTTGTAGTCGACGACCCGCTTGACGGCGACGAGGATCTTCATGGCAGGGCCCCCAGGTCAGAACTGTTCTTCGGCGAGCGCCATCGTGCTGGCGCCGGCGTGCATGGTCGCCTCGGCGAGCCCGCGCGCCCGCGACAGGTCCTGGTCGGCGAAGAAGCGCGCGGTGGCGACCTTGGCGCGGTAGAAGGCCGCATCACCGTCGCCGGCCGCAAGCTTGCGCTGCGCCGCCAGCGCGGCGCGCCCCATCTGCCAGCCGCCGCACACCACGCCGCACAGGTGCAGGAACGGCACCGCGCCAGCCAGCACCGCGTTGAGGTCCTGCATGCCGGTCGCCAGAATCCAGCGCACGCTGTCGGCGAGGCTCTTCGAACCCTCGCGCAGGCGTGCGCCGATCGCGTGAAGCTGAGCGTCGTCGCCGGCCTCGAGCTGCTCGCACACGGCGTCGATCTGCAACACCAGCGCCTGCATCGAGCGCCCGCCGTCGCGCAGCACCTTGCGCCCGATCAGGTCGTTGGCCTGGATGCCCGTGGTGCCTTCGTAGATCGTGGTGATGCGCGCGTCGCGCAGGTGCTGCGCCGCGCCGGTCTCCTCGATGAAACCCATGCCGCCGTGGATCTGGATACCGGTCGAAGCCACCTCGACGCCGGTCTCGGTGCACCAGCCCTTGAGGATCGGGATCAGCAGGTCGACGCCGGCATGCGCTGCGTTGCGTTCCGCGTCGTCGCTGGCACGGTGCGCCTGGTCGAACATCGCCGCCACCACATAGGCCAGCGCGCGCATCGCTTCGACGCGCGACTTCATGCTCATCAGCATGCGCCGCACGTCGGGGTGGCGGATGATCGGCACGCTCGGGCCCTTGGGCGCCGTGGCGTCCTTGCCCTGGACGCGATCCTTGGCATGGGCCAGGGCCTGCTGGTAGGCGAGCTCGGCCACGCCCAGCCCCTGCACGCCGACGCCGAAGCGCGCCTCGTTCATCATGATGAACATATATTCGAGACCGCGGTTCTCCTCGCCGATCAGGTAGCCGATCGCGCCCGGGCCGTCGCCGAACGCGAGCACCGCGGTCGGGCTGGCGTGGATGCCCATCTTGTGTTCGATCGACACGCAGCGCACGTCGTTGCGCTCGCCGAGCGAGCCGTCGTCGTTGACGAGGAACTTGGGCACCAGGAACAGCGAGATGCCCTTGACGCCCTCCGGCGCCGTGGGCGTGCGCGCGAGCACCAGGTGGACGATGTTGTCGGTGAGGTCGTGCTCGCCGAAGCTGATGAAGATCTTCTGGCCCTGGATCCGGTAGTGATCGCCCTCGGGCGTGGCCTTGCTGCGGATGAGCCCGAGGTCGGAACCGGCCTGCGGCTCGGTCAGGTTCATCGTGCCGGTCCACTCACCCGAGACCATCTTGTGCAGGTAGCGCTGCTTCTGCGCGTCGCTGCCGCGCAGGAAGACCGCCTCGATCGCGCCCTGGGTCAGAAGCGGCGCCATCGAGAACGCCATGTTCGACGCGTTCCACATCTCCATCACCGCGGTGTCGACCAGCTTGGGCAGCCCCTGGCCGCCGAAGGCGGGGTCGAAGCGCAGGCCGTTCCAGCCCGACTCGACGAACTTGGCATACGCCTCGACGAAGCCCTTGGGCGTGGTGACGCGGCCGTCGTCGTGGCGCTTCAGGCCCTGCTGGTCTCCGACCTTGTTCAGCGGCCCCCAGACCTCGCCGGAGAAGGTGGCGGCGCCTTCGAGCACCGCATCGACGAGTTCGGTGCTCACGTCGCCGTAGCCGGGCAGCCGGGCAATCGCGTCGAGGCCCGCCAGTTCGTGCAGCACGAACTGCATGTCCTTCATCGGGGCGGTGTAGGTGCTCATGATGGGTGTCTCCGTGCGTGTTGTGTACGTGTCGCGTGCGTGGGCCGGGTGCGCTGGCTTCAGCGCTCCATCACGTAGGTCCCAGGTGCTGGCGCCAGGGGCCGGTACTTGCGCGATCCGAGCTTCGCGGGCGCAGGCTTCAGCTCGCCGGACTTGCCCTTGATCCACTCGCGCCAGTGCGGCCACCAGCTGCCTTCCTGCTTGCTCGGCTGGGCACCCTCGGCCCAGGCCATCGGGTCGTCCGTAGCGGCCGGGCCGCTGAAGAAGAAGGCCTTGGGCACGCCCGGCGGGTTGATCATGCTTTGCAGGTGGCCCGCGTTGGCCAGCACGAACGTCGTCTCGGGCCCGAACAGCCGCGCCGTGCCGTAACACGCGCGCCAGGGCGTGATGTGGTCGGTGATGCCGGCGATCACGTACGCGCCAAGCTTGACTTGGCCCATGTCGACCGGCACGCCGAGCACTTCGAGGGTGCAGGCGTTGATGTACGGGTTCTTCTCGACCATCTCGAGCAGGTCGCAGTGGAACTGGCCGGGCAGCCGGGTGGTGTCGGCATTCCAGGCCAGCACGTCATAGGCCGGCGGGCGGTTGCCGAGCAGGTAGTTGTTGACCCAGTAGTTCCAGATCAGGTCGTTCGGGCGCAGCCAGGCGAACATCGACGCCATCTCCGCGCCATCGACGAAGCCCTTGCGCTGCGAGCGCGCCTTGGCGGCACGGATCGTCGCCGGGGAGTTGAACAGGCCCAGCGTCGAATCCTCGATCGCCGCCTCGGTGTCGAGCACGCACACCGCCCAGGTGGTGTTGGCGACCTTGGGCTTGCCGGTGGCAGCCAGCCACGCCAGATAGGCCGCCAGCGTCATGCCGCCCGAGCACGTGCCCCACATGTTGACGTCGGGACTGCCGGTGATCTTGCACGTCGCGTCGACCGCCGCATCGAGGGCACGCACGTAGTCGTCCAGGCCCCAGTGCCGGTGCTCGACCGTCGGGTTGCGCCAGCTGACGACGAACAGCTGCACGCCCGAGTCGGTCGCCCACTTGACGAGGCTCTTGTCCGGCGTCAGGTCGATGGCGTAGTACTTGTTGACCTGCGGCGGCGACATCACGAGTGGGCGGGCGTGCACCTGCGGCGTCGTCGGAGCGAACTGCAGCAGCTCGAACATCTCGTGGCGCAGCACCACCTGGCCGGGCGAGGTGGCGATGGTCTCGCCGACCTTGAACGGCGTGGCGTCGACCATTGAAGGCAGCATGTGGTTGTGGCGCGCGTCGTGGATCAGGTTCTTCAGCCCCTTGACGAGGTTGTCGCCGCCGGTGTCGACGATCTTGCGCACCGCCGCCGGATTGCCGAGCACCCAGTTGCTCGGCGCAAGCGCGTCGGTGATCAACGAGGCGAAGAAGTGCGCGCGACCCTTCTCGAGCTTGTTCAATGCCGACTGTTCGATGAAGTGCGACAGCTCCTTCTGCGTCGCCAGGTACGACTGCATCAGGCGCGCGTACAGGGCGTTGCTCTTCCACGCCGGATCGGCGAAGCGCCGGTCCTTGGGGTCGGGCACCAGCTCGGACTTCCCCTTCGCGACCTGGCCCAGCTCCTTCACGTAGCGGCCCAGGTGCGTGCTGGCCCGCCGCGGCGTACTGGTGACGGCCTTGAGCAGCGAGCCGGCCGCGCTTGCGACGTCGCGCTTGTTCAAGCCGATCAGCGGGTTGATCGCGAGCGTGTTGCGGCTGGCCTCGGCGACGAGGCCACCAAGATCGCTGGCCGTGCCGAGCGCAGACAGGCCGGCCTTGCTCGCGCTGCCGGCCAGCTTGGCGGCGGTATCCGCGGCGCTGCGCGCCTTCTTCGCGACGCGCGTGGCGGCGGCGGTGGCGGTGGTGGCGGTCTTGCCAACAACGCGCCTGGCGCCCGCCGCGGCCTTGGTGCGGACGGCAGCGGTGGTGGCGGCAGCCGTCTTGCCGGCGGCACGCTTGGCGCCTGCCGCGGCGGTGGTGCGGGCGCGGCCCGCGGAGGCGGTGTTGGTGGCCATGGTGGGTCGTCCTTCGCCGCTCAGCCGAACACCATCGCGAGCGTGGTGGCCACCAGCGCCGGCTTGTCGCCGCCCTCGATCTCGACCGTGTTCTCGAGCGAAAGCAGCCAGCGGCCGCCGCCCTTGTCCTCGGCGGCGGCGAGCTTGATGCGGTTGCGCACCCGCTTGCCCGCCAGCACCGGCGCTGGGAATCGCACCTTGTCGAGGCCGTAGTTGAGGATCTGCTTGGCGCGCACGCGCGGCACGAGAATCTCCATGCCGGTGGGCGCCAGCAGCGCGAGCACCAGGTAGCCGTGCGCGATCGTGCCGCCGGCCGGACTCTCCTTGGCCGCGCGTTCGACATCAACGTGGATCCATTGACGGTCTTCGGTGCAGTGCGCGAATTCGTCGATGCGCTGCTGGCCGACTTCGATCCACGATGAAACGCCGATCTCTTGGCCGGCCTTGTCCGCCAGCTCGGCGGGGCCCATGGGTGCAGTGCTCATGTTGAGTCTCCTGGTTCGAAGAGGTGTTCAGGCTTCGTCGAGGAATTCATTGATGGCGCGTACCGACTCCTCTTGGCGCGTCATCAAGAAAAGGTGGCCGCAGTCGAACAGCTTGAGTTCGCTGTTCGGAATGAGTGATCGCATCAGCCGGGCATTGAAGGTGTGGATCAGCGGGTCGTCACGGCCGGCCATCACCAGCGTGCGCTGCTTCAGGCGGCACAACCAATGCACGCTGGTCCAACCCGTCGCGGCGCCGATCTGCAGGTAATAGCCCCAGCGCGACTGCCACTTGACGTGCTTCATGAACTCGGCCGCCAGCTCGGGCCGGCGGCGGAAGTCGCCGCCGTAGATGTCGCCGCTGACCTGGGTTGCGTAGGCCTTGCTCATGTAGCGCCGTGGCGTGACCATGCGCGCGATCGCCTTCGGATGCCCCGGCAGCATGAACATGCCCGAGGTCGTCGCGCACAGGATCAGCCGCCGGCAGCGCTCGCCCGCAGTGCGTGCGAATTCCTGCGCCGCCACGCCGCCCCATGAGACACCGAGCACGTCCGCCTGCGCGTGCCCGAAGTGATCGAGCACGCCGAGCGCCCAGCGCGCCAGCGTGCGCAGCCGGTAGGGCCGGCGCGGCATCGGCGAATGACCGACGCCCGGGACATCGAACACGATGACCTCGCGCGCGGGCATCGCGCGTGCAAGCGGCTCGAGCAGTTCGATGCTGCCGCCGATGCCGTTGAACATCAGCAACGGCGTTGCGCCGCGCCGCGAACCCGCCTGGCGCCCGACGCGCAGCAGCTGGGCGCCCACCCGCAGCATCTGGATCTCGAGCGCATGTCCGCCGGCCTCAGCGGTGTGGGCGACGGCTTCGCTGCGGCCCACCGGCGATTCGGGCGAGCCTGCACGCGGCGCGGGGACGGCGCCCATGGCAACGTCGGTCACGTGCGCCTCAATCGACGTTGCGCAGCTCGCGCCGGAGAATCTTGCCGACGTTGGATTTCGGCAGCGCGTCGACGAAGCGCACGACGCTCGGCACCTTGTAGCCGGTCATGCCGGCACGGCAATGCGCGATCACCTCGGCCTCCGTCACGCCGGCGCCCGGCAGGCGGACGACGAACAGCTTGACGGCCTCGCCGGTTTTCGCATGCGGCACGCCGATGCACGCCGCCTCGGCCACGCCGGGGCAGTTGGCGACCACGGCCTCGACCTCGTTCGGATAGACGTTGAAGCCCGAGACGATGATCATGTCCTTCTTGCGGTCAACGATCTTCAGGAAGCCCTTGTCGTCGAAGACGCCGATGTCGCCGGTGCGGAAGTAGCCGTCGCTCGTGAACGCGGTGGCGTTCGCGTCGGGCTTCTCCCAGTAGCCGCGCATCACCTGCGGCCCCTTGACGCAGATCTCTCCCGGCTGCCCCAGCCCCACTTCGAGGTCCTTGTCGTCGAGCAGCTTGACGTCGGTCGACGGCATCGGCAGGCCGGTCGTGCCGGTGAACTCGGTGATGTAGGCCGGGTTGAACGACACCACCGGCGAGGTTTCCGACAGGCCGTAGCCCTCGCGAATGAAGTGGCCCGTGATGGCCT
Source organism: Rubrivivax sp. (assembly GCA_019635285.1). Lineage (GTDB taxonomy): Bacteria > Pseudomonadota > Gammaproteobacteria > Burkholderiales > Burkholderiaceae_C > Rubrivivax. The sequence continues at coordinate 57,747 of JAHBZS010000021.1, read as the reverse complement.
TCCAGCGGTCGGACACCGCCCCGACCACGGCAGCGCCGCCGCCGATCGCGATCTTCAGGCGTGACCAGTCCACTTCGCCGAGCTTGGGGTGCTGCACGAGCCCGCCGTACAGCGTGTTGACGCCCATGAAGACCGTCGGCCTGGCCTGCGCCAACACGCCGACGAAGCCATCCATGTCGCGCGGGTTGGCGACGAGCCAGTTCTCGGCGCCCACCGACAGATAGCTCAGCGACACCATCAGCGCGAAGATGTGGTACAGCGGGATCGCCGTCACCAGCACCTCCTCGCCCTCTTTCACCGCCACCGGCATGAAGGCCTTGAACTGCTCGGTGTTGGCGACGAGATTTCGGTGCGACAGCGCGGCGCCCTTGGACAGCCCGGTCGTGCCGCCGGTGTATTGCAGGAACAGCAGGTCGTCGCCGGTCAGCGCCACAGGCCGCAGCGGCAGCCCGCCGCCCTGGGCCAGCGCCTCGGCGAAGGAGACCGACTCGCCGAGCCGTGCATCAACCGGCGGGCTCGGCAGCGTGGCGCCGCTGGCGTCGCCGACGCCGACCGTGATGACCGTCTTCAGGCCGGTGTTGGCGCGCACCTCGGCCAGCGTCGGCGTCGAACCGTTGAAGACGACGATCGTCTCGACGCCGGCATCATTGAGCTGGTGCTCGAGTTCGCGCGGCGTGTACAACGGATTCACATTCACCTGCACCGCGCCGGCGCGCATGATGCCCAGCAGCGTGACCGGGAACGCCAGCAGGTTCGGCATCATCACCGCGACGCGGTCGCCCTGGCGTACGCCCAGCTTGGTCTGCAGGTAGGACGCGAACGAGCGCGACAGCCGGTCGACGTCGGCGTAGTTCAAGGTCTGGCCGAACGCCTTGAACGCGGGACGCGAGGCGTGGCGCTTGAGCGCGGCGTCCAACAGATCGACCATTGACGCGTAGCGATCGGCATCGATCTCGGCGGGGATGTCGGCGTACGACTGGGTCCAGTGGCGAGTGCCCATGCATGTCTCCTGCTTGTGTTGACACCGCGCTCTGCGAGGTGGCTTGCTGGAGCAGGACTGTCGGGTCTGAACGCTTCAGCGTAAATGTCGGGCGAGGACAGGATGCGCATCGCCGAGGACAGTGGCTAAGGAGTTTCCCTGGGTTCTCCGTGTGGAGATTGCCGAAGGCGACAGTGCGATTCCAGGACACGTCATGAGTACGACACCGAGACCGAACACGGCGCTTGCGCCGCGCGAAAAGCGGTACGCGCCGTTCAAGGTGCATGCGCCTCTCCGACTACGGCATGTTCGGCTATGCGTTGGCGTGCGCCGAGTCTTGCCGTTTTCCCTGGGTCGTGCAGCACCACAGCGAACCGAGAATGAAACGATGACGACCTCCACTTCCTCCTTCCTCTCCGACGCCGACGGCACCCGCGTGGTGACCTACACCTGGTCCGACGTGGACGACCAGCCCGCCGGCGTGGTGCAGATCGCCCACGGGCTGGCCGAACACGGAGAGCGCTACGACCGCTTTGCCCACGCGCTGAACACCGCCGGCTTCGTGGTCCACGCGGTCGACCACCGCGGGCACGGACGCACCGCCAACGGACGGCTGGGCGACTTCGGTGCCGCCGGGTTCGGCGGCCTGATCGCCGATGTGGTCCAGTTCGGCGCCGCGCTTCGCGCGCGGCACGGCGGCCTGCCGCTGTTCCTCTTCGGGCATTCGATGGGCTCGTTCGCCGCGCAGGCGGCCCTGCTCGACCACGCCGCCCCCTGGGCGGGCGTAGTGCTGTCCGGCTCGACCGCGCTGGACGCATTCGCCGCCGCCATGGCCAACGCTCCCGCCGACGCCCCCGCCGGTCTCGAAGCTTTCAACGCGGGCTTCGAGCACCGCACGGGCTACGAATGGCTGTCCCGCGACCCCGCCGAGGTGGACGCCTACGTGGCGAACCCCTGGTGCGGCTGGGACGTGCCGGCCGATGTGATTCCCGCCCTGTTCGAACCCGCACCCCGGGTGGCCGACCCGGCGCGGCTGGCCGGCATCCGCCGTGACCTGCCGGTGCTGATCGCGTCGGGCGACGCCGACCCGCTGGCCGGCGGCGGCGCGCTGATCCAGTTGCTGGGCCAGCGCTACCACGATGCCGGCCTGGCCGATGTGACGGTGAAGCTGTACCCGGGTGGCCGCCACGAAATCCTGAACGAGACCAACCGCGACGAGGTCACCGCCGACATCGTGGCCTGGCTGCGCGCGCACGCGGGGTAGGCGCCGCGCCGCCTCACGGCGCCGACAACGGAAGCGCAGGGCCTGCTGCCCCACAGGCGTGATCACCACATCCCGCCTCATCCCGCGCCGCACCCGCTGCTGCGCCAACAGGTGCTGGTGCAACGCGTCGGCCAGTTCGCCCGCGAGCCTGGCCGACCTCGGCTCCCGCGTCGGGGATTTCGAGGGAGCGTTTGGGAATCCTATGCGCCGATCTGCGGCGGGCCACTCTGGCGGATGTCGAAGCTATGGCCCTCGCCTGCGCGTCCAGGCCATTGCGCAGCCGCTGGCCCATCGCCTGCATGTGGGTGATGCCGTCCAGCGCCTGCAGCTTGCGCAAGGTGGCCAGTGCCGAGGCCATGGCCACGGCGCCGCGCCAGAACGAGCTGGTGACGAAGATCGACGCCGCGGCCTCGCGCGCGCGCCGCGCCGTGGCAGGCGCCGCGCGCCAGCAGCAGCTTGCGCTTGCGCGTCGCGGCGCGCGCGGTGGTCACGCCAATCGTCGTCGCGTCGGTGCCGTTCTTCGCGAACAGCGCCCAGTCGGCATGCGCGACCAAGGCGGTGAAGAACTCGGCCAGGTCCACCAGCACCGGGGCCGGGCCGTTCATCACATCGCCTGCACGTGCCTGGGCAGCGGCAGCGGCATCCACGTCGGCATCGTGATGGCCCCGCATCACCGGGCCCCAGCTGCACATGAAGTCGATGTACTCGCGGCCTGTCGGCATCCCACAGCCGGCAGCCATCGGCGCGCGAGAAGAACTGCGGATAGCCGGCCGGCAGGCCCTGCGCGCGCGTGTGGCCCACAGGCCGCCGGGGATGACGCGCGCCGCGCGCTCGCGCAGCGCGGCGTCGGTGTTCATCTGCCCAGCAAGCCCAGCGACAGGGTCGGGTAGACGATCACGATCACCAGCCAGATCAGCATGATGGTGATGAACGGGATCACCGACCTGACGATGGTGCCGAAGGCCACCTTGAAGGCCGCCATGGCGACGATCAGGTTCAGGCCCACCGGCGGCGTGAGGTAGCCGATTGAACCGCCCCGGGTTCTCCGTGTGGAGAATGCGGAAGGCGACAGTGCGACTTAAGGACACGTCATGAGTACGACACCGAGACCGAACACGGCGCTTGCGCTACACGAAAGGCGGTACGCGCCGTTCAAGGTGCACGCCGTCATGCGCGCCCTGAGTGAACTGGGGGTGGACACCAAGCTGCTGCTGGCCGGCTCCAGTCTGTCGCAGGCCGAAGCCTCGAGTGCCCACACTCGGATCTCGGTCCATCAGTTCCTCGTGGTGTGCCGTAACGCCGGCAGGCTGTCGCCAAAGGCGGGGTGGGCCGCACTCGTGGGGGGCGGGATGCGCCTCACCGACTACGGCATGTACGGCTATGCGTTGGCGTGCGCCGAGTCGATGCGCAGTGCCTGCGAACTCGCCGTGCGCTATCACGCACTTGCCACACCGGTCATGCGGATTGCCTTCGAGGTGGAGCACGACGTGGCCTCATGGGTTCTCCCGACCCTCGACGAAGCCGCGCTGCCCGACGTCGATACCGATCTGTTTCGCGCGCTGCTGGAAATGCAGCTCGGCACGCACGTCAGCCTTACGAAGCACGTGATGGGCGCCTGGTGCGTGCCCGCGCGCGCGGGCTTCGCGTTGCCGCGTCCGAGGCATGCCGGCCTGTTGGAACGGGTGCTCGAATGCACCGTCGCCTTCGATCAGCCTCGCACGCAAGTGGACTACCCAGTCGAGTGGCTGGACCGGCCACCCCAATTCGCGAACCCCATCGCCGCGACCCAGGTCTCGGCAGCCTGCGCCAAGTTGTTGGAGGACCACAAGTGGAACTCGGGCACGAGCCGCCGGGTATACGCCGAACTGACGCGAACACCGGGCCGCTTTCCCGGCATCGACGAGATCGCGGCGGTGCTGTGTATCACCGCCCGGACGCTGCGGCGACGGCTCGACGAGGAGGGGACGACCTACAAGGAACTGCTGGCGAGCGTGCGCCAAGCCTTGGCCGTCGACTACCTGTCGACCTCGTTCCTCGAGGTCGACGACATCGCCGCCGCCCTGGGTTTCAGCGACGCCGCGAGCTTTCGCCATGCCTTCAAGCGCTGGACGGGCCGCACCCCCGGCGAATACCGGGCCGGAGCCGCGTCGCCGAGCGCCGACTGAGCTTCAGTGCGCGCAGAAATCAGCGAGCAATCTCTCCGTCCCAGTGGCGCCGGTCGACCTGTTGCTCACGGTGGGCTCGCCCCAACGGGTTCAGCGGCCTGGGTTCGAGTCGTGCCTTGTGACCTACCGAAGGCCTGACCGACGGCTTGGCGAGCGACCGAGCGGCTGCATTGGGTCGGCTTGGTGAGTTCGTCCGAAGTGGAAGCGGTCGTCCAGGCGCTGCAACTTGGCAGGTAGCGATCGCTTTGTGATTGCAGCGGTCCTTCGGGGCGAGCCGGCGCGAAGGACCGGTCTCGGCCGGTGCTGACTTTCGGCCCGCCAACGCGAATGTCTCAGTCCAGTCTTTCGCTGTCCTTCGACGCTGCGCCAAACAGCAATACAACGGCAGCCCTGCTAGCACCCAGTCAAAGCGACTTCAGCTCCCACTCAGCGCCTCCCGCACCGCCGCCAGCTGCCGCCGCGACACGGCCAGCCATTCACCGGTGGGCGCCACTTGCACCGCCCAGTGCTCGGCATGGCCCTCGTCGCCGCCGGCGCCGCTGGGGCCGTCGCCGCGGCGGCGTTGCAGCGCCCGCACCGCCCAGCGCGCCACCAGCGCGTTGCGGTGCACGCGCAGAAAGCCGTCGCCCAGGCGCTGCTCCAGCTCGCTCAGCGGGTCGTCCAGCACATAGCTGTGCACGGCGGTGCGCAAGGTGACGTACTTCAACTCGGCCTTCAGGTACAGCACGTCGGCCAGCGGCAGGCGCAGCACGCGGCCGCGGTCGTGCACCACCAGCACGCTCGACGCGCCCGCGGCCACCGGCGCGTCCACGCTGCGGCGGCGCTGCGCCACGCGCTGCAGCGCCGAGCGCAGGCGCTCGCGCGTCACCGGCTTGGTCAGGTAGTCCACGGCATCCAGCTCGAAGGCCTGCAGCGCATGCTCGGCATGCGCGGTGACGAAGACCACGCTGGGCGGCGGTGCCAGCGCACGCAAGCCGGCGGCCAGCTGCATGCCGCTGCGCCCGGGCAGGCCGATGTCCAGCAGCAACAGGTCGCAGCCGCGCTCGCGCAGCAGCGCCAGCGCCGTGTCGGCGTCGCCGGCCTCGCCGACGATGTCGCTGGCGGGGTCGGCGCACTCCTGCAGCAGCGCGCGCAGGCGCAGCCGCGCCAGCGGCTCGTCGTCGACCAGCAGGATCCGAAGAGGCGGCGTCATAAGCAGGCGCTGCTCGGGGCCGCACGACGGCATGAGCGCAAACGGGGGAACCAAGCGACCGCCGCGGGACCGGCTCTGCTGGGCCGCCAGCGGTGCCCGCAGCGGGGACGCTGTTGGCGCTCGTAGGCGAGGGCCAGTCGGCATGCAGGCTGGCTGGCGCGCGAAGCGCGTAGGGGCTCGTTCACAACGGCACGATGATGCGCGCGCGGAACAGCTCGCCTTCGCGCCACACGTCGCATTGGCCGGCCACGTCGTGCAGCAGGCGCAGCCGCTCGCGCACGTTGTGCAGCGCCATGCCGTGGCCGGGCTGCGACGGCGCGTCGGGCACCGTGTTGCTGACCAGCACCACCGCCTGCCCGCGCCTGGCTTCGGCCTGCACCCACAGTTGCGCGCCCTGTAGCGACGGCTCCACGCCGTGGCGCACCGCGTTCTCCACCAGCGGCTGCAGCACCAGCGGCGGCACGCGCGCGCGGCCGACGCGCGGGTCGATGTCCCAATGCAGCTGCAGCCGGTCGCCGTAGCGGATCTGCTCGATCGCCAGGTAGCGCTGCGCCAGGTGGATCTCCTCGTCCAGCGACACCGACTCGCCGGCATCGGCCAGGGCCACGCGGAACAACTGCGCCAGGTCCTCGAGCACGCGCTCGGCGCGCGCCGGGTCCACGCGCACCAGCGCCAGCGCAGTGTTCAGCGCGTTGAAAAGGAAGTGGGGGCGGATGCGCGACTGCAGCTCGGCCAGGCGCACGCTGGCGTCCACCGGCTGCCACAGCCTCGCGCGCCATTCCAGCCAGGCCCAGGCCGCGCCGGCCAACCCGGCGCCGGCCAGGCCGATGCCCAGCAGCGTCAGGCCCGGCGCCCCGCCGGCCCCACCGGCCCCGCCGGCCAGGCCGGCCCAGCCCAGCGGCCACCAGGCCAGCAGCGCCGCAGCCGCGCCCAGCGCCAGCAAGCCGGCCAGGCGCAGCGCGGGCGGGCGGCGCGCCAGCACGCTCTTGCAGGCACACACCGACACCAGCCACAGCAAGGTGCCGGCCAGGCCGACGAACATGGCGGTGGACTGGCGCGCCAGCCAGTCGCCGGCACCGGCCGCGCCAACCAGCGCGCCAACGGCCAGCACCGCCTGCACGCCCAGCACCACGCGCAGCGCCAGCATCGGGTGGCACATGTCCAGCGCCACGCCGGCGTGCTGCGTGTCGCGCGCCTTCTGTTCGAGCAGCGGATCGAAGTGCGTGGGCACGAAGGACACCGAGTCCAGGCCGGCGGGGCGCGTGCTGGCCGGCCAGACGCTGGCCGGGCGCGTCTCGCTGCCGGCGGGGTCGCTGTCCGCGGGGGCCGGCGCGGCGGCATCACGCAGACGCAGCGAGGCATCGGAGAACCTGGGGCGGCCCGGCGCCCTCCTGACCGGCGTGCGTGACATGGCCCCGTCGATAATAAGGACTCCCGGCGCACGCGTCGTATCTCATTGTCAACCGCCGATGTCCGCGAACCCGCTAGACAACAAAGCCCAGGCCTGGTCGGCCCTGTTCAGCGAGCCGATGAGCGAGCTGGTCAAGCGCTACACCGCCAGCGTCGGCTTCGACCAGCGGCTGTGGCGCGCCGACATCGAAGGCAGCCTGGCCCATGCCGAGATGCTGCAGGCGCAAGGCATCATCGCCGCGCAGGACCTGGCCGACATCCGCCGCGGCATGGCGCAGATCACCGAAGAGATCGAAGCCGGCCGCTTCGATTGGCAGCTGGACCTGGAAGACGTGCACCTGAACATCGAGGCGCGCCTGACGCAGCTGGTCGGCGATGCCGGCAAAAGGCTGCACACCGGGCGCAGCCGCAACGACCAGGTGGCCACCGACGTGCGCCTGTGGCTGCGCGCCGAGATCGACGGCCTGGCCGAGCTGCTGCTGCAGATGCAGCGCGCGCTGGTCGAGCTGGCCGCCCGGCACGCCGAAACCGTGATGCCCGGTTTCACGCACCTGCAGGTGGCCCAGCCGGTGAGCTTTGCGCACCACCTGCTGGCCTATGTGGAGATGTTCGCGCGCGACGCCGAACGCCTGGCCGACCTACGCCGCCGCGTCAACCGGCTGCCGCTGGGCGCGGCCGCGCTGGCCGGCACCAGCTACCCCATCGACCGCAAGCGCGTGGCCGCGACGCTGGGCTTCGAAGGCTTGTGCAACAACAGCCTGGACGCCGTCAGCGACCGCGACTTCGCGCTGGAGTTCGCCGCGTTCTCGTCGATCTGCATGGTGCACGTGTCGCGCCTGTCGGAAGAGATCGTGCTGTGGATGAGCCAGAACTTCGGCTTCATCGACCTGGCCGACCGCTACTGCACCGGCTCGTCGATCATGCCGCAGAAGCGCAACCCCGACGTGGCCGAGCTGGCGCGCGGCAAGACCGGCCGCGTGGTCGGCCACCTGATGGGCCTGCTGACGCTGATGAAAGGCCAGCCGCTGGCCTACAACAAGGACAACCAGGAAGACAAGGAGCCGCTGTTCGACAGCGTGGACACCTTGCGCGACACCTTGCGCATCATGGCCGAGATGGTCGGCGGCATCACGGTCAAGCCCGAGGCGATGGAACGCGCGGCCCTGCGCGGCTATGCCACGGCCACCGACCTGGCCGACTACCTGGTGCAGCAGGGCCTGCCCTTCCGCGACGCGCACGAGGTGGTGGCGCATGCGGTGAAGGTGGCCATGCAGATGGGGCAGGACCTGGCCGAGCTGCCGCTGGCCACGCTGCAGGGCTTTCACCCGAAGATCGGCCCGGAGGTGTTCGAGCGGCTGTCGCTGCGCGGCTCGCTGGATTCGCGCCAGAGCATCGGCGGCACCGCGCCGGTGCAGGTGCATGCGCAGATCGACGCGCACCGCGCGCGGCTGGGCTGAGGCGTATGCCCGTCACCGACGTCACGGCCCGCGCCGTGGGCCGATGGCGGTGCCCGGGGCGCGCGCCGGCCGGCGCTACGGCGTGCCGGCCTTGTCGGCGTCTTCGCCGGCGGTGATCCAGGCGTCCACCAGCGTGTAGGCCACGGCCAGCACCACCGGGCCGACGAAGATGCCGATCATCCCGAAGGCCAGCAACCCGCCGATGACGCCGCCGAAGATCAGCAGCAGCGGCAGGTCGGCGCCCAGCTTGATCAGCGCCGGGCGGATGATGTTGTCCATCGTCGACACCACCAGCGACCACACCAGCAGGAAGGTGCCCCAGGCGGTGTCGCCGCTCCAGTAGACCCAGGCCACCGCCGGGAACAGCACCAGCGACGGCCCGACCTGCGCGATGCACAGCATCAGCATCAGCGCGGTCAGCAGGCCGGCAAAGGGCACACCGGCGATGGCCAGGCCGATACCGCCCGCCGCCGACTGCAGCACCGCCGTGACCCCCACCCCCAGCGCCACGCCGCGGATCGCCTGGCCGGCCAGCTTGACCACGTTCTCGCCCTGCGTGCCGGCCAGGCGCCAGCCGAAGCGCTGCACGGCCCGCGCGGCGCGTTCGCCGCCGGCATACATGATCGCCGCCAGCCCCACCATGATGAGGAACTGCACGAACACCATGCCCAGGCTGCCGGCCTGCGAGACGAACCATTTGGCGATGTCGTCGGCGTAGGGCAGGATGCGCGACACCAGCCCGCTGGAGCCGGCCGCGGCGGCCTGCTCCCAGAAGCGCGCCAGGTTGTCGCCGATCAGCGGCAGGCCGGCCACCCACGGCGGTGGCGGCGACATCACGTAGCCCGACAGGATGGCCGCCTGCGCGACGATGTCGTCGGCATGGCGCACGATGGTGCCGATGGCCAGCATCAGCGGCACCACCAGCAGCGTCAGGATGAGCAGCGACATGACCAGCACCGCCAGCGCGCGCTTGCCCCACAGCCGCGCCTGGAGCCAGGTCATCATCGGCCAGGTGGACACCACGATCATGACCGCCCAGATCATCGGCGCGAGGAAGGGCCGCAGGATCCACAGCGTGGCCACGATCAGCAGGCCGATGAACAGCACGCCGAGGGTGGTACGGGGCAGGTCGCGCCCGGGGACGTGTTCGGGAACGTGTTCGGGGGTGCGTTCGGGGGCGGGCATCGACAGCGTGCTCCAGTGGGGCGCGATTGTCGCATCGGCCCGGGCCCGGCGCTGGCGCCGACAGGGCCGAAGATGGGCGACGCTCACGGCCCACGATGCGCATGCCCGCGCCGTCCAACCGGCGCGACAGCTTGCGCCATGCGGCGGAGGTCGCCGGCCTGAGACCGCCTCTCGCCGCGCCGGGCTCGTCCGCGCGCCGAGGTCGGCGCTTGTCCACGAAGGCGTGGTGCCCCGCCACCGCCATCGGACGCAGAATGCCTGCATGCAGCCCCCGCCGCCGCGCTGGATCGCGCACCTGGACATGGACGCGTTCTATGCGTCCGTCGAGTTGCTGCGCTATCCCGAACTGCAGGGCCTGCCGGTGGTCATCGGTGGCGGCCGGCGCCACCAGCCGCAGTTGCAGGCCGACGGCCGCCGGCAGTTCGCGCGGCTGCGCGACTACGTGGGCCGCGGTGTGGCCACCACCGCCACCTACGCCGCGCGCGACCTGGGTGTGTTCTCGGCGATGGGGTTGATGAAGGCCGCGCTGCGCGCGCCCGATGCGGTGCTGCTGCCCACCGACTTCGATGAGTACCGCCGCTATTCGCGCCTGTTCAAGGCGGCGGTGGCCGAGGTCACGCCGCAGATCGAGGACCGCGGCATCGACGAGATCTACATCGACCTGAGCGCCGTGCCCGGCGTGCACGAGCCGCTGGGCCACGACCCGCTGGGCGGCGTGCGCGCGGTGGCGCAGGAGATCCGCAACAGCGTGAAGCGCGCCACCGGGCTCACCTGCTCGATCGGCGTGACGCCGAACAAGCTGCTGTCGAAGATCGCCTCCGAGCTGGACAAGCCCGACGGGTTGACCATCCTCACCTTGGCCGACCTGCCCACGCGCATCTGGCCGCTGCCGGTGCGGCGCATCAACGGCATCGGCCCGAAGGCGGGCGCCAAGCTGGCGGCGATGGGCATCACCCGCGTCGGCGAACTGGCGGCCTGGCCGCGCGCCGACCTGATCGAGCGCTTCGGCCGCAGCTACGGCGCCTGGCTGCACGACGCCGCGCATGGGCGCGACGAGCGCGCGGTGGTGACGCACAGCGAGCCGGTGTCGATGAGCCGCGAGACCACCTTCGAGCGCGACCTGCATGCCAAGGCCGACCGCGCCGAGCTGACCGCGGTCTTCACCCGGCTGTGCACGCAGGTGGCCGCCGACCTGCAGCGCAAGGGCTACGTGGGCCGCACGGTGGGCATCAAGCTGCGCTTCGACGACTTCCGCACGGTGACACGCGACCTCACCCTGCCCGACGCGGTGGCCGACGCCACGGCCATCCGCCGCGCCGCCGGCGAATGCCTGAAGCGCGTGGACCTGCAGCGGCGCCTGCGGCTGCTGGGCGTGCGCGTGGGCAGCCTGGCGCGGGCGGGACGGGTGCCCGCGGCCGACACGCCGCGCCGTGCAGCGCCGGCGTCCGCGCCCGCACCGCAAGAAGACAGCGCCGAGCTGCCCTTCGGCTAGGAGCCTGGGACGCCCGGGCGCGACTGCGGATTTCTGCCGCCCAGGCTCCTAGGCCTGCGGCGCGGCCGTCGGCAGCCGCCACAGCCACAGCGCCGTCGCGGCGCACAACAGCGTCGGCAGCCAGCACACGCTCGGCGGCAAGCTCCACCAGGCCCAGGCCGAGCCGACCACCATCATCACGGTGGCCAGCTGCTTGGCACGCAGCGGCACCGCGCGGTTGGCGCGCCAGCCGCGCACCATCGGCCCGAAGCGTGGGTGCTGCAGCAGCCAGGTCTCGCAACGCTGGCTGCCGCGCGAAAAGCAGAAGGCCGCCAGCAGCACGAAGGGCGTGGTCGGCAGCAGCGGCAGGAAGATGCCGACGATGCCGGTCGCCAGGCTGACGGCACCGGCCAGCAGCCACAGCCCGCGCTGCCAGCGCGGGCGCGGGTTTGGCGGGGCGTCGGCGGGCAGCATCGGCCGCATGGTGCCACGGCGCGCGCGGGGCACGCTGGCATAGACTGCCCCGCGATGGCGCAGGACCTTCGGCTTCCTTCGATCGACGGCCTGCGGGCCTTCGAGGCCAGCGCGCGGCTGGGCAGCTTCGAGCGTGCGGCGGACGAGCTGGACCTGGGCGCCAGCGCCATCGCCAAGCGCGTGGCCACCGTCGAGGAGCTGCTGGGCACGGCGCTGTTCGCCCGCGGCACCAAGCCGCTGCAGCTGACGCCCAGCGGCCGCGAGTACCTGCAGCAGGTCAAGGGCGCCCTGCAGCTGCTGGCCGCGATGCCGCTGCACCGCCGCGCCGTGCAGCGCAGCCAGCGGCTGCGCGTGCTGGCGCCGCCCACCTTCGCGCGGCAGATCCTGGTGCCGCGGCTGGCGTCCTTCAGCGCGGCGCATGCGCAGATCGAGCTGGAGCTGCAGCTGTCGGTGCCCTATGCCGAACCCGCCACGGCGCAGGCCGACGTGGAGGTGCGCTACGGTGAGGTCGACGCCGCCGCGCCGCAGGTGCTGCTGTGCGAACAGGTGCTGCCGCTGGCCGCGCCGGCGCTGCTGGCGCGGCTGCCGCCGCTGCGCCGCCCGGCCGACCTGGCGCGGGCCCCGCTGCTGCGCACGCCGCTGCAGCCGTGGACGCCCTGGTTCCGCGCGGCCGGGCTGGACTGGCCCGAGCCGGCCGAAGGCCCCAAGCTGCTGGACCTGGGCCTGACGCTGGAGGCGGCGGTCAGCGGCCAGGGCATCGCCCTCGCGCGGCCGGCGCTGGCGCGGCCCTGGCTGGCCGCGGGCAGCCTGCTGGCACCGCTGGCGCAGCGCGCCTGGCCGACGCAGCACTACCAGCTGCTCACCCACGGCGACGCCGACGCGGTGCGGCCCTTCGCCGACTGGCTGCGCGCACTGTGCGCGGACGAGCTGGCCGCCGCCGAGGAAGAACTTTCGCGCCGCCGCTGACGATTCTTCCGCCAGTGCCGGCGGCCGCGTCGCTAGCATGGCGCCCAACACATCGAAACACCGGAGACCCGCATGCCCGTGATCACGAACATCGAAGACCTGCGCGTGCTGGCCGAGAAGCGCGTGCCGCGCATGTTCTACGACTATGCCGATTCGGGCTCGTGGACCGAAGGCACCTACCGCGCCAACGAAGCGGACTTCCAGACGATCAAGCTGCGCCAGCGCGTGGCGGTGAACATGGAGAACCGCAGCACCGCGGTGAAGATGGTGGGGGTCGACGCCAAGATGCCGGTGGCCATCGCGCCCGTGGGGCTGACCGGCATGCAGCATGCCGACGGCGAGATCCTGGCGGCCAAGGCGGCCAAGGCCTTCGGCATCCCGTTCACCCTGTCGACGATGAGCATCTGCTCGATCGAAGACATCGCCGCGGCCACGCAGGCGCCCTTCTGGTTCCAGCTGTACATGATGCGCGACCGCGATGCCATGGCGCGCATGATCGAGCGCTGCCGGGCCGCGAACTGCAGCGCGCTGGTGCTGACGCTGGACCTGCAGGTCATCGGCCAGCGCCACAAGGACCTGAAGAACGGCCTGACCGCGCCGCCCAAGCCGACGCTGAGGAACATCCTGAACCTGATGACCAAGCCCGGCTGGTGCCTGGGCATGGCCGGCACCCGGCGGCGCAGCTTCGGTAACCTGGTGGGCCACGTCAAGGGCGTCAGCGACATGAGCTCGCTGGCGGCCTGGACCAACGAGCAGTTCGACCCGCGCCTGTCCTGGCCGGACGTGGAATGGGTGAAGAAGCAGTGGGGCGGCAAGCTGATCCTGAAGGGCATCATGGAAGTGGAAGATGCCCGGCTGGCCGCCGAGCATGGCGCCGACGCCATCGTCGTCAGCAACCACGGCGGGCGCCAGCTGGACGGCGCGCCGTCGAGCATCGAGGCGCTGCCGGCGATCGTCGACGCGGTGGGCTCCAGGCTCGAGGTGTGGATGGACGGCGGCATCCGCAGCGGCCAGGACGTGCTCAAGGCCTGGGCGCTGGGTGCGCGCGGCACGATGATCGGCCGCGCCATGGTCTACGGCCTGGGCGCGATGGGCGAAGCCGGCGTGCTGAAGGCGCTGCAGATCCTGCACAAGGAGCTGGACGTGACCATGGCCTTCTGCGGCCACACGCAACTCGTGAACGTAGACCGTTCCATCCTGCGTCCGGGGACCTTCCCTCAGTAAAGACGCCTGGGTCGCGTGTTATGGTTCGAATATTGCAGAGCAACCGCTCTGTTTAAAGCGAGCGCATGGCAACCCGACACCCCCACACCGGCCAGCCCAGCGCCCTGAGCTCGATGCTCGAGGCGCGTGTGTTCTTCGAAATCGCCTCGCTGCCCTACGCGCTGCCGATGCTCATGCAGACGCCCGAGGGCGACGGCCACCCGGTGCTGCTGCTGCCCGGCTTCATGGGCAGCGAAGGCTCGCTGATCGCGCTGGAGCTGTTCCTGCGCAACCGCGGCTACCAGGTGCAGACCTGGGGGCTGGGGCGCAATGTCGGCTTCCGGCCCGGGCATGCGTCGGCGCTGGAGCAGAAGATCCGCTACCTGCAGCACGAGACCGGTCGCCGCGTCAGCCTGGTGGGCTGGAGCCTGGGCGGCGTGTTCGCGCTCTACGGCGCGCACCAGGCGCCGGAATGCGTGCGCAACGTCATCACGCTGGGCAGCCCGATCTCGCTGGATTCCTCGGGCAGCGCCGTGCCGCCGCTGCTGCGCGCGCTGTACCGGCTGGTGGCCCACCCGATGGGCTCGGCCGCCCACGCGATGCAGCCGCGCGCCAAGACGCTGCGCGAAGGCCGCGCCCTGCCGGTGCCGATCAGCTGCCTCTACTCGCTGAGCGACGGCGTCGTGCCGCCGCAGGAAGCCACCATCGACGGCGACCCCACGCTGCGCGAGAACATCCGCGTGGCCGGCAGCCACGTCGGGCTGGGCTTCAACCCGCTGGTGCTGCAGATCGTGGCCGACCGGCTCGCGCAGCCCGAGGGGCAGTGGAAGCCCTACGAGCCTTCGGGGATGCTGGGGATGCTGCACCGCGCGCTGACGCACGAGGCCGTGCCGATCTAGCCGGCTTGGCGGCCGCCGCCGCCGGGCGCGGCGCGCGCGCCAGCGCCAGGTATTCCTGGAAGCTGTCGCGCAGCCGCTGCGTGAAGGCCTCGGGGTCGGGCAGCAGTTCGCGGCACGAGGTCGGCGAGATGATGATGCGGCCGTCGTAGCTGGTCACGGCGATCACCAGGCCCATGCCGTCGGCGATGGGCATGATGGCCGAGAAGTAGGTCATGCGCGCGCCGTTCAGGTACAGCGGCGCCGACGGCCCGGCCACGTTGGTGATGGTGCAGGCCGCGGCCGGCGAGCGGCGCACGTTGCCCAGGCTCAGCAGGCTCTGCATGCGGCTGCTCAGCGCCAAGGTCGAGGCCGCCTGGTGGCTGCCGTCGACGCTCTGCGGGTCGGCATGGGCGGCCTCCGGGCCGAGCGCCGCGGCGGTCTGCTCCTGCACGCGGCGCAGGCGCTGCACCGGGTCGGCCTCGTCGGTGCCCAGCTGCACGCGCAGCCAGGTCATCGAGCCGGAGCTGCTGCCGGGCTTGTCGCGCCCGGGCAGGCGCAGCGGCGTGACGGCGCTGAGGCTGGGGCCGGGCAGCTCGCCCAGCGACTGCAGGTGGGCGCGCAGCGCCCCGCCGCAGACCGCCAGCACCGCGTCGTTGACGCTGGCGCCGGGCACCAGGCCGCGGATGGCCTCGAACTCCTCGAGCATGAAGCGCCGCGTGTCGAACACGCGGTGCGCCGAGACCACCGAGTTGAAGCGCGTGGCCAGCAGCTGCTCGGGCCGCGCCAGCAGGTCGTTGGCGAAGGTCCAGGCGGCTTCGGCGTTGTCGGCCAGCCGGCGCGCCAGCGGCGTGCGCAGCTGCAGCGGCGACAGCACCGAGTTGACGGCGCCGCGCAGCAGCAGCTCCATCGCCCCGGGCGTGCGCTGCGGGAACCACGGCTTCGGCGGCGCCGGCGGCAGCGCGTGGGGCGTCAGGTCGTGCAGCAGCATGGCGATGCGGTTGCCGCCTTCGGCCTCGACCGCCGCATGGTGGATCTTGGTCAGCAGCGCAAAGCTGCCGGCCGGCAGCTCGAGCAGGCTGTCCAGGCCCTCGACCACGTAGATCTCCCACAGCGGGCGGTTCTGGTCCAGCGGCCGCGCGTGGATGCGCGAGGCCTGGATGCAGAACTGGCGCCAATCGCCCGGCTTGGGCAGCGCGATGTGGCGCACGTGGTATTCGAGGTCGAAGTTCGGGTCGTCGACCCAGTACGGATGGTCCAGGTCCAGCGGCACGCGCTGCAGCTTGCTGCGGAAGATCGGCAGGCCGGCGAGCCGGCTCTCGATGTGCGCCAGGATGCTCTTGAAGCGCACCTTGCCGCCGGGCGCGGTGCTCTGGTCGTAGATCTGGATCAGCGTGACGTTGGCGTTGGAATGGCTGGTGTCCGAATACAGGAAGCCGGCATCGCGGGCGCTGAGTTGTCTCATCGTGTCGGTGTTCAGAGTTGCCTCGATTCGAAGGTATTGCACTGCGACATGTTGCCGCTGCTCAGCCCGCGCTTGAACCAGTTCACGCGCTGCGCGCTGCTGCCGTGGGTAAAGGATTCGGGCACCACCACGCCCTGCGACTGGCGCTGCAACGTGTCGTCGCCGATCTTCGCGGCGGCGTTGAGCCCTTCTTCGACGTCGCCGGGCTCGAGCCACGCCTTGGCCTTGTTGGCATGGTTCGCCCAGACGCCGGCCAGGCAGTCGGCCTGCAGTTCCAGCCGCACCGACAGCGCGTTCATCTGCTCCTCGGGCACGCGGCCGCGCATGCCGTCGACCTTGTCGGTGATGCCCAGCTGCTTCTGCACGTGGTGGCCGACCTCGTGCGCCACCACATAGGCCTGGGCGAAGTCGCCCGGCGCACCCAGCTGCCGGTCCAGCGTGTCGAAGAAGTTCAGGTCGATGTAGACCTTCTGGTCGGCGGGGCAGTAGAACGGCCCCATCGCCGACTGCCCGACGCCGCAGCCGGTGCGCGTGGCGCCGCGGAACAGCACCAGCCCCGGCGGCCGGTAGGCGCCGCCCGCGGCGCGGAACTGCTCGGTCCACACGTCCTCGGTGCTGGCCAGCACGGTGGAGACGAAGGCGGCCATCTTGTCGTTGGCCGGCGGCGCCTGCGCCGGCGCCTGCTGCGCGGGCGGCGCCACCGAGCCGCCGCCGCTCAAAGCGCCGAGCAGCGTCAGCGGGTTGATGCCGAGGATCCAGCCGCCCACCAGCGCGATGACGATCGTGCCGATGCCGATGCCGCGCCCGCCGATGCGCGGGCCCATGCCACCGCCGAAGCCACCGCCCCCGCTGCCGCGCCGGTCTTCGACGTTGTCGCTCTGCCGGTTGCCTTCCCACTTCATGCTGTCTCCTCCGGCGGCTGGGGTTTCAGGCCTTGGGCAGGGTCACGCCCCGCTGGCCCTGGTATTTGCCGCCACGGTCCTTGTAGCTGGTTTCGCAGGGCTCGTCGCTTTCGAAGAACAACACCTGCGCGCAGCCCTCGCCCGCGTAGATGCGCGCCGGCAGCGGCGTGGTGTTGCTGAACTCCAGCGTCACGTAGCCTTCCCACTCGGGTTCGAAGGGGGTGACGTTGACGATGATGCCGCAGCGCGCGTAGGTGCTCTTGCCCAGGCAGATGGTCAGCACGTTGCGCGGGATGCGGAAGTACTCCATCGTGCGCGCCAGCGCGAAGCTGTTGGGCGGGATGGTGCACACGTCGGCCTCGATGTCGACGAAGCTGCGCTCGTCGAAGTGCTTCGGGTCGACCACCGTGCTGAAGATGTTGGTGAAGACCTTGAACTCCCGCGCGCAGCGGATGTCGTACCCGTAGCTGCTGGTGCCGTAACTGACGATGCGGCTGCCGTCCGGCGCTTGGCGCACCTGGCCGGGCTCGAATGGCTCGATCATGCCGTGCCCCTCGGCCATGCGGCGGATCCATCGGTCGCTCTTGATGCTCAAACACTGCCCTCCGCGCCGCACGCCCCCGCAACGGATGCAGGCTGCCGGCTCCGGCGCCAATTCTGGCACGCATGCCCGCGCCGGCTGCGCGGCCTTGCTGCGCAAGCGATATGCTTGACCGGGCGCGAGCGCACCGCGTCCGGAGACCCCCGCATGGCCAGCAGCCTGTTCCTACCCGCCGACGAACTGATGGTGCGCTATGCGCGCTACCACCGCGACGAGCGCAACATCGCCACGCACCTGGTCGGCGTGCCGATGATCGTCTTCGGCCTGGGCGTGCTGCTGTCGCGCGCGCAGCTGCCCCCCGGCGACGCCGGGCCCAGCCTGGCCTGGGTGGTGTGGACGCTGGCCACCTTGTGGTACCTGAGCCGCGGCCACCTGCTGCTGGGCGCGGCCGTCAGCCTGGCCAACGCGCTGCTCTTCGCGCTGGCGCACCTGGCCTCGGCCGGCACGGTGGCGCAGTGGCTCAGCTGGGGCCTGGGCTTCTTCGCCGTCGGTTGGCTCGTGCAGTTCGTCGGCCACTACTACGAAGGCAAGAAGCCGGCCTTCGCCGACGACCTGGTGGGGCTGCTGGTCGGGCCGATGTTCGTCACCGCCGAGCTGCTGTTCTCGCTGGGCTTGGCACGGTCGCTAGCGCAGGAGATCGAGCGCCGCGTCGGCCCCGCCGTGCTGCGCAACATGGCCCACCCGATGGGCTGAGCGCCGCCCGCCGGTGCGCGACATGACGGCGTTGACCAGGGAACAGATCACCGGACTGGTGCTGGCCGGCGGCCGCGGCAGCCGCATGGGCGGCGTGGACAAGGGGCTGCAGCTGCACGGCGGCCAGCCGCTGGCGCAGCATGCGCTGCAGCGCCTGGCGCCGCAGGTCGGCACGCTGATGATCAACGCCAACCGCCACCTGGAGGCCTACGCGGCGATGGGCGTGCCGGTCTATGCCGACACGCTGGCCGACTACCCCGGCCCGCTGGCCGGCCTGGCTGCAGGGATGGCGCACTGCCAGACGCCCTGGCTGGTCAGCGTCCCCTGCGACAGCCCGAACTTCCCGCACGACCTGGTGGCGCGGCTGGCGGACGCGCTGGTGCAGCAGCAGGCGCAGATCGCCATGGCGGCGTGCTTCGAGGACGGCGCGCTGCGCACGCAGCCGGTGTTCTGCCTGCTGGATTGCCAGCTGCTGCCCAGCCTGCACGACTTCCTGCGCAGCGGGCAGCGCAAGGTGGACCGCTGGACGGCGCAGCACCGCTGCGTGCGCGTGGACTTCGACGACGCCGCGGCGTTCGCCAACGCCAACACCCTGGCCGAGCTGCAGCAGCTGCAGTCCTCCGCCGCCCCCAAGGCCTGAGCGATGCCCACGCTCTGGGCCGGCGCCAGCGGCTACGCCTTCAAGGCCTGGGAAGGCAGCTTCTACCCCGAGAAGATCGCAGCGGACGCCATGCTCGCCTGGTATGCCGAGCGCCTGCCGTCGGTGGAAATCAACAACAGCTTCTACCGCATGCCCAAGGTCGAGGTGCTGGAGCGCTGGGCGCAGGCCACGCCCGAGGCCTTCCGCTTCGCCATCAAGGCCTCCAAACGCATCACGCACGACGCGCGGCTGGCTGCGGACGCGGCGGCGCAGCCGCTGGCCTATCTCTACGGCAACCTGGGCGCACTGGGCGCCAAGCGCGGGCCGGTGCTGTTCCAGCTGCCGCCCTTCCTGAAGAAGGACACGGCGCGGCTGCAGGAGTTTCTGGCGCTGCTGCCCACGGACCACCGCGCCGCCTTCGAGTTCCGCCACGACAGCTGGTTCGACGACGACGTGTACGCGCTGCTGCGCTCGGCCGGCGCGGCGCTGTGCCTGTCGGAGCGCGAGGACGCCCTGCCGCCGCCGCTGGTGGAAACGGCCTCCTGGGGCTACCTGCGGCTGCGGCTGGAGACCTACAGCGACGCCGACCTGGACGGCTGGGCCGAGCGGCTGGCGGCCACGCACTGGCAGCAGGTGCACGCGTACTTCATGCACGAGCCGACCGCGCCCGGCTACGCGGCGGCGCTGCTGGCGCGGCTGGCGCCCCCGGCGACCTCGTCGCCGCCGTCGCCGTCGGCGTGATCCCCAGCGTCCTGAGCGCCGCGCTCAGCGTCTGCCTGCAGCCCCAGTAGTCCGCCCAGGGGTCGGCGCCCTGGAACGACAGGTGCTCGCGCGCCGTGCGCACGGTCCACTGGTCGCTGCGCTTCAGCGCCGCCAAGTCGTCCCAGGCGAGCGGCATCGACACGCCCAGCCCGGGCCGCGCGCGCGCCGAGAAGGCCGCCGCGGTGGTCGCGCCGTGGTTGTTGCGCAGGTAGTCGACGAACAGCCGGCCGGCGCGGTTGGCGGCGCCCATCTTGGCCGCGAAGCGCTGGGGGATCACCTGGGCCAGGTGCTGCACCAGGGCCTGCGCGAAGGCCTTCACCGTGTCCCAGTCGTCGCGCGGCGTCAGCGGCACCACCACGTGCAGGCCCTTGCCGCCGCTGGTCTTGAGCCAGCTGCGCAGGCCCAGCTCCTGCAGCAGGCCGCGCACCAGCACGGCCGCCTCCTGCACGCGCTCCCAGCGTTCGCCTTCGCCGGGGTCGAGGTCGAAGATCACGCGGTCCGGGCGCTCGATGCGGCGCACCCGCGCATTCCAGGTGTGGAACTCGATGACGTTCATCTGCGCCGCCGCCACCAGCGCCTTCTTCGACGGCACCTCGAGCAGCGGCGCATGGCCGGGCCACAGCGCGGCGTCCAGCTCCTTGATGCCGGTGATCTGCAGCGACTCGATGTGCTTCTGGAAGAACAGCTCGCCGCCCACGCCGCTGGGGCCGCGCACCAGCGAGCAGGGCCGCCCCTTCAGGTGCGGCAGCATCCAGTCGGCCACCGACGCGTAGTAGCGCACCAGTTCGAGCTTGGTGATGCCGCTGCTGGCGTCGATGACCCGCTCGGGGTGCGAGACCTTGACGCCGCCGACCACGCTGCCGCCCGCGGGCAGCAGCGCCGGGCCCTGCGGCATCACGGCGCTTTCGCGCTGCACCGCCGGCGCCGCCTTGTCGCTGCGCAGGCCCAGGTACTTGGCATGGCGGATCTGGCTGTCGGGCGTCCAGCCCGAGAACTCGATCTCGGCCACCAGGCTGGGTTGCACGAAATGCTGCGCGGCCGGGTCGCGCACCGCCCAGCGATGCCGGTGCCGCGGCTGCGTGCCGAAGGGCGAGGCCGTGACTTCGAGCTTCTTCAGGCGGGCCTTCAGCTGCGCGGCGGTGGCCGCGTTCCAGCCCGTGCCGACGTTGCCGACATAGACCAGTTGCCCGCCGTCGTCGTGCACGCCCAGCAGCAGGCTGCCGATCTCGGCCTCGCCGCTGGCGCGGTCGGTGTAGCCGGCGATGACGAACTCCTGGCGCAGCTTGTTCTTCAGCTTCAGCCAGGTCTCGGTGCGGCGTGACTCATAGGGCGCGTCCTTGCGTTTGGCGATGACGCCTTCGAGCCCCATGCGCCGCGCCGATTCGAGGATGGCCGCGGCGTCGGCCTCGAAGTCGGCACTGAAGCGCAGGCGCGCATGCGGATGCTCCGCCAGCAGCCGCTTCAACAGCTGGCGCCGCTGCACCAGCGGCGCGGCGCGCAGATCCCAGCCCTCGAAGTACGGCAGGTCGAAGAGGAAATAGTCGATGGCCTCGGTGCGGCTGCCGTCGAAGGCCTTCTGCAGCGCATGGAACTCCGGCAGGCCGTCGGCGCCCATGACCACGATCTCGCCGTCGAGCCAGGCGCTGGTCAGCGGCAGGCTGCGCAGCGCCTCCACCAGCGCGGGCATGCGGCCCGTCCAGTCGTGCCCGCCGCGCGTCACCAGCCGCACCTGGGGGCCTTCGATGCGCGCCATCAGGCGGTAGCCGTCGAGCTTGATTTCCCAGCTCCAGTCCCCCGAGGTCGGCGCCGCGGCCGCCAGGCTGGCCAGCTGCGGCGCCAGCGTCGCCGGCAGCGGCGCGCGCACCGCGCCCGTGGGGCCGGGCGCGCCCACGGCCGGCTCGGCCTTCAGCGGCTTGGCGATCACGCTGTCGGGCAGCGCGCTGACGACGTCGTACTCGCGCTGCGGCCGCGCGTAGCGGTCGCGCTTCTTGAACAGCAGCCAGGCCTCCTGCTTGTCGCCGGGCTTGGCGATGCGCACCAGCTCCCACAGGCCGAAGAGCTTGTGGCCATGCAGGGTGAAGACCAGCTTGCCGTCCTTCAGCCCCTGGTGCGGGTCGGCCTGCGGCTGCCAGCGGCCGTGGTCCCAGACGATCACCGTGCCCGCGCCGTACTGGCCGCGCGGGATGGTGCCCTCGAAGCGGTTGTAGGACAGCGGATGGTCTTCGACGTGGATCGCCATGCGCTTGTCGGCGGGGTCGTAGCTCGGCCCGCGGGGCACCGCCCACGACAGCATCACGCCGTCGAGTTCGAGACGGAAGTCGTAGTGCAGGCGGCTGGCATGGTGCTTCTGCACCACGAAGGCCAGCTCGCTGCCCGAGGCGCCGATATCGCCGCGCGGCTCGCCGGTGACGCCGAAGTCGCGCTTGGACCAGTAGCGGGCCAGGCGGTCTGCAGGCGGCTGCGCCGGCATGGCGGTCAGTGCGGCAGGCGCCTGTAGGCGTTGAAGTGCCGCAGCGCGCCCCGCTTGTCGCCGAGCTGCTCGCGCAGCCGGCCGAGGTTGTAGTGCGCGTCGGCCAGCGACGGATCCAGCGCCAGGCTGCGCTCGTAGCTGCGTGCCGCTTCGTCCAGCCGCTCCAGGTGGTCCAGCGCCACGCCCCGGTTGAAGTGCGCCAGCGCCGACGCCGGGCAGTGCTGCACCGCCGCGTCGGACAACGCGGCCAGCTCCGTGTAGCGGCCGGCCTCGCTGAGCAGCGCGCCCAGGTTCAGGTAGGCCGCCTCGTGGTCGGGCTGCAGCTCCAGCGCCTGCCGGTAGGCGGCCTCGGCCGCCGCGGGATCGCTGGCTTCGAGCGCCACGCCCTGCTCGAAACTGGCCTCGGCGCTGGCCGGGCCCGGCGGCGCGGCGCGGCGCTCCAGGAAGGCCACGCGGCCGGCCTGCGGCGCCACGTCGAAGTCCATCAGCAGCTGGCCGCTGTCGGCCTGCCAGCGGCCGTCGCGGTCGCGCACCGCCACGTCGGCGCCGATGGCGGTGATGCGCAGGCCGCTCAGCGGCAGCTCCTGCGGCAGCGTGGCCTTCAGCCGCGCCAGCGAGCGCAGGATGCGGCGCGGCGGAATGTTCGAGCGCTGCAGCGCGTGTGCGGTGCGCAGCAGCATCAGGTCCTGGAAGGTGAAGCGCCACTCGTTGCGCTTGCCGCGCGTCGGCGTGACAAAACCTTCGGCAATCAACGCGGAGACGATGCGGCGCGACAGGCCCAGCATCGCCTGCACGCGGCTCAGGGTGTAGGTCGCGCGGTCGTCGTCGACGGGCGTCACTTTCTGGCGCGGGCCGGGGCGGCGGCGGCTTCCTTGGGCGCCGTGGCGCGCTTGGCCCCCTTGCGTTCCTTGGGTTGCTTGGCTGCGGCCGCCGGTGCCACGACCACCGGTTGGGCCGGCGCGGCCTTCTTGCCCAGGCTGGCGCGCAACGCCTCCATCAGGTCGATGACCTGCGCGCTGCTGGGCTCTTCGGCATGCGCCGAGGCCACCACCTGCTTGCCGGCGATCTTGGCGTCGATGGCCGCCAGGATGCGCTGCTTCTCTTCGTCGACGTACTGCGTCGGGTCGTAGCCGTCTTGGGAGATCTGGTCGATGAGTTGCAGCGCAAGTTGCAGTTCGCCCTGCGTCACCGCCACCGGCTCGATGTGCAGGTCCTTCAGCGAACGCACCTCGTCGGCATAGAGCAGCTGCTGCAGCACCAGGCCGTCTTCCACCGGCCGCACCTGCACCACCACCTGCCGCGCCTTCCAGGCCCACTTGGCCAGCGCGCAGCGGCCGCTCTGGCGCATGGCCTCGGCCAGCAGCGCATAGGGCTTGCCGCCGCGCTTGTCGGGCGCGATCAGGTAGGCCTTGTCGTAGTACAGCGGGTCGACCGACTTCTCGGGGATGAAGGCCATGATCTCGATGGCCGGGCTGCTGGCTTCTTCCAGCGCCTTCAGCTCGTCGGGCGAGAACAGCACGAAGCGGTCCTTCTCGAACTCGTAGCCCTTGACCATGTCGGCGCGGGCGACCACGCGCTGGTCCTTCTCCGACACGTATTGCTGCTTCAGGCGCGAGCCGTCCTTGGCCAGCATGTTGAAGCGCACGGCGCTCGCGCTTTCGGTGGCGGAATACAGCTTCACCGGAATCGACACCAGGCCGAAGCCCAGGGTCAGCGACGCGATCGATCTTGCTGCGGCCATAAGGCACCTCGACACAAGGGGACGGTCATGGTAGCGCTACGCCCCCGTTCGCGCAGCGTGCAAACGCCCCTCGCCGCACGCCGGGCGGGCCGTGCCACCCCATTTGTGGGTTACACGCGACGCTGGCATGCTGCGCACCTGGATTCCCGCCAACCCCGTGACTGCCCCCGCCACCGTCAGCCTGAGCCTCGAGGTCGAGGCCGCCAGCAGCGTGTCGGCGCTGCTGTGCGTGCCCGCAATCGCCTGGGCGGGCTACGTGTTCGCCCATGGCGCCGGTGCCGGCATGACGCATGCGTTCATGGCCGCCTTCGCCACCGGCCTGGCCGAGCGCGGCATCGCCACGCTGCGCTACCAGTTTCCGTACATGGAACGCGGCTCGAAGCGGCCGGACACGCCGGCGGTGGCGCAGGCCACCGTGCGCGCCGCGGTGGCCGAAGCCGCGCGCCGGCTGCCCGGCGTGCCGCTGTTCGCCGGCGGCAAGTCCTTTGGCGGTCGCATGAGCTCGCAAGCCCAGGCGCTGTCAGCCATGCCGGTGGTGCGGGGGCTGGTGTTCGTCGGCTTCCCGCTGCATGCGGCCGGCAAGCCGTCGGACACGCGGGCCGCGCATCTGTTCGAGATCGGCGTGCCGATGCTCTTTCTGCAGGGCACGCGCGACGCGCTGGCCGAACCCGCGCTGCTGCGCCCGCTGCTGCAGCGCCTGGGCGACCGCGCCACCTTGGCGTGGTTCGAGGACGCCGACCACTCATTCCATGTGCGCGCACGCAGCGGCCGCAGCGATGCAGACACCTTGCAGTCGATGCTCGACACGACGGCCGCTTGGATGCGCGCACATGCGGCCGCCGCCACGCCGCAGGGCTGAGCGCGCCGAGCGCTCGGGTACCAGGGCTGAGCGCGGGGCGCTCAGGTGTTCTTCGACACCGTGATGGTCGGGAACTTGGACGAATAGTCCTTGGCGCGCTGCGCGATCTTCACCGCCACGCGCCGCGCCATCGACTTGTACAGCCCGGCGATCTCGCCTTCGGGCTCGGCCACCACCGTGGCCTGGCCCGAATCGGCCTGCTCGCGGATCGACAGGTTCAGCGGCAGCGCGCCCAGGTAGTCGACGCCGTACTCGGCCGCCATCTTGCGCCCGCCGTCGGCGCCGAAGATGTGTTCGCTGTGGCCACAGTTGGGGCACACGTAGACGGCCATGTTCTCCACCAGCCCGAGGATCGGCACGCCGACCTTCTCGAACATCTTCAGGCCCTTCTTGGCGTCGAGCAGCGCAATGTCCTGCGGCGTGGTGACGATCACCGCACCGGTCAGCGGCACGCGCTGGCTCAGCGTCAGCGCGATGTCGCCGGTGCCCGGCGGCATGTCGACGATCAGGTAGTCCAGCTCGCCCCAGTTGGTCTGGCGCAGCAGCTGCTCCAGCGCCTGCGTGACCATCGGGCCGCGCCAGATCATCGGGTTGTCGGCATCGATCAGGAAGCCGATCGACATCACCTCCACCCCGTGGTTGCGCATCGGCTGCATGGTCTTGCCGTCGCTGCTTTCGGGGCGGCCTTCGATGCCCATCATCATCGGCTGGCTGGGGCCGTAGATGTCCGCATCGAGGATGCCCACCGTGGCGCCTTCGGCGGCCAGCGCCAGCGCCAGGTTCACTGCGGTGGTGCTCTTGCCCACGCCGCCCTTGCCCGAAGCCACGGCGACGATGTTCTTCACGTTGGGCAGCAGCGCCACGCCGCGCTGCACCTCGTGCGCGATGACCTTCCAGCCCAGGTTGACGCTGACGTTGCCCACGCCGGGCACGCCGCGCGCCGCGGCGATGAGCGCGCTGCGCAGCGCCGGCAGCTGGCTGCGCGCCGGATAGCCCAGCTGCACGTCGAAGGACACGTCGGCGCCGTCGATGCGCAGGTTCTTCAACTGCTTGGTGGACACCAGGTCCTGGCCGGTGTTGGGATCGACGACGGACTTCAGCGCCTCGAGCAGGGCGGATTCGGTGGCTTGCATGAGCGGCTACGGACGGCAGGCTGGGACGGGCGGGCAGTCTAGCCCAGCGCCCCGGCCGCGGCCGGCATCACCACTGCACCAGCAGGCGTCCGCGCTCGACGCGGTGCGGCAGCGCCTGCAGCGGCCGGTCGCCCACTGCGGTGCAGGCGCCGCTGCGCAGGTCGAAGGTCCAGCCGTGCTGCGGGCAGGCAGCCGTGCAGCCGGCCAGCGCCGAGGCCTGCAGCTCGGTGCCCTGGTGCGGGCAGCGGCTGTCGTAGACCCGCCAGCCCTGCGCGTCGCGGAACACCAGCAGGCCGCGGCCGTCGCAATCGACGCGCCTGGCCATGCCGGCCCGCAGGCTGCGCGTGGCCAGGGCGTCGTGCCAGGCCGGCTCCGCGGCCGGGGGGCCGAGGCGGAACGCTGGCAGATCCATGGCCAGGATCACGTCCACCGCCCAGACGATGCGGCTCAGGCCCAGCGCGGGGAAGGCCACCAGCAGCGCGTCCAGCACCTCGTCGGGCGTGCAGCCCTCGCGCAGCGCACGCTTCAGGTACTGGCGCAGGCCGCGTTCGGTCTGCGCGTGCACCTTGGTGATGACGCTGATCAGCGCGCGCGTCTTCGGGTCGAGGCTGCGGCCGCTGGCCTTCAGGAAAGCCAGATAGTGGCCCATCGCCTCCGGGCGGGCCTTGACCAGGTATTCCAGTGCGTCGCTCATGTCGGCCCGATTGTGCGGCCAGCGCGGGGGTGCGGAAGGGGCTACCTACAATGCCGCCACCATGACCCGCAAGCTCTTCGTCACCACCGCCCTGCCCTACGCCAACGCCGCGTTCCACATCGGGCACATGATGGAGTACATCCAGGCCGACATCTGGGTGCGCCTGCAACGCATGCTCGGGCACGAGGTGCACTTCGTCTGCGCCGACGACGCACACGGCGCGCCGATCATGATCGCCGCCGACAAGGCGGGGCTGACGCCGCAGGAATTCGTCGGCCGCATCGCCGCCGGCCGCAAGCCCTATCTGCAGGGCTTTCACATCGGCTTCGACAACTGGCACTCCACCGACGGGCCGGAGAACCACGCGCTGGCCAAGGAGATCTATCTGGCGCTGCGCGCCAACGGGCTGATCGCCACGCGCCGCATCGAGCAGTTCTTCGACCCGGTGAAGGGCATGTTCCTGGCCGACCGCTACATCAAGGGCGAATGCCCGAAGTGCGGCGCCAAAGACCAGTACGGCGACAACTGCGAGGTCTGCGGCGCGGTCTACGCGCCCACGGACCTGAAGAACCCGTATTCGGTGCTGTCCGGCGCCACACCCGAATTGCGCAGCAGCGAACATTTTTTCTTCAAGCTGTCGGACCCGCGCTGCGTGGAGTTCCTGCAAGGCTGGACGCAGGACGGCCGGCTGCAGCCGGAGGTGGCCAACAAGGTCAAGGAATGGTTCTCCGGCGACGGCCTGGACGACTGGGACATCAGCCGCGACGCGCCCTACTTCGGCATTGAAATCCCCGACGCGCGGGGCAAGTACTTCTACGTCTGGCTGGACGCGCCGGTGGGCTACCTGGCGTCGCTGAAGAACCTGTTCGGCCGGCTGGGCCTGGACTTCGACGCCTACCTGGCCGACCCTGACGTCGAGCAGGTGCATTTCATCGGCAAGGACATCGTCACCTTCCACACGCTGTTCTGGCCGGCGATGCTCAAGTTCAGCGGCCGCAAGGTGCCCGACCACATCTTCGTGCACGGCTTCATCACCGTCAGCGGCGAGAAGATGAGCAAGAGCCGCGGCACCGGCATCAGCCCGCTGCGCTACCTGGAGCTGGGGCTGGACGCCGAGTGGCTGCGCTACTACATCGCCGCCAAGTTGAACGCGCACGTCGAGGACATCGACTTCAACGCCGAGGACTTCGTCGCCCGCGTCAACAGCGACCTGGTGGGCAAGTACATCAACATCGCCAGCCGCGCGGCCGGCTTCATTGCCAAGCGCTTCGGCGGCCGCCTGTCGGCCGACCTGGGCGTGGAAGGCCGCACGCTGCTCGACGGCCTGCGCGCCCACCGCGACACCGTGGCCGAGCTGTACGAGGCACGCGAGTACGGCAAGGCGCTGCGCGAGATCATGGCGCTGGCCGACCGCGTCAACGGCTACGTGGACCAGCACAAGCCCTGGGAGCTGGCCAAGCAGCCCGGCGAGGATGCCGTGCTGCACGACGTGTGCAGCGTGTGCATCGAGGCCTTCCGCGTGCTCACCGTCTACCTCAAGCCGGTGCTGCCCGCGCTGGCCGCCAAGGTCGAGGCCTTCCTGCAGATCGAGCCGCTGCAGTGGCACGACGCCGCGCGCGCGCTGGGCAGCCACACCATCGGCGCCTACCAGCACCTGATGCAGCGCGTGGACACCAAGCTGCTGGACGCGCTGTTCGAGCCGCCGGCCGCGCCGCCGGCACCCACGCCGGGCGGCGAGGCCCTGGCGGCAGAGATCGGCATCGACGACTTCGCCAAGGTCGACCTGCGCATCGCCAAGATCGTCGCCGCAGAGCGCGTCGAAGGCAGCAGCAAGCTGCTGCGGCTGACGCTGGACGTCGGCGAAGGCAAGACCCGCAACGTGTTCAGCGGCATCGCCGGCGCCTACCAGCCGGAAGACCTGGCCGGCAAGCTGACGGTGATGGTCGCCAACCTGGCGCCGCGCAAGATGAAGTTCGGGCTCAGCGAAGGCATGGTGCTGGCCGCCAGCCATGCCGACGAAAAGGCCCACCCCGGGCTGTATGTGCTCGAACCCTGGCCCGGTGCGGTGCCGGGGCTGCGCGTGCGCTGAGCTCCGGCAGGCAGCGTGGCCGGCGCCGCACGGGAGAAGGCCGATGAAGAAAATTCTCGTGGCGGCCCTGGTGCTGCTGGCGGCGCTGGCGGCATACCTGCTGTTCTGGCCCGTGCCGGTGCAGCCAGTGGCCTGGGCCGCGCCGGCATCGCCAGGCTACCAGGGCGCGCACGCCGTGAACGACCGGCTGGCGGGCTTGACGCTGATCCAGCTGCCGCAGGGCGAGACCGGGCCGGAGCACGTCGTGCTGCGCGACGGCAAGCTGTACGCGGCGATGGCCAGCGGCCGCATCCTGCGCATGCAGCCGGACGGCAGCGCGGCGGCGATCTACGCCGACACCGGCGGGCGCGTGCTGGGCTTCGATTTCGACGCCGGCGGCCGCCTGATCGCCGCCGATGCGATCAAGGGTTTGCTGGCCGTGGCACCGGATGGGCGCGTCACCGTGCTGGCCGACCAGGTGGCGGGCGACCCGATCCGCTATGCCGACGCGGTGGTCGTGGCGCGCAACGGCAAGATCTACTTCAGCGACGCCTCGCGCCGCTTCGCGCCCGCCGAATGGGGCGGCACCTTCGAAGCGGCGGTGCTCGACATCCTGGAGCAGCGCGCCACCGGCCGCATTCTCGAATACGACCCGGCCACACGGCAGACGCGCGTGGTCGCGCGCGGGCTGAGCTTCCCCAATGGCGTGGCCTTCAGTCCCGATGAGCGCCATCTGTACGTGGCCGAAACCGGCCGCTACCGCGTCTGGAAGGTGGCGGTGGACGCCCACGACCTGGATGCCGGCAGCGGCTCGGCACAAGCGCAGGTGCTGCTCGACAACCTGCCCGGCTACCCAGACAACCTGATGCGCGGCGCCGACGGGCGCATCTGGGTGGGCCTCTCGGGGCCGCGCAGCGCCAAGGTGGACGACATGGCCGGCAAGCCCTTCCTGCGCGCGCTGACGCTGCGCCTGCCGCGCGCGCTGTGGCCGCTGCCGGTGCCCTACGGCCATGTCTTCGCCTTCGACGACAGCGGCCGCGTGGTCGCCGACCTGCAGGACCCGAGCGGCCGCTACCCGCAGACCACCGGCGTCACCGAAACCGCCGACCGGCTGTACATCCAGAACCTGCACCTCGGCGTGCTCGGCTGGAAGCCGCGCTGAGGCCGGGCCGGTTCAGCGCCCGCGCGCCGCCAGGTCCTGCCCGGCGAGGCGTCTCACGTCGGCATCGATCAGCGGCCAGAACGGATTGCTGCGCAGCCGCGTCAGCGACCCCAGCGAGATGCTGATGGCCCCGTTCTCGCCGCGCAGCAGCCACGAGCCGAAGCTCGGAATGCCGTCGCGGCCGCTGCCGGGCACGAAGCCGTAGACCGGGTCGTCGGCCGGAAACGGCAGCGCCACATGGCCCAGCGACACCAGGCTGGCCGGCCAGTCCAGCGTGGTGCTCGTCGTGTCGACGCGGCCGTCGGGCCACAGCCGGCGCACGCCGATGCGCGGCTGCCCGCCGCCGGCATGGCCCACCAGGTCGAGCGTGTAGCCGCGGCGGGCACGCTCCAGCTGGGCGATCAGCGCGCCGGTCTGCGGTCGCGTCAAGCCGGCCAGCTCGGGCATGCGGTTCACGTCGAACATCACCAGCCGGTGCGCCGGGCTGTGCAGCCGCGCGTAGACCTCGTCGACCAGCCCGTGGGAGCCGACCGTGGCATCGACCACCGACTGCCAGGCCACCACCGGCGGCAGCTGCGCCAGCCGGCCGGCGGCCTCGGCCTCGCGCAGCGAGCGCTGCAGCGCGCGCGTCGCGCGGTTGATCTGGCGCGAGGCGTTCACCGGGAAGGAGTTGAACTTGTAGGGGTCGAACTCCGGCGCGATGGCCTGCCAGCGCACCTTGTCGAGCACGGGAATGGGCACCAGGCTGAAGACGTCGATGATCTCCGCCAAGGTAGCCACCGGCGTCAGCGCGATCGCCGGCGAGACCAGCAGCACGCGGTCCGGGCGGCGCAGCGTGTCGTCCTGCAGCGCGTCCAGCGTGTACTGCAGCACCAGCGTGCCGCCCGATGATTAGCCGCCGACGTAGAAGGGCTGGCCGGGCCTGGCGCGCGCCGCGACGTCGCGTGCGGCGATGCGCACCGCGGCCGTCCAGTCGCGCGCGCTCATCGTCGCCATCATCGACGGCAAGGTGCCGTGGCCAGGCAGGCGCAGCACCGTCACCTCGAAGCCGCTGGCCCGCAGCGCCTGCGCCAGGGCGTGCATCGAATACGGCGAGTCGGTCAGCCCATGCACCAGCAGCGCCTGGCCCTGCGGCTGCGGCGGCGACAGCCGGAAGCTGCGATTGAGGGGCGCCCCATCGGCCAGCCGCTGCAGCCAGCCGCCGGCGTGGAAGCGGCTGTTGCGGAACGCGTCGTCGGCGTCGCCGCGGCCGGCCCAGGCGTCGGTCTTGGCGCGCAGTTCCGCGAAGAGCCGGTCTTCCAGCTGCTGGTAGCCGGCGAAGTCCAGGTCCTTGTGCCGGTCGGCATCGAACTCCTCGCGCAGCCGCTCGGTATGCCAGGGCTGCAGCGCGGGCAAGGCGCCCACCGCATAGAGGGTGAAGCCCAACGCCAGGGTCAGGGCCAGCACGAGCAGCGCGCCGAGGCCACGCAGCATCAGCCCCAGCAGGCGTGGCAGCGGCCTGGCCATCAGCGCGCCACGAAGATCGCGAAGCTGCGCAGTGCGTCGGTCCAGGCGTGCGCCTGCCCGTAGCCGGCGCGGCGCAGCAGGGCGTCGAAGCCTTCGACCGTGTACTTGCAGGCGATCTCGGTCAGCAGACGATCGCCCGCCCGGAACGCACGGCTGCCGCCCGGCCACTGCACACGCAGGTCGCTGCGCGCCTGCAGGTGCATTTCGACGCGCGCCGACGCGGCCTCGAAGCGCGCCACGTGACCCCACTGCGCCAGCTCGAAATCGCTGCCGAGCAGGCGGTTCACATGGCGCAGCACGTTCAGGTTGAAGGCCGCGGTGACGCCCAGCGCATCGTCATAGGCGCGCTGCAGCTGCGGCGCCGGCTTGAGCAGGTCCACGCCGATGAGCAGCGCCCCATCGGGCGCGGCCGCGCGCACGCGGCGCAGAAAGTCGACAGCGCCTTCGGGCGTGAAGTTGCCGATGCTCGAGCCGGGATAGAACATCAGCCGCGTGCCCTGGCCCACCTGCGGCGGCAGCGCCGGCAGGCACTCCAGGTCCATGCCCAGGCCGAGCATCGGCACGTCGGGGTGGCGCGTCTGCAAGTCGCGCAGCGCCTGCTGCAGGAAGTCGGCGGAGATGTCCACCGCCACATAGGCCCGCGGCTTCAGCCGGCCAAACAGCCGTGCGGCCTTGGCGCAGTTGCCGGCTCCCAGGTCGACCAGCGTGTGGCCGGCGCCGCAGGCATGGGCAATGGCGTCCAGATGCTCATCGAGGATCGCCGCCTCGGTGCGCGTCGAGGTGTATTCGTCGAGCACGGTGATGGCCTCGAAGAGCTTCGAGCCCAGCGTGTCGTAGAAGAACTTCGGCGCGATGGCCGGCCGGTCCTGCAGCAGCCCGCGCGCCAGTTCGTCGCGCTGTGCGGTGGCGTCGGGCCTTGAGACCTGGATGAACTCGGGCCGGCGTGCGGCGCCGGCGGGCTGCGCAGGCATGCGCCGACTGTAGCAGCGCCGCGCCTTACGGACCGGTCAGCCCGGCTTGCCTTGCGCCTGGGCGACCGCGCGCGACAGGTCGTCGCGGCTGCGGTAATGCGGCACGCGGTCGGCACGCCGCCAGATACCCTGCCACAGCGAGTTGCTGCCGGCCACCTCGTCCTTCCAGTAGCGGTCGGCCAGCGCGATGTTGGCCTTGGGGTCGAGCGCGAACGCGGCCTTGGAGTCGGCGTCGGCGAACAGGAACACCCGCCCGTCGATCAGGCTCCAGACCTCGGGGTCGGCCAGCTCGGGGATGGCGTAGACCATGCGCGTGGCGTCGTAGCCGTGGTAGGCGGGCTGGTAGCGCGCCGGCTCGCGCTCGAACAGTGCCTGGTGCTCGGCGCTGGCGAAGTAGTAGGACACGCCCTGGAACTGGCTGCGCCAGTTCGGCGAGCCGGGCACGGCCCGGCCTTGCGTGACGTAGGCCACCACGTCGTAGCCGCGCACCGCGAGGTGGATCTCGTCGCCGCGATGCACGGCGTTGACCGGCTGCATCGGCGACGAGGGGTTCTGCGCCACCAGCGCGTTGCAGCCGGCCAGCGCGGCCGTCGCCGACAGCGCCAGGGCGATGCGCAGGGTGGCGTTCAACGCTGCGACACGGGTTTGACGTTGCGCGACGTGGCGCCGACGTACAGCTGGCGCGGCCGGCCGATCTTGTACTCGGGGTCGGCGATCATCTCGTTGAGCTGCGCGATCCAGCCGACGGTGCGCGCCAGCGCGAAGATCGCGGTGAACAGGCTCACCGGGATGCCGATCGCGCGCTGCACGATGCCGGAGTAGAAGTCGACGTTGGGGTAGAGCTTGCGGCTGACGAAGTAGTCGTCTTCCAGCGCGATCTTCTCCAGCGACATCGCCAGCTTGAACAGCGGGTCGTCGTGCAGGCCCAGCGCCTCCAGCACCTCGTGGCAGGTCTCGCGCATCAGCTTGGCGCGCGGGTCGTAGTTCTTGTAGACCCGGTGGCCGAAGCCCATCAGCTTGACGTTGGAGTTCTTGTCCTTGACCTGCTTGATGAAGTCGCCGATCTTCTCGACGCCGCCGGCCTTCTGGATGTCCTCCAGCATGTTCAGCGCGGCCTCGTTGGCGCCGCCGTGCGCCGGGCCCCACAGGCAGGCCACGCCCGCGGCGATGGCCGCGAACGGGTTGGTGCCCGAGCTGCCGCACAGCCGCACCGTCGACGTGGACGCGTTCTGCTCGTGGTCGGCGTGCAGGATGAAGATGCGGTCGATGGCGCGCACCAGCACGTCGTTGGGCTGGTAGTCCTCGCACGGCGTGGCGAACATCATGCGCATGAAGTTCGCGCTGTAGCTGAGGTCGTTCTTCGGGTAGATGTAGGGCTGGCCGATGCCGTACTTGTAGGCCATGGCCACCAGCGTCGGCATCTTGGCGATCAGGCGGATCGCGGCGATTTCGCGATGCTTGGGGTTATTGATGTCGGTGCTGTCGTGATAGAAGGCCGACAGCGCGCCCACCAGCCCGGTCATCACCGCCATCGGGTGCGCGTCGCGGCGGAAGCCGCGCAGGAAGAAGTGCATCTGCTCGTTGACCATGGTGTGGTTGGTCACGAGCTTGTGGAAGTCGGTCTGCTGCTGCGCGTTGGGCAGCTCGCCGTACAGCAGCAGGTAGCAGGTGTCGAGGAAGTCGCACTGCGTGGCCAGCTGCTCGATCGGGTAGCCGCGGTACAGCAGTTCGCCCTTGTCGCCGTCGATGTAGGTGATCGTGCTGTTGCACGACGCGGTCGACAGGAAGCCCGGGTCGTAGGTGAACTTGCCGGTCTGCGCGTACAGCTTGCGGATGTCGATGACGTCCGGGCCGATGGTGCCCTTGTAGACCGGCAGGTCCATCGTCGGACTGCCGTCGGAGAACGACAGCGTGGCTTTCACGTCGGACAAGGACATCATGGCGCGTTTCCTTCAGGGGTTGAATGCGGTGCCGGCCTGCGCAGCTGGCTCAGCACCTCGCGCACCTCGGGCCGGTCGAGCCGGGTGGGCAATTCGCTGCGCCGCAGCAGCAGATCGAGCAGGTCGTTGTCGGGCAGATCCATCAGGCATTGCAATCCTCGGGCCTGCCCGATGCTGAGGCTGCTTTCGTGCGTGGCGAAGAAGCGCTCGATGAACAGGTCGTTCTCCAGCAGCCCGCGGCGGCAGCCCCACTTCAGGCGGCTCAGCGAGCGCGGATCGAGCAGCGTCTGCGACATCGTTCGATTGTGCAGCGTCTTGGCTCAGATTGTGCGCCGCACAATCATTTCCTTGATCTTGCCGATCGCCCGCGTCGGATTCAGGCCCTTCGGGCACACGTCGACGCAGTTCATGATGGTGTGGCAGCGGAACAGCCGGTACGGGTCTTCCAGGTTGTCCAGGCGCGCGGCGGTGTCCAGGTCGCGGCTGTCGACGATGAAGCGGTAGGCCTGCAGCAGGCCGGCCGGGCCGACGAACTTGTCCGGGTTCCACCAGAAGCTGGGGCAGCTGGTGGAGCAGCTGGCGCACAGGATGCACTCGTACAGGCCGTTGAGCTCGTCGCGCTCCTCCGGCGACTGCAGCCGCTCCCTCTCGGGCGGCGGCGTGTCGTTGACCAGGTAGGGCTTGATCGAGTCGTACTGGTTGAAGAACTGCGTCATGTCGACGATCAGGTCACGGATCACCGGCAGGCCGGGCAGCGGCTTCAGCACCACCGTGTCCGGCAGCGTGCGCATGTTGGTCAGGCAAGCCAGGCCGTTCTTGCCGTTGATGTTCATCGCGTCCGAGCCGCACACGCCTTCGCGGCAGGAACGGCGGAAGCTCAAGGACGGGTCCACCGCCTTCAGCTTCATCAGCGCGTCGAGCAGCATGCGCTCCGTGCCGTCGAGCTCGACCTGCAGCGTCTGCATGTAGGGCTTGGCGTCCTTGTCGGGGTCGTAGCGGTAGATCTGGAACGTGCGTTGCGTCATGGCCTGGACTCGATTGGTGCGTGCGGATTCAAACTGGGGCGTGGCGCGGCGCTAGAAGGTGCGCACCTTCGGCGGCACGCTGTCCACCGTCAGCGGCTGCAGCTTCACCGGCTTGTACTCCAGCCGGTCGCCCTGCGAATACCACAGCGTGTGCTTCATCCATTCGGCGTCGTTGCGGCCGAGCGGGAACTCGGGGCTGTCGGCGTAGTCGTCCACCGTGTGCGCGCCGCGGCTCTCGTGCCGCGCCGCCGCCGAGACGATGGTGGCGCGCGCGGCCTCGATCAGGTTCTCGACCTCCAGCGCCTCGATGCGCGCGGTGTTGAAGACCTTGCTCTTGTCCTTCAGCGTGATGCCCTTGACGCGCTCGGCCAGCGCGGCGATCTGCACCACGCCCTCGTCCATGCTGGCCTGCGTGCGGAACACGCCGGCGTGCTTCTGCATCGACGCGCGGATGCCGTTGGCCACGTCCTGCGCGTATTCGCCGTCCGTGCTGGCGTCCAGCCGCGCCAGGCGCGCCTGCGACAGCTCGGCGGCGCCGGCGGGCAGCGGCTTGTGCGCCCGGTGCTTGCCCACGTGGTCGACGATGTGCAGGCCCGCCGCGCGGCCGAAGACCAGCAGGTCGAGCAGCGAGTTGGTGCCCAGCCGGTTGGCGCCGTGCACGCTGACGCAGGAGCATTCGCCCACCGCATACAGGCCGTTGACCACCGCGTTCGGGTCGCCGTTCTTCGGCGCCACCACCTGGCCGTGGATGTTGGTGGGGATGCCGCCCATCTGGTAGTGGATCGTCGGCACCACCGGGATCGGCTCCTTGGAGATGTCGACGTTGGCGAAGTTGTGGCCGATCTCGAACACGCTGGGCAGGCGCTTCATGATGGTTTCCAGGCCCAGGTGCGTCATGTCCAGGTTGATGTAGTCCTTGTTGGGGCCGCAGCCGCGCCCTTCCTTGATCTCCTGGTCCATGCAGCGGCTGACGAAGTCGCGCGGCGCCAGGTCCTTGAGCGTCGGCGCGTAGCGCTCCATGAAGCGCTCGCCGTCGACGTTGCGCAGGATGGCGCCCTCGCCGCGGCAGCCTTCGGTGAGCAGCACGCCGGCGTTGTGCACCCCCGTCGGGTGGAACTGCCAGAACTCCATGTCCTCCAGCGGGATGCCGGCGCGCGCCGCCATGCCCAGGCCGTCGCCGGTGTTGATGAAGGCGTTGGTGCTGGCGGCGAAGATGCGGCCGGCACCGCCGGTGGCCAGCAGCGTGGTCTTGGCCTCGAAGATGTGCAGCTCGCCGGTCTCCATCTCCAGCGCGGTGACGCCGAGCACGTCGCCGTCGGCGTCGCGGATCAGGTCCAGCGCCATCCATTCGACGAAGAAGTGCGTGCGCGCCTTGACGTTCTGCTGGTACAGCGTGTGCAGCATCGCGTGGCCGGTGCGGTCGGCCGCGGCGCAGGCGCGCTGCACCGGCTTCTCGCCGTAGTTGGCGGTGTGGCCGCCGAACGGGCGCT
This sequence comes from Rubrivivax sp., assembly GCA_019635285.1. GTDB lineage: Bacteria > Pseudomonadota > Gammaproteobacteria > Burkholderiales > Burkholderiaceae_C > Rubrivivax. The sequence goes on along the minus strand of JAHBZS010000021.1, from coordinate 20,984 downwards.
GGTAGATGGTGCCGTCCGGGTTGCGGTCGAAGGGCATGCCCGAGTGCTCGAGCTCGTAGACCACCTCGGGCGCGGAGCGGCACATGAACTCGATCGCGTCCTGGTCGCCGAGCCAGTCGCTGCCCTTGACGGTGTCGTAGAAGTGGTAGTGCCAGTTGTCCTCGGACATGTTGCCCAGGGACGCGCCGATGCCGCCTTGCGCGGCCACCGTGTGCGATCGCGTCGGGAACACCTTGCTCAGCACCGCCACGTTGAGGCCGGCACGCGCCAGGCGCAGCGAGGCCTGCATGCCGGAGCCGCCGGCGCCGACGATGACCACGTCGAACCGGCGCTTGGAAATCGAAGGCGCTGCCATCTCTAGAGTCTCCAAATGACCTGGATCGCCCAACCGGCGCAACCCAGCAACCACACGATGGTGAACACCTGCAGCGCGAGGCGCAGACCCGCGGGCTTGACGTAGTCCATCCAGATGTCGCGCACGCCGACCCAGGCATGCCAGGCCAGCGCGACGATGACCACGAAGGTCAGGAACTTCATCCACTGCGGCGCGAAGATGCCGGCCCACTTGTAGTAGCCCATCTCGCCGGGCAACAGCACCTGCACCACCAGCACCACGGTGAACAGCGCCATCAGCACCGCCGTGACGCGCTGGCTGAGCCAGTCGCGCGAGCCATAGTGCGCGCCGACGACGAGGCGCTTCGATCCGAAATTCGTGCTCATGCCCGCCCCCTCAGAACAGTCCGAACAGCTTGGCACCCAGCGCCACGGTGAGCAGCAGGCTCAGCGCCAGCGTGATGATCGCGCTGCTGCGGCCCTGCTCCTTGCTGACGCGGTGCGTCATGTCCATCCACAGGTGGCGCAGGCCGGCAATGAAGTGCAGCAGGTAGGCCCAGATCAGCCCCAGGCACACCAGCTTGATGAACCAGCCGGGCAGGAAGCCGGCGCCGCTGGTGAACACGCTGGCGAAGCGGTCGAAGGAGATCTCGCTGCTCACGCTGTTGTCGAACAGCCAGATGACGAAGGGCAGCAGCACGAACATCAGCGCGCCGCTGATGCGATGCAGGATCGAGACGATGCCGGCCGGCGGCAACCGGTAGGTGACGATCTGCGACACGTGGATGTTGCGGTAGACCGGGCGTTGCTTCAGCGTGTTGTCCATCTGGTGTCCTGGTTGTCGTCGCCCGCCGCATGCCGAGCCGATCGATTTTATTTCACTGCATCGGCCTTACAGGAAGCTTGGCCCGACGCGCTCAACTCAGCTCGTTGCGATAGTAATGGGCATCGGTGCGGTAGAGGCCGCGGCGCAGCTCCACCGGCCGGTCCGCATAGGTGAAGGAACGGCGCTCCACCTGCAGCAGCGGCGCGCCCGGCGCGACGCCCAGCACCGCGGCCTCGGCCTCGGCCGCGGCGATGGCGCGGATCTGCTCCTCGGCACGGATCATCTGCACGCCGAACTCGGCTTCGAACATGCCGTACATCGGCCCGCGGTAGGCCTCCAGCCGTTCGGCCGTCAGCCCCTTGAACAGCCGCGCCGGCAGCCAGATGTCGTCCAGCACCACCGGCGCGCCGCCCGACAGCAGCAGCCGGCGCAGCAGCAGCACGCCGTCGCCGGACTTCAGGTCCAGCGCACGCGCCACGTCGGCGCCGGCGCGCAGCCGCTTCAGCTCGAGGAAGCGGCGCTGCATGGCCTCGCGCGGGCCGGCGTCGGGCATCAGCCGCAGGAAACGGTATTGCACCTGCGCCTCGGCATGCGTGGCGACGAAGGTGCCCTTGCCCTGGCGCCGCACCAGCACGCCGTCGGCGGTGAGCGCGTCCAGCGCCTTGCGCACCGTGCCCTGGCTGACCTTGAAGCGCTGCGCCAGCTCGGGCTCGCTCGGCAGCGCCTCGCCCGGCTTCCATTCGCTCAGGCTCAGGCTGCGCGTCAGCAGGCCCTTGATCTGCTGGTACAGCGGGCTGAAGGCCGGCGCGGCCTCGCCGGCGGCTTCGGTGGACAGGGGCCGGACGGCAGGCATGCGCCGATTGCAGCACAGCCGGCGGTGGGCGTCCATGTCGCGATACCATTTATCTTCTATAAGACATAAGACTGGTGTCAGGCTCCGGGTGAACCCTTAAGCCCCGGGCCGTGCTGGCCTACACTTGCCGTCCCAGCCGCGGCGCGCGGCAGCCGCCTTCCCTTTTCTTCATCTTCCTACGGAGTTCCCCATGAGCAAGAAACCCGTCCGCGTGGCAGTGACCGGCGCCGCCGGCCAGATCGGCTATGCCCTGCTGTTCCGCATCGCCTCGGGGGAGATGCTGGGCAAGGACCAGCCCGTCATCCTGCAACTGCTGGAGATCCCCGACGAGAAGGCGCAGAAGGCGCTGAAGGGGGTGATGATGGAGCTGGAAGACTGCGCCTTCCCGCTGCTCGCCGGCATGGAAGCGCACGCCGACCCGAAGACCGGCTTCAAGGACACCGACTACGCGCTGCTGGTCGGCGCACGCCCGCGCGGCCCCGGCATGGAGCGCGCCGACCTGCTGGCCGCCAATGCGCAGATCTTCACCGCGCAGGGCAAGGCGCTCAACGCCGCGGCCAGCCGCAAGGTCAAGGTGCTGGTGGTCGGCAACCCGGCCAACACCAATGCCTACATCGCCATGAAGAGCGCGCCGGACCTGGACCGCCGCAACTTCACCGCCATGCTGCGCCTGGACCACAACCGCGCGCTCAGCCAGATCGCCGCCAAGACCGGCAAGCCGGTGGCCGCGATCAAGAAGCTGTGTGTCTGGGGCAATCACTCGCCGACCATGTATGCCGACTACCGCTTCGCCACCATCGACGGCGCCTCGGTCAAGGACATGATCAACGACCAGGTGTGGAACAAGGACGTGTTCCTGCCCACCGTGGGCAAGCGCGGCGCCGCCATCATCGAGGCGCGCGGCCTGTCCTCGGCCGCGTCGGCGGCCAACGCGGCCATCGACCACATGCACGACTGGGCGCTGGGCACCGGCGGCGAATGGGTGACCATGGGCGTGCCCAGCAACGGCGAGTACGGCATCCCCAAGGACGTGGTCTTCGGCTTCCCGGTGACCACCGCCGGCGGCGACTACAAAATCGTCGAAGGCCTGCCGATCGATGCCTTCAGCCAGGAGTGCATCAACAAGACCCTGTCCGAGCTGCAGGGCGAGCAGGACGGCGTCAAGCACCTGCTCTGACGCGCCACGCGAACGGCACGCAGCGATGGCCGACTGGAACCCCGCGCTGTACCGCCGTTTCGAGAGCGAGCGCACGCGGCCGGCCATCGAGCTGCTGGCCCGTGTGCCGCTGGCCGAGGCGCCCTATGCGGTCGACCTCGGCTGCGGCCCCGGCAATTCCACCGAACTGCTGGCCGCGCGCTATGCGCAGGCTGAAATCGTCGGCGTCGATTCCTCCGAGGCGATGCTGGCCAGCGCACGCGAGCGGCTGCCCGGGCTGCGCTTCGAACTCGCCGACATCGCCACCTGGCGGCCGGCGCGCCCGCCGGCGCTGATCTTCGCCAACGCCGTGCTGCAGTGGCTGCCCGACCATGCCACCTTGCTGCCGCGGCTGTTCGACAGCCTGGCCCCGGGCGGCGTGCTGGCGCTGCAGATGCCCGACAACCTGGACGAACCGAGCCATCGCGCGATGCGCGAGCTGGCCGCGCAGCCGCCCTGGTCCGCCTGGCTGCCGCATGCCGCCGCGCTGCGCGAGAAACCGCTGGCCGCCGCGGCCTACTACGACCTGCTGGCGCCGCGCGCCGCGGCGGTCGATGTCTGGCATACCGTCTACCGCCACCCGATGGCCTCGCCCGAGGCCATCGTCGACTGGCTGCGCAGCACCGGGCTGCGCGTCTTCGTCGACCCGCTGCCCGAACCTGAGCGCGAGGGCTACCTGCGCGCCTACCGCGCGCGCATCGCCGACGCCTACCCGGCGCGCGCCGACGGACAACGGCTGCTGGACTTTCCGCGCCTGTTCGTCGTCGCCCGCCGCCCTGCCCCATGAGCGAATCCGTCCATCCCCGCGTGGCCCTGTACGAGCCCGACGAGACGCCGGCGTCGACACTGCCGGTCTGCGACCACTACAGCGGCGTCGAAGCGCGCATGCGCAAGAGCCTGGAGCTGCAGGCCGAACTGGGGCCGGTGTTCGACGTGACGCTGGATGGCGAAGACGGCGCACCGGTCGGCGGCGAGCACGAGCACGCGCTGCTGATGAGCGAGCTGGTCAATTCCGCGGCCAACCGCTTCGGCCGCGTCGGCATCCGCGTGCCGCCGGTCGAACACCCCGCGTTCGAGGACATGGTCTCGACCGTGGTCGGCCAGGCCGGCGCACGCGTCGCCTACCTGATGATCCCCAAGCCCCGCGGCCTGGCCGACCTGCAGCGCGCGGCCAGCGCCATCGACGCAGCGTCGCGCAACGCCGGCCTGGCGCGGGCGATCCCGCTGCAGGCGCTGGTCGAGACCCACGGCGCGCTGCGCGAGGTGCAGGCGCTGGCCGCCCACCCGCGCATCGAGTCGCTGTCCTTCGGCCTGATGGACTTCGTCTCGACGCACCGCGGCGCCATTCCGGCGTCGGCAATGGGCGTCGCCGGCCAGTTCGAGCATCCGCTGGTGCTGCGCGCCAAGCTGGAGATCGCTGCCGCCTGCCACGCCTTCGGCAAGACGCCGTCGCACTGCGTGGTCACCGAGTTCAAGGACGAGAAGGCGCTGCAGGCCGCGGCCCACGCCGCGTCGCGCCGGCTCGGCTACACGCGCATGTGGAGCATCCACCCGGCGCAGGTGCGGGTCATCGTGGACGCCTTCGCGCCCAGCACCGCCGAGGTCGACCTGGCCATCGAGATCCTGCTGGCGGCGCAGGCGGCGGCCTGGGCACCGATCCGTCACCGCGACACCCTGCACGACCGCGCCAGCTACCGCTACTTCTGGCAGCTGCTGCAGCGCGCGCACCAGACCTCCTATGCCGGCGGCGCGCAACTGCCGGCCGAGGCCCGCCAGGCCTTCTTCGAAGACGGCGTCGCCCAGCCGTAGTATGCAATCCGAAGTATGTATAATTGATGCATACTTTTGCGGGAGCCCTCGATGGAAGCCATCGTTGCCGAACGCGGACAGATCACCTTGCCCAAGGCGGTGCGCGACGCACTCGGCCTGACCAAGGGCAGCAAGCTGAAGGTCGAGCTCGAAGGCGGGCGCATCGTGCTGCGCAAGGACGTGGGCACGGCGATCAGCAAGCTGCGTGGCCGTTTCAGGCTCGCTGAAGGCTTCAAGTCGACCGACGAGGCCATGCGCGCGCTGCGCGGTCGTGCGCCCGGCGACCCGTATCCGCCGCCCGAAGACAGCGAATGATCGCCGTCGACTCGTCCGTGTTGCTGGACATGCTGACCGACGACCGCAAGTTCGCCGCCGCGTCTGCCAACGCGATCGAGCAGGCGCTGGCCAGCGGCGACGTGGTGGTCTGCGACGCCGTCGTCGCCGAGGTGCAGACGATGCTGGCCACCGACGAAAGCGCGATGGACGTGCTCGACGAGTACGGCATCCACTACCTGTCCACCACCGTGCAGGCTGCCGTGCGGGCGGGCTTCATGCAGCGGCGCTTCCGCGACCGCGGCGGCCGGCGCGAGCGCGTGGTCGCCGACTTCCTGATCGGGGCACACGCCTTGCTTCAATGCCAGGCCCTGATCACCCGCGACGCCGGATTCTTCCGCGACTACTTCAAGGGCCTGAAGGTCATCGTGCCGCAAGCCTAGGCCCGCACACTTCCCTAAATTTCCAGAGGAGCCCTCATGCTGCAAGCCTATCGCCAACATGCCGCCGAACGCGCCGCGCTCGGCATCCCCCCGCTGCCGCTGGACGCCAAGCAGGTGGCCGAACTGATCGAGCTGATCAAGGCGCCGCCGAAGGGCGAGGAAGCCTTCCTGCTGGAGCTGCTCACCTACCGCGTGCCGCCGGGCGTGGACGACGCGGCCAAGGTCAAGGCCAGCTTCCTGGCCGCCGTGGCGCACGGTGACCTGAAGGTCGGCCTGGTCAGCAAGGCCAAGGCCACCGAGCTGCTGGGCACGATGGTCGGCGGCTACAACGTGCATCCGCTGATCGAACTGCTGGACGATGCCGAAGTGGCCGGCGTCGCCGCCGAGGGCCTGAAGAAGACGCTGTTGATGTTCGACTACTTCAACGACGTCGCGGCCAAGGCCAAGGCCGGCAACGCCAAGGCGCAGGAGGTGATGAAGAGCTGGGCCGACGCCGAGTGGTTCACCTCGCGGCCCGAGGTGGCGAAGAAGATCACCGTCACCGTCTTCAAGGTGCCGGGCGAGACCAACACCGACGACCTCAGCCCGGCGCCCGACGCCTGGAGCCGGCCGGACATCCCGCTGCACTACCTGGCGATGCTGAAGAACAGCCGCCCCGACGCGGCCTTCAAGCCCGAGGAGGAAAGCAAGCGCGGCCCGATGCAGTTCATCGAGGACCTGAAGAAGAAGGGCCACGTGGTCGCCTACGTCGGCGACGTCGTCGGCACCGGGTCCAGCCGCAAGAGCGCCACCAACAGCGTCATCTGGGCCACCGGCGAAGACATCCCCTTCGTGCCGAACAAGCGCTTCGGCGGCGTCACGCTGGGCGGCAAGATCGCGCCGATCTTCTTCAACACGCAGGAAGACTCGGGCTCGCTGCCCATCGAAGTAGACGTGTCCAAGCTGGAGATGGGTGACGTCATCGACATCTACCCCTACGACGGCAAGATCAGCAAGGGCGGCACCACCGTCGCCGAGTTCCAGCTGAAGAGCGACGTGCTGCTCGACGAGGTGCGCGCCGGCGGCCGCATCAACCTGATCATCGGCCGCAGCCTGACGGCCAAGGCGCGCGAGGCGCTGGGCCTGCCGGCGTCCACGGCCTTCCGCCTGCCGGTGGCACCCAAGGACAGCGGCAAGGGCTTCACGCTGGCGCAGAAGATGGTCGGCCGCGCCTGCGGCCTGCCCGAGGGCCAGGGCATCCGCCCGGGCACCTACTGCGAGCCGCACATGACCACGGTCGGCAGCCAGGACACCACCGGCCCGATGACGCGCGACGAGCTGAAGGATCTGGCCTGCCTGGGCTTCAGTGCCGACCTGGTGATGCAGAGCTTCTGCCACACCGCCGCCTACCCGAAGCCGGTGGACGTGAAGACGCACCGCGAGTTGCCCGCCTTCATCAGCACGCGCGGCGGCGTGTCGCTGCGCCCGGGCGACGGCGTCATCCACAGCTGGTTGAACCGCCTGCTGCTGCCCGACACCGTGGGCACCGGCGGCGACAGCCACACGCGCTTCCCCATCGGCATCAGCTTCCCCGCCGGCTCGGGCCTGGTGGCCTTCGGCGCGGCCACCGGCGTGATGCCGCTGGACATGCCCGAGTCGGTGCTGGTGCGCTTCAAGGGCCAGATGCAGCCGGGCGTGACGCTGCGCGACCTGGTGCATGCCATTCCGCTGTACGCCATCAAGGCCGGGCTGCTGACGGTGGCCAAGGCCGGCAAGAAGAACATCTTCTCGGGCCGCGTGCTCGAGATCGAAGGCCTGCCGGACCTGAAGGTGGAGCAGGCTTTCGAGTTGAGCGACGCGTCGGCCGAGCGCAGCGCCGCCGGCTGCACCATCAAGCTCAACAAGGAACCGATCATCGAGTACCTGAAGAGCAACGTCGTGCTGATGAAGAACATGATCGGCGACGACTACGCCGACGCCAAGACGCTGGCGCGGCGCATCGAGAAGGTCGAGGCCTGGCTGGCCAACCCGCAGCTGCTGGAGGCCGACAAGGACGCCGAGTACGCGGCGGTGATCGAGATCGACCTCGACGAGCTGAAGGAGCCGGTGCTCTGCTGCCCGAACGACCCGGACGATGCCAAGCTGCTGAGCGAGGTCGCCGGCACGAAGATCGACGAGGCCTTCATCGGCAGCTGCATGACCAACATCGGCCACTTCCGCGCCGCCGCCAAGCTGCTGGGCGGACAGCGCGACATTCCGGTCAAGCTGTGGGTGGCGCCGCCGACCAAGATGGACCAGAGCGAGCTGATCAAGGAAGGCCACTACGCGGCCTTCGGCACCGCCGGCGCGCGCACCGAGATGCCCGGCTGCAGCCTGTGCATGGGCAACCAGGCGCAGGTGCGCGAAGGCGCGACGGTGGTCTCGACCAGCACGCGCAACTTCCCCAACCGGCTGGGCAAGAACACCAACGTGTTCCTGGCCTCGGCCGAGCTGGCGGCGATCGCATCCAAGCTGGGCAAGATCCCGACGGTGGCCGAATACCACGAGGCGATGGGCATCATCAACAAGGATGCCGCCAGCGTCTACCGCTACATGAACTTCGACCAGATCGAGGAATATGCGCAGGCCGCGAAGGCCGTCGCGGTGTGACGAGGGACACGTCTTGATACCTTGAATCCGGAATTGCGGCCCTATGGGGCGCAGTTCCGGATTTCCGCTTGGCCGGCGGACGCGGCACAATGGCGCCCTCTCACTGACACAAGGCCACCATGAAACTTGTGCAATCGCTGGCGCTGATCTGCGCCTGTGCTGCGATGGCCGGTGCGGCCGTCGCGCAGAACAAGCCGACCCGGCTGGCCGCGAAGGCGCCCACGCCGGTGCAAGGCGCACAAAGCGTGCTGCCCACGCTGAGCCCGGCGGATCAGGAACAGCTGCTCGCGGCGTCGCAGGCCTACTACGGGCCCTACGACTGCGAATTCAAGCAGACGCTCAGCGTCACGCGGCACCCGATCGATGGCTACGTGGTCGTGACCTTCAGCTCCAAGGCCTACACGATGAAGCCGGTGCGCTCGTCCACCGGCGCGCTGCGCCTCGAGGAAGTCGGCAATGGCCCGATGCTGATGGTGCAGATTCCGGCCAAGTCGATGCTCATGGATACGGCGCGCGGGCGTCGCATCGTCGACGCCTGCGTGAATGAAATGCAGGCCAAGCAGGCGGCCCCCGAAGCCAACGCGCTGGGCATGAACCTGCCCGGCCAGGTGGACACCAGCGGCATCGCGGTGACGCAGTCGCCGACCGTCAAGCGCTGACGCCTCGGCTCAGGCCGACGGCTCCTCGGGCGTGATGCTCCGGGCGTAGTCACGCAGTTGCGCCAGCAGCGCCCGCGCGCGGGCATCGGCGCCGGGCTCCAGTGCAGCGATGCGCTCGCCGAAGGCGCGCAAGCCCAGCACGCCCGGCACCGCGTCGTCGCACAGCCGCTCGGCGCAATGCGCCTGCCACTGTGCGCGCTCGGCGTCGCGCAGCGTGTCGGGGAAGTTGCGCGCGCGGTAGCGGAACAGCAGTTCGTCCAGGCGCGCATCGGCAAAGGCCGGGCGCTTGTCGGCCAGGGCCTGCGGATCCAGGTTGCGCAGTCGCTGCAGCGTGCGCCGGTCCTCGTTGCCGACGAAGGCGCCGTACAGGTCCTCATCGACATCGCGCGCGCGCTCGTCCTGCGGCCGCTGGTACACCTCGGGCCACATGCCGGCCAGCTTGCCGGCCTGCTGCGCGGCCGTGTCGGCATGGCGCAGCGCCTGCGCCACGTCCAGCCCCCAGTGCTGCGCCCTCTGCGGCGTCAGCGTCTTCAGGTTGGCGATGACCACCGGCGACTTGTTGACGTGGATGGTCTTGATGGGCAGCCGCGTCACGCCTTCGGGCAGTTCGTCGGTGCGGGTGAACATGCGCTGGCGCAGCTCGTCCACGCCCAGGCGCGGCAGTTCGGCAGGGTCCTGCGCCAAGTCCCAGACGATGATCTCGTTGCGGTTGGTGGGGTGCGGCGCCAGCGGCCAGACCAGCGCCAGGCAGCCGCGTTCGGCACCGTACATGCCCGACACGTGCAGGAACGGCCGCCCCTGCGACTGGGCCGCGGCGATCTCGTCCAGCACCGCGCCCTTCCTGCGCAGCCGCAGGCAGAAGTCCCAGAGCTTCGGCTGGCTTGCCTTGAGCCGCCGCGCCAGCGCCAGGGTGGCACGCACGTCGGACAGCGCATCGTGCGCGTCCTCGTGGGCCAGGCCGTTGGCGCGTGTCAGGTGCTCCAGCTTGAACGACGGGCGCCCGTCCTCGTGCCGCGGCCATTCGATGCCCTCCGGGCGCAGCGCCCAGGCGCAGCGCAGCACGTCCAGCAGGTCCCAGCGTCCGCAGTCGTTCTGCCACTCGCGTGCATAGGGGTCGATGAGGTTGCGCCAGAACAGGAAGCGCGTGACCTCGTCGTCGAAGCGGATGGAGTTGTAGCCCACGCCCACCGTGCCGGGCTGCGCCAGCTGGCGCTCGATGGCATCGGCAAAGGCGTGTTCCGCAATGCCGCGCTCCAGGCAGTGCTGCGGCAGGATGCCGGTCAGCAGGCAGGCCTCGGGCTCGGGCAGGAAGTCCGGCGCGGGCCGGCAATAGCACATCACCGGCGCGTCGATGGGCTCGAGCTGCGCGTCGGTGCGCAGGCCGGCGAACTGCGCCGGCCGGTCACGGCGCGGCACCGCGCCGAAGGTCTCGTAGTCGTGCCAGAAGAAAGTCAGCTCGCTCATCGGCATTGCCCGCCCGTGCCGAACGCACCCATAGCGGACCACTCACGACATGCGCTGGGAAGTCTCATGCCGCCAAGATAACCGATGCGCCGCCGATGGCATGATGCGCGCGCCGCCCACGACTCGCGCTGCCGATGAAGCCTCCCTATCGCCTGATGGCCTGCCTGGCCGCCACCGCCCTCGCGCTACCGGCGCCCGCCCAGACCGGCGCCACCAAATCGCTGGGCACGGCGCAGGGCAGCGGCAAGCTGCTGACCCGCGAGCAGCTGCGCACCTGCCTCGACCAGCAAAAGACGCTGGGTGCCCGCAAGACCACGCTGCAGGCCGAGCGCGACAAGCTGGACGGCGAGCGCGACCAGTTCGAACGCGACGAGGCCGCGCTGGCCGCCGACCGCGAGGCCATCGACAAGCTCAAGGCCTCGGCCGAGGACCTGAACCGCCGCTCGCAGGCGCTGACGCAGCAGATCGCCGACTACAACGAACGCGCCAGCAAGTTCCAGGCACAGGGCGCCAGCCTCTCCGGGCCCGCGGTCGAGCGCCAGCAGCAGGCCCTGGAACGGGACAAGGCGGCGCTGGACAAGCGCAGCAAGGAACTGGACGCCGAACGCAGCAGCTTCCAGCCGAAAGCCGAGCAATTGGGCAAGACCTACAACGAGCGCGTCGACCAGCGCAACCGCTCGGCCGACGACTGGAATGCGCGCAGCGCGCAGTTCAAGCGCGCCAGCCAGGCCTTCGACGCCGACCTGCAGGACTGGCGCGGCGACTGCGAAGGCCGTCCGTACCGCGAGGACGATGAGAAGGCGATCCTGTCGGGCCGTTGAGCGCGCGGCCCCGGCCATTCATATACCGTTAAGGCGCGGCCTCGACACTGTAGGGTTGACGCGAACTTAACCAGACTTGGCGCGTCGGAACGACGTGACCAGCCTGAACCCCACCTCTTTGCCCTCCCCCAAGCCCGCCGGCGACCCCACCGCCCTACGCGACTGGCCGGTCCACCGCCTGGCACTGGCCACACTGATCGCCGGCTTCACGCTGCTGCGCCTGCTGCTGGCGGCGACGACACCGTTGCTGCCGCAGGAGGCCTACTACTGGAGCTGGAGCCAGCATCCGGCGCTGAGCTACTTCGACCACCCGCCGCTGGCCAGCTACGGCATCGGGTTGACCACGGCGATCTTCGGCTCCACCACCTTCGGTATCAAACTGTCGGCGGTGCTTTGGTCGCTGGGGCTGAACCTGCTGTGGGCGCGGCTGGTGCTGGACATGTACGACAACCGGCGCCTGGCCTTCTGGTCGTTGCTGGCGCTGAACCTGACCCTGCTGTACCAGGTCCTCGGCATCGGCCCGGCACCGGACGCGCCGCTGCTGCTGGGCTGGGTCGGCACGATCTGGGCGGTGTGGCAGGCGTCGCGCAGCGGCCAGGGCCGCTGGTGGCTGCTGGCGGGCGTGTTCGCCGGGCTGGCCCTGCTCGGCAAGTATTCCGCCGTGCTGCTGGGGCCGGCGCTGCTGCTGTACCTGGTGGTCACGCCGTCGCAGCGTCGCTGGCTGCGCACGCCCTGGCCCTGGGTCGCGATGCTCATCGCCGCGGCGATGTTCACCCCGGTGGTGTGGTGGAACGCGCAGCACGACTGGGCGTCGTTCGCCTTCCAGGGCAGCCGGCGCGTCGGCCAGATGGGCGGCTTCAAACTGCGCTTCTTCTTCCTGCTGCTGCTGACGCAAGTGCTGCTGGTCACGCCCTGGCTCTTCGGCCTGTCGCTGCAGGCGTTCTGGCAGGCGACGCGAGACAGCTTCGCCGGCCGCACCGACGCGCGCACGCGGCTGCTGCTGGCCAGCGCCGCGGTGCCGCTGCTGCTGTTCACGCTGGTCAGCCTGCGCTCGCACGCCAAGCTCAACTGGCTGGCGCCGGCCTGGTGGTCGCTGATCGTGCTGGGCATGGTGGCGGTGCTCGAACGCGGCATCTCCGCGCGCCGCCTGGCCTGGGGCCTCGGCTCCTCGGCCGCGGTGCTGGTGGTGGCGCTGGTCGTCATGCTCACCCCCAACCTGCCGGTGCTGCGCGACCTGAACAGCTGGAGCGGCTGGGACCAGGCCGCGCAGCACGTGCAGCGCCAGCTGGACGACGCGCAGGCCCGCGGCGAGCAGGCCTTCGTGTTCGCGCCCAACTACAAGATCAGCTCGCTGCTGCGCTTTCACCTGCCGGGCCAGCCGCGCACCTATGCCCAGGACATCTACGGCGCACGCGCGCTGCAGTTCGACTACTTCCCCCTCGACGGCGACCTGAAAGGCGCCACCGGCATCCTGGTGCTGTCCGACCAGGCGCAGTCGCGGCTGAACCCGGCACGCGTCGCGCCGTATTTCGACACCCTGGAAAAGGTGGACACGATCGAGACCCGCGGCTTCGGCCGCCGCACGCGCCGCGTCGAAATCTGGCGCGGCACCGGCTACAAAGGCCACCCGCGCCTCGACGGGCCGCAGGGCCCGGCCGGCGACGACCCCGAACCCGAGAGCGAGTAGATGCCGCAGCTGTCGATCGTCGTCCCCACCTTCAACGAGCTGGGCAATGTCACCGAGTTGCGCGACCGCATCGCCGCGGCGTTGCCGGGCGTCGACTGGGAGCTGATCTACGTCGACGACGATTCGCCGGACGGCACGGCCGAGCAGCTGGTGGCACTGGCGCAGCAGGACCGGCGCGTGCGGTGCATGCTGCGCATCGGGCGCCGCGGGCTGGCCTCCGCCTGCATCGAAGGGCTGCTGGCCGCGTCGTCGCCGCTGGTGGCGGTGATCGACGCCGACTTGCAGCACGACGAAACGCAGCTGCCGCGCATGGTCGAGCTGCTGCGCGACCCGGAGCTGGACGTGGTGGTCGGCAGCCGCTACGTGGACAGCGGCAGCATCGGCGACTGGAGCCGCTCGCGCGCGCTGATCAGCCGGCTGGCCACCTCGCTGGCGCGCAGCGTGCTGAAGGCCGACCTGCGCGACCCGATGAGCGGCTTCTTCATGATGAAGCGCGAGGCCGTGCTGCGCTGCGTGCGCGCCGGCACGTCCGGCGTGGGCTTCAAGATCCTGCTCGACCTGTTCGCCAGTTCGCCCACGCCGCTGCGCTTCCGCGAGATCCCCTACACCTTCCGCGAGCGCCATTCCGGCGCCAGCAAGCTCGACAGCAACGTCGCCTGGGAATACCTGCTGATGCTGCTGGACCGGCTGTGCGGCCGCGTCGTGCCGATCCGCTTCATCGCTTTCTCGCTGGTCGGCGCCTTCGGGCTGGTGGTGCACATGGCGGTGCTGGCGCTGCTGCTGCAGGGCTTCGGCCTCGGCTTCGTCGTCGCGCAGAGCGCCGCCACGCTGGTGGCGATGACCAGCAACTTCGCGTTGAACAACCTGCTGACCTATCGCGACATGCGCCTGCGCGGCATGGGCCTGCTGCGCGGCTGGTTCAGCTTCGTCGCGGCCTGCAGCATCGGCGGACTGGCCAATGTGGGCATCGCCACCTGGCTGTTCCAGCGCGAAGGCGGCTGGGTCGTGCCGGCCATTGCCGGCGTGCTGGTGGGCGCGGTGTGGAACTACGCGCTGACGGCGCTGTACACCTGGAAGCGGCCGTCGGCACGAAAGGCGGCGCCGCCGGCCACGCGCCCGGTCGCCGCGCCGCCCAGCCTGTCTTGACCCTCCCGGAACCGCCGCCGAAGACTTGCATCGCCTTGCCGGTGCAGCACCGAATCTGCGGCGTGGACAGCAACGTTCCTGCGGCCGGCGCAAGCCAAGCCATGCGCCTGAGCGGGCGACGCCGGCGCCGATGGCATGATGCGCCCCCAAGCAAGCGTCGTCGCCATGGGCCTGTCGTGCGGTCTCTGGCCGGCTCGAGGCGGGGCAGCGCGAACGGGAAGCCAGCGCGCGCGGCGAAGCGACCTGCCGCCAGGCCCTCTGGCGCGCACCGCATGGATCAACAATGCAAGAGACTCTGACCGGATTCGCCGCGCTGGCCGTGCTGGGCTTCATCGCCGGCTTTGGCGTACTGATGCTGTTCATGGTGCTGGTGCAGCCGATCTGGAGCCTGGTCGACTGCGCGATCGACCCGAAGCGCGGCACCGCGGGCAAGGTGCTGTGGGTGCTGGCGCTGGTCCTGATGTGGGGCATTGCCAACTGGTTCTACGGCGCCTTTGCCGCCGCCAACAAGGCGCTGCGCAACCTGACGCGGCTGGCCTGGGTGCTGACGATCGCCCTGGGGGTCGGGTTCGTGCTGCTGTTCGTCAGCAACCTGGAGTTCCGCCGCGATGTCGAGCGCAAGTGGGAGGGCATCGGCGCCGGCGTGCTGACCACGCAGGCCCTGCCTGCATCCCTGCCCCATCGCCTGGCCGCGTAGACGTTCCGGCAGGTGCCGGCGCGGGTCCTCGAGCGTCTGCGGCACGATGTGCCGGGGGCGACCGGCGGCCCGGGTCGACCCGCTTGGTCAGATCCCCAGCTGCCGCGCCGCCAGGTCTTTCATGATCTCCTCGGAGCCGCCGCCGATCATCATCACCTTGACCTCGCGGTAGATGCGCTCGCTCTTGGTGCCGCGCATGAAGCCCATGCCGCCGAGGATCTGCACCGCCTGGTCGGCGCAGAACTGCATCGCCTGCGTGGACACGATCTTCGCCATGCAGGTGCGCGCCACCATCGCCGACGCCGGCCCCAGGCCCTGCTGCAGGCGCCACGCCAGGTCGTAGACGAAGCTGCGCGCGGTTTCCACGCGCGTGGCCATGTCCACCAGCTTGTGACGGATCACCTGGCGCTCGGACAGCGCCGCGCCGAAGGTCTTGCGCTGTTGCGCCCACTCCAGCGCCTCTTCGGTGCAGGCCTCGGCATAGGCGCAGGCCAGCGCCGACATCAGCAGCCGTTCGTGGTTGAAGTTGTGCATGATGTACTTGAAGCCCGCGCCCTCCTCGCCGATCAGGTTGCCCACCGGCACGCGGCAGCCGTCGAAGCGCAGGTGCGCGGTGTCGCTGGCCCACCAGCCCATCTTCTTCAGCGCCGTGCGCTGCAGCCCCGGCGTGTCACCTTCGATGAGCAGCAGCGACACGCCGTTCGGCCCCTTGCTCGCCGGGTCGGTGCGCACCGCGACGCTGAGGAAGTCGGCGCGCATGCCCGAGGTGATGAAGGTCTTCTCGCCGTGCACGATGTAGTGGTCGCCATCGCGCCGCGCGGTGGTCTTCAGCGCCGCGACGTCGGAGCCGCCGCCGGGCTCGGTGATGGCCAGCGCGGCGATCTTCTCGCCGCTGAGCACCTGCGGCACGACGCGGCGCTTCAGCGCGTCGCTGCCGTGCGCCACCACCGGCGGCAGGCCGATGCCGTGCGAGCCCAGGCTGGCCTGCACGCCGCCGCAGCCGGCGCGCGCCAGTTCCTCGGCATAGACGATGGTGTAGAACAGGTCAGCCGGGGTACCGCCGTATTCCTCGGGGTAGCCGACGCCGATCAGGCCGATGTCGGCGGCCTTGCGGTACAGCTCGCGCGGGAAAGTGCCGGCTTCGTCCCAGTCGTTGGCGTAGGGCGCGATCTCGCGTTCGACGAACTGGCGCACGCTGCGCCGGAAATCGTGGTGCGCGTCGCTGAAGTAGTCGCCACGGGGGTTGATGTCGAAGAGTCTGCTCATCAGGCGAGAATAGCGTGAGTACTGCACCGCCCCCCGAATGGAGATCTTCCGATGACCCGTGCCTTCAACTTCAGCGCCGGCCCGGCCGCGCTGCCCGAAAGCGTGCTGCGCCAGGCAGCCGAGGAGATGCTCGACTGGCACGGCTCGGGCATGTCGGTGATGGAGATGAGCCACCGCGGCAAGGAGTTCATCGCCATCCACGCCGAGGCCGAAAGCCTGCTGCGCGAGCTGCTGGCCGTGCCGGCGCACTACAAGGTGCTGTTCATGCAGGGCGGCGCCATCGGCGAGAACGCCATCGTGCCGATGAACATGCTGCGCGGCAAGGCGTCGGCCGACTACATCGACACCGGCGAGTGGTCGAAGAAGTCCATCAAGGAAGCCGGCAAGTACTGCAAGGTCAACGTCGCCGCCAGCGGCAAGGACGGCGGCTACACCAGCATCCCGCCGCGCGACAGCTGGAAGCTGGACCCAAACGCCGCCTACGTGCACATCTGCAGCAACGAGACCATCGGCGGCGTCGAGTACCACTGGACGCCGCAGGTGGGCGACGTGCCGCTGGTGGCCGACATGTCCAGCGACATCCTGAGCCGGCCGGTGGACGTGGCCCGCTACGGCCTGATCTACGGCGGCGCACAGAAGAACATCGGCCCGGCCGGGCTGACCATCGTCATCGTGCGCGACGACCTGATCGGCCAGGCACTGCCGGTCACGCCGTCGGCCTTCGACTACAAGCAGCAGGCCGACAACGACTCGATGCTCAACACCCCGCCCACCTACGGCATCTACATCGCCGGCCTGGTGTTCAAGTGGATCAAGGCGCAAGGCGGGCTGACGGCCATGGAGGCGCACAACCGCGCCAAGGCCGCGCTGCTGTACGACTACCTGGACGCGACCGATTTCTACAGCAGCCCGGTGGCCAAGGCCGACCGCTCGCTGATGAACGTGCCCTTCAAGCTGAAGGACGAGTCGCTGGACGCCGCCTTCCTGAAGGGCGCCGAAGAGCGGCGCATGCTGCAGCTGAAGGGCCACCGCTCGGTGGGCGGCATGCGCGCGTCGATCTACAACGCCATGCCCATCGAGGGCGTGACCGCGCTGGTCGGCTACATGCGCGAGTTCGAGGCGCGGCATGGCTGAGCCGCGCCTGCAGATCCTGGTGCTGAACCAGATCTCGCCCAAAGGCCTGCAGCGGCTGCCGGCCGAGCGCTACGTCACCGGCAAGGACCTGGCCGCGCCCGATGCGGTGCTGGTGCGCTCGGCGGACATGCACAAGATGGACATCCCGGCCAGCGTCCAGGCCATTGCGCGGGCCGGTGCGGGCACCAACAACATCCCGGTGCCGGCGATGAGCGCGCGCGGCGTGCCGGTGTTCAATGCGCCCGGCGCGAATGCCAACGCGGTGAAGGAGCTGGTGCTGGCCGGCATGTTGCTGGCCGTGCGCCACCTGCCGCAGGCGCTGCGCTTCGTGGCCACGCTCGACCCCCAGGCCGCCGACCTGGACAAGACGGTGGAAGACGGCAAGAAGGCCTTCGCCGGCGCCGAGTTGCAGGGCCAGACTCTGGGCATCGTCGGCCTGGGCAAGATCGGCTGCCTGGTCGCCGACGCGGCCATCAAGCTGGGCATGCAGGTGCTGGGCTACGACCCCGAGATCACCGTCGACGCCGCCTGGAGCCTGCCCTCGCAGGTGCGCCGCGCCACCAGCGTGGCCGAGGTGCTGCGCGCCAGCGACTTCGTCACGCTGCACGTGCCGTTGCTGGCGGCCACGCGCCACCTGGTCAACGCCGACAACATCGGCCTGATGCGCCCCGGCGCAGTGCTGCTGAACTTCTCGCGCGAAGGCGTGGTCGACGACGCCGCGGTGCTGGCCGCGCTGGCTGATGAGCGCCTGGGCTGTTATGTCTGCGACTTCCCCAGCGCCGCGCTGCACGGCAAGCCGCGCGTCATCGCGCTGCCGCACCTGGGCGCGTCCACGCGCGAGGCCGAGGAGAACTGCGCCGTGATGGTGGTCGACCAGCTGCGCGACTACCTGGAACACGGCAACGTCATCAACGCGGTCAACTTCCCGCAGGTGAGCATGGGGCGCGAGTCGGCCTTCCGCGTGGCCATCGCCAATGCCAACGTGCCCAACATGCTGGGCCAGATTTCCACCGCCATGGCCCAGGCCGGCTTGAACATCCACAACATGGTCAACAAGTCGCGCGGCGAGATGGCCTACACGCTGGTCGACGTGGACAGCGCCGTCGGCGACGAGGTGCTGGACAGCCTGCGGCGCATCGAAGGCGTGTTGTCGGTGCGCTACCTGCCGCAGGCGCAGGGCTGACGCCGGCGGCGGTGCATGGCCAAGAAGCGGCGGCCTCGGCCGGCGGCGGCGCCTGAAGGGCCTGACGCGACCGCAGCGCCCGCAGCGCCCGCCGCGCCGATCAACGCCGCCACCCCAACACCCTCGCCGCGGCGCGGCGTCTGGGTCGCGGGCGCGCTGCTGTTGCTGGCGGTGGCGCTGGGCCTGTGGGCCGCCCGCGGCCCGGCACCGACGACGCCACCGGCACCGGCACCGGCACCGGCACCGGCTCAAGCATCGGGCAAAGCCGCTGCGCCGGTGGCCGCGCCGCAGCCCGAGGCCCACTACGTGGCCAACACGCAGTGCCTGGGCTGCCACGCCCCGCAGGCCGCGGGCTGGGCCGGCTCGCACCATGCCCAGGCCATGGCGCCGGCCACTGCCGACACGGTGCGCGGCGATTTCGGCGACAAGCAATTCCGCCATCGCGGGGTCACCACGCGCTTCTTCCGCCGCGGCGACAAGTTCTTCGTGCACACCGACGGGCCCGACGGCAAGCTGGCCGACTTCGAGATCAAGTACAGCTTCGGCCACGAGCCGCTGCAGCAGTACCTGATCGACATCGGCGACGGCCGGCTGCAGCCGCTGCAGATTGCCTGGAACACGCAGACCCGGCAGTGGTTCCACCTGCTGCCGCAGGAAAAGGCGCCGCCGGGCGACGTGCTGCACTGGACCGGCCGCTACCAGACGGCCAACACCATGTGCGTGGCCTGTCACACCACGGGCTTCGACAAGCGCTACGACGCCGCAGCGGACCGCTTCGACTCGCGCTGGCACGAAGTCAACGTGTCCTGCCAGTCCTGCCACGGACCCGGCTCGCGGCATGTGCAGGCACCGGCGCGCGGCCAGCTGGCCGACCTGAAGACGCCGCACAAGCAGGTGGAGGTCTGCGCAGCCTGCCATTCGCGGCGCAGCGAACTCAGTGCCCTGCCGGTGCCGGGGCAGCCGCACCTGGACCACTACCTGCCCAGCCTGCTGCGCGAGGGCCTGTACCACGCCGACGGCCAGCAGCTGGACGAGGTGTTCGTTGTCGGCTCGTACCGCCAGAGCAAGATGTACCGCATGGGCGTGAGCTGCACGAACTGCCACGACCCGCACAGCGCCAAGCCGCGGCTGCAGGGCAACGCGCTGTGCCTGCAGTGCCATCAGGCCCCGGCCAACCCGGCCTTCCCCAGCGCCGCCGGCGCCTACGACACGCCGCAGCACCATCACCACGCCGCCGGCTCGCCCGGTGCGCAATGCACCGCCTGCCACATGCCGGCCAAGAACTACATGGTCGTGCAGCCGCGACCCGACCACAGCCTGCGCATTCCCCGGCCCGACCTGTCGGTGACGCTGGGCACGCCGAACGCCTGCAACCAGTGCCACGCCGACAAGAGCGCGCAATGGGCCGCCGACGCGGTGACCCGCTGGTACGGCACGCCGAAGCGGCCGCCGCACTACGGCGAGGTGCTGGCCGCGGCGCGGGCCGGCGCACCGCAGGCGCCACAGGCCTTGGCAGCGCTGGCGGCCGACGCCGCGCAGCCGGGCATCGTGCGCGCCACCGCGCTGGACATGCTGCGCGGCAGCGCGGCCGGCCTCGACGCGCGGATCGCCGCGACGCGCGATACCGACGCCGAGCTGCGGGCCGCAGCGGCCGCCAGCCTGGAAGATGCCGAGCCCTCGCTGCGCGTGCCCACGCTGGCGCCGCTGCTGCGCGACCCGGTGCGCGCCGTGCGCATCGCCGCCGCGCGCAGCCTGGCGCCGCTGCCGCACGAGCAGTTCGATACCGCCACGCGCCAGGCCTTCGACGCCGCGCTGGCCGAGTACGTGGCCGCGCAGAAGGTGGCGCTGGACATGCCCGGGCCCAACCTGAATCTGGCCGTGCTGTACTCGCGTACCGGCCGCGATGCCGAGGCCGAAGCGGCCTACCGCGCCGCCTTGAAGATCGACCCGGACTTCACGCCCGCACGCGCGAACCTGGCGCAGTTCTACGCGGAACGCGGCCGCCTGCCCGAGGCCGAGAAGGTGCTGCGCGAAGGCCTGCAACGCCAGCCCGGCATCGGCGAGCTGCAGTATTCGCTGGGCCTGCTACTGGCCGAACAGCAGCGCCTGCCCGAGGCGGCGCAGGCGCTGGAGCAGGCCGCCCGGCTGCTGCCGCAGCGTGCCCGCGCCCAGTACAACCTGGGCCTGGCCCGCCAGCAGCTGGGCCAGGCCAAGGCGGCCGAGGCGGCCTTGCAGAAGGCACGCCAACTGGCCCCCGCCGACCCGGCGATAGCCTATGCGCTGGCCGTGTTCTACGCGCAGCAGGGGCGGCGCGCCGACGCGCTGCGCGTGGCCGAAGCGCTGCAGCAGCTGCAGCCGGGCAACCCGCAGGCAGCGCAGCTGCTGCAGCGTCTGCGCGCCGGTTCGTGACATGCGGTCTCGACGCTGGGAGGGTCTGCATACGCGCATAGCGGTCGGCGGCAACAGCCGCCCCTGCGAGAGTTCAGCGCATCGCGCCAGGCGGCACCTGCCACGGGCTCATGCTGCGGCGGTCGCCGCTTCGCGACGACTGCACTGTGGTGCTCGCG
>JAHBZS010000020.1 GCA_019635285.1 Rubrivivax sp. | reverse complement strand
GCAACGGCAGCCGGCGCGGCGCGCCGCCGCCGTCCCATTGCCACAGCGTGCCGTCGGTGCGGCGCGCGATCGTCGCACTGTCGCCGGCGGCGACCGCGCTGACCTGGTCGAGGATGCGCGCCGGCGCGATGGCGAAGCCTTCGCCCCAGGCCCACAGGCTGCCGTCGGCGCGGATCGCCAGCGAATGGCGCGAGCCGGTGGCGATGGCCGTGGCCTCGTCGAACACGCGGCCCCAGCGGTCCGCCTTGTCGCCCAGGCCGTGCGCGCCCAGCGGCCCGTAGCGGTTGCCGCCGGTGCCCATCACCACGCCATCGCGGCGCAGGTGGATGGCGTGGCCGGTGTGTGCCCGCACCGCGACCGCGTCGCGCGCGGTGGCGACGAAGCCGGGGCTCGCGCTGAGCTTGCCGTCGCCGTATTGGCCGCGGTGTGCCAGGCCCTTGACGAACAGCGCGCCGTCGCGCGTCACGTAATAGTCGGCGCTGTCGCCGATGCACGCGTCGACCACGTCATCGGCGATGCGCTGCGGCGCAGCGTTGCCAGTGCCATGCCACAACACCCCCGCGGCGTCGATGGCGAACCAGCCCGACGCGCCGGCGGCGAAGCGTTTCACGCCGCGCATCAGCAACGTCGCCCGCTCGGGCGCATCGGCCCAGGCCAGCAGCGCGCCGTCGGCGGTCAGCGCGAACCAGGTGTCGCGGCCGACGCCCACCTGGACGACGCCCGCGCGCAGGCGCTGCGGCTGGCCGCGGCCCACCCAGCCGTAGGCCATGTCGCCTTGCAACGCCATGTGGCGCTCGTAGTACGAAGCCAGCGTGGGACTCGAACTGTCGGCTTGGGCGGCGGGGGTGGACATGAGTTGGAGGCAAACGGCAAGAACGGTGACGGTGGCACGCAGGCGCATCGTGTGCATGCTAAAGACCATTGGTTCGATGGCAGACCATGCGACGCAGCACCGGGGGCGCTGGGCCGCGGGCCCGGGTTACTGCACCACCTTCACCAACTGTCCCGGCTTCGGCTCGGGCTGGCCGGCGTAGGCGCCGTTCAGCAGGCGCAGCTGCTGCTCCGGCAGCTCGGTCAGCGGCGAGCTGCGCGCCAGCTGCGCGAAGCCGCCGGCGGGGTAGGGCACCAGCTTCAGTTGCCAGGGGCGCGCAGCGATGCGGTCGGCGGCGCTCATCGGGCGGAAGCTCAGCTCGGCCTCGCGCAGCGCCGGGCGCGCGCGGTCCAGCGCGGCGGCGTCGCGCGCCGCACGGCCCAGCAGGAAGACCTCGCCGCGCGGCCCGGTGACGAGGGTCGCGTCCAGGGTGCCGGTCTGCCCGCGGCTGTCGCGCCGCGGGCCCACGTAGTGCGTGGCCGGCAGGCTGCCGCCCAGCGTCAGCTGCTCGCTGCGGCCGCCGCTGGCACCCAGCCCCTGGCGCAGGATGGCGTCGTGGCTGGTGCCGGTCTTGCGCAGCAGCTCCTGCGGCACCACGCGCATCACCAGCGCGGCGTCGCGTGCGCCGTTCACCAGCATCAGCTGCTCGCTGTCGTTGACGATGCGAAAGCCCTGCGGCGCGGTGATGGCGATGCCCAGCGGCTCGTGGAAAAACTGGCGGCCGCGCACCACGCCCTGCTCGCGGCTGTCGCCGAAGGTCACGCCGTCGATGGCCTTCAGGTAGCGCTCGCGGCCGACGTCGTCCCAGCCCGCCGGCTGCCCGGCGGCCAGGCGCTTGGCGCTGCCGCGGATCTGCTGCAGGCGCTGGTCGCTGCTGGGGTGCGAGGCCAGCCAGCCCGGCGCGGCCGGCGGCGCCCGCCCGGCGGCCTTGGCGGCGTCGGCGGCAAAGCGCTCCTGGTCCTTCAGCACCTGGATGACCTCGACCATGTTGGCCGGGTCGTAGTGGTTGCGCACCAGGTATTCGGCGCCCAGCTGGTCGGCCTGCAGCTCCTGGTCGCGGCTGTAGCTGGCCACCAGCCCGGCCGCGCCGACCTGCGCCACGCCGCCCGCCGCCTGGGCGATGCCCGGCACGCCGGTGGCCATCTCCAGCAGCGCGCCGCCCAGGGTCGCCAGGCCCACGCCGACGCTCGCGCCCGCCTGGCGCGTGGCCTGCTGCGCGCCGTGCCGCGCCGTGACGTGGCCGATCTCGTGCCCCAGCACGCCGGCCAGCTCGGCCTCGCTGTCCAGATAGGCCATGATGCCGCGCGTGATGTAGACGTAGCCGCCTGGCAGCGCAAAGGCATTCACCTGCGGGCTGTCCAGCACGGTGAAGGTCCACTTCAGCTTGGCGCGGTGCGAGCTGGCCGCCAGCTTCTGCCCCACGCCGGACACATAGGCCTGCAGCGCGGGGTCGTCGAGCACGCCGTATTCCTTGAGCACCTCCTGGTGCGCCTTGGCGCCTTCGGCGATCTCGGTCTTCTCGTCCATCACCGTCAGCTCGCGCTGGCCGGTCACCGGGTTGGTCACGCTGGCGCAGGCGGCCAGCAAGGCAGCGGCGAGCAGCAGGGTCGGTCGAAGCATCTTCATGGGCATGGGCGGCAAGGGTAGCGCAGACGCCGGCAGGCTAGAGTGGCGATGACCATACCGGGAGAGACGACGATGGACTTCGACGCACTGTGCGCGCTGGGCGCCAGGGTCGGCGACAAGCTGGCTGCCCGCGGCGAGACGCTGGCGGTGGCCGAGTCTTCGGCCGGCGGGCTGATCTCGGCCGCGCTGCTGTCGCGCGCCGGCGCGTCGGCCTACTACTTCGGCGGGGCGGTGCTGTACACGCGGCGCTCGCGCCGGCTGCTGACCACGCTGACCTCGGACGACACCGTCGGCATGCGCTCGTCCAGCCCGCCCTATGCGCAGCTGCTGGCGCGCCATCAGCGCGAGCGCTTCCGCGCCAGCTGGGGCCTGGCCGAAACCGGCGCCGCGGGCCCCGCCGGCAATACCTACGGCGACCCCGCCGGCCACAGCTGCCTGGCGGTGGACGGGCCGCTGCAGCGCGAGCGGCTGCTGCGCACCGGCCAGTCCGAGCGTGCAGCCAACATGCTGGCCTTCGCGGCGGCGGCACTGGAGTTGCTGGAGCAGGCGCTGGACGACGCGCCACGGTGATGGCCGCGCGGACGACCGGGTGACCGTCGCGTCGGGGCTGCGGGCCTGTGGTGCAATGGCCCGATGTTGCGCACCCTCAAGGAACTCTTCGGCGCACTGCAGTCGCCGCCACAGGCCGCTGCGGCGCAGACCGTGGAGCACACGCTGCAGCTGGCCACCGCGGTGATGCTGATCGAGGTGATGCGCGCCGACGCCGACTTCGGCGACGCCGAGCGCCGCGCCGTGCTCGACGCGCTGCGCACCCAGTTCGCGCTGGCCGACGACGAGGTGGCGCGGCTGGTCGAGCTGGGCGAGCGGGCGGCGCGCGAGGCCACCGACTGGTTCGAGTTCACCTCGCACATCAACGCGCATTTCGACATGCCGGCCAAGCTGCGCATGGTCGAATACATGTGGCGCGTGGCCTATGCCGACGGGCACCTGAACGAGCGCGAGCGGCACACCCTGTGGCGGCTGTCCGACCTGCTGCACGTGCCGCACGGCGCCTACATCCACGCCAAGATGCGCGCCAAGGCCGCGTCCGGTGCAGCCTGAATGGCAGACCGAAGGCGAGACCACATGAAAGGCAAGACGACATGACGCAGCAAACTGGGGTGGTGACGCTGGAGCGCCTGCCCGAGCATGTGGCGCGGGTCACCTTGAACCGGCCGCCGGCGCGCAATGCGGTGAACGCGGCGCTGGCGCAGGCGCTGCAGGCCATCGTCGACGAGCTGGAAGCCGATGCGCAGGTACGGGCGGTGGTGCTGACCGGCGCCGATGCCGGCGGCGTGTTCTGCGCCGGCGCCGACCTGAAGGAAGTGGCGGCGGGCGGCGCCGATGCGCTGTTCACCGAGCGCGGCGGTTTCGCCGGCTTCGTCGACGCGCCGCGCAGCAAGCCGTGGATCGCCGCGGTCAACGGCAAGGCGCTGGCCGGCGGCTGCGAGATCGTGCTGGCCTGCGACCTGGTGGTCGCCTCCGACGACGCCGCCTTCGGCCTGCCCGAGGTGACGCGCGGGCTGATCGCCGCGGCCGGCGGGCTGTACCGGCTGCCGCGTGTGCTGCCGCGGCCGGTGGCGCTGGAACTCATCCTGACCGCGGACACGCTGTCGGCGGCGGATGCGCTGCGCCTGGGCTGGCTGAACCGCGTGGTGCCGGCGGCGCGTGTCATGGACGAGGCGCTGGCGCTGGCCCGGCGCATCACGCGCAATGCGCCGGTGGCCGTGCGCGAGAGCATGCAGATCGCGCGTCAGGCCGCCGACCTGGACGAGGCGCAGCTGCGCACGCTGTCGCTGCAGGCGCGCAAGCGCGTGCAGGCCACCGACGACTATCGCGAAGGCCCGCGCGCCTTCATCGAGAAGCGTCCGCCGCGCTGGAGCGGCCGTTGACGGCGGCCCAGGCTTCGTAGCCGGCGACGAAGCGCGGCGACACCTGCCGCAGCTTGTCGATGTCGACGCGGCCGCTGCGCTGGATGTAGCTCCAGGCCATGGCCCACGGCGCCATCTGCATGTGTTCGCTGAAGTGTTCGTACCAGTCGGCGCTGCGGTTGGCGGCGCCGACCAGCTTGTCGACGATGGGCCGACGCGCCGCCTCGTAGGCTTGCAGCGCGGCGGGCACGTCGCGGCTGTGCTCGCGCAGCGCCTTGGCCAGCGCGATCACGTCCTCGAAAGCCAGGCGCGTGCCCGAGCCGATGGAGAAGTGCGCGGTGCGCAGCGCGTCGCCGACCAGCACGCAGCGGCCGGCCGACCAGCGCTCGTTGTGGATCTTCGGGAACTGGCGCCACAACGACTTGTTGGCCACCAGCGGCTGGCTGCCCAAGGTGTCGGCAAAGGCGGCCTGCAACAGCGCGCGGGTCTGGTCCTCGGTCTTCTGCGCGAAGCCGCTGCGCTGCCAGGTGTCGGGGTCGCATTCGACGATGAAGGTGCTCATGCCCGGCGCATACGGATAGTGATGCGCGTTCATGCAGCCGTGCTCGGTGCGGATGAAGGTCTGCGTCAGCGTGTCGAAGGGCTGCGGCGTGCCGTACCAGACGAAGCGGTTGTTCAGCGGTTCGATGCGCGTGCCGAAGGCCGCTTCTTGCTGGCGCCGCACGAAGGAGTTGGCGCCGTCGGCCGCGACCACCAGGTCGTGGCCTTGCAGTTCGGCGGCGTCGGCGAGCACGCGTCGGTACTCGGGCACCACGCCCACCGACGCCAGCCGCTGCTGCAGCAGTTGCAGCAGCTGCAGCCGGCCGATGGCGGCGAAGCCCACGCCGTCGATGGTGATGCGCTGCCCGCGGTGCACCAGGCTCAGCGACTGCCAGCGGCGCATCGCCGGCACGATCAGCGCGTGCGTCGCCTCGTCATCCTCGCGCAGGAAGTCCAGCGCGCGGTCGGAGAAGACCACGCCGAAGCCGAAGGTGGCATCGGGCGGGTTCTGCTCGACGACGCGGATGCGGTGGCTCGCGTCCTGCCGCTTCAGCAGGTAGGCGAGGTACAGGCCGGCCGGGCCGGCGCCGGCGATGAGGATGTTCATGGTACGTGCTGCTCCTGCGCCAGCTTGGCGGCGATGATCTCGCGCAGCTGGCGCTTGAGGATCTTGCCCACCGGGCTAACCGGCAGCTCGTCCACCACCTCCAGCCGCTCGGGCAGCTTGAAGCTGGCGATCTGCTGGCCGCGCAGGAAGGCGATGAGTTCGTCGAAGCCCAGGCGCTGGCCCGGATGCAGCACGACGAAGGCGCAGGCCTTCTCGCCGAACACCGGGTCGGGCATGGCCACCAGCGTGACCGTCTTCACCTTGGGGTGGGCGAACATCAGGTTCTCGATCTCCTCGCAGCTGATCTTCTCGCCGCCGCGGTTGATGAAGTCCTTGCGCCGGCCTTCGGCGAAGACGTGGCGGCCCTGCCGGCGCACGATGTCGCCCATGCGGTAGAAGCCGTCGGGGGTGAAGGCCTCGGCATTCTTCTCGGCGGCGTCGTAGTAGCCGCAGATGGTGTAGGGCCCGCGCGTCACCAGCTCGCCGGGCTCGCCGTCGGGCAGCTCGCGGCCGTCGTCGTCCAGCACCTTGATCTCGTCGTCGTCGCACACCGGCGCGCCGGAGCTGTGCAGCAGCAGCGCGTCGGGGTCGTCCAGCCGCGTCATGTTGATCAGGCCCTCGGCCGTGCCGTAGATCTCCTGCGGCGTGCAGCCGAAGCGCTCGCGCAGGCGCTGGCGCAATTCGGGCGCCAGCCGCGCACCGCCGTTCTGCACCACGCGCAGCGAGCGCAGGTCGTAGCGCTTCTCGAAATCGCCGGCCAGCCAGCCGGCGATCAGCGGCACCACCGCGGCGATGTGCGTGACGCGCTCGCGCTGCACGGCGGCGAAGATGTCGTGGCCTTGAGTCGACGGCGCCAGCACCACCGTGCCGCCGTACAGCAGGGTGGCCAGCAGGCCCGGCGAGGCCAGGTTGTAGTTGTGGCCCAGCGGCAGGATGGCCATGAACACCGTGTCTTCGCCGAAGCCCGCGGCGCGCCCGCACAGCCGGGCGTTGAGCACATAGTCCTGGTGGGTGCGCGGGATCAGCTTGGACATCGACGTCGTGCCGCCGGACAGCAGCATCGTGCCGACCTCGGCGGGGTCGACCACGACGCGCGGTTCCTCGAAGCCACCGTCGTGCATCAGCGCGGCATAGGCCTGCTGGCCCGGCAGCGGCTCGCCCAGCACCAGCACCTGGCGCAGCGCGGGCGCGTCGGGGCGCAGCGCGTCGGCCATCTCGCGGTAGTCGAAGTCGCCGGCGCGGTCGGCGATGACGTAGGCCGTGGCGCCCGACGCCTTCAGGAAGTGCCGCAGCTCGGCATGGCGGTGCGAGCGCAGCGTCATCACCGGAATCGCGCCGATGCGCGCCAGCGCGAAATAGAGCACCGCGAACTCGATGCAGTTGGGCAGCTGCATCAGCACGCGCTCGCGCGGCTGCAGGCCCAGCGCCAGCAGCCGCGCCGCCAGGCGCGTGGCCTGCGCTTGCAGCTCGCCATAGCTCAGGCGGCGTTCGCCGGCCACCAGCGCGGCCTTGTCCGGCCAGCGCTGCGCCGACCGCGCCAGCACCGAAAACAGCGTGCTGCCGTCCCACAGGCCGGCGGCGCGGTAGCGCGCGGCGGACGCGGCAGGCCAGGGCACGGTGCCTTGCAGCATGGGGTCTCCTCAGACCACGTTGAGTTCGCGCAGCGGCTGGTGGCGCAGCACACGCTCCCAGCCCAGCCGCGACAGGTCCAGGCTGCGATAGCCGCCGTGCAGCACCAGCTCGCTCAACGCGCGGCCTACGGCAGGCGCATGCTGCAGCCCATGGCCGCTGAAGCCGTTGGCGAACAGCAGCTGCTCGATCTCGGGATGCGCGCCCAGGATCATGTTGTCGTCCAGCAGGTTCAGATCGTAGTGCCCGGCCCAGGCGCGCATCACGCGCATCGCGTCGAAGCCCTCCACCCGCGCCGCCAGCACCGGCCAGATGATGTCATCGAACAGCGCGTGCGTGACCTCGAAGTCCTCGCAGGGCGGGTCGCGGTCCGCCGGCGCCGCCACGCCGCACAGCCAGCCGTCTCCTTCGGGGCGAAAGTACACGCCGCTGGGGTCGATGACCAGCCCGCAGCCGGGCGTGCGCGCGGGGCTGCGCACATGGAACACGCAGCGCTTGCGAGTCTGCACCGGCAGCTCGATGCCGGCCGTGCGCGCCAGCGCGGCGGCGCCGCCGCCGGCGGTGTTGATCAGCTGGCCGCAGGCAATGCGCGAGCCGTCGGCCAGCTCGACGCCGGTGACGCGGCGCCCTTCGCGCAGCAGCCGCACGGCGCGCGCCTGGCGATAGACGGCCCCTTGCGATTGCGCCTTGTAGCGGAACGCGCGCATCAGGCTGTAGGCATCGAGCCAGCCTTCGCCGCGCAAGCCCAGCGAGGCGCCCGCCAGGTCGTCGCAGCGCAGCCAGGCGTAGCGTGCCTGCAGCGCCGCGCGGTCGAGCAGCTGCACCTGTGCGCCCTCGGCGCGCTGCACCGCATGGTTGGCCTGCAGCACCGGCAGGCCCGCCGCGCTGGCCAGGAACAGGTAGCCGGCCTCGTGCCACCACACGTCGGGCGCCTGGCCGTCCACCGCCAGATGGCGGCCGATGTCGGCGATGAAGGTGCTGCCGAACATCGACATGCGGATGTTCTCCGGCGTAGAGAACTGGTGCCGGACCGAGGCCACCGACAGCGTGGTGGCGCAGCGCTGATAGCTGAAGTCCTGCTCCAGCACCAGCACGCGCACGGCCGGGTCCGCCGCGCCCAGAAAGTAGGCGGCGGCGCTGCCCATCACCGCGCCGCCGACGATGACCACGTCGAAGCTGTGCATGTCGGCGCATATCATGCGGCGATGATCGCAGAGCCCGTGCCGCCCCGATTCGAGAGCTTGCTGCTGCAGGTGCAGGGCGGCATCGGCCGCTTGAGCCTGAACCGGCCGCACAAGCTGAACGCGCTGTCGCCGCAGGCCATGCAGGAGATCATCGCCGCCAGCCGCTGGCTGGCCGCGCTGCCCGAGCTGCGCGTGCTGCTGCTGGGCGGCGAGGGCCGCGCCTTCTGCGCCGGCTTCGACCTGGATGCGATGCGCGGCGGCACGGCGCCGAAGACACGCGACGACGCCGACCTGGGCCGGTTGATGATGGAGGCCTTCGAGGCCATCCCGGCGATCACCCTGGCCATGGTGCAGGGCCATTGCATCGGCGGCGGGCTGCTGCTGGCGGGCGCCTGCGACCTGCGCGTCGCCGCCGACGACGCGCGCTTTGCCATCCCCGAGATGGACATCGGCATTCCGCTGGGCTGGGGCGGCGTGCCGCGGCTGGTGCGCCTGCTGGGCCCGACGGTGGCGATGGAATTGGTGCTGGACTGCCGGCCCTTCGATGCCGCGCAGGCCCTGGCCTGGCGGCTCGTCAACCGCGTGGTGCCCGCGCCGGCGCTGGCCGGCAGCGGCAGCGACTGGGCGGCGCGCCTGGCCTCGCGGCCGCTGGCCGCGCTGCGCGCCACCAAGCGGCGCTTCGCGCAGGTCAACGAGGCGCTGTGCCCGGCGCTGGACAGCGTGTGCGATGCCGACGACCTGCTGGCGGCCTACGGCGACGCCGAGACGCTGCAGCTGCAGCAGCGTTACATCGCGGCCCGACGCAGCTAGGCATGGCCGGCGCCAGCCTGATCGCCCTGATCGACGACATCGCCAGCGTGCTGGACGATGTCGCGCTGCTGACCAAGCTGGCCACCAAGAAGACCGCCGGCGTGCTGGGCGACGACCTGGCGCTGAACGCGCAGCAGGTCACCGGCGTGCGCGCGGACCGCGAGTTGCCGGTGGTCTGGGCGGTGGCCAAGGGCTCGCTGTGGAACAAGGCCATCCTGGTGCCGCTGGCGCTGGCCATCAGCGCCTTCGCGCCGTGGCTGGTGACGCCGCTGCTGATGGTCGGCGGCGCCTTCCTCTGCTACGAAGGTTTCGAGAAGCTGGCGCACCGCCTGCTGCACAGCCGTGCCGAGGACGACGCCGCCAAGGCCGAGCTGTCGCAGGCCCTGGCCGATCCGGCCGTCGACCCGGTGGCCTTCGAGAAGGCCAAGATCAAGGGCGCGATCCGCACCGACTTCGTGCTGTCGGCCGAGATCATCGCCATCACGCTCGGCACGGTGGCGCAGGCGCCCTTCGGCACGCGCGTCGCGGTACTGGTGGGCATCGCGCTGCTGATGACCTTGGGCGTGTACGGCATCGTCGCCGGCATCGTCAAGCTCGACGACGCCGGGCTGCACCTGTCGCGCAGCGCCGGCGCCCACGCCTGGGCCGGCTTCAAGCGCGCGCTGGGCGGCGGCATCCTGCGCGCCGCGCCATGGCTGATGAAGGCGCTGTCGGTGGCCGGCACGGCGGCGATGTTCCTGGTCGGCGGCGGCATCCTGACGCATGGCGTGCCCTGGCTGCACCACGGCATCGAGGCGCTCACGCAGTCGGCCGGCGCGCTGCCGGCGCTGGGCGGCGTGCTGGCGGCGCTGACGCCGAGCCTGGCCAATGCGGGAGTGGGCGTGGTTGCCGGCGCGCTGGTGTTGCTGGCGGTAACGGCGGTGAGCAAGCTGCGCGGCGGCACCTGAAAGCCGCTGCAGTGCGGCGAATGCGGCATTTTTCGCGGTCCTCGCGCAAGCCGGCGCGCATAGCATCGGGCGCATGATTTCGATGCAAGGGGTGTCGTCCTCGCTGATCGCGAGGAACGAATCCTGGGTGCGCAAGCAGGCCCAGGCGCTGGCGCGCCACCTGCCTTCCAACGTCGAGAAAGCCGACCTGATCCAGGTGGGGTTGATCGCCGTGGCGCAGGCCTCGCTGGCCTTCGTCTGGGACGGCGACCGCGACACGCCCGAAGCCACCGAGGCCTTCGTGCGCTACGCGCGGGCCCGCGTCAAGGGCGCGATGCTCGACGAGCTGCGCCAGATGGACCACCTGGGCCGCGGCCAGCGCCGCAAGCTCAAGGCGCTGCAGATTGCGCGCGAGCGCTGGCGCGGCGCGCACGGCAGCGACCCGAGCCTGGCGCAGCTGGCCGAGCTGTGCGGCATGAGCATCGAGCAGATGACCCGGCTGGAGCAGGCCGACCTGGAAGGCCGCGGCAAGGGCGCGGTGGTCGATGCCGAGACCGACGAGCCGGTGGAATACCGGGCGGCCACGCCGCACGACGAGGTCGAGGCGCGGGTCGACACCAGCATCGTCATGCGCCGGCTGGAAGGCTTCTTTGCCGCGCTGCCGGCACGCGACCGCCAGGTGATCGACGCCTACCTGGGCGTCGGGCTGACGCCGGCCCAGCTGGCTGCCGAGCTGAAGGTGACGCCGTCGCGCGTGTCGCAGATGTTCAAGGCGCTGGTGCAGCGCACCGCGCAGCACTTCGGCCAGGACCCGAAGCGCGCCTTCGACCGGCTGCCGGACCGTTCGTCCGACGCCTACGAGCGGCGCATCGCGCAGCGCGAGCTGGAACTGGCGATGCGCGCCGACGAGGGCGCCTGGGGCCGCATGATGGAAGACGCGCTGACGCGCCCGTTGGCCGCGCCGTCGCCCATCCCCCCACCGCCCGCCGCCGAGCCGCGCGTGCAGGTCGACAGCGACACGCGCTGGGGTTGAGTCGGGACCTCAGGCCGCGTCTGCGCACGGCCTGAAGCGGCACGAACGGCCCGAGCGCTGCGAGCGCCTGCCAAGCGCAGGCGCAGCGGCTACTTGCCCTTGATGCCCAGCAGTTCCACCTCGAACACCAGCGTGGCATTCGGCGGCACCACGTTGCCGGCGCCGCGCGAACCGTAGGCGATGGCCGACGGGCAGGTGAAGCGCGCCTTGCCGCCCACCTTCATCAGCTGCACGCCTTCGGTCCAGCACTTGATGACGCCGTCGAGCGGGAACTCGATGGCCTCGCCGCGCTTGTAGGAGCTGTCGAACTCGCGGCCGTCGGGGAAGGTGCCACGGTAGTTGACCTTGACGGTATCGGTGGCGCCGGGGCTGGCGCCGCTGCCCTCGCGCTGTGACAGGAACACCAGGCCGCTGGGCTTGACCACGGCGCCCGGCTCCTTGGCCGCGGCGGCCAGCGCCGGGTCGGACTGGGCCTGCGCCGAGCCGCCCAGGCTCCTAGAAGGCCAGGTTCAGCCCGACCAGCCCTTCCACCTGCGTCAGGCCGTCGCCCTTGATGGCCACCACGCAGCCGCCCGAGCAGAACAGGCTGCTGTTGCTGTTGATCAGCGTGAAGTAACCGCGCAGCTCGGCCTTCAGCGACAGCGCGCCGGTGATCGGCCATTCGAAGCCCAGCCCCAGGTTCAGCGACGGCCGTACCTCGGACGACAGGCCGCTGAGGCTGGGCGACATCCAGGTGGCGCCGACGCCGCCGGCCACGTAGGCCCCGCGGCCGATCGCGCCTTCGAAGTAGTTGGTGCCGCCGAAGTGCAGGTAGGTGATGCTCAGCGGTACCTTCGGCGTGCTGGGGCTGGCCTCGAGGTCGGTGGACTGGTAGGACACGAAGACCTGTCCCTGCCGCGCCGCATCCACGCCGAAGTTGAAGGCCAGCGCACCGCTGGCGCTGCTCTTCATGTCGATGGAAGACGACGGGTTGCTGTCCTGCTCGAAGCTGCCACCGCCGCGGTAGCCGCCGTAGACCGCAAAGGAACTCTGCGCCGCCGCCGGGGCGGCCGCGGCCAGCGCCAGCAGCGCGGTCGCGGCGAGGGTGTGGATCTGCATGCGCCGATGCTAAGCGCCGCCTGGCGCGGGCCTGCGCTAGTCTGTGACATGGCTCACGCAAGGAGACGGCCGATGGATGCGGGTGACGAACTGCTGCAACGCACGCGGGCCTTCGCGCGCCAGGTGGTGATGCCTGGCGCGCCGCGCTGGGAAACCGAACGCCGCATCGCGCGCGAGGCCCTCAGCGCCGCGGCCGCCATCGGCCTGACCGGCATCGAGGTGCCGGTGGCGCAGGGCGGCCTGGGGCTGGGCTACCGCGTCAAGGCGCGGGTGGCCGAGCTGCTGGGCGCGGCGGACTTCGGCTTCACCATGTCGCTGCTGAACACCCACAACGTCGCCGCCAAACTGGCGCGCGAGGCGCCGGCCGCGCTGGCGCGCCGCCACGTGCCGGACCTGCTGGCCGGCCGGCGCCTGGGCTGCACCGCGCTGACCGAGCCGGGCGCCGGCTCGGACTTCGCGGCCATCGTCACGCGCGCCACGCGCACCCCGCAGGGCTGGCGCCTGGACGGCGCCAAGGCCTGGATCACGAATGCCGCCGAGGCCGAGCTGATCGTGCTCTATGCGCAGACCGACGCAGGCCGCGGCGCGCCCGGCATCGCCTGCTTCCTGGTCGAGGCCACGCGCGCCGGCTTCGTGCGCGAGCCGGCCTTCGCGCTGACCGGCCAGCATGCCATCGGCACCGGCGGCTTCCGCCTCGACGGCTATCTGGCGCGCGACGACGAACTGCTGCAGCCGCCGGGGCAGGCCTTCAAGTCGGCGCTGCGCTCGATCAACGGCGCGCGCGTCTACATCGCGGCGATGTGCAACGGCATGGTCGGCGAGGCGCTGCGCGTCGCGCTGGACTACGGCGGCCGGCGCCACAGCTTCGGCCAGCCGCTGGCCGGGCACCAGGGCTGGCGCTGGCGCCTGGCCGAAGCGGCGACCGAGCTGGAAGCGTCGCGCGGGCTGGTGGCGCAGGCGGCCGAGCGCGTCGAAAACGGCGCCGACGCGCAGCTGGCCGCGGCGCAGGCCAAGCTCTTCGCCACGCGCATGGCCGAGCGCCAGCTGCCGGCGCTGGCCCAGGCGATGGGCGCCGAGGGCTTGCGCGAGCAGCATCCCTTCGGCCGCCACCTGGCCGGCGCACGTGTCGCGTGCTTCGTCGACGGCGCCAGCGAGATGCTGCTGGAGCGCATCGCGGCGCTGCAGCGGGCCGCCCTAGCGGAAAACCCCAAGGAATGAGCGGCGGTCCTCGCGCGTACTACCGACTCCTCCCCTCAAACCTCAGGAGAGTCCGATGCCTCAAGCCCGTGTCCTGGCGTCCACCGCAGCCGCCGTGCTGCTGACCGCCTGCGCCTCGATGACCGCCAAGGAGCCGATGAGCTTCTTCGTCAGCAGCACGGGCAGCGGCAAGGGGGCCGACCTGGGCGGCCTGGCCGGCGCCGACGCGCTGTGCCAGAAGCTGGCCGCCGCGGCCGGCGCCGGCAACAAGACCTGGCGCGCCTACTTGAGCGTGCCCGGCGTTCGCGCCACGCCGGCCAACCCTCAGGCGGTGCCGACGGTGAACGCGCGCGACCGCATCGGGACCGGCCCTTGGTACAACGCCAAGGGTGAACTGATCGCGCGCGACCTGACGCACCTGCACGACGGCAACAACCTCAGCAAGGCGACGGCTCTGGACGAGCGCGGCAACACCATCAAGGGTTCCGGCGACGCGAGCCCGATCGAACACGACATCCTGACGGGCTCGCGCTCCGACGGGACGGCGTTCTCGCCCTCCACCGACACCACCTGCAAGGCCTGGACGAGCAGCGGCGAGGGTTCGGCGGTGGTCGGCCACCATGACCGCACGGGCCTGGTCAACGAGCCTTGGGCCAAGAGCTGGAACTTCTCGCACCAGAGCGCCGGCTGCAGCCAGGACGCGCTGGTGCGCACTGGCGGCTCGGGGCGGCTGTACTGCTTCGCCGCCGACTGAGCGCCGCGCGGCCGGCTGGGCCTACTTGGCCCAGCTCTCCTTCAGCGTGGTGATGCGGTTGAAGACCGGCGCGCCGGCCGCATGGTCCTTGCGGTCGGCGACGAAGTAGCCGTGGCGCTCGAACTGGAAGCGCTCGTCGGCGTTGGCCAGGGAAAGTGACGGTTCGAGCCAGGCCCTCACCACCTTCTTGCTGTCGGGGTTCAGGCAGCTCTTGAAGTCGCGGCCTGCGGCGTCGGGCTGCGCTTCGGTGAACAGCCGGTCATAGAGCCGCACCTCGGCGCTCAAGCCGTCGTGCGCGGCCACCCAGGTGAGCACGCCCTTGGTCTTCACGGCGTCGGCGCCTGGCGTGCCGCTGCGCGTGTCGGGAATCAGCTCGGCCTGCACCTCGGCCACCTGGCCGTCGGCGCCCGGCGTGTAGCCGGTGCAGCGGATCACGTAGCCGTACTTCAGCCGCACCACGCTGCCTTCGACGCGCTTGCCGTTGGCATCGGTGCGCGGCGGGCTCAGCCGGTGGTAGCCCTTGGGCGGCTCGGCCATGAAATCTTCGCGCTCGATCCAGAGCTCCGGGCCCAGCGTGAACTCGCGCTGGCCGCGCTCGGGCTGGCCCGGGTGCCGTGGCGCATGGCAGGCCAGCGTCTGGCCGCGGCCGATGACCGAGTCCCAGTTGGTCAACACCAGCTTCAGCGGGTCGAGCACGGCCATCGCGCGCGGCGCCTTGGGGTCCAGGTCGTCGCGCAGCGCGATGTCCAGCGTGCTGTAGTCGATCCAGCCACCGGCCTTGCTGACGCCGCTGCGCTCGGCCAGCAGGCGCAGGCTTTCGGGCGTGTAGCCGCGGCGGCGCATGCCCACCAGCGTGGGCATGCGCGGGTCGTCCCAGCCTTCGACGATGCCTTCTTCCACCATCTGCCGCAGCTTGCGCTTGCTGGTCACGATGTAGGTGAGGTTCAGGCGCGCGAATTCGTACTGCCTGGGCAGCGGCTGCGCCAGCAGGCCCAGTTCGGCCAGGCGCTCCAGCACCCAGTCGTAGAAGGGCCGCTGGTCCTCGAACTCGAGCGTGCAGATGCTGTGGGTGATGTTCTCCAGCGCGTCTTCCAGCGGGTGCGCGTAGGTGTACATCGGGTAGATGCACCAGCGGTCGCCGGTGTTGTGGTGCGTGGCGCGCTTGATGCGGTACAGCGTGGGGTCGCGCAGGTTGATGTTCGGCGACGCCATGTCGATCTTCGCGCGCAGCACCATCGCGCCGTCGGCATGCAAGCCGTCGCGCATTTCGCGCAGGCGCGCCAGGTTCTCTTGCGGGCTGCGGTCGCGAAAGGGGCTGTTGGTGCCCGGCGTGTTGAAGTCGCCGCGGTGGGCGCGCATCTGCTCGGCGCTCTGCTCGTCGACGTAGGCCAGGCCGGCCTGCACCAGCGCTTCGGCGGCGCGGTACATGAAGTCGAAGTAGTCGCTGGCGAAGTACAGGTGCTCGCGCACCGTGCCGCCCGACGCCTTGTCGCCATAGGCCGCGCGCCAGTCGTAGCCCAGCCAGTGCACCATCTCGACGATGGCGTCGACGTACTCCTGCTCCTCCTTGTCGGGGTTGGTGTCGTCGAAGCGCAGGTGGCACACGCCGCCGTAGTCCTGCGCCAGGCTGAAGTTCAGCCAGATGCTCTTGGCATGGCCGACGTGCAGGTAGCCGTTGGGCTCGGGCGGGAAGCGCGTGCGGATGCGCGCCGGGTCCGGCGCGCCGGCCGCCTGGTGCGCGGCATCGCCGGGCGTGCCGGCGAAGTGGCGGCCGCTGTAGGTGCCGGCATCGAGGTCGCGTTCGACCACCGCGCGCAGGAAATTGCCCGGCTTGGCGGCGTCTTCATGAGAGGCGGAGGACATGCGTCCGATTCTATCGACCGCCCCTTGGCTGCCACGCGGCCGCGCCGGCGCGCTCAGGCGCCGGACTGCCGCTTGAGCTTGCGCAGTTCGTGCTGCAACAGGCGCTCGCGCAGGCCGTCGCCGTGCAGCCCCGCGAAGGTCACCAGGCCATGGATCGCCAGGCCCAGCCCCCAGCCGGCCAGCGGCCACAGGTGCCAGGGCCGGCCCCCCGCCGCCAGGTTGGCGGCGGCAAGGCCCAGGTTGACCAGCACATACACGCCAAGGTGGATGAAGAAGCCGGTCTTGAGCTTGACGCGGCGGCGCGCTTGTTTCAGCAGCTCGATGTCGGAGGGGCGCATGGTGGGGAGCCTTTCGGTGCAGGGAAGCGATGCGCCAGTGTCGGCCGCGGCCGCGGCGCCGCCCAGCGTGATGCGACGAAGCGCCGCCCGCGCGCGCGAAGTGACTGGGGCCGCGTGTGGCGGGTGCGGTGTGGCCGCGCGCCCAGACCGCGCAGGCCGCCCTGCGGGCCATGCCAGCGCTTGCCGTGGCCGTTCGCCCTGGCGCGGGCCAGGCCGGCGGTAGGTGCTCGTGCCGCCCCGAACGGCGCTACATGCCCTTGAACAGGTGCGCGTACAGCCGGCTGACGGTGAGCGTCTCGCGGCGGCCGCGCAGGCTCAGGAACACCTTGCCCGATTCGTCGCGCCGCGCGCTGGCGATGCAGCGCGCCTGCACCACCGTGCCGCGATGCACCTGCCAGAACTTCGCCGCGTCGATCTGCGGCAGCAGCTCGCGCAGCGAGGTGCGGATCAGGTGCTCGCGATCGGCGGTGACCACGCGCACGTACTTGTCGGCGGCCTCGAAGTACAGCACCTCGTCCAGCGGCACCAGGTGCACGGTGTGGCCGACCTGCGCCTGGATCACCTCCAGCCGCGGCGCCGCGGGGGCCGGGGTGCCGAGCAGCGCGCGCAGCTGGCCCAGCGTCGTGTCCAGCGACGCATCGCCGCGCGACGCCAGCAGCCGCTGCAGCCGCTGCACGCACACCTGCAGCCGTTCCGGGGTGACCGGCTTGAGCAAATAGTCCACCGCCTGCGCGTCGAAGGCGGCCAGCGCGTGCTGGTCGTAGGCGGTGACGAAGACCAGCAGCGGAAAGGGCACGCCGTCGGGCCAGTCCTCGGCCAGCGCGCGCGCCGCCTCCAGGCCGCTGAGCCCCGGCATGCGGATGTCCAGGAAGCACACCGCGGGCCGCAGCGCCAGCGCCTGCTCGACGGCGGCGTTGCCGTCGCCGGCCAGCGCGACGACCTTCAGCTCGGGCCAGGCCTGGGCCAGCTCGGCCTGCAGGCCGGCGGCCAGCAGCGGCTCGTCCTCGGCGATCAGCGCGGTCGGCGTGGGTGGGCTCATAGCGGTAGGCGGATGGTGATCAGGGCGCCGCCCTCGGCGTCGGCCGCGTCGACGGCCTCCAACGATGCCGCGTCGCCGAACAGCGCGTGCAGCCGCTCGCGCACCTGGTTCAGCCCGAAGCCGCCTCCGCCGGGCGCCGCAGGCAGCCCGCGGCCGGTGTCGCGCACGCGCAGCACCAGCTGGGGGCCCTGGGCCGACGCGCTGACGCGCAACTGCCCGCCGCGCGGCTGCGGCTCCAGGCCATGCTTGATGGCGTTTTCCACCAGCGGCTGCAGCAGCAGCGCCGGCACCGGATGCGCGGCCAGCGCATCGGGCAGGTCCAGGCGCGTGTCCAGGCGCGCGCCCATGCGCACCTTCATCAGCTCCAGATAGTCGTGCAGGCGTGCGAACTCGGCGCCCAGCGTGTGCGTGCCCTGGCGCGACGCGTCGAGCGTGGCGCGCAGGAACAGGATCAGCCGGTCGAGCATGGCCTGCGCCCGCGGCGGGTCGGCGCCGATCAGCACGCGCAGGTTGGCCAGCGTGTTGAACAGCATGTGGGGCTCGAGCTGCGAAGCCAGCAGGGCCAGCCGCTGCTCGCTGGCCAGGCGCTCGGCGCGTTCGGCGGTGGCCCGCATGCCGGCCAGCCGGGCGCGGGTGTAGAAGAGCCCGGTGACCGCGGTGCCCGGCAGCAGCGACAGCAGCAGGATCGTCACCAAAGTGCGCGGGTTCATCGACGCCGTGTGGGCCAGCCCGCGGCCCAGCAGCACGCCGGCCAGCGTGTGCCCCAGCAGGTAACCGACCAGCGTGCCCAGCAGCAGGATCGGCACCATCCAGCCCCAGCCCGGCCAGCCGGTGGGCGGGCCGGCCTGCGCGGCCTCGTGGCGCCGCACCCAGCGTGCGGCGAGCAGCCGGCCGCCGTCGATGCAGGCCCAGATGGCCAGCGAGACGCATACCGCATAGACCACCGACTCGCCCAGCGGCGCCGCCAGCAGCAGGCTGACGACCCCACCGACGCCCGCGCTGAACACCAGCGTGGACAGTCCGCGGCGTGCGGCGCGGGGCAAGCGGTCCCAGGCGGTGAAGCGCATGGGCGGCATTCTGCGTTCAGGCCGGCTGGGCCTGCGCGGCCCGGCCGCGCAGCCGGTGCAGCGCCAGTGCGCGCGCCGCGAAGCTGCCGCTGAACACGCCGTACAGCGCCGAGATGCCCAGCGCGAAGCCGGCCGACCGGGCCAGCTCAGGGTGCAGCGCCAGACCCACGCCGACGGCGAACTTGGTGGCGAAGATGCCCATCATCAGCGCCATCGGCGTCCAGCTGCCGGGCAGGTGGAAGCGGCCGTCGGCCGGCGACCAGCGTGCGCCGCGCGCGGCCGGCTCGGCGCGCAAGGTTGCCACGGCCACGGTGGCCGCCGCCCAGGCCAGCAGCGCGGCGGCCGACGCGAAGGCGCCCAGCACGCCGGCCAGCGCCAGCAGCAGCATCGCCACGGGCAGCAAGGTGGCGCGGGTGGGGCCGACCTGGCTGGGCCGGCTCTGCTTCAGGCCCAGCAGCACGAGCAGCGCGAACACCGCCCAGACCCAGGACGGGGTGTGTTGCAGGACGGTCCAGAAGAAGAGGAGAGGGGTCATGGCGAGGGCTCCGGGTTCAGGCGATGCGCCACTGTGCCGGCCCTCGGACCGCCCGCCCAGCGCCCTGCGACCGGCGGCCACGGCGCGGCGCCGAACGCCCCGGCGGCGGCGCGAAATGCGGGGCTGAGGACCGGCCAGCTGCGCAGCGCGGCACCGCCCAATGCGCAGCGCGTGCCGTCACGCGGCGCGAGGGCGCCGCCAGATGCAGGGGCGCCGCGCCATGCCGGCGCACTGCGCCGCGCCGCTCAGCGCCGCTTCGACCCGCCCAGCAGGCTGCCCAGCACGCCGCGGAAGATCTCGCGGCCCGCCGCCGAGCCCATGCTGCGGATGGCCGACGAGGCGGCCTTCTCGACCAGGCCTTCGCGCTTGCCGCCGCGCGGCCCGGTGCTGCCGAAGAGCATGTCCTTCAGCTCGCCCATCATGCCGCCGTCCTGGGCGGCGGCCGGCGCGCCCGGCTTGGCCGGCGCCTGCATCGCGTCGGCCGTGTCGGCGGTGGCCGCGGCGCGGCCCTTCAGCTTTTCGTAGGCCGATTCGCGGTCCTGGGTCTTCTCGTAGACGCCGGCGACCAGCGAATCCTTGATCAGCGCGGCACGCTGCTCCGCCGTGATCGGCCCGATCTGGCTGCCCGGCGGCAGCACGTAGACGCGCTCGGTGATGCTGGGCCGGCCCTTCTCGTCGAGGAAGCTGACCAGCGCCTCGCCCACCGCCAGCTCGGTGATGGCCGTCTCGACGTCGAGCTTGGGGTTGGCGCGCATGGTGCTGGCCGCGGCCTTGACCGCCTTCTGGTCGCGCGGCGTGAAGGCGCGCAGCGCGTGCTGCACGCGGTTGCCCAGCTGCGCCAGCACGGTGTCGGGAATGTCCAGCGGGTTCTGCGTCACGAAATACACGCCCACGCCCTTGCTGCGCACCAGCCGCACCACCAGTTCGATGCGCTCGATCAGCGCCGCCGGCGCGTCGTTGAACAGCAGGTGCGCCTCGTCGAAGAAGAACACCAGCTTGGGCTTGTCCAGGTCGCCGACCTCGGGCAGCTGCTCGAACAGCTCGCTCAGCATCCACAGCAGGAAGGTGGCGTACAGCCGCGGCGCGTTCATCAGCTGGTCGGCCGCCAGGATGTTGACCACCCCCTTGCCGTCGCTGGTCTGCATGAAGTCGGCGATGTCGAGCATCGGCTCGCCGAAGAAGCGGTCGCCGCCTTGTTCGCCGATCTGCAGCAGCCCGCGCTGGATGGCGCCGATGCTGGCGGCGCTGACGTTGCCGTACTCGGTCTTGTACTGCGCGGCGTTGTCGCCCACGTGCTGCAGCATGGCGCGCAGGTCCTTCAGGTCCAGCAGCAGCAGCCCGTGGTCGTCGGCGATCTTGAAGACCAGGCTGAGCACGCCGGCCTGGGTGTCGTTCAGCCCGAGCATGCGCGCCAGCAGCAGCGGGCCCATGTCGGAGATGGTGGCCCGCACCGGATGGCCCTGCGCCTTGGTGCCGTCGGCGAACACGTCCCACAGCGTGCAGGGGCAGGCCATCGGCTGTGGCGGATCGATGCCGCGCTCCTTGAGCACCGCCGCCATCTTGGGCGGGATGCTGCCCGCCTGGCTGATGCCGGTGAGGTCGCCCTTGACGTCGGCCATGAACACCGGCACGCCCAGGCGGCTGAAGTTCTCGGCCAGCGTCTGCAGCGTGATGGTCTTGCCGGTGCCGGTGGCCCCGGTGATCAGGCCGTGGCGGTTGGCCAGGGCCGGCAGCAGGAAGCATTCGATGTCGCCGTGGCGGGCGACGAGGATCGGATCGGCCATCGGCTCGGCTCCTGTGGGTGGCCAAAAGTAGAATGGCAGTCTATCCAACTACAGCGTCGCGCCCGTTGCGTTGCCGGGGCCGCAGGAGAGCCAGTGCATGGCCGGACATTCCAAATGGGCCAACATCCAGCACCGCAAGGGCCGCCAGGACGAAAAGCGCGGCAAGATCTGGACGCGCGTCATCCGTGAAATCACCGTGGCCGCGCGCCAGGGCGGCGGCGACTTGAGCGCCAACCCGCGCTTGAGGCTGGCGGTGGACAAGGCCAAGGCGGCCAACATGCCGGCCGACCGCATCAAGTACAACATCGACAAGGCCTCGGGCGCGCTGGAAGGCCTGAGCTACGAAGAAATCCGCTACGAGGGCTACGGCATCGGCGGCGCGGCGATCATCGTCGACTGCATGACCGACAACCGCGTGCGCACCGTGGCCGAGGTGCGCCATGCCTTCAGCAAGTATGGCGGCAACATGGGCACCGAGGGCTCGGT
Source organism: Rubrivivax sp. (assembly GCA_019635285.1). Taxonomy (GTDB): domain Bacteria; phylum Pseudomonadota; class Gammaproteobacteria; order Burkholderiales; family Burkholderiaceae_C; genus Rubrivivax. Next base: position 51,668 of record JAHBZS010000020.1, on the reverse strand, counting down.
GGCCTTCCAGTTCAAACACTGCGGGCAGCTGATCTTCGCGCCCGGCACCAGCGAGGACAAGGTCATGGAAGTGGCGCTGGAAGCCGGCGCCGACGACGTCATCAGCGACGACGACGGCGCGGTGGAGGTGCTCAGCGCGGTGGCCGATTTCGAGGCGGTCAAGGACGCGCTGGTGGCAGCCGGCCTGCAGCCCGAGGTGGCCGAGGTGACGATGCGCCCCGAGAACGAGGTCGAACTCACCGGCGAGGACGCGGCGCGCATGCGCAAGCTGCTGGACGTGCTGGAAGACCTGGACGACACCCAGGCCGTCTACCACAACGCCGCCATCGACGAATGAAGGTGCTGGTGATCGGCGGCGGCGGGCGCGAGCATGCGCTGGCCTGGAAACTGGCGCAGTCGCAGCGCGTGCAGAAGGTCTATGTCGCGCCGGGCAACGGCGGCACGGCCACGGAACCCGGCGTCGTCAATGTCGATGTCGCCGACCCGGCGGCGCTGGCCGACTTCGCGGCGGCCGAGAAGATCGGCCTGACCGTGGTGGGCCCCGAGGGGCCGCTGGCCGCCGGCGTGGTGGACCTGTTCCGCCAGCGCGGCCTGCGCATCTTCGGGCCGACGCGGGCGGCGGCGCAACTGGAGAGCTCCAAGGCCTTCGCCAAGGACTTCATGCAGCGTCACGGCATCCCCACGGCGGCCTACGCCACTTTCGACGACGCGGCCGCGGCGCATGCCTTCATCGACGCGCAGGGCGCGCCGGTCGTCATCAAGGCCGACGGCCTGGCCGCCGGCAAGGGCGTGGTCGTGGCCACGACCCTGGCCCAGGCGCACGAGGCCGTGGACTGGATGCTGGTGGACAACCGGCTGGGCGTCGCGCACAACGCTGGCGGCGCGCGCGTGGTCATCGAGCAGTTCCTCGAAGGCGAGGAAGCCAGCTTCATCGTGCTGTGCGACGGCAAGAACGTGCTGCCGCTGGCCACCAGCCAGGACCACAAGCGCCTGCAGGACGGCGACCAGGGCCCCAACACCGGCGGCATGGGCGCGTACTCGCCGGCGCCGGTGGTCACGCCGAACGTGCATGCGCGCGTGATGCACGAGATCATCCTGCCCACGGTGGCCGGCATGGCCAAGGACGGCGTGCCCTTCAGCGGCTTTCTCTATGCCGGCCTGATGATCGACGCGATGGGCCAGCCGCGCACCGTGGAATTCAACGCCCGCCTCGGCGACCCCGAGACGCAGCCGATCCTGATGCGGCTGAAGAGCGACCTGGTGGAGGTGCTGCTGCAGGCGACCGACGGCACGCTCGACCAGGCGCGGCTCGACTGGGACCGGCGCGTCGCGCTCGGCGTGGTCGTGGCCGCGGCCGGCTACCCGATGAACCCGCGCAAGGGCGACGCCATCGACGGCCTGCCGGCGGCGGCCGAGGATCTGAAGGTGTTTCACGCCGGCACTACGCGGCAGGACGGCCGGCTGCTGAGCAGCGGCGGGCGCGTGCTGTGCGTCACCGCGCTGGGCGACAAGACCCGCCTGGCGCAGGCCCGGGCCTACGAGGCGCTGCAGGGCCTGCGCCTGGACGGGGCGCAGTTCCGCACCGACATCGGCCATCGTGCGATCAAGCGCTGACTTCGACAGCGCCCCGGTGCGCGAGTACCTGCTGGGGCTGCAGCAGCGCATCGTCGGCGCCTTCGAGGCCGAGGACGGCCGGCCGTTCATCCGCGATGCCTGGCAGCGCCCGCCGGGCGGCGCGCTCGAAGGCGACGGCGTGTCGCGCCTGGTCGAGCAAGGCCAGGTGTTCGAGCGCGCCGGCTGCAACTTCAGCCATGTGAAGGGCCGCACGCTGCCGCCTTCGGCCACGCAGCACCGCCCCGAGCTGGCGGGCGCGCCCTTCGAGGCGCTGGGCGTGTCGCTGGTGATGCACCCGCGCAACCCGCACGTGCCCACCGTGCACATGAACGTGCGCGCCTTCGCCGCATTACCGGCAGGCCAGGCGCCGGTGGTCTGGTTCGGCGGCGGCATGGACCTGACGCCGTACTACGGCGTCGAGGACGATGCCGTGCACTTCCACCGCAGCTGCCGCGACGCGCTCGCGCCCTTCGGCGCCGAGCTGTATCCGCGCTTCAAGCGCTGGTGCGACGAGTACTTCTTCCTGAAGCACCGCAACGAGGCCCGCGGCGTCGGCGGCATCTTCTTCGACGACTTCAACGAACTGGGCTTCGAGCGCAGCTTCGCGATGCTGCGCGCGGTGGGCGATGCCTTCGTGCCGGCCTACCTGCCGATCGTGCAGCGCCGCCGCGACGCCGCCTACGGCGAGCGCGAGCGCGACTTTCAGCTCTACCGCCGCGGCCGCTATGTCGAGTTCAACCTGGTGTTCGACCGTGGCACGCACTTCGGGCTGCAGTCGGGCGGGCGCACCGAGAGCATCCTGATGTCGATGCCGCCTTTTGCGCAGTGGCGCTACGACTGGCAGCCCGAGCCGGGCTCGCCCGAGGCGCGGCTGTACACCCACTTCCTGCCGGTGCGGGATTGGGTGGCGTGACCCACCCCCGAAGCGCCTGCGGCGCTCCCCCTCAAGGGGGCACCGCTGGCGGACCGGCGAAGCCGGATCCGCGGCGGTCGCTCGAAGCGTCGGTGTCAGGCGGCTCGCGTCACGCGTTTGGGGTGCCGCTGAGGTGACGCATCGCATCGGGCTGTTCGGCGGCAGCTTCGACCCGGTGCACAACGCGCACCTGGCGCTGGCACGGCAGGCGCGCGACGAGTTGCGGCTGGACGAGCTGCGCTGGGTGCCTGCCGGCAACCCCTGGCAGAAGACACGGCCGATGACGCCGGCCGCGCAGCGCGTGGCGATGCTGGAGCTGGCCATCGCCGGCGAGCCGCGCTTCGCCGTCGAGCGCTGTGAACTGCAGCGCACCGGACCGAGCTACACGCTGGACACCGTGCGCGAGCTGCAGGCGGCCCAGCCTGGCGCGCAATGGTTCCTGGTCATCGGCCAGGACCAGTATCACAACCTGCCCACCTGGCACGGCTTCGAGGACCTGCTGCAGCGTGTCACGCTGGCGGTGGCGCAGCGGCCCGGCGGTGGCGCGGGCGACGTCGATGCGCGCGTGCGCGCCGCGGCGCAGGTGCCGCTGGCGCTGCCGGCCCTGCAGATCTCGGCCAGCGACATCCGCGCGCGTGTCGCCGCGGGGCTGGACATTGCCGCGCTGGTGCCGCCGGCGGTGGCACTCTATATTCGCCAACAGGGCCTGTACCGGGCCGCCACCGGGAGCTGAATGGACATCCGCAAACTGCAACGGGCCATCGTCGATGGACTGGAGGACGTGAAGGCCCAGGCCATCGCCGTGTTCAACACCGAAGCGCTGTCGCCGCTGTTCGAGCGCGTGATCGTCGCCACCGGCGCCAGCAACCGGCAGACGCGGGCCCTGGCGGCGAGCGTGCGCGACAAGGTGCGCGAGCGTGGCCTGCCGGTGATGCGCACCGAAGGCGAGGAGAACGGCGAGTGGATCATCGTCGACTGCGGTGCCGCCGTCGTGCACATCATGCAGCCGGCCATCCGCGAGTACTACCACCTGGAGGAGATCTGGGGCGGCAAGGCGGTGAAGACGAAGATGGGCGGCCGGGCCGGGCAGGGCCTGGTCAAGGCCGCCGAGGACCCTGAAGAGGCCGCGCCGGTGCGCCGGGCGGCGCCGGCCAAGGCCGATGCGCCGAAGCAGCGTGCCACGGCGCGTCCCGCGCCGCGCCGCGCGTCCACGCCGCGTCAGCCGGCGGCCAAGGGCGGCGTGCGCACCGTCGTCGCCGGCCTGCCGGCACGCAAGACCGCAGCCAAGAAGGCGGGGGCATCGCGCGGCAAGGCGGCCGCCCCGCGGCGACGTCCATGAAGCTGCTGGTGTTGGCCATCGGCCAGCGCCAGCCCGCCTGGGCCGAAGCCGCCTGGGATGATTTTGCGAAGCGCTTCCCGCCCGAGATGCGGCTGGAGCTGAAGGCGCTGAAGGCCGAGCCGCGCGGCCAGCGCAGCGAGGCGCAGTGCATGGCTGCCGAGGCCCAGCGCCTCGAAGCCGCGCTGCCCAAGGGCGCGCGCCGCGTCGTGCTCGACGAGCGCGGCGCGTCCGTCACCACCGCGCAACTCGCCGAGCGCCTGCAGCGCTGGCGCGGCGACGGGCGCGACGTGGCCTTCCTGATTGGCGGCCCCGACGGCCTGGACCCGGCCTTGAAGGCGGGTGCCGACGAGACGCTGCGCCTGTCGGACCTAACCTTGCCGCATGCCTTCGTGCGCGTGCTGCTGGCCGAGGCGCTGTACCGCGCCTGGACGCTGCTGCAGGGCCACCCTTACCACCGCGAATAGCGCCGGCGCGGCCGGCGGGCCCGCATCAGGTGCGGCGGCTGCGCGCCGCCTTGTGCAGCAGCTCGACCAGCATCGCCCGCTCGGCAGGACTCAGCGCCGCAAACGCCTCGGACTCGCCGCGCTGCAGCGCGGGGACCGCGGTCGCCACCACGTCAGCGCCTTCACGCGTCAGCGTCAGGTGCTGCAGCCGGGCGTCCTGCTCGCCGCGCTCGCGGGACAGCAGCCCGCGTTGCGCCAGCCGCTCGACCGCGGCAGCGATGTGCGGCGGCGTCACGGCCAGCGCGCGCGCCAGCTGGCGTGCCGTTGCGCCGGGGTTGCCGTGCAATAGCGCCAGCAGCGTGAACTCCAGCCGGCGCAACTGGCGCGGACCCCCGACCTGTTCGTCGAACACACGGTCGGTGACCACCGTCACCTGCGCCACCTGGTACCCGGTGATGCCCAGCAACGCGCCTTCGCCCAGCGCCCCGGCGGGGGTACGGTCGGACAGCGGCACGGGTGGCTTGCGCGGAGGAGTCGGCATGTAATTCGTTCAGTGTGTGATCGATCTGGATTCCGAGATCCTCAGGGAATCACCTCATCCTGGCCGGCATAACCGTTCATTAGCATACCTAACAGGCGGGTCTGAACCGCCTTTCATCCAGCCCCATCGGCAGCCATTGGAGGACACCATGCGAGTTTCCCATGTCCGCTTCGCGGCGCGCGCAGGCGTCGGCGCGCTGACGCTTCTGCTGGCCGTCGGCGCCCAGGCCCACGGCCGCGATCGCCAACTGCCCCAGCTCACGCCGGCCACCCCTGGCACGCTGATCGGCACCTGCGAGTCGCTGCTGGGACGCTTGTCCGGCCTGGACCACACGACGATCACCACCGCCACCACCGTGGCGGCGGGCACGCTGTCGGTGGCCGGCACGCCGGTGCCCGTGCACTGCCGTGTCACCGGCTTCATGTACCAGCGGGTCAGTCCGGTCGACGGCAAGACCTATTCGATCCAGTTCGAGATGCGCCTGCCGGTGGCCTGGAACGGACGCTTCTTCCACCAGGGCAATGGCGGCATCGACGGCAGCGTGGTGACGGCCAATGCAGGCTTCGGCGGGGGCGCACTGACGACGCCGCTGCTGCAGGGCTTTGCCGTGCTGTCCTCCGACGCTGGCCACAGCAACGCACAGGGCGGTCCGGCCTTCGGCCTGGACCCGCAGGCGCGGCTCGACTATGGCTACCAGGCCGTCGGCAAGCTGACGCCGATGGCCAAGCAGGCCATCGGCCTGGCCTACGGCAAGGGGCCGGACCGCTCGTACTTCGGCGGCTGCTCCAACGGAGGCCGCCACACGCTGGTGACGGCGGCGCGCTACACGCCCGACTACGACGGCTACCTGGCCGGTGCGCCGGGCTACAACCTGCCGCTGGCCGCGCTGGCCAACATCTTCGGCGCGCAACGCTACGCCACGGTGGCCACCGGCAACCCGGCCACGCCGCCGGGGCTGGAAAGCGCCTTCACGGCTGCCGAGCGGCGCGTGCTGGCCAATGCCGTGCTGGCGCGCTGCGACCGCCTGGACGGCGCGGCCGACGGCCTGGTGCAGAACACCCGCACCTGCCAGCGTGTCTTCGACCTGGAGCGCGACGTGCCCACCTGCGCCGGCGCGCGCGACGGCAGCTGCCTGTCCGCGGCGCAGAAGGCCGCCATCGCGCCGATCTTCAGCGGCGCCACGCTGAGCGACGGCCGCCGCTTCTATGCGCCGTTCCCCTTCGACGGCGGCATTGGCGGCGGCGGCATTCCGTTCTGGGAGTTCACCGCGCCGCTGGTGCTGGATTCCGGCGCGGTGGGCGCGATCTTCAAGGTGCCGCCTAGCGTCGACGCGCTGACCAACGGGCCGGCCTTCAGCCTGGGCCTGAACATCGACACCGCCTATGCGCAGTTGTTCGCCACCGACGCCACCTATACGGAAGCGGCGATGTCCTTCATGACGCCGCCCGACGCGCGCAACATGAACGCGGTGCGCGAGCGCGGCGCCAAGATCATCGTCTACCACGGCGTCAGCGACCCGATCTTCTCGGTGGCCGACACCGAGCGCTGGTACCGCGGCATCGACCGCAGCAGCGGCCATCGCGCCGAGGACTTTGCGCGCCTGTACCGCGTGCCCGGCATGGGCCACTGCTCGGGCGGGCCGGCGACCGACCAGTTCGACCCGCTGACGCCGCTGGTGGCGTGGGTGGAGCAAGGCGTCGAGCCGGGGGCGCTGGTGGCGCAGGCGCGCGGCACGGGCAACCGCGGCGGCGCCAACGCCGACGTGCCCGCGGATTGGGCCGCTGCGCGCACGCGGCCCTTGTGTGCCTACCCGCAGGTGGCGCGTTATGCCGGCCGCGGCGACGTGGAGAGCGCTGCCAGCTGGAAGTGCGTCGGTCCCAAGGGCGCGGGCCGCGGACACGACGACCGCGACGACGACCGCGACCACGACGACTGATTGGCGCAGGGGAGCGGCGGGCGCCGCCACAATGGCGCGATGCCCGCACCGCCCTTGTTGTCCACGCCGCTGTACCTGGCCTCGCAGAGCCCGCGCCGCGCGCAGTTGCTGCAGCAGATCGGCGTGGCCTTCCGGCTGCTGCCGCCCGATGCCGACGAGGATGCCGAGGCGCTGGAGGCCGAACGCCCCGGCGAGCTGCCGGCGCACTACGTGCAGCGCGTGACGCGCGCCAAGCTGCAGGCGGCGGTGGCCCGGCTGCGGCGGCACGGCGCCGCGCCGGCGCCGATCCTCTGCGCCGACACCACGGTGGCGCTGGGCCGGCGCATCCTGGGCAAGCCGGCCGACGCCGCCGACGCGCGCGCGATGCTGCGCGCGCTGTCGGGGCGCACGCACCGGGTGCTCACCGCGGTGGCCGTGCACGACGGCCGGCGCACGCTGGCGGCGCTGAGCAGCTCGCATGTGCGCATGGCGCCGATGCCGGACGCCGCGATCGACGCCTACGTGGCCGGCGGCGAGCCCTTCGGCAAGGCGGGCGCCTATGCCATCCAGGGCGCCATCGCCGCCTGGATCGCGCACATCGACGGCAGCCACTCCGGCATCGTCGGGCTGCCGCTGTACGAAACCGCCGTGCTGCTGCGCCGCGCCGGCGTGGCCGTCGCCTAGACTCCGCATCCACATGGCCAGCCAGGACATCCTCATCAACTGGGCCCCGCAGGAGACGCGCGTGGCCATCGTCGAGAACGGCGCGGTGCAGGAGCTGCACATCGAGCGCGCGCTGGAGCGAGGCCTGGTGGGCAACGTCTACCTGGGCAAGGTGGCGCGTGTGCTGCCGGGCATGCAGAGCGCGTTCATCGACGTCGGGCTGGACCGCGCCGCCTTCCTGCACGTGGCCGACCTGAACCCGCCGCCCAACGCGCCCGGCCGCGACGCCGCGGCGGTGCCCATCGAACGGCAGATCTTCGAAGGCCAGTCGCTGACCGTGCAGGTCATCAAGGACCCGATCGGCACCAAGGGCGCGCGGCTGTCGGCGCAGATCTCCATCGCCGGGCGCATGCTGGTCTTCCTGCCGCACGACAAGCACATCGGCATCTCGCAGAAGATCGGCTCGGCCGAGGCGCGCGAGCAGCTGCGCGCGCGCATGCACGCGCTGGTGGGCGAGCAGCCGGGCGGCTTCATCCTGCGCACCAATGCCGAGGAAGCGTCCGACACCGAGCTGGCCGACGACATCGCCTACCTGCGCAAGACCTGGGCCGGCATCCGCGAGCGCGCGCAGGCGTCGCCGCCGGGCACGCTGCTGCACCAGGACCTGAGCCTGGCCGAGCGCGTGCTGCGCGACCTGGCCAACGACGCGACGCATGCCATCCGCATCGACTCCGGGCTGCAGCACGACAAGCTCAAGCAGTTCGGCGAGACCTTCATGCCGCGCAGCGCCGCGAAGCTGGAGCTGTACCGCGGCGAACGGCCGATCTTCGACCTGTTCGGCATCGAGGAGGAGATCGTGCGCGCGCTGTCGCGCCGCGTGGAGCTGAAGAGCGGCGGCACGCTGGTCATCGACCAGACCGAGGCGATGACGACGATCGACGTCAACACCGGCGGCTTCGTCGGCGCGCGCAACTTCGAGGACACGGTGTTCAAGACCAACCTCGAGGCGGCCGGTGCCATCGCGCGGCAGCTGCGCCTGCGCAACCTGGGCGGCATGGTCATCGTCGACTTCATCGACATGACGCGCGAGGAGCACCAGCAGGCGGTGCTGGCCGAGTTCCGCAAGCAGCTGGCGCGCGACCGCACGCGCACCACCGTCAGCGGCTTTTCGCAGCTGGGCTTGGTGGAGCTGACGCGCAAGCGCACGCGCGAGAGCCTGGCGCACATGCTGTGCGAGCCGTGCCCCACCTGCGAAGGGCGCGGCCAGGTGAAGACGGCGCGCAGCGTGTGCTACGACATCCTGCGCGAGATCCTGCGCGAGGCGCGGCAGTTCAACCCGAAGGAGTTCCGCATCGTCGCCAGCGCGGCGGTGGTGGAGATGTTCCTGGACGAAGAGAGCGTGCACCTGGCGGGCCTGAGCGAATTCATCGGCAAGCCGATCTCGTTGAGCACCGAGCCGTCGATGAACCCGGAGCAATACGACATCGTGCTGATGTAGACAACCACGAAAGGGAGAGACGATGAAGATCCTGCTTCCGGTGGACGGCAGCAAGTACACCCGGCGCATGCTCAGCTACATCGCCGCGCACGACGAACTGCTGGGCAGCGGGCACGACTACCTGCTGTTCACCGCGGTGCCGGCGCTGTCGGGGCGGGCGGCGGCCTTCGTCGACCGCAAGACGCTGCTGGGCTACTACCAGGAAGAGGCGCAGGGCGTGCTGCGCGCGCCGCTGGCCTTTGCGCAGAAGCAGGGCTGGTCGGTGCGCAGCGCCTATGCCCCGGGCCACGCGGCGGAGCAGATCGCGCGGGTAGCAGCGCGCGAGCGGCCCGCGCTGATCGTCATGGGGTCGCACGGCCATTCGGCGCTGGGCAGCGCCGTGCTCGGCTCGGTGGCGCAGGGCGTGCTGGCGCGCTGCAAGACGCCGCTGCTCTTCATCCGCTGAGGGTGTCGGGCCTACACTTCGCCCTTCCATCCAGGAGACCGCCATGCATATTGCCTCGATGAAGGAAGTCGTCAGCGCCGAGGAATGGCAGCTGCGCTGTGACCTCGCCGCCTGCTACCGCCTGGTGGCCGCCTACGGCTGGAGCGACCTGGTGTTCACGCACGTCAGCGCGCGCATCCCCGGGCCCGAGCACCACTTCCTGATCAACCCCTACGGCCTGATGTTCGACGAGATCACCGCGTCGTCGTTGGTCAAGGTCGACCAGCACTGCAACAAGCTCAGCGAGTCGCCGTTCCCGGTGAATCCTGCGGGCTTCGTCATCCACAGCGCCATCCATGCGGTGCGCGACGATGCCGGCTGCGTGCTGCACACGCATTCGCGAGCCGGCGTCGCCGTCAGCGCGCAGAAGTGCGGCGTGCTGCCGATCAGCCAGCAGAGCACCTTCGTGCTTTCGTCGCTGGGCTATCACGACTACGAAGGCGTGGCGTTGCGCGACGACGAGAAGCCGCGCCTGCAGGCCGACCTGGGCACGGCCAACTACCTGATGCTGCGCAACCACGGTCTGCTGACCGTCGGCCGCACCATCCCCGACGCCTTCCTGCACATGTACACCTTCGAGAACACCTGCCACATCCAGATCGACGCGCAGGCCGGCGGCGAGCTGGTGCAGGTGAATCCGGCGATCCTGCAGGGCCTGTCGCAGGTGATGAAGACCGCCACCGCGGGCATGGGCGCGAACCTGGCGTGGCCGGCGCTGCTGCGCAAGCTGGATCGCATGGATCCCAGCTACAAGACCTGAGCCCCCGGCCGCCTGGCGGCCGCCCCCCGAGGGGGCACCGAACCCGACCGGGGGACCCGGATCGGGTTCGGCCCGCTTCTCACCGCCGCGCCCCCTCGTCGCCTGCGGCGACGTTTCCCCCGGGGGATGAATGCCGCATTGCCTGCGGCTACTTCTTTTCTCTCGGCACGCGGCCCATCAGGTAGAACTCGTCGTTCGGGCGCATGCCGCTCAGGTTGGCGATGCGGTTGCTCAGCCCGAAGAAGGCAGTGATCGCGCCGATGTCCCAGATGTCCTCGTCGTCGAAGCCGTGGGCGCGCAGCGCTTCGAAGTCGGCTTCCTCGACGGCGGCCGAGTTCGTGCAGACCTTCATCGCGAAGTCGAGCATGGCGCGCTGGCGCGGCGTGATGTCGGCCTTGCGGTAGTTGGTGGCCAGCTGGTCGGCGATCAGCGGTTTCTTCTCGTAGACGCGCAGGATCGCGCCGTGCGCGACCACGCAGTACAGGCACTGGTTGGCGGCCGAGGTGGCGACGATGATCATCTCGCGCTCGCCCTTGCTCAAGGACCCGGTGTCCTTGAGCAGCAGCGCGTCGTGGTAGGCCATGAAGGCGCGCCATTCGGCCGGACGGTGGGCCAGCGCCAGGAACACGTTGGGCACGAAGCCGGCCTTGTCCTGCACCTCGAGGATGCGCGTGCGCAGGTCCTCGGGCAGGTCCTTCAGCTCGGGCACGGGGTAGCGGCTGATCGTGGGTTTCATGCGGGTTCTCCCTGAACCTTGTGGGTGCCGAACTGCATGGCGTGCAGCCGGGCGTACAGCCCGCCGTGGGCCAGCAGCTGGGCATGGGTGCCTTGCTCGACCACGCGGCCGGCCTCCATGGCCACCACGCGGTCGGCATGCTCGATGGTCGACAGGCGGTGGGCGATGACCAGGGTGGTGCGGCCCTTCATCAGCCGGTCCAGCGCGTCCTGCACCGCGCGCTCCGATTCGCTGTCCAGCGCCGACGTGGCTTCGTCCAGGATGAGGATCGGCGCATCCTTGTAGATGGCCCGCGCGATGGCCAGGCGCTGGCGCTGGCCGCCGGACAGCTGGTTGCCGTTGTGGCCGATCACCGTGTCCAGGCCCTGCGGCAGGCCGTCGACGAAGTCCAGCAGGTTGGCACTGCGCAAGGCGGCGCGCACACGCTCGCGGTCCAGCGCCTCGCCCTGCGCGGTGTCCAGTGCCACGTTGGCGGCGATGCTCTCGTTGAACAGCACCACGTCCTGGCTGACCAGCGCGAACTGCTTGCGCAGCGCGCGGATGTCCCAGTCCTCGAGCTTGCGGCCGTCGAGCAGCACGCTGCCGCTGCTGGGGTCGACGAAGCGCGGCAGCAGGTGCACCAGGGTGGATTTGCCGGCGCCGGACGGGCCCACCAGGGCCACCGTTTCGCCGGGGTGCACGCGCAGGTTCAGGCGGTCCAGCGCGGCGGCCTGGTCGTCGCGGTAGCGCACGCTGACGTCGCGCAATTCGATCTCGCCCTGCACCGTCTGCGGCGCATGCGTGCCGCAGGGCTCGGGCGGGCTGTCGTCCACCAGGCCGATGCCGCGTTCCAGCGCCGCCAGGCCGCGCGTGATCTGCCCGGTGACGTCGGACAGCTTCTTGATCGGCGCCAGCAGCATCAGCATCGCGGTGACGAAGGCCGCGAAGCCGCCGACCGTGGTGCCGCCGGTGCGGCTCTGGTATAGCGCCACCGCGATCACCCCCGACAGCGCGCAGGCAGCCATGGTGTGCGTCACCGGCGTCATCAGCGCGGCCGCGGCCACGGCTTTCATGACCAGCCGGCGCAGCAGTTGGCTCTGGCGCATGAAGCGCCCGGTCTGCTGCGCTTCGGCGTTGTGCAGGCGCACGATGCGCCAGGCCAGCACGTTCTCCTCGATCACGTAGGCCAGCTCGTCGGTGGCCTTCTGGCTGGCCAGCGTGATGCGGCGCATGCGCTTGCTGATCAGGCGCACCGACACGATGACCAGCGGGAACATCACGCCGACGAAGAGCGTGAGCTTCCAGTTCAGCCAGATCAGGTAGCCCAGCAGCGCCGCCAAGGTCAGGCTTTCGCGCACCAGGGTCAGCAGCGCGTTGACCAGCAGGTTCGAGCCCTGCTGCACCTCGTAGACCAGGATGTTGGTCAGCCGGCTGGCGGTGTGGCGCGTGAACAGGCCAGGATGTGCATCGAGCAGGCGCGCGAACATGGCCTCGCGCAGGCTCAGCACGCCTTCGCTGGCGGTCCAGGCCAGCGCATAGGTGGCCGCGAAGCTGGACGCGCTGCGAATCAGGAACAGGCCGATGATCACCGCCGGCACCGACCACAGCGGAATGTGCGTCTGGCCGAAACCGGAATCCAGCAGCGGCTTCATCAGCGCCGGCAGCGCCGGCTCGGTGGCGGCGGTGATCAGCGACGCAACGATGGCCACCACGATGCCCCGCCGGCCGGACTTGAAGTACGGCGTCAGGCGGGAGATTCGCTGCTTCAACGTGGGCATGGGGTGCGACAGGCCGCGCTGCGCAGCTCGTACCCATGATTATCGCGTGCTGGCTGGAGGGCGGCCTGCCGGGCTTGCCTACAATCGGCCGCCAGGGCTGGTGAGGCGCCTGCCGAGGGAACTGTGGCCGCGCGCCGCGCTCTATGCAATGCGCCACCGATGAACAACCGACTGTCTGCTCAGTGACCCGAAGCACGCGACCCGATATTTCCCCCGCCTGGCCGCGCCGCCGCTTCATCGGCGCGGTGGCCGCCGCAGCGGCCGCACCGGCTGCCGCACAGTTCCGCGTCGAAATCACCGGCATCGGCGGCACGCAGATTCCCGTGGCCGTGGCCACCTTCCGCGACGAAGGCGCCTCGCCGGTGGCCGTGGCCTCGGTGATCCGCGCCGACCTGCAGCGCAGCGGCCTGTTCCGCATCGTGGACTTGCCCGGCAACCTGGACGAAAGCAGCCGCATCAACCTGGCCGAGTGGCGCGGCCGCGGCGCCGATGCGCTGGCGGTGGGCTCGGTGTCGCGCCTGGCCGACGGCCGCTTCGACGTGCGCTTCAAGCTGTGGGACCTGGTGCGCGGCGAAGAACTGCTAGGCCAGAGCCACGCCGCGCTGCCGGCCGACATGCGCCTGGCGGCGCACCGCATCGCCGACTCCATCTACCAGAACCTGACCGGCGAGCGCGGCGTGTTCTCCACGCGCATCGCCTACGTCACCAAGGCCGGCAACCGCTTTTCGCTGCACGTCACCGACGCCGACGGCGAGGGCGGGCAAGTCGCGCTGGCGAGCCCCGACCCGATCATCTCGCCGGCCTGGTCGCCCAACGGCAAGGAACTGGCCTACGTGTCCTTCGAGAGCCAGAAGGCCGTGGTCTGGGTGCAGGACATCAGCAGCGGCCAGCGCCGCAAGCTGGCCGATTTCCGTGGCTCGAACAGCGCGCCGGCCTGGTCGCCGGACGGCCGCGACCTGGCGCTGACGCTGTCGCGCGATGCGGTGGCCCAGCTGTACCTGATGTCGCGCGACGGCGGCACGCCGCGCCGGCTGACCAACAGCCCGTCCATCGACACCGAGCCGGTGTTCACGCCCGATGGCCGGCAGATCTACTTCGTCAGCGACCGCGGCGGCGGCCCGCAGATCTACCGCATGCCGGTGGCCGGCGGCAATGCCGAGCGCGTGACCTTCTCGGGCAGCTACAACATCAGCCCGGCGATCAGCCCCGACGGCCGCATGCTGGCCTACATCACGCGCCAGGGCGGCTCGGCCTTCAAGCTCACGGTGCAGGAACTGGCGGGCGGCTCGCCGACCATGATCACCGACACCAACGACGACGAGAGCCCCAGCTTTGCGCCCAACGGCCGCCTGCTGGTCTATACCAGCCGCGCCGGCGGCCGCGACGTGCTGATGACGACCACGCTGGACGGCAAGATCAAGAGCCGCTTGCTGACCACCGGCGCCGACATGCGCGAGCCGGCCTGGGGCCCGTTCGGCCGCTGAAGGCGGCGCAGCAAATCAACTTTGACAGGAGGAAGCATCATGTCCAGAACCCACCGCATCCTTGCCGGCAGCGCCTTGGCGTTGTCCGTGCTGCTGGCCGGCTGCAGCTCGACCAAGCTGGACGAGGCGCCTGTCGAAAGCCGCAACGTGCCGGCCGCCGGCGCGGGCGCTGGCGCTGGCGGTGCCGCCGGCAGCGGCACCTCGCAATCCGGCGTCGCCACGGTGGACCTGTCCAAGTCCGGTGCGGGCGCTGGCGCGGCCACCGGCTTGCTGGCGCAGCGCGTGGTGCTCTTCGACTTCGACAGCTTCGTCGTCAAGGACGAATACCGGCCGATGCTCGAGGCGCATGCCAAGGCGCTGAGCGCCAATCGCAGCAAGCGCATGATGCTGGAGGGCCACACCGACGAGCGCGGCGGCCGTGAATACAACCTGGCGCTGGGTCAGAAGCGCGCCGATGCGGTGCTGCGCACACTGGTGCTGCTGGGCGTGCAGGACAACCAGCTCGAAGCGGTGAGCTTCGGCGAAGAGAAGCCGGCGGTGCAGGGCAGCGACGAGGCCGCCTGGGCCAAGAACCGCCGCGTCGAGCTGAAGGACCGGTAGGCCATGGCCGCTCGGCTGCGTGGGTTGCGCCTGGCGTTCGCGGCGCTGGTCGTCGGCTGCTGGCTGCTGCCTGCCCACGCGCAGCTGTTCGCCGACGACGACGCGCGCAAGGCCATCCTCGAGTTGCGCACGCGGCTCGCGGCCAGCGACGAGCAGGCCAAGGTGCGGCAGGCCGAGTTGAACGAGCAGCTGCAGACGCTGCGCCGCAGCCTGCTCGAGCTCAACGGCCAGCTGGAGTCCGCCCGCGCCGAGATGGCCCGCTTGCGCGGCAGCAACGAGCAGCTGCTGCGCGACGTGTCCGAACTGCAGCGCAAGCAGCGCGACCTGGCCCAGGCGGTGGACGACCGGCTGCGCAAGATGGAGCCGCAGAAGGTGTCGGTCGACGGCCGCGAGTTCGATGCCGACCCCGAAGAGAAGCGGCAGTACGAAGCCGCGCTGGCGCAGCTGCGCGCGGGGGACTTCGACAAGGCGGCGATGGCCTTCGGCGCCTTCCAGGCCCGCTGGCCGGCCAGCGGCTATGGCGCGTCGGCGCGCTACTGGCAAGGCAATGCGCTGTACGGCAAGCGCGACTACAAAGGCGCCATCGACGCCTTCCGCGCCTTCCTGGCCAAGGCGCCGGACAACGAGCGTGCGAGCGAGGCAATGCTGGCCATCGCCAACAGCCAGGCAGAGATGAAAGACAAGGCCGGCGCGCGCAAGACGCTGGACGAACTGATCAAGGCCTACCCCAAGTCCGAGGCGGCGATCGCCGGCAAGGAGCGGCTGGCGGCGTTGAAGTGAGCCGGCCTTCGGCCGCTGCAACGTGGACGCTGCCGCAGCGCAGCCTGTGATGCACAGCGACACGCTCGACGCCGATCTGGAGCGCCGCTTCGGTGGGCTGCGCCGCCTGTACGGCGATGCGGGCTACGCGCGGCTGCGGGCCGCGCGCGTGGCCGTGGTCGGCGTGGGCGGCGTCGGCTCCTGGGCAGCCGAGGCGCTGGCGCGCAGCGGCGTCGCCGCGCTGGCGCTGATCGACCTGGACCACGTGGCCGAAAGCAACGTCAACCGCCAGGTGCAGGCGCTGGGCCGCACGCTGGGCCAGGCCAAGGTGCTGGCGCTGCGCGAGCGCATCGCCGACATCCACCCCGGCTGCGAAGTGATGCCGGTCGAGGAGTTCGTCGACGAGCACAACTGGCCCGCGCTGCTGCCGCCCGGCATCGACGTGGTCATCGACGCCTGCGACCAGGCGAAGGCGAAGACGGCGCTGGCCGCCTGGGCACTGGCGGGCCAACACGCTTTCGTCACCGTGGGCGCGGCCGGCGGCAAGCGCCAGGCGCAGCGCGTGGACGTGCAGGACCTGGCCGAGGTCACCCACGACCCGCTGCTGGCGTCGCTGCGCCAGCGCCTGCGTCGCACGTACGGCGCGGCGCGGCAGGGGCGCATCGGGCTGCGTTGCGTGTTCTCGCGCGAAGCGGTGTCATCGCCGGCTGACGCCTGTGCCAGCGACGGCACGCTTAACTGCGCCGGCTATGGATCGAGCGTGACCGTCACGGCGACCTTCGGTCTGGTGGCGGCCGGCGAGGCTCTGGCACAACTGATGGCGGGCCTGCCGGAACCGGGCTGAATGGCGTGGCTATAATGCGCGCCTCTACAGACGGGTTGTTAGCTCAGTCGGTAGAGCAGCGGACTTTTAATCCGTTGGTCGCAGGTTCGAATCCTGCACAACCCACCACTCGAGTCATCGAGCGGGTCCTTAGCTCAGTTGGTAGAGCAGCGGACTCTTAATCCGTTGGTCGAAGGTTCGAATCCTTCAGGGCCCACCAAATTTTCTCTGTGTTCACAACGACTTGCGTGATGCAAGCACACGCGAGTCGTTGCCGCTTTCCGTCGGTTGTGACGGATTTGTGCCGCGATCTCCACGCGACCGCGCCAGGCGCTCGGCCCAAGGCGCGAGATGGTCGGCGGCGAGATGGGCGTAGCGCTGAACCATCGCGTAGCTCGCCCAGCCTCCCAGCTCCTGCAACACGTGCAGTGGCGTGCCGCTCTGAACATGCCAGCTAGCCCAAGTGTGACGCAGGTCGTGCCAGCGGAAGTTCTCGATGCCAGCACGCTTCAGCGCCTTGTACCAGGCGGCCGTGCTCAATTGTTCGACAGGTTGACCCTTGAACGTGAACACGTGATCCAGGTGCTTGCCGATCTGCTTTTGCAGGATCGACACGGCTTCGCCATTTAACGGCACCGGTATCGCCTTTCGCGCCTTTGCTTCGTCGGGATGCACCCAGGCCAGTCTGCGGTTAAGGTCCACCGCTGACCAGCGCAGACCCGTGACGTTGGCCGCGCGAAGGCCCGACTCGAGACTGAAGGCCGCCATGTCGCGCAGGTGCGTGGGCAGCTCGGCCAGCAGCCGATCAGCTTCCTCGTGTGTCAGGTAGCGAATGCGTCGCGTCGGCTCCTTTAGCATCCGCACCGCCGGCGCGCGGTCCAGCCATTGCCACTCGCGCGCGCACTTGCGCAAGATCGAGCGCACGAGGGCGAGCGTGCGGTTGACGGTGGCATTGCTGCACCTGTCCGCTTGCTTTGCTCGTATGACTTGTTCGATCATGTCGCGGTTGATGCTGTCGAGCAGCTTGTTGCCTAGGTAGCGATCAAGCCAACGCAGCTTTGCCTTGTCTTCCTCGGCAGTCGCCTTGTGGGACTGTTCCGCACACCATCGGACGACGGCGTCGTTCCAGGTGCGCCTTGGGCCCTCATCGAGCTTGTCTTGCCGCCACGCCTCGGCCTTCAGCCGATCGTGGTACTCCTGCGCCTCGGTCTTGTCGCCGGTTTCAGCGCTTCTTCGTATGCGCTCGCCCGATGGGGTTGTGAAGTCGATCCACCAGACGGCGCCTCGCTTGCGTATGGCCATACTGACCTTCCTTTCTCGGAGGCCACTCGCAACGCTTGCCGCTGAGAAGAGTATCGATCACGGAGGAAGGCTGCAAGGTCATCGTCTATGAAGACCCAGCGGCGCCCGGGCTTGCAGGCCGGAAGTACCCCCCGTTTGGCACGGCTGCGCACTTCCTCGGGATGCATCTTTAGGAAGGCTGCGGCTTCGCTGAGCGTCAATGTCTGCATAGGCGGAAGTTGGTGACGAGAGCGCGCCACGCATCAACGGTGTCCCCACTTCCGGAAAGCGTAGGCCAGCCGGGCTGATCGCGGTGCGATGACTTTTCCCGGCGAATCATCGATAGGGAACTGGCGCACTGCGCACACCACTGTTCCGATCCATCAACCATCCGCTGAACCTTCACAGCGTAAAGTCCGCCCGTCTGTGGGCCAACACACCTTACTGAATGTGCTACTCCGCCAAGGTCGTCGCCGACTACCGAGCCTACGTGCGCCTGTTCGGTGCCACCGTCGACCTCAAGCAGTTCTACGACGCCTTCTGGCGCCGCCACAACAACCGCAAGTTGCTGATCGCGCGAGGGGTTGAGGCTGCCTTCGACCACCCGGTCACCGACGAAGAGCGCCAGATCCAGAGGCTCATCGCCGAACACCGCGAGCGCGAGGCCCGGGTTCATCAGCGCACCCTGTTCGAACAGCGCACCCGGCTCGTCGAAGCCGACAAGCAGCTGCAGCTCAAGTTCACCAAGAAGTACAGCGAGGACCAACGCATCGCCCAGAAGAAGATCGACTGGGCCCGGGACAAGCTCGCCGACCTGCAGCGCACCGAGGCCTTGCCTGAAGACGACCGCATCTACCCCGGCACCTACGCCCCGGTCATGGTCGTCGAGAACGGCCAGCGCGTCGTCCGCCTGATGCGCTACCAATGCCGTCCGGCCGGCAAGCCCGCCTTCTACGACCAGAAGTTCCCCGGCTGCTACAACGCTCGCCGCGACAACCTCGAAGGATTCTGGCGGGGCCAGTTCGGCCGCCATCACGGCGTGATGTTGGCCGAAGCCTTTTACGAGCACGTCGGCCGGCACAAGATGGAAGGCCGCGAGCTGCGGCCCGGCGAGGAGCCCGAGGACGTCATCCTCGAGTTCCGCCCGCACGGTAGGGAGCCGATGCTCGTCGCCTGCGTCTGGTCGCACTGGACTGGCAAGGACGAGCCCGACCTGGATTCCGTGGCAGCCATCACCGACGAGCCACCGCCCGAAGTGGCGGCCGCTGGCCACGACCGCTGCATCATCCCGCTGCGCCGGGAGCGGCTCGACGAGTGGCTCAACCCCGATCCGCGCAATCTGGCGGCGCAGTACGCCATCCTCGACGACCGCGAGCGCCCGTACTACGAGCACCGCCTGGCGGCGTAGACAGCTCCGAACGAACGGCTCGGCTCAGAGCAGCGAGGGCTTCTTCGGCACGCTGCCCGTGCGCGCGACTTCGGCTGCGAACTCGCGCATGGCCTGCATGTCGTCTGCGCTGACCGGTGCTTCGTCGCCCGGAGCCCGTGCGCAGATCTCCACCACGGCTTTGCACTGCGCCTCGCTGAGGCCGCCGATGAAGCACTGCGCCCTCGGCAGCCCCATCTTCGCTGCCAGCCATTCATAGGCCTGGCCGCGGCTCATCCGGCCAGACTGCCACAGCGGATCGAAGAGCGCGTGCGCCGAATTGCGCCAGCGCCGCAGCGACGCATCGGCCAGCGTGCCCAGCGGCCGCGGGCACTCGGGATCGTCATTGCCGCGCGGCGTGTGGCAGCCGACCCAAGCCTGGCAAGCGGCGCACTCCCAGAAGCTGCGCTCGGCCAACTCGGGCCGATGCGGATAGAGGCGAGCACCGGTTACCAGTGACGCAGTGGCGCCGCAGCAGGAGCAGATCGGAGGCGTGGCCATGTTCGAGTGAACGACTGCTCGTCTCGGAATCTCGTCCCCACTTGGCAGCCGATGGCAGGTAGTGTAATACTGGATATCCATACAGCTTAGGTCGCACGATGTCCGCCGTTCTGTCATGGGCTGCAGACGACGGGCTGCCGGCCCAGAGCTTCGTTCACGCCTCACGATCACGCCCGCGCCGCTCGGCGCCGGGTGAACTGCCGCCTGAAGTGGAGCAGGCTGTCTGGCGCGGCAGCGACCTGGGGCATGCGTCCGGCACCGTCGTGTCCAGCGGCTTCGCGGCCCTGGATGCCGAACTGCCGGGCGGTGGTTGGCCCACGCGGGGCCTGACCGAGGTCCTCAGCCCGCAGCCCTCGGTGCTGGAGTGGCGGCTGATCGGCCCGGCCCTGCAGGGCATCGTCGCCGCCGGCGGCCACATCGTCGTCATCGGCCCGCCGAAGACGCCGCACCTACCGGGCCTTCGCCACTGCGGCATCGACGAACGCCACCTGGTCTGGGTGCAGGCCGATGCCCCGGCCGAACGGCTGTGGTGCACTGAGCAACTGATCAAGTCCGGCGCCTGCGGTGCCATCGTGTCCTGGCTGCCGCAGGCCCGGCCGGAGCAGATCCGGCGGCTGCAGGTCTGCGCCCAGTCCTGCGAAGGCCCGGTGTTCCTGTTCCGCCCCGCAGCCGCACAGCACGAAGCCTCGGCCGCGCCGCTGCGCGTCTTCACGACCTTCGGCATCGACTGGGCGCTGCAGGTCCAGGTGCTGAAGCGCCGCGGCCCGGCGCACGACGGGGTGGTCACGCTGCCCTCCGTGCCCGGCGGCCTGCAGACCATCCTCACGCCACGGCTGCTGCGGCCGAGCCAGCTGCTGGCCGCCCGCACGCTCCCACGGGAACCTGTCCATGCTCTGGGCAGCAATGCTCCTGCCGCCGCGCCCCGACGAAGCGCTGCCGTCCGCTGAGGCCCTGCGCTCCGTCGCGATCTGGGCCCTGCAGTTCACGCCCCGGGTCGCCGTCAGCGAGGACGCCGTGCTGATGGAGGTCGAGGCCAGCGCGCGGCTCTTCGAGGGCAAGCGCGCGCTGCGCGACCGCGTGGTCCAGGAAAGCCGCGACCTCGGCGTCGTCAGCGTCGCCTGGGCCGTCAACAGCCTGGCCGCCCAGGCCTTTGCGCGGGCTGGACTGGAGAACGGCTTCAAGCGGCCGTTGGAGGAATTGCTTGACCGGCTGCCGCTGAAGGTGCTCAGTGACGTGCACGCACACGAAGCCACGTTGGCACGCCTCGGCTGCCGCACGCTGGGTGACGTGCGCCGCCTGCCGCGCGGTGGCCTGAGCCGCCGCTTCGACAAGTCGCTGCTGCTGGCGCTGGACCAGGCCTACGGCTTGCAGCCCGAGGCCCACACCTGGATCGAGATGCCCGAGACCTTCGAGGCCCGGCTGGAGTTGTTGTCGCGGGTGGAGATGGCGCCGGCGCTGCTCTTCGGCGCCAGACGACTTCTGTTGCAGATGTGCGGCTGGCTGGCGGCACGGCACAGTGGTGTCAGTGCCTTCACGCTGCAGTGGGCTCACGACGCCATGCGTTCGCGCTCGGCAGGCGAGGGCGGCGAACTGTGCATCCGCGCCGCCGAGCCCAGCCGCAACCTCGAACACCTGTGCCGGCTGCTGGCCGAACACCTGGCCAAGCTGGAGTTGCAGGCACCCGCCGGCGAACTGCGGATCGTCGCCACCGAAATCGTCGCGCTGGACGAGAAGAGCGCCTCGTTGCTGCCCGACCCGGCCAACGACGGCGAGTCGCTGCAACTGGTGCTGGAACGCATCGCCGCGCGCATCGGCCCGGAGCATGTGCTGCGTCCGGTGCTGACCGATGACCATCGGCTGGAGTGGATGCAGATGTGGCAGCCGCTGCCGCAGCCGAGGCAGACTCGCAAGTCATCGCCGGCATCCCAGATGCCGCAGCCGACCTGGGTGCTGGCGCAGCCGCTGAAGCTGGCCACGCGCGGCCACCGGCCGATGTACCAGGGCGTGCTGTTGCTGGTCACCGGCCCGCACCGGGTCGAAGGCGGCTGGTGGCATCGCATCGGGCAAGGTGAAGAAGCCACCACCGCCCACGTCGAGCGCGACTACTGGGTCGCGCTCAGCGAGCATGCCGGCGTGCTGTGGATCTTCCAGCAGCGACTGGGCGGCGACGAGACCGCCTGGTATCTGCACGGCATCTTCGCGTGAGTGGCCGTGGAACCGACTCCAGGACTGCCGGCCTATGCTGAACTCAGATGTGTCAGCACCTTCAGCTTCCTGCTCGGCGCCAGCCAGCCGGAGGAACTGATCGAGCGCGCGAAGACCATGGGCTACAGCGCACTGGCGCTGACCGACGAATGCTCGATGGCCGGCATCGTGCGCGCCCATGTGGCCGCCCAGCGCGTGGGCCTGAAGCTGCTGGTCGGCAGCCAGTTCCGGGTCCAGGTCCAGGAAGGTGATGAGCCAAGCCCGTTCGACCTCGTGGTGCTGGCGCGCAACCTGAACGGCTACGGCAACCTGTGCGAGTTCATCACCGCACTGCGCCGCAATGCGCCGAAGGGCACCTACCGGCTGTGTCTGCAGGACCTGGCGACCGCCGTCCTGGACGACTGCGTGGTCGTTGCCTCGCCGCTGCGCGGCGCCACGCCAGCGCAGCTGCTGGGCTTGGCCCGGTGGCTGCTCGCGCGCTTCACCGGCCGCTGCTGGCTGGGCGTCGAACTGCTGCGCCAGCTGGACGACGAGATGTGGCTGTACCGGCTGCGTGAGGCCAGCGACCTGTCTGCCATCCCGCTGGTGGCGGTCGGCGATGTCTATATGCACGTGCGTTCGCGCAAGCCGCTGCTCGACGTGATGACGGCCACCCGCATTGGCAAGCCGCTGACCGAGTGCGGACTGGAACTGCAAGTCAATGCCGAGCGGCATCTGCGCACGCGCTTGCGGCTGTCGCAGACCTTCCCTACAGACCTGCTGGCGCAGACGCTGCAGGTGGCCGAGCGCTGCACCTTCTCGCTGGACGAACTCAAGTACCAGTACCCCGACGAGGTGGTGCCTTCGGGCGAGACGCCCAGCTCGTACCTGCGGCGCATCACCTACGAAGGGGCAGGGCGGCGCTGGCCGGACGGCGCCCCGGCCAAGGTGCAGTCCCAGATCGAACACGAGCTGGAGCTCATCGCAGAGCTGAAGTACGAGCACTACTTCCTCACCGTCTACGACATCGTCGCCTTCGCACGCTCGCGCCACATCCTGTGCCAGGGCCGCGGTTCCGCCGCCAACTCGGTGGTCTGCTACTGCCTGGGCGTGACCGAGGTTGACCCGGCGCGGATGAGCGTGCTCTTCGAGCGCTTCATCAGCCGCGAGCGCAACGAGCCCCCCGACATCGACGTTGACTTCGAGCACGAGCGGCGCGAGGAGGTGATCCAGTACCTGTATGACAAGTACGGCCGTAGCCGTGCCGCGCTGACGGCTGTGGCCATCAGCTACCGGCCGAAGTCCGCCATCCGCGATGTCGGCAAGGCGCTGGGCATCGATACCGCGACCATCGACGCGCTGGCCGAGAACCACAGCTGGTGGGACGGCGTGGGTGTGATGCCCGAGCGAATCGCCGAACTTGGCCTGTCGCTCGACGATCTGGTCATCCGGCAGCTGGTGCATCTCACCGGCCAGCTCATCAACCTGCCGCGGCACCTGTCACAGCACCCTGGCGGCTTCGTGCTGACCAAGGGGCCGCTGTCGCGCATGGTGCCGATCGAGAACGCGGCGATGCCCGACCGCACCGTCATCCAATGGGACAAGGACGACATCGATGCGCTCGGCCTGCTCAAGGTCGACGTGTTGGCGTTGGGCATGCTGACCGCGATTCGCAAGAGCCTCGACTTCATCGGCCAGCGCAAGGGCCACGCGTTTTCGATGCAGGACATCCCGGCCGAGGACCAGACCACCTACGACATGATCTGCCAGGCCGACACCGTCGGCGTGTTCCAGATCGAGAGTCGAGCCCAGATGAGCATGTTGCCGCGCTTGAGGCCGCGCTGCTTCTACGACCTGGTGATCGAGGTGGCGATCGTGCGCCCCGGGCCGATCCAAGGCGGCATGGTGCATCCGTACCTGAACCGGCGGCAGGGCAAGGAACCGGTCAGCTACCCGAGCAAGGCATTGGAGCAGGCGCTGGGCCGCACGCTGGGCGTGCCGGTGTTCCAGGAACAGGTGATGCAGGTGGCCATGCTGGCGGCGGGTTTCACGGCCGGGGAGGCCGATCAACTGCGGCGCGCGATGGCGGCGTGGAAGCGCAAGGGCGGGCTGCAGCAATACCACGCCCGCATCGTCGACGGCATGACTTCGCGGGGCTACGAACGCTCCTTTGCCGAGGCGATCTTCGAGCAGATCAAGGGCTTCAGCGAATACGGCTTCCCGGAGAGCCATGCCGCCAGCTTCGCGCTGCTGGTGTACGCCTCGTGCTGGATCAAGTGCCACCACCCGGGCGAGTTCCTCGCGGCGATGCTCAACAGCCAGCCGCTGGGCTTCTATTCGCCGAGCCAGCTGGTGCAGGACGCAAAGCGCCATGGCGTGGAGGTGCGGCGTGTGGACGTTATGCACAGCGACTGGGACTGCACCCTCGAAGGCCTGCCGCATCCGCCGGCCGTGCGCTTGGGATTGCGACTGGTGTCCGGTCTGAAGCTGGAGTCTGGCCAGCGCATCGTCGCTGAGCGGCGCGAGGCACCGTTCGACAGCGCAGAGGACCTGGCGCGGCGCGCCCGGCTCGAGCAGCACGAGATGACGCAGCTGGCCAGCGCCGATGCGCTGATGAGCCTGGCCGGACACCGGCGTCAGCAGGTCTGGGAAGCAGCCGGATTGCGGTCTGCGCCGCAGCTGCTGCGCGAAGCGCCGGTCGACGAAGAGCCGCTGGAATTGCCGGCGGCGGGCGAGGGCGAAGAGGTAGTGTGGGACTACGCGGCCACCGGCCTCACACTGCGCCGGCATCCTCTCGCGATTCTGCGGCCGAAGCTGTCTGCACTGGGCTGGAAGACCGCGGCCGAACTGCACGACCTGCCGACCGGGCGGCTGGCGCGGGCCTGCGGCATCGTCACGGTGCGGCAGCAGCCGGAGACGGCCAAGGGAGTGATGTTCGTGTCGCTGGAGGACGAGACCGGCAACGTGCAGATCATCGTCTGGCCGAAGGTGAAGACCAAGTGGCGCATTCCGCTGCTCAGATCACGGTTGATGGCAGTGAAGGGCACCTGGCAGCGCGAAGGGGACGTGCGCAACCTGATTGCAGGACATGTCGAGGATCTGTCCGCGCTGCTGGGTGGTCTGGCCACGACGACCCGGGAGTTCCGCTGATGACCGCTGCGCCGATCACCGCCCGCCGCATTCATCTGACGCGCCTGATGTCGATCTGGCGATCGGCCGGATGGCCCTGCCGAGATGCGGTCGAACTCGATCTGCTTGCGGCCGGCTGGGCAGCGCTTGTCCAGGATGCCGACGGACGCGAGACGATTCGGTTGACCGCCGCCGGCATCCGCCTGCTGGCCGAGGCGCGCCGTCGCAACCAGCGCTCGCTCAGTGCGCACGATCAGCTCGCGGCCCGTGTCGCTGCCCAGCTGATGGCCGCGGGGCGGATCGTCTGGCGCGAACTGCCCGTTCGCGCGCGGATCACGAGCCCCGATGAACCAGCCGTCGGCACGACTTCAAGCTTCGACGAAGCCCTGCGGCTGGACGATGAGACGATCCCGCGATCGCACCGTCCGGGTCCATCCTCCTGGCGCATGGCTCGGCCCGACGTGTTTTCCGTGCGCCGGACCTCGGTCGAGGACTATCTGCAGCCGATGGTCCACGAGATCAAGGTCAGCCGCGCCGACCTGCTGTCCGACCTGCGCCATGCCGCCAAGCGTGAGTCCTATCGGTGGTTATCCTGCGAGACCTTCTACGTCCTGCCGCTGGGAGTGGCCGAGCCGCACGAGATCCCGGAGCCCTTCGGCGTCTGGCTGCTGCACGGTCCGTTCGACTCCGGATCGCTCGAGCTCGCCCGCCCGCCGCGGCATGTGCCGTGCAAGCTGCCGTTCTCCGTGTGGATGGCGCTCGCCCAGGCCACACCGTCTGGGCTCGACAGTGAAGCGGTGCAGCAGGAGTTGGGCGACACGTCAGCGGCGCGTGATGGTGCCGCAGCGGACGACGCATGAAGACCTACACCGTCGCCGTGCGTGCGCTGTGCGAGTTCGCCGCCAAGCGGGTCGACCTCGACCTGCGCTTCACGCCATCGCCGACTTCGCAGCAAGGCATCGCCGGCCACCGGACCGTTGCCGCGAGCCGTTCGGCGTCCTACCGCAGCGAAGTCCGGTTGAGCGGCGAGTACCGGCGCCTGGTCGTGCGCGGCCGCGCCGATGGTTACGACCCCGATCGGCATCTGCTGGAGGAGGTCAAGACCTTCAAGGGCGACCTCGGGCTGATGCCCGAGAACCATCGGCAGCTGCACTGGGCGCAGGCCCAGGTCTACGGCGCGCTGCTGTGCCGGCAGTACGACCTGGCCGAGCTGACCGTGTCGCTGGTCTACTTCGACATCGGCAGGCAGCAACAGGCGCCTGCGATGACACGGCACTGCACCGCCGCCGAACTGCAGGCCTTCTTCGAGGCGCTGTGCGAGCGCTTCATCGCATGGGCAGACAATGAACTCGCCCACCGCGAGCAGCGCGACGCCGCGCTGACGCATCTGCGCTTCCCGCACGACGAGTTCCGGGCAGGGCAGCGCGACCTGGCGAAGGCCGTGTTCAACGCCGCCCGACTCGGGCGCTGCCTGCTGGCACAAGCCCCCACCGGCATCGGCAAGACCGTGGCCACGCTGTTCCCGATGCTCAAGGCCTGCCCGGTGCGGGAACTGGACAAGATCTTCTATCTGACGGCCAAGGGCACCGGCCGGGCGCTTGCCCTGGACGCGCTACGGACCCTTGGTCGCAGCAAACCCGCCATGCCGCTGAGAGTGATCGAACTCGTGGCCCGCGAGAAGGCCTGCGAGCATCCGGACAAGGTGTGCCACGGCGACTCGTGTCCGCTGGCCCGGGGCTTCTACGATCGCTTGCCTGCCGCCCGCACCGCGGCCGTCGAAGCGGGCATGCTCACCCGCAAGTCGCTGCGCGAGGTGGCCCTCGCGCATGCGGTGTGCCCGTACTACCTCGGCCAGGAGCTCGCGCGCTGGTGCGACGTGGTCGTCGGCGACTACAACCACTACTTCGACGGTGCCGCGATGCTGCACGGCTTGACGCTGGCCAACGCCTGGCGCGTGGCCGTGCTCATCGACGAAGCGCACAACCTCGTCGACCGTGCGCGGGCGATGTACACCGCGAGCCTGCACTCGGCGCAGTTACGGCGGGTGCGCTCGGCAGCGCCGGCCAGTCTCAAGAAGCCACTGGATCGCCTGCAACGCAGTTGGAGCCGACTGACAAAGCCGCTGAGCCAGCCCTACACCGTGCTCGACGCGCCGCCGAAGGCATTGGCTTCGGCGTTGCAGGACGCGACCAGGGCAATCTCGGAGCGGCTGGCGGACAGCCCGACCGCCGTCGACGGCGCCTCGCTGCAGTTCTACTTCGAGGCGCTTCAGTTCATCCGGCTGCTCGACAGCTTCGGGACGCACTCGCTGTTCGACGTCACCCTCGATTCGGACCTGGGACCGGGGCGGCGCCATGCAGGTTCTGCATTGTGCGTACGCAACCTGTTGCCGGCGCCGTTCCTGAAGCCGCGCTTCGAGGCGGCCCGGTCGGCCGTGCTGTTCTCGGCCACGCTGACGCCGTGGCATTTCTACAGCGACACGCTGGGCCTGCCCGACGACACCGCGTGGCTGGACGTGGCGGCTCCGTTCAAGGCAGAGCAGTTGTCGGTGCACATCGCATCCGATGTGTCGACGCGCTACCGGCACCGCGACAGGTCGTTGGCACCGATCGCGCGGCTGATCGCGGCGCAGTACGAAGCGGCGCCCGGCAACTACATCGCCTTCTTCAGCAGCTTCGACTACCTCGAACAGGCGGTGGGCGAACTGTGCGAACGGCATCCCGGCATCCCGACATGGCAGCAAGGACGACGCATGGATCAGGGCGCGCGCGAAGCCTTTCTCGCGCGGTTCGCCGTCGATGGCTGTGGGGTGGGCTTCGCCGTGCTGGGCGGTGCGTTTGCGGAGGGCATCGATTTGGCCGGGACGCGATTGATCGGCGCCTTTGTTGCGACATTGGGGCTGCCGCAGCTGAACCCGGTGAACGAGGAGCTTCGACGGCGGCTCGACGCGGAGTTCGGCGCGGGCTACGACTACACCTATCTATTCCCCGGCATCCGCAAGGTGGTGCAAGCCGCGGGGCGCGTGATCCGGACTCCGTCGGATCGTGGCGTGCTGCATCTGATCGACGATCGTTTCGCCAAGCCTGAAGTTCTGCGGTTGCTGCCGACTTGGTGGAGTGTCGACCTTCCTTGCCCGGGGGGTAGCGCGACGGCGCGCATTTCCAAAGCTGTGTGCACGGCTTCATGTTGAAGCGCACCAGCGGCGGCGATCGGGCAATCGAGCACCCGCTTCAGACTGATCCGAGTCGCTCACAGCTCCGAGCCGAACGACTGCTGCCACGATCACCGGTCGTTCGAATGCGGCGAGCTCTGATGACCGCTGCAACATCGTCTGCGGTCAACTGGACGCCACAGCTCGTTCTGTACATGGTGCCTTGCGCAAGGGGGCCGAGCGGCGGCCCAGGACCGCGAAGGCAACTTCATGCCCACAGTCAGCGAGCGCCAGTTCGCCGGGCAGGTCGACTGCGTTCTACGACCCATTCCGCGGCGAAGCGGGCAAGCTCGTGGAGCTTGGACATCATCGAGACGATTCCATGGTCCCATCCGGTGTACAGCGCAAAAGCCGCCGCCGCCATCGTTGATCTGGCTGCCAGGAAGGAGCTGAAGGGGCCTGTGGTCTTCTGGCATACCGGTGGTTATCACGCACTGTTCGACCCACGGCTTGCAAAGCGCGTCTGGTCGAACATTGCCCGCCCGACCAGCATCGAGTCAAGCGCGTGATTTCCGAAGGCAGCTTCGTCGTTCTGCACTGTCACCAGCAGTGGCCGGGAGACAAGAACCGGGACTGGGCGGGAATCGATATCTTCCGCGTCGAAGAAAACGGAAGAGTCGTCGAGCATTGGGACGTGCTGCAGATCGTGACTGAGAACTCGAAAAATCCGAACTCGATGTTTTGAGACCGGCTGTCCGTGGTGGCCGCTGAATCGATGCCCACGGGTTGACCGATCGTCAGCAATCGTCAGCGGCTTGCGGATCCTCGCTTCCAGTTGAGCTCCGGCTCGTCCGCTTTGGCGGGCGCGGAATCTGAGCATGCGCCCGGGTCCGGCTTGTTCCATCAGTCGGCCCGAATGCCTCGTTCCTTGATGATCGCACCCCACTTGTCCGTCTCGGCGGCCAGATGGGCCGCCAGCTGCTGCGGCGTGCTGCCGATGGGCTCGGCGCCGATCGCGGCAAAACGCGACTTGACCTCGGGCGTCTTCATGGCCTGGAGCAATGCCGCGTTGATTTTGTCGACGATGGGCTGCGGCGTGCCGGCCGGCATGTAGACAGCGAACCAGGGCGTCAACTCGTATCCGGGCAGGCCCGCTTCGGCGATCGTCGGCACGTCCGGCAGCACCGAGGATCGCTTGGCGGTGGTCACGCCCAGCGCGCGCAGCTTGCCGGACTTGATGTGGGGCGCCGCGGACGTGATGCTGTCGAACATCGTGTCGACCTGGCCACCGATCAGGTCGCTGACGGCAGGGCCGCTGCCCTTGTACGGGACGTGCAGCATGTCGACGCGGGCCAGCGAGGCGAACAGTTCACCGGCGAGGTGGATCGACGTGCCGTTGCCGGCCGACGCATACGTGACCTTGCCGGGATGCGCCTTGGCCTCGGCGATCAGGTCGGCCACGGTCCCGGTCTTCGAGCGCGTGGCGTTGGTGACCAGCACGTTGGGCACAACCGCGACCAACGAGACGGGGGCGAACTCCTTGACCGGGTCGTAGCTCAGCTTGCCGTAGAGGAACTTGTTCACCGCCATGCCGTTGGCGACGATCATCATCGTGTAGCCGTCCGGCGCGGCGCGTGCGACCGCGTCCACGCCGATGTTTCCGCCGGCGCCCGGGCGGTTCTCGATGACGAAGGTCTGGCCGAGCGTATGGCCCATGTGTTCGCCAAGCGTCCGCGCGATCGTGTCCATGGCGCCCGCGGGCGGGAAGGGCACGACCCATTTGATCGGCTTGGCGGGATACGCGGTCGATTGCGCGAATGCGGCGCCCGCGACGCCGAGGATGCAGAGCGCGGCGCCGCCGCTGGCGAGAAGGGTTCGACGAATCATGTGAGCCTCAGTGTGTGTGGGTGCGCTCGATGAACGAGCGCACCGCTTCTTCGAAATCCCCGGGCATCTCGGCGACGCTCAGGTGGGATGTATCGGATGCGCTGCACGGAATTCCGAACTCAGGTAGCGATCTACCACCGCATCTGCGACCGCCGCCATCCCCCCGGCTTCGACGGCCGCAATGCGCTGCGCCCATCCGGCTCGCGCCGCCTGCGGATACCTGGCCGTCGTGTTGGCCAGCACCAGCGCCTTCACGAGTTCGGGGTGTCGGATGGCGAGCCCCTGTCCGACCATCGCGCCCATCGACAGACCGATCCAGATCACGGGCCCGTGTCCCCATTGGCGCACCAGGCGCGCGGCGTCGTCGACCAGCAGGTCCATCGTGTAGGGGCCCGGAGGTGCGGCCGAACCGCCATGGCCGCGATGGTCATGGCGGAGGACCCGGTGCGTCGTCGCCAGCTGCTCGGCCAAGGCATCCCACATGGTCAGGTCCAGGCCGAGCGCGTGGCTCAACACCACCGTTTGTCCGGCCCCTGCAACGCAATCCTCAGCTGTGGTTCGTCCAGGGTGCGATGCACTTCGACGTTCGGTCTCGGCGAGCGCGGCTGCGCGTCGATCGAGGTCATGCGGGGGTTCGAGTCCATGGCCCGAATGTTCGTTGCAGCGGCTTCCGCCGTCCAATATCGTCTTGGTTCGTTGGCATACCTGCAGGGTATGGAGACCGAACTACGGCGCCTAGCGACGTCATCCGCAACACGCTGGTTGCGCGGTCGCATCGGGCATCATCGAGTCATGGCAGCTCTGCGTTCCGGTCGCGGCTATCCGATCTGGCTCGCCGCTGGCATCGTCTACGCCTCCTTCGTTGCGCAGGCCCGTGCTCAAACGGCGGCCGAGGCGCCTGCCGCGCCATCACCCGGGCCGGTGGCTGGCGCGACGTACACGATCGATCCGACGCACACCTTCGTCCTCTACGAGATCGGGCACTACGGCACGAGCACGAACCGGGGCCGCTTCAGCACGCGGGACGGCTCGGTACGCGTCGCGGCCGACGGTGCCAGCGCGCGTATCGACATCACGATGGACATCGCCTCCGTCCACACCGGCGTCGACGCCTTGAACCGGCACCTGCTCAGCAAGGATTTCCTCGACGTCGCGCGATGGCCGGTCGCGCGCTTCGTCGCCGAGCGCGCCGCCATCACACACGGCAGGATCACCACTGCCGTCGGCACCCTCGAGCTTCGCGGCGCGATGCGGCCGCTGACGCTCGTTGCCAAGCGCTTCAACTGCTACCGCAGCCCGATGCTCGACCGCCAGATCTGCGGCGGCGACTTCGCTGCGAAGATCCGGCGCAGCGACTTCGGCATTACGTGGGGCCTGGATGTCGGTTTCGAGGACGAGGTCGAGCTGCTGATCCAGGTCGAGGCGATCGTCGCGCAGCCGCGCTGAGCGCGTGTCTTCAGAGAAGGCTTTCGGGGATCAGCGGCGACAGCAGGTCGACCTTGAAGCGCGTCCAGGCGTCGGCGTCCGGATCGCTGGTCAGCACGCGCTGCGTGTCGCCCTTGCCGTCGACCCACTCGATGCCGTGGCCATCGGCGGCCAGGCGGACGTGGTAGCTGCCCTGTTGCTTGAGCGTGTCGATGAGCCGCATCACTTCGGCTGCCAGCGGGCGGCTGTCGACGAACACGCCGATCTCGGTGTTGTGCGCGTCCGAGCGCGGGTCGAGGTTCATCGAGCCGATGAAAAACGCCTCGCGGTCGAACACCGCCAGTTTGGAGTGCAGGCGGCCGGTGCGCGACCCGAGCAGGCCGAGGCGCACGCTCTGGGTGGTGCGCGTGGCGCTGACCTCCCAAATGTCGACGCCGTGGCGCAGCAGGTCGGGCCGATGGCGACGATAGGCGCCGTAGACCAGCGGCTCGTCGGTCGACGCCAGCGAGTTGGTGACCAGTGCCAGCCGCACGCCGCGTCCCCGCACCTCGTCGATCGCTTCGAGGCCTTCGCGGCCGGGAATCAGGTACGGCGAGACCAGGGTGACTTCCGAGCGTGCGCGGCGCATGCGCTCGCGCACGTTGTAGCGGACGCTCTCGACATCGAGCAGCGGCACGCCACCGTACGACACCTGGCGGCCGACGACGCGGCCGGGGTCGTCCGCCCAGGCTTCGGCGACGGCCCAGATCAGGTCGAGGCGGCCCGAGCACAACTCGTCCACGAAACGGCCGTCGCCGGGCGCGTCGTCGGGCGCGGGCGGGCGCGTCGCCGGGTCGGTTGCGCGGTCGAAACGATGCGCGAGCTCGACAGGGCTCGCGTCATGGCGCACGACCGTGCCGATCGGACGGACGAACTCGCTGTTCCAGTACCGGTCGAACAGGACGCCCAGACGCGGCACCAGGGCACCGACGACGGCGACGTCGAGGTCGACGAAGTTGTCGCCCCGCGACTGCTTGAAGTAGGCGTCGCCGATGTTGCGCCCGCCGACCACGGCGATCGCGCCGTCGGCCACGAACAGCTTGTTGTGCATGCGCCGGTTGACCCGATCGAAGTCGAACAGCGATGCGGCGAAGCGCGAGGCGAAGCCGCCGCGCCCGGCCGGGAAGGGGTTGAACAGGCGCAGCTCGAGATTCGGCGTCGCCGCGAGGCCCAGCAGCAACTCGTCTTCGCCCGCGGTGTACAGGTCGTCGATCAGCAGGCGGACGCGCACGCCGCGCAGCGCGGCGTCACGAAGAGCGCGCAGAAAGCTGCGGCCGGTGGCGTCGTCGACGATCTGGTAGTACTGGACGTCCAGCGAGACTTCGGCGCGGCGCACGAGCTCCAGGCGCGTGGCAAGCGCGTCGTCGCCCGCCGGCAGAAGGCGAAAGCCGGTCAATTCGACTTCGGGCCTTGCGGCGAGGGCGATCCGGCCGAGATCAGTGCGCTCGCTCGCGACGACCGCGCGCGTTGGCGGCATCGGCGCGGGCTCGGGCAGGGTCGCGCAGGCGGCCACGACCGTGATCGCGAGCAGCGTGGCCACCAAGCGGATGAAGCGGCGTATCTCGGGCATGGGCACGGGGCGAAGCCCTGCGGTGTGTCACGACAGGACGATATCGCACGACTCGGGCTCATCTGCGGCGAGCTGCCCAGCGAGGCTCCATGAGCTGAAGCCACCAGGCCGCACATGCGTTCAGGTTAAGGACATGCTCGCGCTCGATCCAGCCGTACATGAACCAGGCGAAGTGGTAGCACCTCTGTGTCGTCAGCGGCGCCAGGTCGATCCAGGGCATGCCAAGCATGTTCATGAGGTTCTCCGCGACATGAAGCGTGTCGTGTTGTGGATCCAGTTCGCCGATGACGCGACGCCAAGGGCGGCCGCAGTCCGGGCAAGCGCGGCGTTGTCCGGGCGTGCCTCAGAGACCACCCGCGGCACCCGCTCGGTTGCCGCAGAGGGTGCAGGTGCGCCCTGGGGCCGGGGAACGATCAGTACGTCGCACCCCGAGCCGTACAGGACGCGGCGGCTGACGCTGCCGAGCAGAAACTCGCCCAGAGTCGACCGGCCTTGCTTCCCGGCGACGATGAGGTCGGCGCCGATGGCCTGGGCGTGGAGCAGGGTCGACCGCACGGCGGGCCCCTGGGTCGGCGCAAAGCTCATCGACATGCCGTCCAGGCCGAGCTTGGCGACCTTGCGGCGCATGCGCGCGTCGATACCGGCCTCTTCCATCATGCGCGTCTCGCGGATGATGTGTTCGGTGCACGCCTGCATCGCGCAACACCGCCTCGCGCTGCGACTTGAAGGCGTGAAAGACATGCATGCCGGCCCCGCGCCGCAAGCGCGCCGCGACCTCGACCGCGGCCTCGGAGTACGCCGTGAAGTCGATCGGCACCAGGATCCGGCGGTACGGCTGCGTGGCGGGCGTCTTGACGACGAGCACCGGGCGCTGGCAGGTTCTGAGCATGCGATCGACCGTGCCGCCGACCCGCAGGGCCTCGAGCCGGCTGTGGCCGCGCTGTCCGAGCACCACCAGGTCCGCCGACTGCGACGCCTGCAGCAGGGCTTCGAAGGGATCGCCGACCACCACCTCGACACGAGGGGTCAGGTCGTAGGCGCTGGAGATCTCGACCGCCACGCGCCGCAAGGCCTCGCGCGACTGTGCGGCCTTGAGATCGATGTCGATTGTCGGCGAGAACCAGTCGCGCAGCGGCTGGCGGCCCGCGGCCTTCAGCACGTGCAGGATGCGCAGGCCGGCGCCATGCTCGTGCGCCAGCAGGGCTGCGCGGCGTACCGCGTTGTTGCCATCGACCGAAAAGTCGGTGGCCGCCATCAGCGATTTGAACGTCGTCATTTGCGTTGTCCTCATGACCGTCGTGTTCCGGGAGGCGCCGTGCGATACATCGCAGCGCAGCCGGGGTTTCCGGGCGCATCGCCGCCACAGGCTCAGGTGCAGCGCGCAGGCTGCACGCGGCGGCTACATCGCGTAGTCGCCGCTGGACTCGGGCTGGAACAGGATGGCCAGGATCTCGGCCGTCTTTTCCTCGCCGGACGGGGTGGACCAGCGGGCCATGCTGCCGACCTGCAGCCCGAGCAGCGCGCTGCCGACCGGCGACAGCACCGACACGAAGCCCAGGGCGGGCTCGGCATCCGCGGGGTAGCACAGCGTCAGCGTGCTGCGCTGGCCGTTGCGGAGGTCCTGCAGCAGCACCTGCGAGTACATCGTCACGACGTCGGGTGCCACCTCGCGCGAAGGCACGAGTGCACAGGCGTCCAGCACGTTCTCGATGGTCCGCAGCGGTGCGGGCGACCCGCCGAGCGGCGCCTCGCGGCGCAGCAGATTCAGCAGGCGGACATGGTCCAGTTCAGTGAGCGTGCGCTCCAGCGTCAACACTTCCACGATGCATTCCTTCGACAGCAGGGCGCGCATCCATCGATCGTGGACACGCCCCATCGCGCGGGCTGAGCGCCCGGCGATCTGTGGTTTGCGCAAAAAATGGGGTGGAAGTGATCGCCGGGCCTAGGGATGTGCGGCCGGCTGACGGGTGTGTGTCCCCATCCCCGCACGCAGGCGCGGCGTGCACGGCAGCGCCGCAGCATGCAAGGCTGCTTTGCTCGACGCACCGCAGGAAGCGGCTGAAACACGGTTGGACCACATGCGCGAATTTTATCGGCGCCATGCGGTTCGAGCAATTCTTCAGCGGCAAGTCGCACTGGGGCGTAGGCGTATTGCTTGCGATCACGACCGCCGCATATGCGGAGATGTCGCGCGCAGCGTCGGCGACCAGCACGTCGAGTACCGCGATGCCGGCGATCTTCCACAGCGGCCCCTCGGGTATCGGCTCGGGCATGCGCTGCGGCGGCGCACTGAGGCTGCAGAACTCAAGCCCGATGCTGCTCGAGGACGTGGCCATCCCCTTCCCCGACATGCCGCAGCTCGTGCAGTATGCCAACACGCTTTTGCGCGATCACATCCTGTTCGGCAGCGACTTCCCTGCTGATCACGCCCGACCGCTGGCTGGCCGACTTCGAAGAGGCCGGCTTCAAGGACGCGGTCAAGCCGCTGATTCTCAAGAACAACGCGATGCGCCTGCTGAACCTGGATGTGCAGCAACCGGCCTGAGGCCCACCCGCACCGTCTGACAGCACTCAACCTAGGACAACGACATGCAGTTCTACAAGGATGGTTTCCGTGGAGGCAACCCCGACGTCAGGCAGGCTGCCCCCAACCGGCGCAACCGGGGCACCAACGAACCGCTGCCTGAGAAGGTCGACGTGCTGATTGCCGGCACGGGCCCGGCCGGCCTTTGCCTGGCCGCGCAGCTGGCGCAGTTCCCCGAGATCGAGACGATGATCGTCGAGCGCATGCCCAGCAACATCATCAAGGGCAAGGCCGACGGCATCAACACGCGCACGATGGAGATGTTCCAGGCCTTCGGCTTCGCCGAGAAGGTCAAGCGCGAAACCTACTGGGTGAACCAGACCGCGTTCTGGATGCCGGACCCGGCCAACCCCGCGCACATCAAGCGGGTCGGTCGCGTGCAGGACGTGGCCGACGACAGCTCGGAAATGCCGCACATCCTGATCAACCAGGCTCGGCTGCACGAGCTCTTCCTCGAAGTGATGAAGAACTCGCCGTCGCGCCTCGAGCCCGACTACAGCTCGGAGGTCGTGGGCCTGACGATCGACCCCACGACCAACGATCACCCGGTGACGGTGACACTCAAGGACGCCAGCGGCGTGAACTGGTGGGCCACGCGGACGGTGCGGGCGAACTATGTGGTCGGCTGCGACGGCGCCCACTCTGCCGTGCGCAAGGCGATCGGCGGCGCACTGCACGGCGACGCCGCGCACCAGGCCTGGGGCGTGATGGACATCCTCGCCAACACCGACTTTCCGGACGTGCGCCAGAAGTGCCTGATCTCGTCGGCGAACGAAGGCAATGTCCTGATCCTGCCGCGCGAGGGCGGCTACGTGTTCCGGATGTACGTCGAACTCGACAAGCTCAGGCCCGACGAGAAGGCGGCGAGCCGCAAGTTCACCCAGGAAGACATGATCGCGGCGGCGAACCGCATCATCCGGCCCTACACGCTCGACGTGAAGGAGGTGGTCTGGTGGTCGATCTACGATATCGGGCACAGCATCACCGACAAGTTCGACGACGTGCCCGAGGGCTCGGACCGCAATCCCCGGGTGTTCACCGCCGGTGATGCCTGCCACACCCACTCGCCCAAGGCGGGGCAGGGGATGAACGTCTCGATGCAGGACACGTTCAACCTGGGCTGGAAGCTGGTGCATGTGCTGCAAGGCAGGTCGGACGCCAGCCTGCTGCGCAGCTACTCGCGGGAGCGCCTGACCGAAGCCAAACGGCTGGTCGAGACCGACCACGAATGGGCTCGGATCATGTCGGCGCCGACCACCCAGGCCGAGCGCGACGGCAGCGAAGAGCCGCGCATCATTCGTCAGTTCAAGCAGAACCTGGAGTTCACCGGCGGCACCGCCGTCAAGTACGACCGGTCAACGCTCTTCGGATCGGGGACGCATCAAGCGCTCGCGAAGGGGGAAGAAATCGGCCGCCGCTTCCACTCTGCGCCGGTGGTGCGGCTGTCCGACGCCAAGCAGATGCAACTCGGCCACGCCGCAGAGGCCGACGCGCGCTGGTGCATCTATGCTTTCGCCGGAAAGGCGGACAGCTCGAACCCCGGTTCGGCGGTGCACAGGCTCGCGGACTGGCTGGAGGCAGACCCGAAATCGCCGGTCGTCAGGCACACCCGCCAGGACGAGGACATCGACGCGGTGATCGACTTCCGAGCCGTGTTCCAGCAGACCTTCGATCAGCTCGCCTACGAGAACATGCCGTCGCTGCTGAAGCCGAAAACCGGCAAGCTGGGCCTGCAGGACCACGAGAAGGTCTTCTGCGTCGATCACAAGGGGGTCGGCGACATCTTCGACATGCGCGGCATCGACCGGGACACCGGATGCATGGTGGTGGTCCGTCCGGACCAGTACATCGCAAACGTCTTGCCTCTGGACGCACACGACGAACTCGCCGCCTTCTTCGCGGGGTTCCTACTCGATCGCAAGTAGCCGCGAGCGGTCAGCCGTCCTCGCGCCGAACGGCTGCGTAGGCGAGGTGGCGTTCAAAGCCCGTACGTGGCCACTCGACGAGTCGGGAACTGATCTTCTGCTATGACCCGGTAGTTCGCACCAGCAGGGGCTCTAACCTTCAACAGGCCGGTCGATTCGGCCGAGGATCCGTCAGCTCTATGGGACCAGGGTTCGGGCGAGCGTGCGACGCGCTTGCAACACGACAGGGGCGTCGACCATGCGTCCGTCCAGCTGTACCGCAGCGCCACCGGCCGCTGCATCAGCGGCGACCACGCGCCGGGCCCAATCGAGCTCTCCTTCGCTCGGCGCAAGCGCCCGGTGCACGACGGCGATCTGGCGCGGATGAATGCACAGCTTCGCCCCGAAGCCGAAATGCAGAGCGCGAAGCGTGTCGGCGCGCAAGCGCTCGTCGTTGTCGAAGGCGGCCGTCACACCGTCGACCGCCGGTGCCAGCCCGGCGAGGCGGGTCGCCATCGCTACGGCAAAGCGCAGAGGAACCAACTCGCGCTCGTCGTCCGAACATTGCAGCCCCGTGTCGGCCATGAAGTCGATGTGTCCGACTGCCAGCCTCAGCACGCCGTGGGCAGCAGCAATGGCCGGCAACGCGGCGTAGCCGGCCGCGGATTCGATAAGCGGCACGATGGCGATGCCAGGCAGCCGCTCGGCGACCGCGCTCAGCGTGCCCACCGCGTCGGCTTTGGGCACGATCACGGCGGCGGGCGCTGCCAGGCGCGCCAGCCAGTCGAGGTCGGTGCGGCCGGCGTCGGTTCGAGCGTCGTTCATGCGGACCACCAGCGGTACCGCCTTCGAACGCAGCCTCGGCCATGCGGCGCCGATGGCCTCGCGCGCCGCAGCCTTAGCGGCGGCCGCCACCGCGTCCTCGAGGTCGAGCACCACGGCATCGGCACCGCTGTGAAGCGCCTTGTCGAAGCGCTCCGCCCGGTCGCCGGGCACAAAGAGGAGGGTGCGCGCCCGCGCCAACGCCGCGTGCGTCGAAGGACCCGTTGTCATGGCCTGGGCCTCGTGCTCAGATCGCGCCGTCAAGGCGCAGCGCTTCGATCG
Organism: Rubrivivax sp.; assembly: GCA_019635285.1. Classification (GTDB taxonomy): domain Bacteria; phylum Pseudomonadota; class Gammaproteobacteria; order Burkholderiales; family Burkholderiaceae_C; genus Rubrivivax. The sequence goes on along the minus strand of JAHBZS010000020.1, from coordinate 13,154 downwards.
CGGCGTGATCGAAGCCCAGTTCGTCGAGGATGCTCTGGCTATGCTGGCCCAGCGCCGGCACGGCATCCATGCGCGGCGTGAACGCATCGCTCGCGCCGGGTGGCAGCAGCGCCGGGATCGGCCCGGCCGGCGTGCTGACTTCGGTCCAGCGAGCGCGCGCCTTCAGCTGCGGGTGCTGCCACACGTCGTGCATGTCGTTCATGCGGGCGTTGGCGATCTGCGCTTCCTCCAGACGCGCGATCAGTTGTTCCGCGCTCAAGCCGAGGAAGACCTCGTCGATCTGCACGCGCAGCGCCTGCCGGTTGGCGACGCGCCTGGAGTTCGATGCAAAACGTTCATCGGCGGCCAGCTCGGGCCGTTGCAGCACTTGCGTGCAGAAGGCAGCCCACTCGCGTTCGTTCTGCAGCCCGAGCATCACCGTCTTGCCGTCGCCGGCCGGGAACGGGCCGTAGGGGTAGATCGTGGCGTGCGCCGCCCCGGCGCGCGGCGGCGGCGTGGCGCCGTCGTAGGCGTAGTACAGCGGGTAGCTCATCCACTCGATCATGCTCTCCAGCATCGACACGTCGATGCGGCAGCCCTTGCCGGTCTTGCCGCGCTGGATCAGCGCCGCGAGGATGCTGCTGTAGGCGTACATGCCTGCTGCGATGTCGGCGATCGAGCAGCCGGCCTTGGCCGGCTCGTCGGGTGAGCCGGTGATCGACAGGAAACCCGATTCGCTCTGGATCAGCAGGTCGTAGGCCTTCTTGTCGCGGTAGGGGCCGTCGTCGCCGTAGCCGGAAATGTCGCAGACGATCAGGCTCGGGTGCTTGTCGTGCAGCGCGTCGAACGAAAGGCCGAGGCGAGCCGCGGCGCCGGGCGCCAGGTTTTGCACCAGCACGTCGGCGCCTTCCAGCAACTGCGCCAGCACCTTCTGCGCGTCGGGGTGCTTGACGTCCAGCGTGAGGCTTTCCTTCGAGCGGTTGCTCCAGACGAAGTGCGAGGCCATGCCCTTGACCCGCTCGTCGTAGGCACGGGCGAAGTCGCCGCTGCCCGGGCGTTCGACCTTGATGACACGCGCGCCCAGGTCGGCGAGCTGGCGCGTGCAGAAGGGCGCGGCAATCGCGTGTTCGAGAGTGACGACGGTGATGCCGTCCAGAGGGCGGCTCATCTCAAAAACTCCTGGATAGGCCGAGGATGTGCTCGGCCACGTAGGCATAGATCAGGTTGGTCGAGATTGGCGCCACCTGATAGAGCCGCGTCTCGCGGAACTTGCGCTCGATGTCGTATTCGTTGGCGAAGCCGAAGCCGCCGTGCGTCTGCATGCACACGTTGGCCGCTTCCCAGGACGCCTTGGCCGCCAGGTACTTGGCCATGTTGGCCTGCGCGCCGCAGGGCTGTTGGGCATCGAACAGCCGCGCCGCCTCGAAGCGCATCAGGTTCGCGGCCTCGACCTCGATGAAGGCGTCGGCGATCGGGAACTGCACGCCCTGGTTCTTGCCGATCGGCCGGTCGAAGACGACGCGCTCGTTGGCGTACTTGGTGGCGCGATCGATGAACCAGTAGCCGTCGCCGATGCATTCTGCGGCGATCAGCGTGCGCTCGGCGTTCAGACCGTCAAGGATGTACTTGAAGCCTTGGCCTTCCTCGCCGATCAGGTTCTCCGCGGGAATCTCCAGGTTGTCGAAGAACAGCTCGTTGGTCTCGTGGTTGACCAGGTTGGGAATCGGCCGCACCTCAAGCCCCTTGCCGATCGCCTGGTGCAGGTCGACGATGAAGATCGACATGCCCTCGCTCTTCTTCTTCACGTCAGCCAGCGGCGTGGTGCGCGCCAGCAGGATCATGAGATCCGAGTGCTGCACGCGCGAGATCCACACCTTCTGGCCGTTGACGACATAGCGGTCGCCCTTCCTTTGCGCAGTGGTCTTGATCTTCGTGGTGTCGGTGCCGGTGGTCGGCTCGGTCACCGCCATCGACTGGATGCGCAGCTTGCCGGCGGCGATCGGCGGCAGGTACTTGTCCTTCTGCGCCTTGCTGCCGTTGCGCAGCAGCGTGCCCATGTTGTACATCTGGCCGTGCACCGCGCCGGCGTTACCGCCGCTGCGGTTGATCTCTTCCATGATCACCGTGGCCGCGGTCAGGCCGAGACCCGTGCCGCCGTACTCCTCGGGGATCATTGCTGCCAGCCAGCCGGCTTCGATCAGCGCGTCGACGAAGGCCTCCGGGTAGGCGGCCTGCGCATCGACCTTGCGGAAGTATTCGTCGGGGAACTGGCGGCACAGCTGCCGCACCGCGTCGCGGATTTCCTGGTGTTCGTCGGTTTCGTTGTACATCGTTGACTCCTTGTTCAGGCGAGCGTGACGCTGGCATCCATCGCCAGATGTCCCTCGGGCGTAACCGCCCACAGCTTCACCGTGTGCGCGTCCTCGCGGCGACCGCAGACGTGGAACGGCGCGATGTCGAAGATCGGGCTCACCGCCTTGAAGCTGAACTGCGTCACCGTCGCGCCAGGCAGCTCGCGGCGCAACAGGTCGAGCAGCAGTGTCGCGATCAGCGGCCCGTGCACCACCAGGCCCGGGTAGCCCTCGACCTCGGTGACGTAGCGGCGGTCGTAGTGGATGCGGTGGCCGTTGAAGGTCAGCGCCGAATAGCGGAACAGCAGCACGTCGTCGGGCTCGATGCAGCGTGTCCACATCGCGCCCTCGGGGGCCGGCACGCCGGCCGGCGCCGGTTCACCTGGCTGCGGCATGTCGCGGTAGACGATGTTATGGCGGTCGGTAATGGCCAGTTGCCCCTCGGCGCGGACCTCGTGGCGCACGTTGACGAAGACTAGCGGACCGGTCCGTCCCTCTTTCAGCCGCACGTCTTCGATGTGCGACGTGCGCTCCAGCGACTGCCCGATGCGCAACGGCGTGTGGAACTGGATGCGGCTGCCGGCCCACATGCGCCGCGGCAGCGGCACCGGCGGCAGGAAGCCGCCGCGCTTGGGGTGTCCGTCGGCGCCGATCTGCGACTGCCGCGCCAGCGGCAGAAAGTACAGCCAGTGCCAACACGGTGGCAGCACATCGCCGGGCTGCAACGGTGCGTCGTCGCGGTCCAGCGTGGCCGACAGCGCGCGCGGCGGCACGGCGGTTGCCATGTCGGCGAGCACCTCGGTGCGGCCGATCCAGCTGCGCAGAGGGTCGATGTCGAGGGCCATCGCCTTGTCTCCTTCATCCGAGGTGTGAGCCGCATTCTGTGGCCCATCGGGCTAGCTGTGAAATACTGATTTCGGCTAGCCGCTAGACCTGACACACATAACGGGAAACGCATCATGGAACTGCGCCAGCTGCGCTATTTCGTCGGCATCCAGGAAGCCGGCAGCCTGCTCAAGGCCTCGACCCGGCTGCATGTGGCCCAGCCCGCGCTGGGCCAGCAGATGGCGGCACTCGAAGCCGAGGTCGGCGCGCGCCTGTTCCACCGCTCCAGCCGCGGCGTGACACTGACCGAGGCCGGCAAGGTCTTCCTCGAACATGCGCGCGTCGTGCTCAGCGACGTCGAGCGCGCGCGGACCGCGGTGCGCGAGTCGGCCGCGGTGCCCAGCGGCGACGTCAGCATTGGCCTGACCACCACCGTCGGGCTGGTGGCGACGGTGCCGATCCTGCGCGCCTGCCGCGAGCGGCTGCCACAGGTGCGGCTGAAGGTGGTCGAGGCCTACAGCGGCTTCCTGCGCGAGTGGCTGGTGTCGGGCCGGCTGGACCTGGCGCTGCTGTTTGACGACAGGTCAGACCCGGCGCTGGCGCGGCGGCCGCTGCTGGAAGACCGGCTGTCCTTCATCACCGGCGTGCGCGGCGCGACCGCACCGCGGCGCATGGCGCTGTCGGCGCTGGCGCGCTGGCCGCTGATCCTGCCGGGCAAGGAGCATGGGCTGCGGCGCATCATCGACGAGGCCATCGCGCCGCTGGGCATCGAACTCGACATCGTCGCCGAGATGGAATCGCTGAACAGCGTCAAGCGCGCGGTCGAGGACGGCATCGGCTGCACCATCCTGCCGCTGGGCGCGGTGGCCGAGGAAGTTGCGGCCCAGCGGCTGGCGGCGTCGCGCATCGCCAGCCCGCACATGAGCCGGCGCATCGTCTGCGCGACCAGCGTGACGCGGCCGACGACAGCCGCCTGCGCGGCGGTGATCGATCTGGCGGTCGAGGTCATCCGCGGGATGGTGACGACGGGGGCCTGGCCGGGTCGGTGGGTGGGAGGAGTGGGGATCGAAGCGAACTTGCCTTCGTGCTGACTTCACCCCCTTCACCTTGGAGCGGGTATTAAGGTGCAGCTACGCCGACAACTGCCGCTCGAAGTTCGCACGAGCATATCCCGGCTGCGTTCGGCGGCATGGTGAAACCTTCGATCGACGAGCGGGGTCTGTCGCAACCTATGAGCTCGCCGGTTCCGTGGCATGAGACTCATCGCGCAACTGCCGGAACACCGATCGCACAAGCTCCTGCGCCGCCGTGTGCCGCCGTTCGACCATCCAGATCAGGCCGACGCGCATCGTCACGTTCGGCACGTCCAGCGCCAGGATCGACAGCACCCCCAGGTGGTCGAAATGTCGCGCCAGGTCACGTGACAGGAAGCCCACCGAATCGGTGAACTGCAGCGTTCCCACGTTGGTCATCGTCGACACCGACTCGACGTGGCGCCGCGGCACACCGACGCCGTGCGCAGCCAGCAAGGTGTCGATTGCGCCGCGCGTATAGGTGTTTGCGGGCGGCAGCACCATCGGAAATTCGGCCAGCATTTCCCAGCGCAGGCTTCTTCGGCGGCTGAGTGCATGGTCTCGGCGCACCACCGCGACGATCGGATCCTCATAAAGGATCTCGGTGCCGAACTCGATACCGAGCGGTCGCTCCGGCAGCACACCCACCGTCAGGTCGATATCCCCCGCGCGCAGCGCGGGCAGCAGTGTGTCCATGGTGCCTTCCCGGACTGTTGCCGCTACGTCGGTGTGTTCGGCCTCGAGCCGGACGATGAAACGCGGGACCAGCGCCACCGATGCGGACGGGAGCACACCCAGCGTGACGCGCACGACGCGGCCTTCGCTCAGGTCGCGCAGCTCGTCATTGACCCTCGACAGGCTGGCGAGGATGTCGCGCGCGTGGCGGATCAGACAGGCACCGTGCTCGGTGGGCTCCATGCCGCGTGCGGTGCGCTCGAAGAGCGTCAGCCGCATGCCCGACTCCAGTGCCGCCAGCGACTTCGACACCGCCGGTTGGCTGACGTGCAGATAGCTGGCCACGCGCCCGACGTTGCGCAGTTCGTCGAGCGCAACCAGCAGCTGCAGATGGCGCAACTTGAGGTTGGCGCGGATGTACCAATCCAGTCGTGCCATGTGCGAGGCGGGTTAACCCTTAAGCCAGATAACCGGATCGGCATGATAGGTCGATCAGAAAGTCAATGGACGTTATGCGCCTCTGAGCCGACCATAGCGGCGCTCTCCACAAAGAACGTTTCGGTCTTTCCAACATACCCGTAGGCAACATGTCGATCCTCACCGCCATCACCCGCCAAGGCAGTCTGGCCCTTCTGCTCGGTTTCGGCGCGACAGCGCAAGCCGCGGACTGGTTCCCGCTGAAGTTCAACTCGGTCGGCGCCGACGGCAAAGCCACGCTGGCCGAGTACACGCCGCTGCCCAAGGCGAGCAAGGACTGGTCGATCTGCGTCTCCTTCCCGCACATGAAGGATCCTTTCTTCCTGGCCGCCAACTACGGCGTGGTCGAGGAGGCCAAGCGTCTGGGCGTGCGCGTGCAGACACTGGACGCCGGCGGCTACACGCAGCTGAGCACGCAGGTTTCGCAGATCGAGAACTGCGTGGCCGGCGGCGCCAATGCGGTGGTCATGGTGGCCATCGCGCGCGACGGCATGAACAACCTGCTCGCCGAACTGAAGAAGAAGAACATCCCGGTGGTCGATGCCGTCAACGGTGTGTCGTCCAAGGACACCGGCGCGCGCGTGTTGACCAGCCCGCGCGACGAGGGCTACCGCGCCGGCGCCTATCTGGCGCAGAAGCATCCGAAGGGCAGCAAACCCGTCAAGGTGGCCTGGCTGCCGGGCCCGGCCGGCGCCGGCTTCGTCGAGGCCTTCAACGCAGGTTTCCAGGACGGCATCAAGGACAGCGCGGTCGTGGTCGCCGAGACCAAACACGGCGATGTCGGCAAGGAAGTCCAGGCGCGCCTGGTCGAGGATCTGCTGCAGACGCACAAGGATCTGGACTACCTGGCCGGCACCGCAGTCATGGCCGAGGCCGCGGTGCCGCTGCTGCGCGCACGCAAACTGCAGGACAAGGTCAGGCTCGTCTCGGTCTATATGACGCCCGGCGTCTACCAGCACTTGAAGACCAAGTCGATCGACGCCGCCGGCAGCGCCCCGGTGGTACTGACCGCACGCATCACCATCGACACTGCCGTGCGCCTGCTGGAAAAGAAGGTCGAGTACACCGACATCTATACGCTCGGCCAAGTCTACACGCCGGAGAACATCGGCACGCTGGACCGCAGCACGGTGCTGGCGCCGGACGGCTTCAAGCCGGTGTTCAAGTTCGGCAAGTAAGCCCGCAGCTCGCACCATTTGCCTTGGACCATGCAGACACTCGTGACTTCACCGACTGCCGCAGCGCCGGTGCTGCGGGCGGTCGGCCTGTCCAAGCGCTACGGCAACAACCTGGCGCTGGACGGCGTCAGCCTCGACGTGCATCCCGGCCAAGTGCACGTCCTCTTTGGCGAGAACGGCGCGGGCAAGTCGACGCTGATCTCGATGCTTGCCGGTGCGCGCGAACCCAGCGCCGGGGGGATTGAAATTGGCGGGCACCGCGGTGCCTTCCGCTCGGTTGCGCAGGCGCGTGAGCATGGCGTGCGCGCGGTGTTCCAGGAGTTCTCACTGGTGCCGCAGCTGAGCGTGGCCGAGAACATTACGCTCGGCGAGGAGCCGGTCGGCGCCGCGCGGCTGCTGTCGAAATCGGCGGCGCGCGACGAGGCGCGGCGGCTGATCGACGAACTCGGCTTCGCGCTCGACGCCGATGCCAAGGTGGCCTCGCTGCCGCGCGGCAAACAACAGATGGTCGAGATCTGCAAGGCGCTGCGCCGGCCGCCGCGTGTGCTCATCCTCGACGAGCCGACGGCCTCGCTGTCAGAGCACGACGCGCAGGCGCTGTTCGGCCTGGTGCGCAAGCTCAAGGAGCAGGGCACGGCGATCATCTACATCACCCACCGCATGCACGAGATTCCGGCGCTGGGCGATCAGGTGACGGTGCTGCGCGACGGCCAGTTCGTCGCCACCGTGTCGGCCGACACGCCGGAGAACCGGCTGATCGAGCTGATGACCGGGCGCACGCTGGCCAAGATCTATCCGCAGCCGGGCCGGACGCTGGGCGCGGTGCGGTTGGCGATCGAAGGCCTGAACCTCGAGCCCGAAGCCGGGTCGGTCACGGTCAGCGACGCAAGCCTCGAAGTGCGCGCCGGCGAAATCGTCGGCATCGCCGGACTGGTCGGCTGCGGCAAGAGCGAGCTGGCCCAGGCCTGCTTTGGCCTGCGCCGGCTGCAAAGCGGGCGCGTCGTGCTCGACGGCCGCGAAGTGAGCTTCAAGCACCCGGCCGACGCCATCGCCAAGGGCCTGTGGTACAGCCCCGCCGACCGCAAGCACGACGGCCTGGCGCTGGGCCGGCCGGCGCGCGAGAACATGTCGCTGTCGGGCCTGCGCTGGGGCAGGCTGCGCAGCCGCTGGCTGCGCCCGCGGCGCGAGGCGGCGGCGCTCGGTGAGATGTCGCGCCGCGTCGAGTTTCCGGCGCCGCGGCTGCGCGAGCCGGTGGACAGCTTCTCCGGCGGCAACCAGCAGAAGGTGCTGCTCGCCAAGGGGCTGGCGCAGGACATCGGTGTCTACGTCTTCGACGAACCGACCGTAGGCGTGGACATCGGCGCGCGGCTGGCGATTTATCACTGTCTGGCTGAGTTGAGCGCCGCCGGCGCCGCCATCCTGCTCGTCTCCTCGGACCTGCCCGAACTGATGGGCATGACGCACCGCCTGCTGGTGATGAACAACGGCCGCATCGCTTGCGAGTTCCAGCGCGGCGACTACGACGAGCACCGCATCCTCGAGCAGTTCTTCTGACCCTCCACGCCGACGCCCATGAACACCCCCGCTCACACGGCCACCGTGCCCACCGAGCCCGCCTTCGAACTGCTGCCCTGGCTGCGCCGCAACCGCCAGGCGCTGGCGCTGCCGGTGATGTTCGTGGCCGCCGTGCTGTTGTTCTCGGCGCATGCACCGGGCTTCCTCGGCAGCGACAACCTGACCAACATCGCGCGCCAGTCGGTGTACCTGCTGATTGTCGCGCTCGGCCAGCTGATCGTGCTGGTCTGCGGCGGGCTCGACCTGTCGGTAGGCACCGTGGTGTCGCTGACCTCGGTGGTCAGCGCCACCGTCATGGCCGCGGTCTATGCCGCGATGCCCGAGTCGCCGGGACTGGCCATCGGCGCCGGGCTGCTGTCCGGGCTGCTGATCGGCGTCATCGTCGGCGGCATCAACGGCCTGGGCACGACCTGGCTGCGCATCCCGCCATTCATGATGACGTTGGGTATGTCCTCTGTGCTCTTCGGTGTCACGCTGCTGGTCAGCGGCGGCGTGCCCATCTACGGCCTGCCGCCCGAACTCGGCAAGGTCTTCGGCTTCGGCGAAATTGCCGGCATCCCTGTGCCGGCGCTGGTGGCAGCGGTGCTGGTGGTCGGCACCTACGTGCTGCTCGAGTGGACCCGCTTCGGCCGTCACCTCTACGCCACTGGCGGCAACCAGCGCGCGGCCGAGCTGTCAGGCGTGCGCACAGGCCGCGTGATCGTCACCGCCTTCATGTTGTCCAGCGTGATGGCCGCGCTGTCCGGCCTGCTGCTGACGGCGCGGCTGGACACTGGCGAATCGAACATCGGCGCCAGCCTGCCGCTGGAGTCGATCGCCGCCTGCGTCATCGCCGGCGTCAGCTTGGCCGGCGGTCAGGGGCGCACGCTGGCGGTTTTGCTGGGCACGCTGCTGATCATGCTGGTGCAGAACGGCCTGAACCTGATGCAGGTCGGCGCCTACGCCCAGACCATGGCCATCGGCGCGATCCTGATCTTTGCGATGGCACTCGCCCGCCATTGACACGCGTCATTTAAATGAAGCCACGACATCCCACACCCACCAACCGGAAGCCCGCGATGAATGCACCGCTGAACCAGACCGCGCTGATCCCCATGACCGGCCAGGAATACCTCGACAGCCTGGACGACGACCGCGAGGTCTGGATCTACGGCAAGCGGGTCAAGAAGATCACCGAGCACCCGGCCTTCCGCAACTCGGCGCGCATGGTGGCGCGCTTCTACGACGCCATGCACGACCCGGCGCGCAAGAGCGTGCTGACCACCGAAACCGAGTGGGGCGGCTTCACGCACCGCTACTTCCGCGCGCCGAAGACGGTGGAGGAACAGGTGGCGGCACGCGACGCGGTGGCCGAGTCGCAGCGCATCTCCTACGGCTGGATGGGCCGCTCGCCCGACTACAAGGGCAGCTTCCTGGCGACGCTGGGCGCCAATGCCGCCTACTACCGCGGCTACGAGCACAACGCCACCGCCTGGTACCGCAAGGCGCAGGAGCGCACCTGGTACATCAACCACGCGATCATGAACCCGCCGGTGGACCGCAACAAACCCACCGCCGACACCTCCGACGTCTACGTGCACGTCACCAAGGAGACCGACGCCGGCATCTATGTCAGCGGCGCCAAGGTCGTGGCCACCGCGTCGGCGCTGACCAACTACACCTTCGTCGCCCACGCCGGCCAGGTGCCGATCAAGGACCCGGCCTACGCCCCGGTGTTCATCGTGCCCACCGGCACGCCGGGCGTGAAGATGATCTCGCGCGTCTCCAACGAGCAGCGCGCCGCGGTGCTCGGCAGCCCCTTCGACTACCCGCTGTCGTCGCGAATGGACGAGAACGACGCGGTGCTGGTGCTGGACAACGTCTTCGTGCCCTGGGAGAACGTGTTCATGCACGGCGACGTCAACCAGGCCAACGACTTCGCGCCGGGCTCGGGCTTCAACGCGCGCGCCGCGATGCACGGCTGCACGCGACTGGCAGTCAAGCTCGACTTCATCTGCGGCGTGCTCGCCAAGGCGCTGGACATCACCGGCACCTCCAGCTTCCACGGCGTGCAGTCGCGCTTCGGCGAGGTCGTCGCCTGGCGCAACACGATGTGGGGGCTGTCCGACGCGATGGCAAAGAGCAACATCCCGTGGCACGGCATGGTGCAGCCCGACGCGCGTTTTGGCACCGCCTACCGCACGATCTCGCAGATCGCCTACCCGGCGATCAAGCAAATCATCGAGGCCAGCGTCACCTCGGGCCTGATCTACCTGAACTCGCACGCCGACGACTTCAAGGTGCCGGAGCTGCGCGCGCACATGGACCGCTATATGCGCGGCACCGGGGGCGTCGATGCCGAGGGCCGCGTCAAGGTGATGAAGCTGCTGTGGGACTGCATCGGTACCGAGTTCGGCGGGCGCAGCGAGCTGTACGAAATCAACTACCTCGGCTCGAACGACCTGACTCGGCTGCAGAACCTGTGGGAGTCGTACTCACTGGGCGAGATGGAGCGCATGAAGCACCTGGTCGACAAGTGCATGGGCGAATACGACATCAACGGCTGGACCGTGCCCGACCTGATCAACAACGACGACGTCAGCGTGCTGCGCCGGCCGTAGGCACCGAAGACCCACATCCAGGAGCCTTAAGCCATGCCCCAAGGCATCGAGATTTCCTACGTCGTCTACGACTCGACCGACCTCGACCAGACCGAGGCCTTCATGCAGGACTTCGGCCTGGTGACGGCCGAGCGCACGTCCGAGATGCTGTACATGCGCGGCGCCGGTACCGTACCCTATCTGTACGTGGCGCGGCGGGCTGCGCGCGACGGTTTCGCCGGCGCAGCGCTGGACATGGCGCGGCGCGAGGATCTCGACGCCGTCGCCAGGCTGCCCGGCGCTTCGGCGGTCGAGCCCAACCCCGGCCCAGGTGGCGGCCAACGCGTGCGCATGACGACGCCCGACGGCGTGCCCATCGATGCCGTCTGGGGCCGCGAGCCGGCGCCGCCGATCGCGCTGCGCGCGCCGAACCCCTACAACTGGGGCACGGCGAAGAACCGCGTCAACGCCTCGTTGCGCCCGAAGCGCGCGCCTGGGTTGGTGATGCGACTGGGCCACTTCGGCCTGCGCGTCAGCGACCACGGCCAGAGCGTGGCCTGGTTTCGAGAGCGTTTCGGCATGGTCGATTCCGACTACCTTTGCGTGCCTGGCGACGAGAGCCGCGTGGTCGGCACCTTCCTGCGCTTCGACCGCGGTGCTGCGCTGGTGGACCACCACTCGATGCTGATCACGCAGTCTAAGGATGCGCGCGACACCGGCGTGCACCACCACAGCTACGAGATGCAGGACATCGACGAGCTGTTCGGCGCGCACGATCACCTGCTGGCGCGCGGCCGAGAGTTGGAGTGCGGCGTCGGCCGCCACCTCGTGGGCAGCCAGATCTTCGACTACTGGCGCGACCCCTTCGGCAACCGTGTCGAGCACTACACCGACGGCGACGTCGCCAACGACGCCTACCAACCAGTGCGCTACGCGGTAGCCGCCGACGACACCACGCAGTGGGGCATGGACCCGCCGCGAACCTTCTTCGACTAACCCCCGCCAACCTCAATGGAGACCCTCATGGCACTGCAACAGCAACGCTTCATCACCCCCAAAGTCGCCGAATACCCACCGGGCCACTGGTCGAACTGCATCCGCGTCGGCGACCACGTCTGGCTGTCGGGCTTTACCGCGCGCGCCAACGACCTGAAGTCGATCCAGCACCCGAACGATGCCTACGGCCAGGCCAAGGTCATTTTCCAGAAGATCAAGGACTGTCTCGAGGGCGCAGGCGCCGAGATGGGCGACGTTGTCAACATGACGATCTTCGTCGTCGACATGGCCGACAACAAGGGCATCTGGCGCGCGCGCCAGGAGTTCTTCAAGGGCGACTTCCCGTGCTCGACGCTGATCGAGATCAAGGGTCTGGCCAACCCGGAGATCAAGCTAGAGATCCAGTGCCAGGCTGTAGCAGGCAGCCGCAAGGGCTACAAGTCGATCGACCCCGAGGCCTGAACGTCGACGGCTCTCAGCATCGTTTTACAGGACACCCGACCATGACCACACCTTCCGCGACCGACGCGCGCTTCGCCCCCTTCACCGGCAAGGAGTACCTCGACAGCCTGGACGACGGCCGCGAGGTGTGGATCTACGGCGAGCGCGTCAAGAAGATCACCGAGCACCCGGCCTTCCGCAACTCGGCACGCATGATTGCGCGTATGTACGACGCACTGCACGACCCGAAGCGGCGCGAGGTGTTGACCATGCCCACCGAATGGGGCGGCTTCACGCAGCGTTTTTTCCGGGCACCGCATTCGGTCGAGGAGCAGGTCGCGCAGCGCGACGCCATCGCCGAATGGCAGCGCTGCGCCTGGGGCTGGATGGGCCGCTCGCCCGACTACAAGGGCAGCTTCCTCGGCACTCTGGGTGCCAACGCCGGCTTCTACAAGGGCTACGAGGCCAACGCCAAGCGCTGGTACCGCAAGGCGCAGGAACGCACCTGGTACGTCAACCACGCCATCATGCATCCGCCAGTAGACCGCGATCTGCCCACCGCCGATGGCTCTGATGTCTATGTGCAGGTGGTCAAGGAGACCGACGCCGGCATCTACGTCAGTGGCGCGAAGGTCGTCGCCACCGGTTCGGCGCTGACGCACTTCACCTTCATCGCGCACATCGCGCAGGTGCCGATCGCCGACCCGAAGTTCGCGCCGGTCTTCATCGTGCCCACCAACGCGCCGGGCGTGAAGCTGCTGTGCCGCGTCTCCAACGAGTACCGCGCCGCCGTGCTCGGCAGCCCCTTCGACTACCCGCTGTCTTCGCGCCTGGACGAAAACGACGCCATCCTCGTGCTCGACAACGTCTTCATCCCCTGGGAAGACGTGTTCATGCACGGCAACCTCGAGCAGGCCAACAAGTTCAACGTCGGCTCGGGCTTCCTCGAGCGTGCCTCGCTGCACGGCTGCACGCGCTTCGCGGTGAAGATGGACTTCATCTGCG
>JAHBZS010000002.1 GCA_019635285.1 Rubrivivax sp. | reverse complement strand
ACCACAAGCGCGCCACCATCATGGGCGCGCAGACCTTCGGCAAGGGCTCGGTGCAGACGGTGCGCCCGCTGTCGGCCGACACCGCGCTGAAGATCACCACCGCGCGCTACTACACGCCGTCGGGCAAGGCCATCCAGGCCAAGGGCGTGGTGCCGGACATCTGGCTCGACGAGACCGCCGAGGGCAACGTCTTCGCGGCGCTGCGCATGCGCGAGGCCGACCTGACCAAGCACCTGGCCGGCACCGACGAAAAGACCGAGGAAGCCCGCGCCAAGGCCCGCGAGGAAGCGCGCACCAAGCTCGAGGAGCAGCTGGCCAAGCAGAAGGAGCCGCCGAAGCCGCTGCCCGAATTCGGCACCGCCGAAGACTTCCAGCTGCAGCAGGCGCTGAACCAGCTGAGCAAGCGGCCGGTGATCGTCAGCAAGACGGCCACCGAGCGCAAGGCCGAGGTCGACGTCAACTGAACGCTGCCCACCGCGGCACCCCAGGGCCCGCCGCGTGCGGGCCTTGTGCCTTGCGCACCGGGCCACGCCGCCGCCCCCATGGATGACCACCAGCTGCTGCGCTATTCGCGGCACATCCTGCTCGACGAGCTGGGCATCGAAGGCCAGCGCCGGCTGCTGGATGCGCATGCGCTGATCATCGGCGCCGGCGGGCTGGGCTCGCCCGCGGCGCTGTACCTGGGCACCGCCGGGGTGGGCACGATGACGATCGTCGACGACGACGCGGTGGAGCTCACCAACCTGCAGCGGCAGATCGCCCACGACCTGTCGCGCGTGGGTGTGCCCAAGGCCGAATCGGCACGCCGGAGCGTCCTGGCCATCAACCCCGACGTGCAGGTGCATGCCCGCGTGCAGCGCGCCGACGCCGGCCTGCTGGACGCATTGGTGGCGCAGGCCGACGTGGTGCTGGACTGCAGCGACAACTTCGCCACGCGCCAGGCGGTCAACGCCGCCTGCGTGGCGCATGCCCGGCCGCTGGTGGCCGGCGCGGCCGTCGGCTTCGACGCGCAGGTGTCGGTCTACGACACGCGCGACGCCGACGCGCCCTGCTATGCCTGCGTGTTCCCGCCCGAGGCCGCGGTGCAGGAGGTGGCCTGCGCGACGATGGGCGTGTTCGCGCCGCTGGTCGGCATCATCGGCAGCCTGCAGGCGGCCGAGGCGCTGAAGCTGCTGGCCGGCATCGGCACGTCGCTGGCCGGACGGCTGCAGATGCTGGATGCCCGCACGATGGAATGGACGCAGATCGCCGTGCCGCGCGCGGCCGACTGCCCGGTGTGTGCGCCGCGGCGCCGCACGACTGCGCGCTAGGCGGCGCGACGAACCCCAAGGACCCCATGGACACCAAGCGCAACGACCTCACCGCCCGCAACTTCCCCACCGCGGAGGAGGATGCGCAGGCCGCGCTGCCCGCCTCGCGCTACGCCGGCCCGGAAAGCGCCTATCGCCTGGCCTTCACCGACATTGACTTCCTGCTGCAGGACGAGCTGCGGCCGGTGCGCATGCAGCTCGAGCTGCTGAAGCCGGAGATGGTGCAGAAGCGCCTGGGCATCGAATCGACGATCGTGCTCTTCGGCAGCGCGCGCATCCCCGCGCCCGAGGTCGCTGCCCAGCGGCTGGCCGAGGCGCAGGCCCAGGGCGACGCCCAGGCCATCCGCCGCGCCACGATGCAGGTGCAGATGAGCCGCTACTACGACGCCGCGCGCGAGTTCGCCGCGCTGGTGACGACGCGCTCGCGGCGCCACGAGACGCCGATCTACGTGGTCACCGGCGGCGGCCCGGGGATCATGGAAGCCGGCAACCGCGGCGCGCACGAGGTGGGCGGCAAGAGCATCGGCCTCAACGTGGTGCTGCCGCACGAGCAGGCGCCCAACGACTACATCACGCCCGAGCTGTGCTTCCAGTTCCACTACTTCGGGCTGCGCAAGATGCACTTCCTGATGCGCAGCATCGCGCTGGTGTGCTTCCCCGGTGGCTTCGGCACCCTGGACGAGATGTTCGAGGTGTTGACGCTGGTGCAGACCGGCAAGTGCCGCCGGCGCCCGATCCTGCTCTTCGGCCGCGAGTTCTGGTCGCGCCTGATCGACTTCGACCTGCTGGTCGACACCGGCATGATCAACCCGGGCGACGTCAACCTGTTCCACTACGTCGAGACCGCCGAGGAGGCCTGGGCGCTGCTGGAACGCGAATACGGCTTCGACGAGGCCGTCACGCAGACCGGCGACCTGGCCGTGGACATCTGATGAAGCCGGCAAGCCCCACCCGTGCGCGGCCCCCCGGGCCCGGTACGGCACGCCTGCCCTGCGGCGCGGCCGGGCGGACCTGATGCCCGCGACCCGCCAGATCAGCCTGATCGGCGTGCCCACCGACATCGGTGCCGGCGCACGCGGCGCGGTGATGGGGCCGGAGGCGCTGCGCGTCGCCGGACTGGCCGACGCGCTGCGCCAGCACGGCGCCGAGGTGCTGGACCGCGGCAACCTGGCCGGGCCCGCCAACCCGTGGCTGCCGCCGCAGCACGGCTACCGCCACCTGGACGAGGTGGTGGCCTGGAACCAAGGCGTGCACGACGCGGTGCTGGCCGAACTGCGCATCGGCCGCCTGCCGCTGGTGATGGGCGGCGACCATTCGCTGGCCGTGGGCTCGATCGGCGCGGTGGCGCGCCACTGCCGCGAGACCGGCCGCAAGCTGCGCGTGCTGTGGCTGGACGCACATGCCGACTTCAACACCAGCACGCTCACGCCCAGCGGCAACCTGCACGGCATGCCGGTGGCCTGCCTGTGCGGCCACGGGCCGCAGGCGCTGCTGGAGATCGGCGGCCAGGTGCCGGCGCTGAACCCCAAGTGGATCCGCGAGATCGGCATCCGCAGCGTCGACGCCGGCGAGAAGCGCCTGGTGCACCAGGTGGGGCTGGAGGTCTTCGACATGCGCTACATCGACGAGATGGGCATGCGCCACACCATGGAGCTGGCGCTGGCCACGCTGGACGCGCACACGCACCTGCATGTCAGCTTCGACGTCGACTTCCTGGACCCGCCGATCGCCCCCGGCGTCGGCACCACGGTGCCGGGCGGCCCCACCTACCGCGAGGCGCAGCTGTGCATGGAGATGATCGCCGACACCGGCCGCCTGGCCAGCCTGGACGTGATGGAGCTGAACCCGGCGCTGGACGTGCGCAACCAGACCGCCAGCGTGGCGGTGGACCTGATCGAAAGCCTGTTCGGCAAAAGCACGCTGATGCGCCAATGAGCGCCGCGTGCCGCGGCGGCGGTCCAGCTCAGTAGCGCTCGGGCACGAACATCTCGGCCGGCACCGGGTGCCGCACGTAGTCCTCGTGGTGCACGCGCGGGGGCAGCCGCACCTGCGGCTTCTCCACCTCGGCATAGGGGATCTGCGCCAGCAGGTGGGCGATGCAGTTCAGGCGCGCCCGCTTCTTGTCATCGGCCTTGACCACCCACCACGGCGCCTCGGCGATGTGCGTGCGCTCCAGCATCGCTTCCTTGGCCCGCGTGTAGTCCTCCCAGCGGCGGCGCGACTCCAGGTCCATCGGGCTCAGCTTCCACTGCTTCAGCGGATCGTGGATGCGGCCCAGAAAACGCAGCTCCTGCTCGTCGTCGGAGATCGAAAACCAGTACTTGATGAGCTTGATGCCCGAGCGCACCAGCATGCGCTCGAACTCGGGCACCGAACGGAAGAACTCCTCCAGCTGGTCGTCGCCGCAGAAGCCCATCACCCGCTCGACGCCGGCGCGGTTGTACCAGCTGCGGTCGAACAGCACCATCTCGCCGGCCGCCGGCAGGTGCGCCGCGTAGCGCTGGAAGTACCACTGCGTGCGCTCGCGGTCGTTGGGCGCCGGCAGCGCCACCACCCGCGCCACGCGCGGGTTCAGCCGCTGCGTGATGCGCTTGATCACCCCGCCCTTGCCCGCGGCGTCGCGGCCTTCGAACAGGATCACCAGCTTGTAGCCGCTGGCCTGCACCCAGTCCTGCAGCTTGACCAGCTCGCCCTGCAGGCGGAACAGCTCGCGGAAGTAGCGCCGCCGCGCCTCGTGGTCGGGCTGGGTCGGGCGGCCGCCGATGGCCGCGGCCAGCGCGTCGACATTGCGGTCCTCCAGCTCGAGTTCCAGCTCCTCGTCGTAGCCGTCCTCCAGGTCGTTCTGGATGCGGCGCAGCAGTTCATCGTCGTTCAGCGTCACGCACACAGCATAGGAGCGGCCCATGGCAGTTTGATGACAGCCCGCCCGCCGCCCGGCGGGCGCTATGCTTGCCGCCCCCATGGCCGCCATCCACATCACCGACATCGAATCCGCCATCAACTGGTGGCGCGAGCGCCAACCCTCGCCCGACGGCCTGCGCGCCTGCGACGAGGTGCTGGCGCTGGCCGAGGTGTATGCGCTGATGGTCTACCACCACGAAGCCGACTGCGACGAAGCCACGATGCCCGCGGCCGCGCTGGCCGCCTGGCTGGCCTGGTATGCCACCACGCCGGACGCGCCCTGCATCGCCATCTGCTCCACCTCGCAGGGCGACGCCGAATGCAAGGGCTGCGGCCGCAGCTTCGAAGAGGTGCGCCACTGGCAGGCCTACAGCCCGGCGCAGAAGCGCATGGTGTGGCGGCGCATCACCATGGAGGCGCGCGCCTGGCGCTTCAACCGCTACGCCGAGCGCGCCCGGCTGGCCAGCGGCGTCGACCATCCGCCGGCCGACAGCTTCGGCAGCGGGGCCGCGACTTGAGCGCGCCGGCCGGCCGCGACGCCGCAGCGTCGCCCCCGCCGTCGTGGCGCGACTCGGCCGCGCGCATCCTGCCGCTGGCCTGGCCGGTGTTCATCGCGCAGCTGGCGGTGATCGCCTTCGGCACCGTGGACACGCTGCTGGTGGCGCGTTATTCGGCGCTGGACCTGGCGGCGCTGGCGGTGGGCTCGGCCGCGTACATCACGGTGTTCATCGGCTTCATGGGCGTGGTCATCGCGGTCGGGCCGATCGTCGGCCAGTTCTTCGGCGCCAGGCAGCTGCACGAGGCCGGCCACCAGCTGCACCAGGCGGTGTGGGTGGCGCTAGGCCTGTCGCTGGTGGGCAGCACCGTGCTCGCCTTCCCGGTGCCCTTCGTGGCGCTGGCGCAGGCCAGCGCCGAGGTCGAGGCCAAGATGCGCCAGTACCTGACCGCGCTGGCCTTCGCGCTGCCCGCGGCGCTGCTCTTCGCCGCCTACCGCGGCTTCAACAACGCCGTGTCGCGGCCCAAGGCGGTGATGATCATCCAGCTGCTCGGCCTGAGCCTGAAGGTGCCGCTGTCGGCGGCGCTGGTCTTCGGCGTGCCGGCGCTGGGGCTGCCCGAGCTGGGCGTGATGGGTTGCGGCATCGCCACCGTGGTGGCCATGTGGCTGCAGGTGGCGGCCGGGCTGTGGGTGCTGCGGCACGACCGCTTCTACGACGACTTCGCCTTCGGCCGGCGGCTGCGCCCACCGGACCGCCAGGCCATCGGCGCGCAGCTGCGCCTGGGTCTGCCGATGGGCGCGTCGATCCTCATCGAAGTCACCGGCTTCGCCTTCATGTCGATCTTCATCGTGCGCCTGGGCGCCACCGCGGTGGCCGGCCACCAGTTGGCGGCCAACCTGGTGTCGATCCTGTTCATGCTGCCGCTGGCGCTGGCCAATGCCACGGCCACGTTGGTGGCGCAGCGCGTCGGCGCGCGCGACCTGCCGGCGGCAAGCCGCATCGGCTGGCACGGACTGCAGATGGGCGTGTGCCTGGGCGCGGGCGTCGGCGCGCTGATCTACCTGCTGCGCCACGGCGTGCTGCGGCTGTACACCGACGATGCGGCGGTCATCGCCGCGGCGCTGCCGCTGCTGGCCTGGGTGGCGCTGTTCCATACCGCCGATGCGGCGCAATGCGTGGCCTCGTTCGTGCTGCGCGCCTACCGCATCGCCACGCTGCCGATGCTCATCTTTGCCGTCTCGCTGTGGGGCGTGGGGCTGGGCGGCGGCTACACGCTGGCCTTCGACCTGACCGGCCTGACGCCCGAGCCCTTGCGCGGCGCACGCGGCTTCTGGATGGCCAGCACCACCGGCCTGGTGCTCGCCGCCTGCGGCCTGTGCGGCCTGCTGGCATGGGTGTTGCGCCGGCAACTGCGACACGAAGCGGCGGCGGCTGCAGCCTGACGCAGCGCCGCGCCTCAGCGCCCGGCTTCGAACACCACCCCGGCGGCGCGCAGCGCCGCCACCGCCTCGATGCCCAGGCCGGCGGCCGGCGACACGATGCCCACGTGCGGCGTGCGGCCCAGCGTGCCGTCGGCCAGCCCCAGCGCGGCGCACACCGCCATCTCCGGCGTCGAGCGGTAGCCGGGGTGGCCCTGCGCTTGCACGCGCCCATGGAAGCGCGCCCCGCCCACGCCGCGCGCCGACACCTGCAGCGCATAGCCGCTGCCGTCCAGCGCCGCCTGGCGTGGCCCGCTGCCCGGCTTGGGCGCCAGGCGCTGCAGCAGCGGCTTGAGCAGGCCGCGCTGGAACTGCAGCGGGCCGGCGATGGTGGCGCTCAAGCTGGCCAGCGGCGCGATCAGTGCGGCGGCGCCGGCCCACTGCAGCCCCAGCGTGGCGCGCGGCGGCAGCCGCGCCGCACCCGGCAGCAGGCTGCGCATGTCGGTGCCTTCGCGGTAGCGGAAGTCGGCCGCGAACAGGCTCGCATCGTCGATCAGCGCCACGCCGCGCAGCACCACCGGCGGGTTGATGAAGGGGCCGGGCAAGGTCGGCGCCAGCACGATCTGCCGGTCGGCGTCGTAGCGCGGCCGCCATTGCAGCGCGTTGCGCCGGGCCACGCCGGCAGCGTCGGGCGCATCGGGCGGCAGCAGGCAGGCCATGTCGCGCAGGCAGTCGCTGTGGTCGTGGGCCAGCAGTTCGGTC
Organism: Rubrivivax sp.; assembly: GCA_019635285.1. Taxonomy (GTDB): domain Bacteria; phylum Pseudomonadota; class Gammaproteobacteria; order Burkholderiales; family Burkholderiaceae_C; genus Rubrivivax. The sequence continues at coordinate 203,024 of JAHBZS010000002.1, read as the reverse complement.
ATCGTCGCCGCGGTGCCGCCGCTGACGCCGTCGTGCGGCCGCGTGATCGGCTGCCCGGTAAAGCGCACGGCGATGTCCACGCTGGCGCAAGCCTCGCCGCGGTGGTCGCGCAGCTGGTGCGCGGCCCATAGCGTGGCCAGGTCGAAGGGCAGCGCCTCGTAGCCGGCGCAGGGGATGACCTTCACGCCGGCGCGGCACGCGGCATCGTGCTGCTCGCGCACCAGGCGCTGCATCCAGAAGGTCTCGCCGGTCAGGTCCAGGTAGTGCGTGCCGGCGCCGATGCAGGCGGCGACCACCGCGTCGCCGGTGGCGTGGTACGGCCCCGCCAGGTTGAACAGCACCCGCGTCTGCCGCGCCATCGCCTGCAGCGACGCAGCGTCGCACGCGTCGGCCACGACGACACGCGGCGCACGCGCGCCGGCCGGCACCATCGCGTCGACCAGCGCCTGCAGCCGCGCCGCATCGCGCCCGGCCACCCCCCAGTGGGCGTCGGGGCGCTGGCGCAGCAGCGCGCGCACCGCCTCGCGGCCGGTGAAGCCGGTGGCGCCGAAGAGCAGCAGGTCGAGTCGCCGGCGCGTGCCGGCTGCGGATTTGCGTGTCGCCATGGGGCGCAGCTTACGCCGCCGGCAGGCGCAGCACGAAACAGCTGCCGCCGCCCTCGCGCGGCTCGCAGCGCGCGCTGCCGCCGTGCGTGTGGGCGATCTGCCGCACCAGCGCCAGGCCGAGGCCGACCCCGCCTTCGTGCTCGGCATGGCCGGGCTGGCGGAAAAAGGCTTCGAAGATGCGTTCGCGGTAGGCCTCGGGCACGCCGGGGCCGCGGTCGCAGACACGCAGCTCGGCCTGGCCCGAGTCGGTCCGCTGCACGCTCACGTCGATGGTCTCGCCGCCGTAGCGCCGCGCGTTCTCCAGCAGGTTGCGCAGCGCGCGGCGCAGCAGCCGTTCGTCGCCGGGCACCTGCAGCGCCTGGCCGTCGACGTTGGCCTGCACGCGCGCGCCTTCTTCGGCGGCCAGCGCCAGCAGGTCCACCGCATCCTTGCGCGGCATCGCCGCACCGGCGTCCAGGCGGCTGGCCAGCAGCACCTCGTCGACCAGCGCATCGAGTTCGCCGATGTTGGTGTCGATCTCGCGCTTCAGGCCGTCGCGCTGCGCCGGCGGCGCATCCTCGATCATCGCCACCGCCATCTTCAGCCGCGCCAGCGGCGAGCGCAGTTCGTGGCTGGCGTTGGCCAGCAGGCTCTGGTGCGAGCGCAGCAGCGCCTCGATGCGCGTGGCGGCATGGTTGAAGCTGGCGCCCAGCGCGGCCACCTCGTCGCGCCCGTCCTCGGCGACCCGCTGGTGCAGCGCGCCCGCGCCGAAGGCCTCGACGCCGCGTTTCAGCGCCTCGAGCCGGCGCGTCAGGCGCCGCACCACCGGCCAGGCGCCGAGCGCGATGGCCGTGAACAACACCAGCAGCAGCGCCGCCAGACCCAGGCCCCCCGGCGGCAGCGGGATCGGCCACCAGCCCCAGCCGAACGGCGGCGCATGCGGCGGGCCGGCGCTGCCGTCGCCGTCCATCGGCGGGCGATCCGGCCCGCCGCGCCCACGACCCAGCGGGCGCAGGATCCACAGCGTGCGCCCGTCTTCCAGTTGCACGGCCTGCGCGCGCCGCGCCCCGGGCAGGCCGTCGAACTCGCGGTGCAGGTAGCTTTCCGACGCGCCGATGTGCCGGCCCTTGGCGTCTTCCAGCGCCAGCGGCAAGCGCAGCCGCTCCGACCAGTCGGCCAGCGCCGCCGCCTGGTCCTGCGGCGGCGCCTCGGCGCCGGGCAGCGAGCGTTGCAGCAGTTCGCCCCAGGCGGCGGCGCGCTCCTGGGCGGTGGCGACGAAGCGCTCGCGCTCCTGCTCGAAGTGCCGCTGCAGCAGCCAGCCCGAGACCAGCGCGAACAGGGCCAGCGCCGCCACCACCGTGAGGTAGATGCGCAGGTACAGCGAGCGCATCAGGACCGCCCGGCCGGCCCGCAGGTGCTGAGCGCCGACAGCGGGGCCGCCATGTCAGCCGTCCTGCGTCTTGGCGAACACGTAGCCGGCGCCGCGCACGGTGAGCACGCGCTGCGGCGCCTTCGGGTCGTCCTCGATGACGGCACGGATGCGCGAGACGTGCACGTCGATGCTGCGGTCGAAGGCTTCCATCGGATGGCCCTTCAGCGCATCCATGATGCGGTCGCGCGACAGCACGCGGCCGGGGCTGCGCGCCAGCACCGCCAGCAGGTCGAACTGGTGGCTGGTCAGGTCGCAGACCTTGCCGTCCAGCCGCGCCTGGCGCGCACCCAGGTTGATCTCCAGCCGGCCGAAGGTCAGCACCTCGGCAGGCCCGGCCTCGGGGGACGCGCGCCGCAGCAGCGCCTTGACGCGGGCCAGCAGTTCGCCCGGCTCGAAGGGCTTGGGCAGGTAGTCGTCGGCACCGACCTCCAGGCCGACGATGCGGTCCATCGGCTCGCCGCGCGCGGTGAGCATGAGCAGCGGCAGGCGCTGCAGCAGCGGGTCGGCGCGCAGCTCGCGGGTGAGGTCCAGGCCATCGCCGTCGGGCAACATCAGGTCCAGCAGCAGCGCGTCGTAGCGCCCGTGCCGCAGCCGCGCCCGCCCGGCCGCCAGCGAGCCGGCGCAATCCAGCTCGTAACCATGGCTGCGCAGGTAGGTGCCGACCATCGCGCTCAGGCGGGCGTCGTCGTCGATCAGCAGCAGGTGCTCGTTCATCGTTCCTCAACAACCAAAACGGCTCCGGGGCCGCGTGGCAGCACCGGAGCCCAAGGGCCCGCGCGCGGCGGGCCCGGAGTCATCGTGTCAGCCCTTGGGGGCGTCGATGGCCTGCCGCTCGCGCTGGTGGCGCTGCATCATGTCGCGCCGCTGCGTCATGTAGTCGGCCATCTGCTTGCGCTGCTCGGGCGTCAGCACGCGGCTGACTTCGAGCATCGTCGTCGTCATGCGCTTGCTGGCCGCGTCGTGCATGGCCATCTGCTTCTGGCGCAGCGCCTCCAATGCCGCCGCATCCACCGTGGGCTGGGCGAACAGCGTCATCGCCTGCTCACGCAGTGCGCGGCCGGCCTCGTGCTGGGCGCGCAGATCGCCGGCGTTGGACTGCAGGATCTGCTGGATCTGCGTGCGCTGCTCCGGCGTGGCATTCACGCGGTCGAGCATGCGCTGCACCATGCCGTCGAACATGCCGCCCGGCCCACCCATCGGGCTGCCAGCCGGGCCACCCATCGGGCCGTGGCCCATCATGCCCGGACCGCCGGGGGCCGCCCAGGCGCCGGCGGCGAGCACCAGGCTGAGCCCAGCCAGCATGCGGCGCGCAGACATTGCAGGAATCTTCATCGTCCAGATCTCTTGGGAAGTGCTGAGGACTGTGATGTTGCGCCGGCAGGGTAACGCGCAAGTGTGCCCCCAGTAAAGTAGTGTGAATCGACCGCGCCGCGAGCATGCTCCATATTCACCATTCGAACCGCCTGGAGGCGCTGCGCGACACGCTGCTGCGGCAACTCGACGCTGCGCAACCGGACGTGTTCTCGGTCGAACAGGTCATCGTGCCCAGTGCCGCGCTGCGCCGCGACCTGAGCCTGGCCATCGCCGACGCACGCGGCATCTGCGCCAACGTGCACTTCGATTTCCTGGCGCAATGGCTGTGGCGCCAGGTGGCGCGCGTGGTGCCTGGCGTGGGCGACGAGTCGCCCTTCGCGGCCGATGCGCTGGTCTGGCGCGTGCATGCCGCCTTCGACGATGCGGCCTTCGTCGCCGGCCAATCGCGGCTGCAGGCCTATCTGCAGGATGCCGATGCCTTGATGCGCTACGAGCTGGCCGGCCAGGTGGCGGGCCTGCTGGAGCAGTACGTGACCTATCGCCCCGCCTGGCTGCAGGCCTGGCGCGACGGCGACCGCGGCGCGCCCGCCGACGCGGACACGGCCTGGCAGGCGGCGCTGTGGCAACGCCTGGAGGCCGAACTGGGCACGCATGCGCCGCATCCGGCCGAGGCCTTCGTGGCCGCGCTGCGGCGCGGCGGTGTACAGCAGGCGCAGCGTGCCGGCCTGCCGGCGCGGCTGCATGTCTTTGCGCTGCCGGCGATCGCGCCGCAGCACCTGCATCTGCTGCAGCAGCTGGCGCAGCACCTCGACGTGCAGCTGTACGTGCTGAACCCCTGCCGCGAATACTGGTTCGACCTGGTCGGCCGCCGTCGCCTCAGCCGCCTGGCCGCGCAAGGCCGGGCCACGGGGCTGGAGGAGGAAGGCAACCCGCTGCTCGCCTCCTGGGGCAAGCAGGCGCAGGTCATGCTGGACGCGCTGCTCGACGCCGGCGGCAACGACGACGCCGACTTCGTGCCCGCGCCCGGCACCCACCTGCTGGCGCAGCTGCAGAACACCCTGCTCGAGCTGCAACCGGTCGCACCGGGCTCGCTCGAGTGCGCCGAGGGCGACCGCAGCATCGAGCTGCATGTGTGCCATTCGCTGACACGCGAGCTGGAGGTGCTGCACGACCACCTGCTCGGCCTGTTCGCCGCCGACCACCGCCTGCGGCCCGGCGACATCCTGGTGGTCACCCCCGACCTGGAGGCGGCCGCGCCGTTGATCGACGCGGTCTTCGGCACCGCGCCCAAGGAACGCGCGCTGCCCTATGCGCTGTGCGGCGCACGGCGCAGCCGGGCCAATGCGCTGGCGCGCTGCCTGCTCGAGCTGCTGGCGCTGGCCACGTCGCGCTGCCGCGCCAGCGAGGTCTTCGGCCTGCTGCAGCAGCCCCCGGTGGCGCGGCGTTTCGGTCTGGACGACGACGCGCTGGCGCGGGTGCATGCGTGGCTGCGCGAGGCCGGCTTCCACTGGGCGCTGGACGCCACGCAGCGCGCGCGCCTGGACCTGCCGGCCGACCCGCGCCACACGCTGGACGATGCGCTGCAGCGCCTGTTCCTGGGTTATGCCCTGCCCTGCGCCCATGCCGAGCCCTTCGACGCGCGGCTGGGCGCCGGCGATGCCGAAGGCACCGAGGCGCTGGCGCTGGGCGCGCTGTGGCGCTATGCCACCACGCTGCGCCGCACGCTCGACCTGCTGCTTGAGCCCCGCCTGCCCGAGGCCTGGGCCACGCTGATGGCGGGCCTGATCGACGACTTCCTCGCCGCCGACGACGCCGCGCTGGACGACCTGCGCGAACTGCGCCAGACCGTGGACCGCCTGGCCGACGACATGCGCCGCGGCGGCGTCGCCCGCCCGCTGCCGCTGCCGGTGGTGCGCGCCGCCTTGCAGCAGCGCATCGACGCCGGCGGCGGTGGCGGTGCGGCCGGCGGCAGCATCAACTTCGCGTCGATGAGCAGCCTGCGCGGCCTGCCCTTCACGGTGGTCTGCGCCATCGGCCTGAACGACGCTACCTTTCCCGCGACGCGCCGGCCGCTGGAATTCGACCTCATCGCCAACCACCCGCAGCGCGGCGACCGCGATGCGCGCAACGACGACCGCGGCCTCATGCTCGACCTGCTGCTGGCCGCGCGCGGCAGCCTGTACCTCAGCCACACCGGCCGCAGCCAGCGCGACAACACGCCGCTGCCGCCGTCGGTGCTGGTGGCCGAACTGCTGGACCTGCTGGTGCCGGCCATCGCCAGCGACCCCGCTGACGCCGCGTCACTGGCACAGGCCAGGCAGCGGCTGGTGGTCGAGCACCCGTTGCAGCCCTTCGCGCTGCCGGCCTTCGACACGCAGGGCGAGCCGCGCCTGCGCAGCTTCGACCGCGAACTGGCCGCGGCACTGCGCCGCAGCCTGGCGGCGCCAGCGATGCCGCAGACCCTGCCGATGTGGCGCGACGAGGACGAAGAGGACGAAGACGCCGACCCCGGCCTGCCGACGCCCTTCTTCGACACGCCGCTGGCGCCGGCCGGGCCCGAATGGCGGCAGGTGTCGCTGGCGCAGCTGCAGGCCTTCTTGCGCAACCCCAGCCGCCTGCTGCTGCGCCGCCGCCTGGGGCTGGACCTGGCCTACGCGGCCGAGGAACTGCAGGACGACGAGCCCCTGCTGCCCGACGCGGCGGCGAGCCGCGCGCTGATGCGCCGGCTGCTGCCGCTGCTGCTGCACGGTGCCGACCCGGGCACGCTGCCGGCGCTGGCACGCGCCGGCGGCGAATGGCCGGCGGGCTGTGTCGGCGATGCCGCGCTGCAGACGCGGCTGCAGTCTCTGCAGCTGTTGGCCACCCGCCTGCGCCAGGCGCTGGCCGAGCCGGTGCTGCCGCCACAGGCGCTGGCCCTGCGCGCCGACCTGGACGGCGAAGCCTGGCAGCTGCAGGCCGACTTCGCCGATCTGCGCGCCAGCGGCCTGCTGCGCTGGCGCGATGGGGAGGCCCGGGCCACCGACTATCTGGACGCCTGGCTGGCGCACCTGGCCCTGTGCGCCACCGCCCCCGCCGGCGTGGCGCTGCGCACGCGCTGGCTGGGCGCCGACGGCGAGTTCAGCTTCGCGCCCTGTGTCGACGCCGCGGCCCACCTGCACCGGCTGCTGGTGCTGTACCGCCAAGGGCTGGACCGGCCGCTGCGCTTCTTCCCGAAGAGCGCGTGGGAGTTCGTCACCGCCGGCCTGCCGGCGGCGCGCAACGCCTGGCAGGTGACGCCGTACCGCCCCTACGCCGAAGGCGCCGACCCGGCCTACGCCCTGGCGCTGCGCGGCGTCGACGAGCCGCTGGACGCCGAGTTCCAACAGCTGGCGCATGCGGTGATCGACCCGCTGCTCGCGCACCTGCAGGAGCCGCCGCCATGAGCCCGGCCGTGCAAGCTTTCGACGCCTTCGCCGGCGACCTGGGCGGCCTGCGGCTCATCGAAGCCTCGGCCGGCACCGGCAAGACCTGGAACCTGTGCGTGCTGTACCTGCGGCTGCTGCTGGAGCGCCGGCTGCCGGTGCGGGAGATCCTGGTGGTGACCTTCACCAACGCCGCCACCGCCGAACTGCGCGAGCGCATCCGCAGCCGCATTGCCGACACGCTGGCCCGCCTGCGGGGCACCGGGCCCGCCGGCGCCGACCCCTTCGTCGACCCGTTGCTGGCGCGGCTGCGCGGCCCCTGCGCGATGCGCGATGACGAGCTGATGCGCCACCTGGAGCTGGCGCTGCACAGCTTCGACGAGGCCTCGATCCTGACGATCCACGGCTTCTGCCAGCGCGCGCTGGCCGAACTGCCCTTCACGGCCGGCATGCCGATGCAGCTGTCGCTGCTGGCCGACGACGGCAGCCTGCGCCAGGACGTGGTGCACGACTTCTGGCGTCGGCGCATCGCCAGCGCGGCACTGTCGCCGGAACTCGCCGCCCATCTGATCGACAGGAAGTTCACGCCGGCACGCCTGGGCGAACTGCTGGCCAGGCGCCTGGGCAAGCCCTGGGCGGTGCAGCGCTGGCCGGACACCCTGGACGCACCGCCCGCACGGCCCGACCCGGCTGCGCTGGACGCCGCCTACGCCGCGGCTCGCGCGCTCTGGCAAGCCGAGCGCGGCGCCATCGTCGAGGCGGTGTGGCAGGCGCAGCCGGTGATGCACAAGACCCACTTCACGACGCCGGCGCTGCGCAGGGCGATCGAGTCCTGGGACCAGCTGCTGGCGCCCGCCACGCCGCCGCTGTCCGGGGCGGGCCTGCCGGGGCTGGAGCTGCTGGGGGCGGCGCGCTTCAAGCCGACGAAGGGCCAGACCCTGCCCGTCGACCATGCGTTCTTCGCCAGCGCCCAGGCGTTGCTGGACCGGCTTCAATCACGTCAGGCGGCGCTGGAGCCGCAACGCCTGCGGCTGCTGCGCGAGCTGCTCGACGACGGCCCGGCCGCGCTGCGCCGTGCCAAGCTGGAGCAGCGTGTGCTGGGCTTCGACGACATGCTGCTCAACCTGCACGACCGACTGGCGGGGCCCGGCGGAGCCGCGCTGGCGCGCCTGCTGCGGCAGCGCTTCAGCGCCGCGCTGATCGACGAGTTCCAGGACACCGACCCGCTGCAGTACGCGATCTTCCACGCGCTGTACGGCGGCAGCAATGCGCCCGTCTTCCTGGTGGGCGACCCCAAGCAGGCCATCTACGGCTTCCGCCATGCCGACCTGCACACCTACCTGCAGGCACGCGCCGAGGCCGCGGCCGAGTACACGCTGTCGCAGAACCAGCGCTCGACGCGCGAACTGCTGGACGGGCTGAATGCGCTGTTCGGCGCCAACCCGCAGGCCTTCATGCAGGACGGCCTGCACTACCAGGCGGTGAGCTGCGGCGCCAAGCCGCGCACGCCGTTGCACGAGCCTGCCGCGCCGCCGCGCGCGGCGCTGCAGCTGTGGCAACTGCCGCGCGGCGACGACGGCCAGCCGCTGCCCAAGGCCGAGGCCATGAACCGCGCGCTGGCCGCCTGCGCGGCGGAGATCGCGCGGCTGCTCAGCGCCGCGGCCGCGGGCGAGGTGCGCCTGGGCGAGCGGCCGCTGTCCGCCGGCGACATCGCCGTGCTGGTGCGCAGCCACGCGCAGGGCGCGGCCATGCGGCGCGCGCTGGCGGCGCTGGGCGTGGGCAGCGTGGAGCTGTCGCAGGCCAGCGTCTACGACAGCAGCGACGCCGCCGATGTGGAGCGCGTGCTGGCGGCGACGCTGGAGCCGCAGCGCGAGCCGCTGCTGCGCGCCGCGCTGGCCACCCAGGCGATGGGCCGCGACGCCGCCGCGCTGCAGCGGCTGGACGACGACGAGGGCACGCTGCTGGCGCTGATGGCCCGCTTCGCCGGCTACCGCGACACCTGGCTCGCGCAGGGCGTGGGCCGCATGCTGCGCGAATGGATGCGCGCCGAAGGCGTCGCCGCACGGCTGCTGGCGCGGCCCGACGGCGAACGCCGGCTGACCAACCTGATGCACCTGGCCGAGTGCCTGCACGAGGCGGCCCAGGCGCACCCTGCCCCCGAGGCGCTGCTGCGCTGGCTGCAGGCGCAGCGCGGTCAGGAACGCCGCGACGACAGCGTGCAGCTGCGCCTGGAATCGGACCGCCATCTGGTGCAGGTGGTGACCATCCACAAGTCCAAGGGGCTGGAATATCCGCTGGTCTTCTGCCCGGTGCTGTGGGACGGCCACCCCGGCCGCCCGCCCACCGGCGAAGGGCTGCAGTACCACGATGCCGAGGGGCATGCGGTGATCGATTTCCGCGCGCTCGACAAGGCCGAGGTGGACGAGCTGAAGCGACGGCAGGCGCTGGAAGGCGCCGCCGAGGCGATGCGCCTGATCTACGTGGCGCTGACGCGCGCCGTGCACCGCTGCACCGTGGTCGTCGGCGGCTACACCACGCACCGCGGACAGAGCCACACCGAGAGCACGCGTTCGCGGCTGAACTGGCTGGCGGCCGGCGCCGGCCTGTCGCCGCAGGCCTGGCTGTCCCACAAGCTGACGCCGCAGGCCATCGACGCCGCTTGGGCGGTGCTGGCCCAGGCGCACGCGCCGGCGCTGCGCCTGGACCCGCTGCCCGCGGCCACGGGGCAGCCGCTGGCGCCGCAGCCCTTGCCGGCCGAGCCGCTGGCGGCGCTGGCGCCGCCGGCGCACATCCCGGCGCCCTGGTGGATCGGCAGCTACAGCAGCCTGACGCACGGCGCGCGCCACGACGGCGCGGCGGTGGACCACGATCTGCGCGTCGCGGCTGCGGCCGACGACGATGCAGCGGCTGTGGACGCCGACGACATCCTGCATTTCCCGCGCGGCGCGGTGGCCGGCGAATGCCTGCATGCGGTGTTCGAGCGCATCGACTTCGGCGATGCCGCCGGGTGGCAAGGCGCGGTCGACGCGGTGCTGCAGCGCTTCACGCCCGGCCTGCCGCCCGGCGATGCGGCGCTGCGCCGGCGCATGCTGCTGCGCATGCTGCACGACGTGCTGCACACACCGCTGGCCGGCGGCCTGCGCCTGGCCGACGTGCCGCGCGCGCACACCCTGGTGGAGCTGGAATTCCACCTGCCATCGCCGCAGTTGCACGCCGAGGCGCTGGCGCGGCTGATGCGGCGCCTGGGCCATGCGCAACCCGCCTTCGGCTTCGGCACCTTGCGCGGCTACCTGCGCGGCTTCATCGACCTGGTGTTCGAGCACCAGGGGCGCTACTTCGTGCTCGACTGGAAGTCCAACCACCTGGGCCACACGCCCGTCGACTACGGCGCTGCGGCGCTGGAGCGCACGATGGCGCAGCAGGGCTACCACCTGCAGGCGCTGATCTACGCGCTGGCGCTGCATCGGCATCTGCAGCAGCGGCTGCCGCAGTACCGGCACGAACAGCATTTCGGCGGCGTGCTGTACCTGTTCGTGCGCGGCGTGCGCCCGGGCTGGACCCTGGCCGACGGCCGCCCCGCGGGCGTGCACCTGCAGCGGCCGACGCTGGCCGCGCTGCAGGCGCTGTCGGCGCTGCTCGACGGCGAGGAGCAGGCCGCATGAGCGCGCCGGAGCAGGCCCTGGCCGACGGCTTCGCGTCGATGGTCGAGCGCTGGACGCTGGCGCACACCGGCGACCCGCTGCAGGCGGGCTGGCTGCGCCGGGCGGCGCAGGCGCTGAGCCTGGCCATCGGCGAAGGCCATGTCTGCCTGCCGCTGGCCGCGCTGGACGCGCGCGACGGTGGCCCGGGCAGCGACCTGCCCGACCTGCCGACGTTGCGGCAGGCGCTGCAGGCCAGCGGCGTGGTCGGCACGCCCGCGGCGCCGGGCGCTTGCCCGCTGGTCCTGGACGACGACGACCGCCTCTACCTGCACCGCCACTTCGACTACGAGCGCCGGCTGGCGCAGCGGCTGCTGCGCGCCACGGGCGCTCCGCCGGCCCTACCGGACGACGCCGTGGCGCAGCAGTTGCAGGCGCTGTTCGGCCATGGCGACGCGCCCGACTGGCAGATGCTGGCCGCGGCGCTGGCGCTGCGCCAGCGGCTGGTGGTGGTCAGCGGCGGCCCGGGCACCGGCAAGACGACCACCGTGGTGCACCTGCTGGCCTGCCTGCTGCAGCAGAACCCCGACGCGCGCATCGCGCTGGCCGCGCCCACCGGCAAGGCCGCCGCGCGCATGAGCGAGGCGCTGCTGCAGCGCGCCACGCACCTGCCGCCGGCGCTGCGCGAACGGCTGCCGGCGCAGGCCTCCACCGTGCACCGGCTGCTGGGCGCCCATCCCGGCGGCTTCGCGCACGATGCGGCCCGGCCGCTGGCCATCGACGTGCTGGTCGTCGACGAGGCCTCGATGCTCGACCTGGCGCTGGCCACGCGGCTGTTCGAGGCCGTGCCCGACACCGCGCGGCTGATCCTGCTGGGCGACAAGGACCAGCTGGCCGCGGTGGAATCCGGCGCGGTGTTCGCCGAACTCAGCGCCGACCCGTCGCTCAGCGCGCCCTGCATCGCCGACCTGGCGCGGCTGTGCGCGCTGGCGCCGGCGCAGATCGTGCCCGCCGCGCCGCTGCAGCCCAGCCCGCTGCACGACAGCGTGGTCTGGCTGACGCGCAACTTCCGCTTCGGCGCCGAATCGCACATCGCGCGGGCCGCGACCCAGGTGCGCGAGGGCCAGGCCGGCGAACTGCTGCAAGGCCTGCGCGATGGCGGCGACGGCTCGTTGCACTGGCTGGAGGACGGCGCCGCCGCACCCGCGGCGCCCACGCTGCAATGCCTGCGCGACGGCTACGCCGCCTACTTCGATGCGCTGCGCGAGGCGCCTGGCGACGCCGCCGGCGCGGCGCGCGCCTTCGCACGCTTTCGCGTGCTGTGCGCGCTGCGCGAGGGGCCGCGCGGCGCGCTGGCCATCAACCGGCTGCTGGAGGACGAAGCGCGCGCGCTGCTGGCGCCGGGCAGCGCGTCGCCGTGGTTCACCGGCCGGCCGGTGATGGTGCTGCGCAACGACCCGGTGCTGCGCCTGTTCAACGGCGACATCGGCATCACGCTGCCCGGCGCCGACGGCGAGCCGCGCGTGCACTTCGCCGACGCGTCGGGCGGCCACCGCGCGCTGCCGCCGCTGCGCCTGCCGGCGCACGAAACGGCCTTTGCGATGACCGTGCACAAGGCCCAGGGCTCGGAATTCGACGAGGTGCTGGTGCTGCTGCCGGCACAGCCCGCCCGCGTGCTGACGCGCGAGCTGCTGTACACCGCGCTGACGCGCGCGCGCCAACAGGTGCGGCTGGCGGCGGGCGCCGAGGTGCTGGCCGCTACCGTGGCCGCGCGCACGCGCCGGCAGTCCGGATTGCTGGCGCGCCTGCGCGAAGCGGCTCAAGCCGAGGCGCCGGCATGCCGATAGCCCCGGCGGAGGGGCCCTGAAAGTCATGACCGACCATGTGATTGCCGCCGGCGGCGTTGCCGCCGCGCCACCCGCCGCGCCGCACCGCGTCGGCTTCTTTGCGCACCACGGCATCTGGGCGCCGGGCGTGCGCCTGTTCCGCGGCGTGAACTTTGCCGCGAAGGCGCTGATCATCTCGCTGTCCTTCATGCTGCCGATGCTCGGCCTGCTGGGCTGGACGCTGCACAACCAGGCCCAGCAGGCGGTGCAGGCACGCCTGGAGGCGGCGCGCGGCCATGCGCAGATGGCCCACGGCCTGCTGGCCTGGGCGCATGCGCAGGAGTCGGCCGGGGCGCTGCCGCGCGCCCAGGCCCAGCAGCTGGCCCTGGGCGCGCTGCAGACGCAGCGGCGCGGCGGCGAAGGCGTCTGGCTGCAGGACCAGCAGGCGCGCCTGCTGCTGGCACCGACCGCGGCGACCACGCCGTCCGCGATGGACCCGCAGTGGCTCAAGGACGCGGTGGGCGTGGCGCGCAGCACCGGCCAGGGCCTGCTCGGCGACACCGACGCGAAGGTGGCCTATGTGATGGCCTTCGAGCCCTGGGGCTGGGTCGTCGGCGCCGGCGTGGACAGCGACGACCTGCGCCACTCGCCCTGGCACGACCTGGCACGCATCGGCGGCATCGTGGCGCTGGCGATCCTGCTCACCGGCTACCTGTTCCTGAGCTTCTACCGCGTGATGAACGGCGGCCTGCGCGAGACGCAGCGCCACCTGCGCGCGATGACCGAAGGCGACCTGACGACGTCGCCGCGCGCCTGGGGCACCGACGAGACCGCGCAGCTGATGCGCGAACTGGCGCGCATGCAGGCGTCGCTGCGCGGCATGGTGCGGCGCGTGCGCGGCTCCAGCCGCGGCATCGTCGACACCAGCGACACCATGGCCGCCGGCGCGTCGGCGCTGTCCGAGCGCACCGAGCATGCCGCCACGGCGCTGATGGAGTCGGCCGCCTCGATGGAGCAGATGGCCGGCAAGGTCAACCACGGCGTCAAGCTCACCGAGGAGGCGTCGCGCATGGCGCGGCACAACGCCGGCATCGCCGCCGACGGCGGGCAGGTGATGCGCGAGGTGGTGGACACGATGGAAGGCATCCGCGCGTCGTCCGCGCGCATCGGCGAGATCATCGGCACCATCGACGCCATCGCCTTCCAGACCAACCTGCTGGCGCTGAACGCCGCGGTCGAAGCCGCGCGCGCCGGTGCCCAGGGCCGCGGCTTTGCCGTGGTGGCCAACGAGGTGCGCATGCTGGCCAACCGCAGCGCCGAATACGCCAAGGAGATCAAGGCGCTGATCGGCGGCAGCGTGCAGCAGGTGCAGGCCGGCACGCTGGTGGTGCGCAAGGCGGGCGCGGCGATGCAGGAGATCGTGGCCGCGTCGCAGCGCGTCAACGACCTGCTCGGCGAAGTGGCCGCCGGCGCGGTGGAACAGAGCGTGGGCATCACGCAGGTCAGCCAGGCGGTCGTCGAGATGGACCGCGTGACGCAGCAGAACGCCTCGCTGGTGCAGCAGACCGCCCATTCCGCTTCGGACATGCGCGCGCTGGCGCGCACGCTGGCGCAGGAAGTGGCGCGCTACCGCATGCCGCCCGACCCCGCCTGAGGCGGCCGGCGCACGGGCTGCGGCTATGCTCGCAGCCATGAAGTCCCTGGACCTGCTGATCGTCGGCGCCGGCTTCGGCGGCCTGTACATGCTGCACAAGGCGCGCAGCATGGGCCTGGACGCGCTGGCCATCGAAGCCGCGCCTGGCGTCGGCGGCACCTGGTACCACAACCGCTACCCCGGCGCGCGCGTGGACATCCAGAGCATGGAGTATTCGTACTCCTTCGACGAGGCCCTGCAGCAGGAATGGCGGTGGCGCGAGCGCTATGCACCGCAGCCGGAACTGCTGCGCTATGCCAACCACGTGGCCGACCGCTTCGGCCTGCGCGACGGCATCGCGCTGAACACGCGCATGCGCGGCGCCCGTTTCGACGAGCCCACGCGCCGCTGGCAGGTGCAGGCGGAGGACGGCCGGCAATGGAGCGCGCGCTTCCTGGTCATGGCCAGCGGCCCGCTGTCGGCGCCCAACCGGCCTGACTTCCCCGGCCTGCAGGATTTCGAAGGGCCGGTGCTGCACACCGCCGACTGGCCGCACGAGCCGGTGGACTTCAGCGGCCTGCGCGTGGCCGTCGTCGGCACGGGCTCGTCCGCGGTGCAGGCCATCCCGCTGATCGCGCGGCAGGCCAAGGAGCTGACGGTGTTCCAGCGCACCGCGGCCTATGCCGCGCCGGCGCACAACGGCCCGCTGGACCCGGCGTTCGAGGCCGGCATCAAGGCCGACTACGCGGCTTTCCGCGCGCGCAACCGGCGCATGCACGGCGGCTTCGGCTCGGCGCTGCCGCCCAACCCGGTGTCGGCGCTGGCGGTGTCCGCCGCCGAACGCGAGGCCGCGTTCGAGGCGCGCTGGCAGGTCGGCGGCTTTGCGCTGCTGGGCGCGTTCAACGACCTGCTGCTGAAGCTGGACGCCAATGCGCACGCGGCCGAGTTCGTGCGCGCCAAGATCCGCGGCACGGTGCACGACGCCGCGACGGCGCGCCTGCTGTCGCCCACCCACACGCTAGGCTGCAAGCGCCTGTGCGTGGACACCGGCTACTACGCCACCTTCAACCTGCCCCACGTGCGCCTGGTCGACGTCAGCCAGGCGCCGATCGAGCGCTTCACCGCGCACGGCCTGCGCAGCGGCGGCCGCGACCATGGCTTCGACGCGCTGGTGCTGGCCACCGGCTTCGACGCGATGACCGGCACGATGCTGCGGCTGGACCTGCGCGGCCGCGGCGGCCTGCGCATCCAGGACAAGTGGCGCGCCGGCCCGCTGAACTACCTGGGGCTGGGCATCGCCGGCTTCCCCAACCTGTTCAACATCGCCGGGCCGGGCAGCACCGCGGCCTTCACCAACGTCATCGTGGCCATCGAGCAGCACGTCGACTGGATCGCCGACTGCATCGGCCACATGGGCCGCGCCGGCAAGGCCACCGTCGAGCCGACCGAAGCCGCCGAAGCCGCGTGGACCGAGGTCGTCAACGCGGCGGCGCGGCGCACGGTGTTCCTGAGCTGCAACTCGTGGTACCTGGGCGCCAACATTCCGGGCAAGCCACGCATGTTCATGCCGCTGGCCGACGGCTTCCCGCGTTATGCGGATCACTGCGCCCATGTGGCGCGCCAGGGCTACGAAGGCTTCGTGCTGCAGTAGCGGCCTCAGCCGCCCGTGCGCTTGACCTTCAAGCCCTGCTGCTGCAGCAGCGCCATGACCCGTTCGACGTGGTTGCCCTGCACCTCCAGCACCCCGTCCTTGACCGTGCCGCCGGCGCCGCAGGCGTTGCGCAACTGCTTGCCCAGCGCGGCCAGTTCGGCGGTCGGCAGCGCCAGGCCGCGCACCAGCGTCACCGCCTTGCCGCCGCGGCCCTTGGTCTCGCGGCCGACACGCACGATGCCGTCGCCTGCAGGAGGCTGCGGCGCCGCGCGGCAGGTGCATTGCGCCAGCGGCCGGCGGCACGCCGGACACATGCGCCCGCTGTCGGTGGAATAGACCAGACCCATGGGAGCGCCGATGGTAGACGACCTGCGGCGTGCCGGCCCGTGGGCGCGCGGCCCGAGGCCGTGGCGCGGCGCACGGGCGTCACCAAGAGCCCCGCGGACGTGCCACCATCGCGTGGACCGAACTCGTCGAGAACGGTGCCGACATGCCGCGCCGCGCCTGCGCACAAGCCTCCGGCCGGCGCACCCGGCTCGCCCCAAGCCACCATGACAAACGATCTGCCCCCCTTGCCCTCCTTGCCCTTGGGCCGCTACCGCCACTACAAAGGCGGCGAATACGAGGTCTTGGGGGTCGCCCGGCATAGCGAATCGCTCGAAGCGCTGGTCCTGTATCGCCCGCTCGATAGCGACACCGGCATGTGGGTGCGGCCGTTCGCCATGTTCCTCGAGCCGGTGGAACACGCCGGAACGCGCCAGCCGCGCTTCCGCCTGATCGCGCGGGAGACGCCAGCCACCGCCTAGGCGCTGGGCCGGACCGGCCCGCAGCCAGCGGAGCACCGCTTGCAGCGCCGCCTGCCGGCAGCGGCAGACGATGGCGGGGTCCGCAGGGGTCGACGCGCGCCGTGACACACGGCGCGTCCCGGCCCGATCCCAACGATTTGGCGACGGGTCAAGCTCGAGGGTGGAGGCGCCCGCCGGGCGACGCACCGCCGGACTTCCGCCAGAGCAGCGTGAAGTTGTTGGCCGGCATCGGCACGGCCTCCTCCAGCGCCAGGCCTTGACGACCCGCGACGTCGGCCACCTGCTCCAGATCGCGCACGCCCCAACGCGGATTCCTGGCGCGCAGGTGCGCGTCGAAGGCCGCATTGCTGGGCGCGGTGTGCGCGCCGCCGCGCTGGTACGGGCCGTAGGTCAGCAGCACGCCACCGGCAGGCAGCACCATGCCGGCGCCGGCCATCAATGCCAGCGTCGCCTCCCACGGGGAGATGTGGATCACGTTGATGCACAGCACGGCGTCCGCCGCCGCCACCGGCCACGGGTGCTGCGTGACGTCGATGGCGAGGGGCGGCTTGACGTTGGGCAGGCCGCCGGCGTCCACCCAAGCCTGGATGGACGCATGGCGCTCGATGTCCCGCTCGCTCGGCTGGAACGTCAGCTGGGGCAAAGCCTTGGCGAAATGCGCCACGTGCTGCCCCGTGCCGCTGCCGATCTCCAGCACCAGGCCGCGTGGTGGCAACACGCGCGCGAGCACCTCCAGGATGGGCTGCTTGTTGCGCTCGGCAGAAGGGGCCGTCTCGCGTGCGTCCATGGGCCGATGGTAGGTGAGCGCGCCCGCGGAGGCACTGTCCAGACGGGTGTGCAGAAGCCCTTGCCAGCGGGTGGGGGCCAGGGCAGGAGCTTGGTCGTCCAGAACAAGCTGCCTGGTCAGGGCCTGACCGCATTGGCCGCCATGGGCGCCACTGCGAGTAGGTCGTTCAGCGCACTTCGCCGTAACAACTCTGTGCGCATCACCCCCTGCATGAGGGGGCGACCTCGCTCGTGCGAGAACCTAGTCTTGCTCACGACCGCATCGAGGAGAGCCCGATTGAAAGCCTCGTCCAAACGTGTATTGGCCACCGCGGGGCTGATCGCCTGCGTGACCCCGGGCGCTTGGGCCGGGGTGTTCAGGATCGATTTCACCGGCAGCGGCTTCGTGCCGATGCAGAACAGCCCTGCCGCACCGCAGAATCTGATCAACGGATCCTTCACGGTCCGGGCGGCGTCGCAGGCGTTTCCCATCGACGAACTGCTTGACGTGGATCTGACCATCGCGGGTCATGCGTATACGTTGGCCGAGCTCGACTTCGTCAGCGACACCAAAGGGCTGTGGTTGGGGGGCAAGGTTGGCGGCGTCGGCATCCCGGTCTCCGGGCAGGACGACTTCCAGCTGATCATCGGAAGTTCCTTCACTTCAAACGCGTTCACCGTCGCCTACTACGCGACCTCGACCACTGCGGGAACCTGGGGCGCGGGGGGCGACGGAGATGGCTTTACCAGCGTCACAGTGACCGCGGTACCCGAGCCCGCCACGCTGGGCCTCGCCGGGTTGGGCTTGGCGGGCATGGTGGCGGCCAGAAGGCGTGGCCGGGCCGGTGGGGGCTCTGTGAAGTCGCCAGCGCTGGCCCGCACCTGAACCGTTGGCGCTTCCCGTGGGAGCGTCTGGATCAACTTGACCGGCCGGCTGCACGCAGCAACGCGACGCGGGTCGTGACGACCTGCATGGGCCGCCCGAAGGGCGCGGATCACGTCGGCGTGGGGTCACCACGGCATCGCAACACGGCCCGGAGCACGCTGGGACTTCGGCGCGCCCTCCGCGGAGGTCCAGAAACGACAAGGGGCTGCAGCCATTCGGCGCAGCCCCTGTGGGATGGGTGGCGGAGAGGGTGGGATTCGAACCCACGGTACGGGGTTACCGTACGCCTGATTTCGAGTCAGGTACATTCGACCACTCTGCCACCTCTCCGGGTTCGGTTCGCATCGGTCGAAGCGACAGCCGGCATTGTAGTGCAGGCTGTCACTCCACCGTCTTCAGCGTCAGCGCCGACAGCCGCGAGTCGCTCAGCCGCGTCTGCCAACGCTGGCCGGGCCGCAGCGGCCAGGCGTCGGTGATCGTGCCCGTGGTCACCACGTCACCCGGCCGGATGGGCCAGTCTGGCGTGAACTCGGCCATCGCATCGACCCACAGGCGCAGCGCATTCAGCGGCCCGTCCAGCACCACCGCGCCCTGCCCGCGGTCGACGCCCTTGCCGTCGCACAGCAGCTCTACCTGCAGCGCCGCCATGTCCTCGGCCAGCGTCCGCCAGTCCTGCACCGGCACGCGCGGGCCGACGCGCAGGCGGCCGTGCAGCGCGAAGTCGGCCACCGTGTCGGCGGCGGTGAAGCGCCAGTCTTCGAAATGCGTGTGCACGATCTCGAAGCCGTGCGCCACCCAGTCCAGGCAGCCCTGCAGCTCGGTCAGGCCCATGCCGGCACGCGGCGCCCGCGCGAAGGCGAACACCACCTCCGGCTCCAGCCGCGGTTGCGACAGGCCGGCCAGCGAGACCGTGGCCGTGCTCGTGCCGAGCAGCGCGGTGGTGCTGTCCCACACCGGCCCCCAGATCGGCTGGTGCACGCCGTAGCGGTCCCAGATGCTGCGGTTGGTGAAGCCGATCTTGTAGCCCAGCGGCTTCTCGCCGCGCGCGATGCGCGCCCGCCGCGTCTCGTCGGCGGCAGCGAAGGCGGCGCGCATGTCGAAGGCCGCGTCGTCGGCCGAGGGCAGCCGCGTCAGGCCGCCGGCGTCGTAGGCTTGCAGCAGTCGGGCAGCCACGCTCATCGGGCTCCCCTGGCCCCACCAGGGGCTGCGAGCCATCCTGGAGCGGTCCTGCGATGTCTCATGCGCGCAGCTCCTTCACGCCGCCCATGTAGGGCCACAACGCCTCGGGCAGGGCGATGCTGCCGTCGGCCCGCTGGCCGTTCTCCAGCACCGCCACCAGGGTGCGGCCGACCGCCAGGCCCGAGCCGTTGAGCGTGTGCACCAGCTCGGGCTTGCCCTGCGCATTGCGGAAGCGCGCCTGCATGCGCCGCGCCTGAAAGGCCTCGCAGTTGCTGCAGGAACTGATCTCGCGGTACGCGCCCTGCCCCGGCAGCCAGACCTCCAGGTCGTAGGTCTTGGCCGCGCTGAAGCCCATGTCGCCGCTGCTCAGCGCCACCACGCGGTACGGCAGCTGCAGCTTCTGCAGCACCGCCTCGGCGTGGCCGACCATCTGCTCCAGCGCTTCGTAGCTCGTCTCGGGGTGCACGATCTGCACCATCTCCACCTTGTCGAACTGGTGCTGGCGGATCATGCCGCGCGTGTCGCGCCCGGCGCTGCCGGCTTCGGAGCGGAAGCACGGGCTGTGCGCGGTCAGCTTCAGCGGCAGCTGTTCCGCCGGCAGGATCTGCTCGCGCACGGCATTGGTCAGCGAGATCTCGCTGGTGGAGATCAGGTACTGCTCGGCCTGCTCCTCGCCGCCGCCGCCCGCGCCGGCATCGCCGGCGCTTCCTCGGTAGACCCAGAACATGTCCTCCTTGAACTTGGGCAGCTGGCCGGTGCCCTCGAGGATCTCGCGGTTGACGATGTACGGCGCATAACACTCGGTGTAGCCGTGTTCGCCGGTCTGCAGGTCCAGCATGAACTGCGCCAGGGCACGGTGCAGCCGCGCGACCGGCCCGCGCAGGAAGCTGAAGCGCGAGCCGCTCAGGCGCGCGCCGGTGTCGAAGTCCAGCCCCAGCGGCGCGCCCAGGTCCACATGGTCGCGCGGCGTGAAGTCGAAGGCCGCCGGCGTGCCCCAGCGGCGGACCTCGACGTTGGCG
Source organism: Rubrivivax sp. (assembly GCA_019635285.1). GTDB lineage: Bacteria > Pseudomonadota > Gammaproteobacteria > Burkholderiales > Burkholderiaceae_C > Rubrivivax. The sequence continues at coordinate 182,890 of JAHBZS010000002.1, read as the reverse complement.
GCTTCGTCCGCGCCCTTCGGCACGCTGGCATGCGGCAGGTTGGGCAGGCCCATCAGCATGTCGTTCAGCTCGGCCTGGATGAGCTCCAGCGACGCGGCGCCCTCGCTCAGCTGGCCGGCGATGCGGCCCACCTCGGCCATCGGCTCGCTGGCGTCCTGGCCCTTGGCTTTGAGCTGGCCGACCTGCTTGCTCAGGGCGTTGCGGCGCGCCTGCAGTTCTTCAACGCCGGTCTGCAGCCGCTTGCGCTCGGACTCCAGCGTGCGGAAGCGCTCCACGTCCAGGAAGGGCTGCGGGTTCTTGCGCGCCTGCAGGGCGGCGACCACGGCGTCCAGGTCGCGTCGGAGCAGGTTGATGTCGAGCATGAGGTTCCTTCGTCAGTCATCGGGAGCGGCCGGCAAGGCCGGCCGCGGTGCGGCAGCGCGGCCGTCAGGATCGCGACGCGTCCAGCTCGGCCATGCTGCGGTCGCCCAGGCCCAGCGGCAGCGGAAAGTGCACTTCTTCCGGCGCCCCGGGCAGGCGGCGCAAGCTCAGCGCACCCAGCGCCCGCAGGCGTTCGATGACCTGCCGCACCAGGATGTCCGGCGCCGAGGCGCCGGCGGTCAGGCCGACGCGGCGCCGGCCCTCGAACCACTCGGGCATCAGGTCGCTGGCCGCGTCGACCATGTAGGCCGGCGTGCCCAGGCGCTGGGCCAGCTCGCGCAGCCGGTTGCTGTTGCTGCTGGTCGGGCTGCCCACGACGATGACGATGTCCACGCCCGGCGCCAGCAGCTTCACCGCGTCCTGCCGGTTCTGCGTGGCGTAGCAGATGTCCTGCTTCTTGGGTTCGCGCACGTCAGGGAAGCGCCGCTTCACCGCGGCCAGGATCTCGGCCGCGTCGTCGACGCTCAGCGTGGTCTGCGTCACCACCGCCAGCTTCGTCCCGCGCGGCTGCACCTTCTGCACGTCGTCGGCGTCCTCGACCAGGTAGATGCCTTCGCGCAGCTGGCCCATCGTGCCTTCGACCTCGGGGTGCCCCTTGTGGCCGATCATCACGAACTCGTAGCCTTCCTTGGCCAGCTTGGCGACCTCGACGTGCACCTTGGTGACCAGCGGGCAGGTGGCATCGAAGATGCGGAAACCCCGCGCCGCCGCCTCGTCGCGCACCGCCTTGGCCACGCCGTGCGCGCTGAACACCAGCGTGGCGCCGGCCGGCACGTCGGCAAGGTCCTCGATGAAGATCGCGCCGCGCGACTTCAGGTCGTTGACGACATAGGTGTTGTGCACGATCTCGTGGCGCACGTAGATCGGCGCGCCGAACTTCCTGAGCGCGCGCTCGACGATCTCGATCGCCCGGTCGACGCCGGCGCAGAAGCCGCGCGGCTCGGCCAGCACCACCTCCTGCAATTGCGCCTCGTCCATCACAGCACCCCGATGAGCTGCACTTCGAAACTCACCGCCTGCCCGGCCAGCGGGTGGTTGAAGTCGAACAGCAGCCAGTCGTCGCCGACCTCGCGCACCACGCCGGCAAAGGCGCCCTGCCCGTCCGGCGTGGGGAACTGCACCACGTCGCCGGGGGCGTAGTCTTCGTCGGGGTCGCCCAGGCGCTGCAGCAGGCTGCGCGCCACGCGCTGCAGCATGTCCGGGTTGCGCTCGCCGAAGGCTTCGCCCGGCGCCAGCGTGAAGCTCTGGTGCGTGCCCTCGGCCAGGCCGATCAGCCGCTGCTCCATGGCCGGGGCCAGCTGGCCGGTGCCCAGCGACAGCGTCGCCGGCTTGTCGCTGAAGGTGTTGACCACGTCGGCGCCATCCGGCCCGCTGAGGCGGTAGTGCAGCGTCAGGAAGGAGCCAGGCTGGACGAGATTCACGGGCAGGTGGGGTCGCATAGACTGGGCTCGATTCTACGAGGCCCCCATGTCGCTGAAGGACCTGCCCGCCGAGATGCGCCCACGCGAGAAGCTGCTCGCACGCGGCGGCGCCGCGCTCAGCGACGTGGAATTGCTGGCGCTGCTGCTGCGCACCGGCCTGCCGGGACGGGGCGTGTTCGACCTGGCCACGCAGGTGCTGCGGGAATTCGACGGTTTCGCGGGCCTGCTGCGCGCGCAGGCCGCCGACCTGCGCCGCATCAAGGGCCTGGGGCCGGCCAAGCGCGCGGAGATCGCCGCGGTCATCGAGATGGCGCGGCGCGCGCTGGCGCAGCCGCTGCAGGCCGCGCCGGTGTTCGACGCGACGCAGAAGGTCAAGGACTACGTCGCGCTGCATCTGGGATCGCGTGGCCAGGAGGTGTTCGCGGTGCTGTTCCTCGACGGGCAGCACCGGCTGCTGGCGCTGGAGGAGATGTTCCACGGCACGCTGACCCAGACCAGCGTCTACCCGCGCGAGGTGGTGCGCAGGGCCCTGCAGCTGAATGCCGGCGCGCTGATCCTGGCGCACAACCACCCGTCGGGCCTGGCCGAGCCGTCGCGCGCCGACGAGGTGCTGACGCAGACGCTGAAGCACGCGCTGCAGCTGGTGGACGTGCGCGTGCTGGACCACCTGATCGTCGGACGCGGCACGGTGCTGTCCTTTGCCGAGCGGGGGCTGCTGTGAAGACACGCAGCCTGCAGGACTTGGCGGCGCTGCGCGACGCGCTGCAGCGGGACGAGGCCGAAGCCGCCCGCCGGCGCGCCGCCGAGCAGGCCGAGCAGCAGCGCCAGGAACTGGCGCGCACCGCCTTTGCCCGCGCTGTCGGGCCGGTGCAACCCCTGCCCGCGCAGGACCGCGTGCATGGCCACGCGCCCCGCCCCGAGCCGCTGCCGCGGCAGCGCGAGGCCGACGAGCGCGCCGCGCTGCGCGAAGCGCTGTCGGACGAGGTGGACGTCGAATCGCTGCTGCTTACCGACGATGGCCTGAGCTTTCGCCGGCCGGGCCTGCCGGCCGAGGTGCTGACGCGGCTGCGCCGCGGCCAGTGGGCCATCCAGGCGCAGATCGACCTGCACGGCCTGCGCCGCGACGAGGCCCGCGACGCGCTGGCCGCGTTCGTGCGCCAGGCGCTGCAGCGCAGCCAGCGCTGCGTGCGCGTGGTGCACGGCAAGGGCCTGGGCTCACCGGGCCGCGAGCCGGTGCTGAAGGCCAAGGTGCAGCGCTGGCTGGCGCAGTGCAGCGAAGTCATCGCCTTCACGCAAGCCACCGCACCGCAAGGCGGCGCCGGCGCCTTGGTGGTGCTGCTGGAGCGGCGCCAGGCGCCGCGCTGATCAGCTCCGCAGGCTCAGCCCCGCGGCTCAGTCCAGCAGGCGCGTCGCCACCGCCGCCACCGCCAGGGCGGCCGGACTGCCGGGCAGCGTCTCCATCAGCAGGTGGCGATTGGCCACCGAATCGCGCACGGCGATGTCCAGCGGCACTTGCCCCAGCAGGTCCAGGCGCACCGGCGTCGGCAGGCCCGGGTTGACAAAGCGATCCACCACCTGCTGCAGCTGCAGGCACACGGCACGTCCTTCGCCGTGGCGCCGCGCCTGGTTCACCACCACCTGCACCTTGGTGCGCGACTGCGTGCTGGCCAGCACCTTGATGGTGGCGTAGGCATCGGTCATCGACGTGGGCTCGGGCGTCACCACCACCAGCACGTCGTCGGCCAGCGACACCGCGTACAGCACCACGTCGGAAATGCCGGCGCCGGTGTCCAGGATGACGTGGTCGTAGCGCGGCGCCACCTTCTCGATGACGGCGAGCAGCTGGTCGCGCACCTCGGGCGTCATGCGCGAATACTCGACCATGCCCGACCCTGCCAGCAACGCCGAGAAGCCGCCCGGCGCCGGCAGGATGGCATCTTCCAGCGCGCTCTTGCCGGTGAACACGTCGTGCAGCGTGATCTTCGGCGCCAGGTTCAGCATCACGTCCAGGTTGGCCAGGCCCAGGTCGGCGTCGAGCACCAGCACGCGCCGGCCCTGGCGCGCCAGCGCGGCCGCCAGGTTGCAGCTGATGAAGGTCTTGCCCACCCCGCCCTTGCCGCTGGTGGTGGCGGTGATGCGCGCGCGGGCCGCGGCCGGCGCCTTGCCAGCGACGGTGCGGCCCTTGGTCGATGCTGCGCTCATTCGATATCCTGATACTGCGAAATTCCAAACAGCAGCGCCTTCTCCTCGGCGCTGACCACCGACACCGCCGACGGCTCCAGGCACACGCGGTTGCGGCCGCCGGTCTTGGCGCGGTACAGCTGCACGTCGGCGCGCTCGATCCACAGCGCCGGCGACGAGCGCACCCATTGCGGCGCAAAGGCCCCGCCGATGCTCACGCTGACGCGGATCTGCTTGCGCGTGCCGATCTGCACCGGCATCGCCTCGACACGCCGCCGCACGCGCTCGGCCACCGCTTCGCCGAAGGCCGCCGGGCAATTGGGCATGACGATGGCGAACTCCTCGCCGCCGACGCGCGCCACCATGTCCATCGGCCGCACGCATTCCAGCAGCGCGGTGGCCACGGCCTTGAGCACGAGGTCGCCGCTGGCGTGGCCGTGGGTGTCGTTGACCTGCTTGAAATGGTCGATGTCCAGCCCCAGCAGCAACGCGGGTTCGCCGACGCGGGCCACGCGGTCGATCTCGCGGGCCAGTGCCAGCTCGAAGCTGCGGCGGTTGGCCAGGCCGGTGAGCGCGTCGCGGCTGGACAGGTCGACCAGCGAATCGATCAGCCCCTGCAGCCAGGCCTCGCTGCCCGGCGCATCCGCAGGCAGTTCGTGGCCCGCCTGGCGCAGCAGCTGCAGCGCCTGGTCGAGCCGCAGACCGCGGACTGCGGGTTTGGGCGCGGGCGTGGAGCGTGGCATCGGGCGGCGAGTCTAGCAGCGGCCCTGCAGCGGCCATCGCCGCAAAAGCACCTCCGAAAGTGCGCTATTTGCGCGGCAGGAACAGCGCCTGCAGGTCGCTCAGGAAGTCGAAGCCGCGTGCGGTGGGCTGCAGCCGCTGCAGGTCGGCCTGCAGCAGTCCGCGCTGCACCGCCTGCTGCACGCCAGCGTCGATGGCCGACGCCGGCAGCCCGGTGCGCTCGGTGAACAGCGCGCGCGGGAACCCGTCGCGCAGGCGCAGCGCATTCAGCATGAACTCGAAGGGCAGGTCGGCACGCGCCACCTCGGCGTCCTGCGACAGCGCGCTGCCGGCCAGCGCCTGCTCGACGTAGCGCGCCGGCTCGCGCCAGCGCTGCTGGCGCACGATGCGGTGCGCAAAGCTCAGCTTGCCGTGCGCCCCCGCGCCCAGGCCCAGGTAGTCGCCGAAATGCCAGTAGTTGAGGTTGTGCGTGCAGCGCATGCCGGGCCGCGCGAAGGCCGAGACTTCGTAGCGCTGCAGCCCGGCGCCGGCGCTGCGCTCGACGATCAGGTCCAGCATCTGCGCCGCCAGGTCTTCGTCGGGCAGTTCGGGCGGGTGCGTGGCGAAGAAGGTGTTCGGCTCCAAGGTCAGGTGGTAGACCGACAGGTGCGGCGGCGCGTAGCCCAACGCCACGTCCAGGTCGGCCCGCAGCTGCTCCAGGCTTTGCCCCGGCAGCGCGTACATCAGGTCGATGTTGAAGTGCTCGAAGGCCTGCGCCGCCTCTTCCACCGCGGCACGCGCCTGGCGTGCGTCGTGCACGCGACCGATGGCACGCAGGCGCGCGTCGTCGAAGCTCTGCACGCCCACCGACAGCCGCGTCACGCCGGCGGCGCGAAAGGCGCGGAAGCGCTCGCGCTCGAAGGTGCCGGGGTTGGCCTCCAGCGTGATCTCGCAGTCCGGCAGCAGCGGCAGCCGCGCGCGAAGATCGCCGATCAGCCGCTCGATGGCTTCCGGCGAGAACAGGCTGGGCGTGCCGCCGCCGAGGAAGACGCTGACCACCGGCCGCCCCCAGACCAGCGGCAGCGCCGCCTCCAGGTCGGCACGCAGCGCATCCAGATAACGTGCCTCGACGGCCGCGTCCAGCCCAGTGCCCGGCCGCGCCAAGCCGGAAGCTCCCGCGCGGGAGAGCGGCGCCGCATCCGGCGTCTTGGGGGTCACCTTCACCTCGTGCGAGTTGAAATCGCAATACGGGCACTTCTTCAGGCACCAAGGCAGATGCACGTACACCGACAGCGGGGGCAGCGCCGGCAGCTGCAACGTGCCAGGCCGCAGATGGCGCGCCACGGCATCCAGCGGCTGCCGTGGAACCGGCTCCGCCGGGCCGCTGGCAGCGCCCCCCTGGGGGGGAGCGCCGGAGGCGCTTCGGGGGGGGGTCACAGTCCCCAGGCCTCGCGCATCAATGCCAGCATCTGCTGGCACGCCAAGGCGCGGTGGCTGTGCGCGTTCTTCAATTCGCGCGGCAACTCGGCCACCGTGAGGCCAAGCGCGGGGATGTACATCAACGGGTCGTAGCCGAAGCCGCCGCTGCCGCGCGGCGACGCCAGGATCTCGCCCCACCAGCGGCCGGTGGCGACCAGCGGCTGCGGGTCGTCGGCCGCACGCAGCGCCACCAGCGTGCACACGAAGCTGGCCCGGCGCGCTGGCACGCCGTCCAGCCGCTGCAGCAGCCGCGCGTTGTTGGCCGCGTCCTGCACCGCACGCTGCGCCTCGCGCTCACCGGGCGGCAGCTCGACCGCGGCATAGTGCGCCGAGATGACCCCCGGCGCGCCGCCCAGCGCATCGACGCACAGGCCGGAATCGTCGGCCAGCGCCGCGCCGCCCGTGGCACGCGCCGCATGACGCGCCTTGGCCAGCGCGTTTTCGATGAAGGTGGCGTGCGGCTCCTCGGCCTCGGCCACGCCCAGGCTGGGCTGCGCCACCAGGTCCAGCGGCAGCGCCGCGAACAGCGCGCGCAACTCCGCCAGCTTGCCGGCGTTGTTCGACGCCAGCACCAGGCGCAGCCGTGGGTTCATTTGGCCAGTGCCGAACGCTGCAGTTGCACCAGATCGCGGATGCCCTTGTCGGCCAGCGCCAGCAGCGCGTCCATCTCGGCGCGCGAGAACGGCGCGCCCTCGGCCGTGCCCTGCACTTCAACGAAGCCGCCGCGCCCGGTCATGACGACGTTCATGTCGGTATCGCAGGCCGAGTCTTCGATGTATTCCAGGTCGAGTAGCGGCACACCCTGCACGATGCCCACCGAGATGGCGGCCACCGCGTCGCGGATGGGCGAGGCCTGGATGCGCCCCTGCGCCAGCAGCCAGGTCACCGCGTCCTGCGCCGCCACCCAGGCGCCGGTGATGGCCGCGGTGCGCGTGCCGCCATCGGCCTGCAGCACGTCGCAGTCGAGGTGGATGGTGCGTTCGCCCAGCGCCGCCAGGTCGAAGACGCTGCGCAGCGAGCGGCCGATCAGCCGCTGGATCTCCTGCGTGCGCCCGCTCTGCTTGCCGCGCGCGGCCTCGCGGTCGCCGCGGGTGTGCGTGGCACGCGGCAGCATGCCGTATTCGGCGGTGACCCAGCCCTCGCCGCTGCCGCGCTTGTGCGGCGGCACCTTCTCTTCCACCGACGCGGTGCACAGCACCTTGGTGGCACCGAAGGCGACCAGCACCGACCCTTCGGCGTGCACCGTGTAGCCGCGCGTCAGCGACACCGGCCGCAACGCATCCGCCGCACGACCCTGCGTGCGCTGAAAACCCGACATGATTGGAACCTCAGTGTTTGCGCTGCGACGAGCGCTGGATGGCTTCGTTGATCTCGCGGATCGAACGTTCGATCTCGGCGTCGTCCAGTTCGTCGGACGGCGCGTCGCCGAGCATGCTGGCCTGGATGGTGGACGCGAAGACCTGCTCGCCGAGATTCTGCGTGGACACGCCGCTGCGCGCATCGCCGTCCTCGGCGCCTTCCCATTCGACGCACAGCACGGTGACGTTGTCGCTCTTCGGCCCGGCGCTGCGCAGCGCCTGCTCGACCAGGTCGGGCACCGCGTCCGACAGCGGCTGGCGCGCCATCTGCTGGCAGATGACCGCATCGCTGAGCGCGCCCCACAGGCCGTCGCTGCACAGCAGCAGACGGTCGCCGGGCTGCAGGCGCAGCGGGCCGGCCGTGTCGACCATCGGCTTGCCGGGGCTGCCCAGGCAGGTGAACAGCACGTTGCGGTTCATGCGCTCGGCCAGCGGCACCACGTGCGACAGCGTGGTCTGCAGCTCCATGTACGAATGGTCGCGCGTGCGCACGATCAGCTTGCCGTCGCGCACCAGGTACAGCCGTGAATCGCCGCAATGCGCCCAGTACGCCGAATGGCCCTGCAGCACGCAGGCCACGGCGGTGGTGCGCGGCGTGTCCAGCAATGCGCGCTCGGTGGCATAACGCAGCAGCTGGTGGTGCCCGGCGATCAGCGCATCGTGCAGAAAGCGCGTCGGGTCCTTCAGCTCCGTCTGGGCCTCGTGCTGAAAGCGCGCGGCCAGAGTCTGCAGCGCCATCTGCGAGGCGACTTCGCCTTCGGGGTGCCCGCCCATGCCGTCGGCCAGCGCAAACAGGCCGGCGTCGCGCGTGTAGCAGTAGCCCATGCGGTCTTCGTTCTTCTCGCGCCCGCCCTTGCGGCTGACCTGGTAGACGACGAACCTCATGTCTTGGCGCCGGTCTTCAGGCTTTCCAGCTGCAGCTTCAGCCGCTCGCTGAAGGACAGCTTGGTGTAGCGCCGCTCGGTCTCGCGCGCCAGTTCCTTTTGCAGCGCGAACACGCTCTGCGGCCGCGACAGCGGGTCGAGCGACATGCACCACTCGGTGACTTCGATCAGGTTGTCGCTGTAGACATTGCGCAGCCGCGACAGGCTCAAGGCGAGGCGATCCTTCTCCAGCCGCTGCGGCGCATCGTTGGGCGGGTAGCCCTGCATGCAAGCGTAGATGCACGCGCCGATGGCGTAGATGTCGGTCCACGGGCCCAAGGTGCCGTCGCGGCGGTACATCTCGGGCGCGGCGAAGCCGGGCGTGTACATCGGGCGGATGAAGTTGCCTTCCTTGGACAGCACCTCGCGCGCCGCGCCGAAGTCGAGCATCACCGCCTTGTTGTCGTTGGTGACGAAGATGTTGGCCGGCTTGATGTCCAGATGCAGCATCTTGTGCTGGTGCACGATGCGCAAGCCGCGCAGGATCTCGTCGAACAGGCTGCGGATCGACGATTCGCGAAACACTTTGTCACGTTTGAGGTCGCGCGCGGTGATGATGAAGTCCTGCAGCGTGTCGCCCTGCAGGTAGTTCATCACCATGTAGACGGTTTCGTTCTCGCGGAAAAAGTTCAGCACCGAAACCACGCTCGGGTGGCTGATCTGCGCGAGCGAACGGCCTTCTTCGAAGAAGCTCTTCAGGCCCAGCCGGTACAACGGCTGCTTGTCGGGCTTGACGCGCGGCGTCAGCTCGCCCGGGGAGCGTTCGGCCAGCGAGGCGGGCAGGTATTCCTTCAGCGCCACGAGGTGCTGCTTTTCGTCCTCGGCCAGATAGACGACGCCGAAGCCACCGGCGGCCAGCTTCTTGACGATCTGATAGCCGCCCACCACGGTGCCCGAGGGCAGCGGCGCGGGTTTGGGCTTCGACATAATCGGTGGTTTTTGAGGGGCGCAGCTTCGATGTCAGTCTACAGCATGACCGGTTACGCCCATGCCCAGTCGACCGCGCCGGAAAGCACGGATCGTGCCGCAGTCAACGTCGAGTTGCGTTCCGTCAACGGCCGCTTCCTGGACCTGAGCTTCCGCCTGCCCGACGAACTGCGCTCGCTGGAGCCGGCGCTGCGCGACCTGCTGGGCGCGGCCTTCCGCCGCGGCAAGATCGAACTGCGCCTGACCACCGCCCGCGAAGCCGAAGCCGGCTGGCCGCAGCCCACGCCCGAACAGCTGAACCGCCTGGGCCGGCTGGAGGGGCAGGTTCGCGGCTGGCTGTCCGATGCGCGGCCGCTGTCGGTGAACGAGGTGCTCTTGTGGTGCCGCGGCGCCGCCGCCACGGAGCGGCTGGACGAGGTGGCGCTGCAAGCCGCGCGCGACGGCGTGCAAGGCCTGCGCGACGCGCGCGAGCGCGAAGGCGCGCGCCTGGTGGAGGTGCTGAAGGACAAGCTGCAGCGGCTGCGCGAGCTGGCCGCTGCCGCCGAGCCGATGGTGCCGGCCGTGGTGCAGCGCCAGCAGCAGCGCTTCCTGGAACGCTGGAACGAGGCGCTGGCCGCCACCGGCGGCGTGCAGACCTTCAGCGCCGACAACCTGCGCGAGCGCGCGCTTAATGAAGCCGCGTCCTACGCCATCCGCATCGACGTGGCCGAGGAACTGGCGCGCCTGCGCGCCCATCTGGACGAGATCGAGCGCCTGCTCAACAAGGGCGGCGAAGTCGGCAAACGCCTGGACTTCCTGATCCAGGAACTGCAGCGCGAGGCCAACACGCTGGGCTCGAAGTCAGCGGCGCTGGAGCTGACCAACGTCTCGGTGGAGATGAAGGTGCTGGTCGAACAGATGCGCGAGCAGGTGCAGAACTTGGAGTGACGTTTCGGGGGAGACCATGCCACCCCAGAACGACCTCCTAAGCCGTTGATTTTCAATGGAAAGTCCTTTCATGCTGTAGCACGTCAATCCAGGCAAGCGCAAGCTTTCTGGCGGGTTTCTAGGCGGGTTCGAGGGCGAACCAACCAGTTCCGAGAATTTCCCGGAACGCGAACCCGCCAAACACCGCTGGAGGCCGCGCCATGACTGGGTTTGCACAGAATGTTTCGGATAGAACGCTGCGGAGCTGGCTAACCGCCGGGCCCGTGGACAGGGGGATCGGGGGAGGACTGATCTTCTTTGCCAAGGAGCCATCAGCTCGCCTGGGGCAGGCCTCCTGGATCCTGCGTTACCGCATCGGCGGGCGGCGGTGCGAAAAGGTCCTGGGGCGCTACCCGGACATTTCCCTGAAGGATGCAAGAGACCTTGCCCGGAGCAACCGGGCACAGATTCAACAGGGCATCGACGTGAGTGCGCAGAAGCGCCTCGAGAAGCTGAAGACGCTTCAGATGGAGGACGTCCAGGGCCTTGGGCGTCTATGGTACGAGCGATTCATTCTGAAGAAGCTCAAGCACCCAGCTGTCGTCGAACGGGTGCTGCGACGCCACGTCTATCCCGCGATCGGCAAGCTCACCATCAGCGACGTTCGTCCGCACCACATCGACGGAGTTCTGACCAGGATCGTCGAGGCAGGCGCACCCACGGTCGCCAATGACGCGATGCGCTACATGTTCCGCATGTTTCACTTCGCCGTGAAGCGCAAATGGACAGAAGTGAACCCAGTTGCTGGATTTGACATTTCCGACGCCGGCGGCACGGAGACTTCGCGCGAGCGCTGGCTAAGCTACGAAGACCTCACGGCGCTTGCCCATGAAATGCGGGCGACGGTGAACTTCGGACGCATGAACGAGCTAGCCGTATGGCTTCTTCTCGCACTTTGCGTTCGAAAGATGGAACTACTCTCTGCGAAATGCGCAGACTTCGACCTCAATAGAGGGTTGTGGACGCTGGAACGGAATCGCACCAAGACGAACTCCTACATTGAGATTCCGCTGGCCCCGCAGGTCATCCAGTGGCTGGACGAAGCGATTGTCTTTGCGTGCGGGAGCGAGTACCTGTTCCCGGCACGCCGCTTGATCCGAATGAAGAATGGGCAGCCTCGCACGAACCGATTTGAGCACGTCAGCCCCGACACCCTGAATGTTGCACTGAAGCGTCTGCCGCTCGATGGCATCGCGCACTTCACGGTACACGACATGCGACGAACCGCCAGGACGCATCTTGGTGCACTCGGCGTCGACCCATTTGTTGCCGAGCGCGCGCTGAACCACAAGCTGTCCGGAACGCAGGGGATCTACGACCGCCACGACTACCTTCCACAACGCCGCCAAGCGCTGCATCTGTGGGCTCACGCGCTTGGGGCCATCAGCAAAGCTGAACCTGTCGACTTCACTTGCGACACGGCAAGGAACAACAAGGACCAAGAGGGAGCCATCGCCTATACGACTGGCAGACTACCTGCTACTTTAGTTGCCAAGCGGGCCGCCAACGAGTGAGACATGGAGACCAGGGTTATTCCGCAGCGTCAACTCCCTCCATGGCCAGTGGCCAGCGGCAGGCACGGGAATTCCCGATTGCTCGAAGCATCCGGGACTTGCGTTCACCGCCGTGCCATGCTCGCCGATGCGGCCAAAGGAATGTTCGCTCAAGACTGTGGAGCCGCTCGTAGCGGACGCGACCAACGTCGGCCTCGGCTACAAAGCCGACGCACGACTCCCGCGCCTGAGCATTCCCTCCAGACTGATCAGCGACGTTCGTGAATTCAGGCCGAGCGTCGGCCCCCTCCCAAACCGGTCGCTCAACGGCGATCACCACGAGTGACCGCTGCACTTCCAAAGCGAACGATGGAGTTGTTCGCTGGCTGGTGCCAGGCGGATGACTGCTTGCACATCGGGCGAACTCACCAAACCGACCCACAGCAGTCCTAGCGGCCTCCTGGTTTGCTTCCGCAAAGCGGCCGCAGATTCCGAGTGTGGCAGCCAATGGCTCGGAGGTTTGGACAAAGCGCGGGACCTCAACCGGCTTACCCGCGTTTCCGCCAAGCGCTCGGCGTCATCCCGTACCACCGCCGGAAGGCGTGTGTGAATGACCCTTGTTCCACGTAGCCCAGCAACTGCGCCACCTGCGACATGCGCAGCGCCCGATCGCGCAAGTACACGACACAGCGGTCGCGGCGCACGTCGTCGACCAGCTTGTCGAAGACCAGGCCCAACTCCCCGAGGCGCCGTTGCAGCGTGCGCACGCTCATGCCCTGCTGCTGCGCGATGGTCTCGATGCTGCAGCGGCCGGCGGGAAGCAGCTTGCGGATCAGCACGTCGATCTGCTCTTCCAGGCCCAGATCCGGTGGTAACACGATCTTCTCGATATAGCCGGCCGCCAGGGCTTTCATCTCGGCGTTGTTCTCGCGCGTGGGCCGGGCCATGTCGGCCGCAAAGTATTCGACGCCGAAAGAACTCTGGGCGAAGCGCACCGGGCAGCCGAAGTGCCGGGCGTAGTCGCGCAGCGGCAGCAGCGGCGCGTGCGTGAAGAAGACCGAGCGCAGCCGGACGCCGCTGCCGACGATCTCCTGCAGCGCCTTCAGATTGATGGCCACGCACCACTCCTCGAACTGCCGCGTCGCGCCGGCGCGCGGCACGCGGATCAGATAGTTCATGCGCGGCCCGGCGGGCATCGGCTGCAGTTCCATCGCCAGCGCCGGGAACAGCCGGTTCATGTACGGCATCGCGGCGGCCAGCACGCCGCCCACCGTCGCCGACTGCGCACCGGCCATCACCGGGCCGATCGGCGCGCGGCCCTGCGCGAAGCCGAGCCGGATGCCGAAGTCCGGGCAGTTCAGGTCGTGCGCGCAGGCCTCGAGCAGCCGGAACACCGAGATGCCAGGCACGGTCAGCTCCGCCGGGTCGGCGTGCAGCAACGGCAGGGCGAAGCGCTGCTCGTAGCGGCGCGCATCGCCGCCCAGCGCCTCGATGAAATCACCCAGGCCGCGCAGCACCCAACCCCGCAGGTAAGCCCCCAATCGAAACCTCTTCGAGGCGTTCGCATGCCGCCAACCGGTGGCATTCAATCACAAAAGATCGGCATCGCAGCACAAGCCCGCGAACGCCCTCGAACCGAACAATCCCGCCCCATCACAGCGCGGCCATCGACGCCGCGACACAACAGGAGACGGCGATGGATTTCTTTCGCGACAAGGTGGCCGTGATCACGGGTGCAGGCTCGGGCATCGGCCGCGCGCTGGCGGTGGAACTGGCGCGGCGCGGCGCGCGCCTGGCGCTGTCGGACATCGACATGGCCGGCCTGGAGCGCACGCGCGCCGACTGCGGCGCCGCCGAGGTCCGGCTGTACCGGCTCGATGCCTCCAGCCGCGAGGCGTTCTTCGCGCATGCCGAGCAGGTACGGCACGACTTCGGCACCGCGCACCTGGTGTTCAACAACGCCGGCGCGACGCTCGTCGGCACGATCGAACACCTGACGATCGACGAGATCGAGTGGCAGCTCGGCATCAACCTGTGGGGCGTGGTCTACGGCACCAAGGCCTTCCTGCCGATGCTGCTGGCGCAGCGCCAGGGCTGGATCGTCAACGTCTCCAGCGTGTTCGGCCTGATCGGCTATCCGGCGCAGGGCGCCTACAACATCTCCAAGTTCGGCGTGCGCGGGCTGACCGAATGCCTGTGGGCCGAGCTGCAAGGCAGCGGCGTGCAGGCGGTGTGCGTGCATCCGGGCGGCACCCGCACCAACATCGAGAAGGCCAGCCGGCGTTCGGCCAACGCCGGCCAGGCCGAGGACGGCTTCGCCGAGCTGGCCGAGAAGCTGCTGGTGACGCCGCCGGAAGTCGTGGCCGCCGACATTCTGAAAGGCATCGAGCGCGGCAAGCGCCGCATCCTCACCGGCAAGCTGTCGTCGACGCTGTTCTGGCTGTCGCGCCTGCTGCCGAACCGGTATCCCCGGGTCGTGCAGATGCTGTCCTGAAGGCGCTGCCGCGACGCACGCCCACACATCATTCAAAGGAGACATCGATGACCCCCTCTCAAGACCTCGACGTGCTGATCGTCGGTGCCGGTGTGTCCGGTATCGGCATGGCCTGCGCGCTGCGCGCCGAATGCCCGCACAAGCGCTTCGCCATCCTCGAACGCCGCGCGCGCATCGGCGGCACCTGGGACCTGTTCCGCTACCCCGGCGTGCGTTCGGACTCGGACATGTTCACCTACGGCTTCAAGCGCCGGCCCTGGTGGGGCCTGAAGGTGCTGGCCGACGGCGCATCGATCCGCGACTACCTCGTCGACACCGCGCGCGAAAGCGGCATCGATGAGCACATCCACTACGGGCTGAAGATCACCCGCGCCGATTGGTCGTCGGCGCAGCAGCGCTGGACCGTCAGCGCCGTGGGCGAGGCGAGCGGCGAAGCGCAGACCTTCCGCTGCCGGCAGCTGGTGATGTCCACCGGCTACTACAACTACGACGCCGGCTACACGCCGGAGTTCCTCGGCCTGGAGCGCTTCACCGGCCAGGTCGTGCACCCGCAGCACTGGCCCGAGACGCTGGACTGCCGCGGCAAGCGGGTGGTCGTCGTCGGCAGCGGCGCGACCGCGATGACGCTGGTGCCGGCGCTGGCCGCGGCCGGCGCGCAGGTGACGATGTTGCAGCGCTCGCCCACCTACGTGCTGTCCTTGCCTTCGAACGACAAGCTGACCGAAGTGCTCGGCCGCCTGATGCCCAAGCACTGGGCTGCGGGGCTGGCGCGCCGGCGCAACCTGCTGATCTCGCGCTGGATCTTCCAGGCGTCGCGGCGCTGGCCCGAGCGCATGCGCCGGCTGCTGCTGTCGCAGGTACGCCGCGCGCTTGGCGGCGCGGCCGACATGCGTCACTTCACGCCCAGCTATCGACCGTGGGACCAGCGGCTGTGCGTGGTGCCGGACGCCGACCTGTTCCAGTCGATCCGCAGCGGCAAGGCCAGCGTCGTCACCGACCGCATCGATAGCTTCGACGCCGGCCTGGTCAAGCTCGCCTCGGGCCAGGCGCTAGCCGCCGACATCGTGGTGACGGCCACCGGCCTGGACCTGCAGGTCCTGGGCGGCACGCAGCTCTTCGTCGACGGCCAGGCCTATGCGCCGAGCCGCCACATGCTCTACAAGGGCGTGCTGCTGGAAGGCCTGCCGAACTTCGCCTGGATCGTCGGCTACACGAACGCGTCGTGGACGCTGAAGGCCGACTTGGCGGCGCAGTACCTGTGCCGGCTGTACCGACACATGGACGCGCAGGGCCTGGGCGTGGCGGTGGCGCATGACCGGCATGGATGCCAGGTCGAGGGCGAGACCATCTTCGGCGGTCTGAGTGCAGGCTATGTCACGCGCGTCAGTGACCGGCTGCCGCGGCAGGGCCGCGAAGCGCCTTGGCGCGTGACGCATCACTATCCGACCGATCGGCGCCAGTTGCTGGACGAGCCGATCGTCGATGGCGTGCTGACCTTCGAGGCCGCGAGGACCACGCAGACGGCGAATGGCCGTGAGGACCGCGCGCCTTCGCTGCTCGCAGCCTGAGCCACGCGTCGACGAGCGTACGCACCAACCCACCGGGAAGAACCATGACCTCCATCGAACTGGTTTCGCTGCTTGGCGGCTTTGTCGCCATCGTCGCCACCGTCGTGCTGGCGCTCGAATTCCTTGCGCCGCAACGCATGGCGCGCCTGTGGCTCGCGCTGGAGCGCCGGCGCGCGCGGTTGACGCTGAAGCGCCAGCGATTGGCCGGCGCAATCGAGATGCCGTACCTCGAAGGCGGCAAGGGCGAGCCGCTCGTGCTGGTGCACGGCTTCGGCGGCGACAAGGACAACTTCACCCGCGTCGCCGGCCTGCTGGTGCGACGCTACCGGGTGATCATCCCCGACCTGCCGGGATTCGGGGACGCCACACGCGACCCGGGTGCGCGCCACACCGTCGCCGACCAGGTCGAACGGCTGCAAGCCTTTGCCGCGGCGCTCGGCCTCGACACCTTCCACCTCGGCGGCAATTCGATGGGCGGATTCATCGCCGCCGAGTTCGCCGCGCGCCATGCACATCGGGTCGCCAGCCTGTGGCTGCTCGATGCGGCCGGCACCGCGGCCGCGCAGGACACGCCGATGGTGCGGCACTACCTGGAGGGCGGCGAGTTCCCGCTGCTGCTGAAGTCGACCGACGGCATCGGGCCGCTGTTGAAGGCGATCGCGTCGCGGCCGCCGCTGCTGCCGCCGTCGGTGAAGACAGTGCTAGCGCGGCGCGCGGTCGCCGACCATGCACTGCACGCGCGCATCCTCGACGAGGTGGCGCACGGCTCGCCGACGCTGGAAGATCGACTGCCGCAGATCACCGCGCCGACGCTGATCGTCTGGGGCGGCGAGGACAAGGTGCTGAGTCCGCAAGGCGCCGTGGTGCTGCACGAGCGGCTGCCGCACAGCCGCGTTGTGCTGATGCCGGGCATCGGCCACGTGCCGATGATGGAAGCCCCGCGGGCAGTGGCGACCGAGTACCTGCGCTTCCGTGCCGACCTGCGCCCGGCGGCTTTGGGTGCCCACCCGATGCCTGCCACGCAGGTCGCGCGGCACCGGCGCGCGGGTGCGTAGCATGTCCATCGTGACGGCGCACCGCCACATTCCCAACCGAGCCCAAGCACCAACATGAGATTCACGAAGATCCCGACCGCCTGCCTCGCCCTCGTCGCCGCCGCCTGCCTCGCGTCATCCGCGCCGGTCTTTGCGCAGAGCGCCATCCCGCCGTCGCTGGTCACCCCCGATCGGGTCCCCACGCGCCTGGGCACGCTCGACTTCAAGGACGGCATGCCGAGCGCGGCGACCGCCGCCAAGGTCTACGACCACATCGACTTCACGCACGCCTACGACGCCTTCGTCAACACGATGCAGGGCGTGAACTTCGAGGCCATCCACCGCGGCTTTCAAGCGGCCGGCGTGAAGGACAACGAGATCCTGGTGTTCTCGAAGCTGATGGACGCGAAGTCGCTGTTCCTGACTGCGAATGCCGACACCGTCTACTTCATCGGCACGCTTGACCTGAGCAAGGGACCGACGGTGCTGCAGACGCCGCCGAAGGCGCTGGGCACGCTGGACGACGCCTGGTGGCGTTGGGTCATCGACTTCGGCGTGCCCGGCCCGGACCGCGGCGAAGGCGGCAAGTACCTGATCCTGCCGCCCGGCTACGACGGGCCAGTGCCCGAAGGCGGGTTCTACGTGGCCCGTGCGCGAACGAACAAGGTACTGATCCTCGGCCGCATGTTCCTCGAGAACAACGACCCGCAACCGGCCGTCGACGCGATTCGCAAGTTCACTCGGATCTATGCCTACAACCCCGGCGGCGAGGGCACCAGCATCGCGCGCTTCCTCGACGGCAAGGCCCGCCTGTCGCGCATCGAGCCCCCACCGCCGATGGTGTTCCACGAAGGCAGCGGCAAGGTGATGAACACCGTGCCGCCCAACGACGCGAGCTTCTACGAACTGCTCAACGACTTGGTGCAGCGTGAGCCGGCCACCGCGCTCGACCCCGAACTGATGGGACCGCTGGCTGCGATCGGCATCGTCAAGGGTAAGCCCTTCGCACCCGATGCGCGCATGAAGAAGATCCTCGGCGAGGCGGCGGCGGCGGGCAATGCGGCGTCGCGCACGCTGCTGATGGCGCCGCGCGATCCGTCCTGGTACTACTACCCCGACTCGGCCTGGACCAACTTCCTGTTCCAAAGCGGCTACGAGTTCGAGACGCCGATCCCGCAGATCACCCGCGAAGGCGTCAAGCCCTACCCGGTCACCGGCTATCGCCAGCTCGACGCGCGCAGCGCCTTCTTCTACGGCATCACCGGCATCACGCCGGCGATGGCGATGCGCCTGCCGGGCGTCGGCTCGCAGTATCTGCTGGCGATGCAGGACGCGAACAAGCAGTTCTTCGACGGCGGCAAGCCCTACCGGCTGACGCTGCCCAAGGGCATCCCCTACCAGAACTTCTGGTCGCTGACGGTGTACGACAACCAGACGCGCTCGATGCTCGCGACGCCGCAGAACTGCCCGCGCGCCGGCAGCCAGAGCTATCCCTCGCCGGCGGCCGAAGCCAATGCCGACGGTTCGACCACCGTCTACTTCGCCCCGCAGCAGCCCGACGGGGTGAAGCGCGGCAACTGGATCCAGACGATGCCAGGCAAGGGCTGGTTCGTGATCCTGCGACTGTACGGCCCGCTGGAGCCCTTCTTCGACAAGAGCTGGCGGCCGGGCGAGGTCGAGGAGGTGAAGTAGGCCGAGCTCATCGCGCCTCCGATTCGAGCTGGGTCGCTCCAAACCTGTCATTCTCGAGTACCCGCTGATGGCCGGGTCAAGCCGAAGCGAAGCTCCAGTTCGTCGCCAGAAACCGGCCGCTCGCCGGCGCTTTGCGACTCGATTTTCAAGCTCACCGCGAAGGGCGGGTTGTGGCCGGTTCCGGGTCTACGTTGAGGTCGCCGTAACCTGACCTTGGGGTCAGCTTCCTGGAAAGGCCGCGGATGGGTAGTCCCGGCCAATTGCGGACACCCGCGAACGGCAGGTTCGGAGCCATCCACCTCCAACCCGTGTTGGTCGTTCAAGCGTCCTGGGCTACCTGGTCCAGTTTGGCAAGTTGCCAGGACGTCTCGGGGAGGAAGGAATCAGGGTCGCCGACCGCGCCGTAGCCGCCGCTCGCGTAGACCATTGCGTAGGCTGCATATTCAGCGGCCTGAAGGGCGCGAGCCGCCAGCGCGTTGGCTACCGCATAGCTGGCCGAAACTGCAGCGTGACCAACTCCGTCGAGTGAGGCTGACCCTCGATGACGAGTAGCGAGTGCGGCCGCCTCGGTGGCTGCCATGTCCAACGTCGCGCGGTCAACGCGGCCGGCTACGTAGGCAGCCAGAGTATCCAAGCAGCGCACGACATACGGGTCTTCGAGGAGATGACGAACCCGCTCTGCGCACTCCAGACTGAACGCCAGCCGCAGGGTGTCTGGGCTTGGGGAGCGAGCTTCGTGCGCCTTGAGCGCCTTGGACAGTGCGTCGGACACCGTGGCGACTCCTTGCGCGGCCTAACATTCCTAGCGTCGGTCAATCACGTCGAAGCTTTTCGATGGGGATCGGCATCAAGGTGCTGGCTGAGGATATCCACACGCAGCGGACCCGACACGTCAATAGCTGCTTTTACGATCGTCGCCGCAAACATGCAAGGGCAAACCTCAGCGTGCGACCGAGGATCCCCACAACCGATGATTCGCGCCGTCGCAGCGAACAGGCCATGCTCGACTCAGTCGTCCTCGCTTAGCCTCACCCCGCGCTTGCGCAGGAAGTACGGCGTGATGAGGACCAACAGCGTGACCCCCACGATCGCTGCCGACAGGGGCTGCTTCACGAACACCAACCAGTCGCCTTGACTGATCGACAGGGCATTGCGCAGCTGCTTCTCAGCCATGGGGCCGAGCAGCATGCCGACAATGACCGGTGCCACTGGGAAGTCGAAACGCCGCATCGCGACGCCGGCCCAGCCGATCAAAAACATCAGCACCAGATCGAAAGCCGACTGACGCATGCCGTACACGCCGATGGTCGCGAAGACCAGGATGCCGGCGCCGAGGTATGCACGGGGGATCGCCAGCAGCTTCACCCAGACGCCGACCAGCGGCAGGTTCAGCACGAGCAGGATGACGTTACCGATGTACAGCGACGCGACGAGCGCCCACACGAGGTCACCCGAGGTCTGGAACAGCAGAGGCCCCGGCTGCAGGTTGTAGTTCTGGAACGCGGCGAGCAGGATCGCTGCGGTCGCCGAGGTTGGAATGCCCAGCGTCAGCAGGGGCACCAGCGATCCGGTCACGCTGGCGTTGTTCGCGGCCTCCGGGCCGGCCACGCCCTCGATCGCGCCCTTGCCCTTGTTGGCAGCGAAGTCCTCGGGGTTCTTCGACAGCTTGCGCTCAGTGGAGTACGACAGGAAGGTCGGAATCTCCGCACCGCCTGCCGGAATCGAACCGAAGGGGAAGCCGATCGCCGTGCCGCGCAGCCATGCTGGCACCGAGCGCTTCCAGTCGCTTTTCGTCATCCACAGCGAACTCATGCGGTTGCGACCGCTTTCCGGCTCACCCTCATAGAGCACGCTGTACAGACCTTCAGCCACCGCGAACAGGCCGACCGCGACAAGCACGACCTCGATACCGTCAACCAGCTCCGGAATGTTCAGCGTGTAGCGCGCCTGGCCGGAAATCGAGTCCATGCCGACCAGGCCGATCGTCAGGCCGATAGCCAGCGAGGCCATACCGCGCAGCATCGATGCACCGAGCACCGCGGAGACGGTGGTGAATGCAAAGACGATGATTGCGAAGTATTCGGCCGGGCCGAACTGCAGCGCCACGCCGGCGACGAATGGCGCAAAGAAGCTGAGCAACGCGGTGGCGATCGTGCCGGCGACAAAGGACCCGATCGCGGCAGTTGCCAGTGCGGGCCCGGCCCGTCCGTTGCGCGCCATCAGGTTGCCTTCCATGGCGGTCACCATCGACGACGATTCGCCCGGCGTGTTCATGAGGATCGACGTGGTCGAACCGCCGAACTGCGCCCCGTAATAGATGCCGGCGAACATGATCAGCGCGCCGGTCGCGTCGACCTTGGCGGTGAGCGGCAGCAGCACGGCCACCGTCAGCGCCGGGCCGATACCGGGCAGCACGCCGATTGCCGTGCCAAGCAGGCAGCCAACGAAGCCCCACATCAGGTTGATGGGTGTCAGCGCCGTGACAAAGCCTGAGGCCAGGCTAGAGAAGATCTCGATCATGGGGTTCTCCTAGATCCAGGCGTTGACGAGCTGCGGCAGGCTCAAGCCCAGGCCCATCGTGAACAGCCAAAACACCGGCAGCGTCAGCGCAACGCCGATCCCGAGGTCACGCACCGGCGAACGGCTGCCATAGCCGCGCGCCGCGAACGCGAACAGCACGGCCGCCGCGAGCACGAAGCCCAGTTGATTGATGAGCAGCGCCACGGCCAGGATGCCCGCCGATAGCCAAATCGCCCCAGCGACGCGCGAACGCGAAGTCGCAGGCGGTGCCTCGTCTGCGAGGTTGCGCAAGCCCCCGGTCGCCGCCTGCCAGCACAGCAGCACGGCGACCGCGGCGACGAACAGGGCCACTGCGAACGGGAAGATGTGCGGTCCAAGGATCGAATAGCCCTTGTCAACCGGCATGCGCGCGGCTCCTGCCGCGAGCAGGCCGGCCAGCACCGCCATGAAAGCGCCGATGGCGAATTGGCCTGGGTGAAAGCGTCGGGCGTTCATGTCACAACAACCCGACCTTGACCAGCATCGCGCGCAGGCGGGCGTGCTCGGCGTCGACGAAGGCGGCAAACTCGTCGCCGGTCAGCAGGCTGGACGCCCAGGCGTTGGCCTTCAGGTTGTCCTGCCAGCCCTTAGTCTTGGTGGCGGCAACGACCGCGTCGGTCAGCTCTTTGCGCTGCGCCGGTGTCAGGCCGGCTGCGCCGTACACGCCACGCCAGTTGCCGATCTCCAGATCGACGCCCTGTTCCTTCAGCGTCGGAGCATTGATGCCAGGCATGCGGGTCGGCGAACCGACCGCGAGCACGCGGAACTGCCCGGACTCGATGTACTTGGACAGCTCACCATAGCCGCCGGTGATCGCGGTGATGTGGCCGCCCAGTGTCGCTGCGACGACCTCGCCGCCGCCGCCGAAGGGGATGTAGTTCAACTTGTCGACCGGCACGCCGAGGGTGTTGGCGAGCTGTCCGATGCCGATGTGGTCAGTCGAACCCTTGGAGCCGCCGCCCCACTTGACGCTGGTCGGGTCCTTCTTGAAGTCATTCAGCAGGTCGGCCAGCGTCTTGTGCGGCGAGTCCTTGCGCACCGCGATGACGTTGTATTCGGTGAACAGCCGCGCGATTGGCGTCGCGTTGGCCAGCGTGATCTGTGGCTTGTTCTGCATCACGCCGGTGACCATGATCGCGCCCATCACGACCAGAGCGTTGACGTCGCCCTTCGTGGCATTGACGAACTGGGCCAAGCCGAGAGTGCCGCCGGCGCCACCCTTGTTTTCGTAGGTTGCGCCCTTCGCGACACCGGCTTCCTGCATCGCCTTGCCCAAACTGCGGGCGGTTTGGTCGTAGCCGCCGCCGGGCGAACCCGGCGCCATGAACTTGACGGTGTCGAGCGCGTATGCCGGCAGTGCGATGGCGAAGGCCGCCGCGGCGGCTGCTGCGCGCAGCTGCTGGGTAAATGATCCGAACATTTGAAGTCTCCTATGAAGTGCGTTCTATTCATACAAAAAGCATTGCTTGGCGAACGAAACCGAAGCAATGCCGGGGTGTTTTTAGGGAGGTGCCGGCGCGACGAAGGCTTCGCCGCCGTACACCTTGCCGCGCCGCGCGCCTTCCAGATGCGCACGCATCAGCGACGCGGCCTTGAGCGCGTCGTGCGCCGCGATCGCATCGAGGATCTCCAGGTGCTCCTTCGCCTGCGTCTGCCGCGGT
This sequence comes from Rubrivivax sp., assembly GCA_019635285.1. Lineage (GTDB taxonomy): Bacteria > Pseudomonadota > Gammaproteobacteria > Burkholderiales > Burkholderiaceae_C > Rubrivivax. Next base: position 159,994 of record JAHBZS010000002.1, on the reverse strand, counting down.
TCGCGCGATCGTGCTTGGCGATACTCCACCAGGCGACGCAGCTGGTCGGTGCGCCGCACCGCTTGCAGGATGAAACGGTTACCCGACCATTTGGCCAGCGTCTCATGGAACTGGCTGTTCGATTCGAACAGTTCGATGGGCGTCATCGTCTTCCAGCCGGTGTTCGCGATCAGCTCCTGCTGGCGGCGCACCGCCGACAGCTCGGCCGGGTCGGCGATGAAGCCGCTGGCCAGCAGGCCGGTCGGCTCAAGCGCCGTGCGGAAAACGTAGCTTTCTTCGTAGGCCTCGGCGGAGTCGATCATGGGCTGGAAGCTCCAGCCGTGGCCGACCGACTTCTCGACCCAGCCTTCCTGCTGGATGCGCGACAGCACCTTGCGCAGGCTGCTGCGCGAAACGCGGTAGATCCGCATCAGATCGACCTCGTTGATCAGGTCGGGCAGCTTGTGCGCCAGGCGGTCGTCGGCGATGCGCAGGTACAGCGGGTCGTCGGGCGTGCTCGAGAAGGCTTCCGCGAGCTGCGCGAAGCTCAGCGCGTCCTTGTTGAGGAAATAGCCGCGATTCAGATCGTGGCTGAGCATGCCAGCCCCAGCCAGATGGCGCAGTGCGACATTGACCGGCGAGCGCGAAGTGCCGATCTGCTCGGCCAGCAGACTCTCCGCCAAATGTGCCCCGGCCTTCAGGTTCTCGCGCCGGGCGTAGGCAAGGATTTCGCGGGCCACGCGGGTCTGCAACGGTGTCAAGTCCACGGCAATGTGCTTCGAGCGCAATGAGATGCCGGCATGGTAGCGGCCGGCCTTGCCAACCGAGGCCGTGCCGCGTGGGGTCGCGTGCCCATTGGCGTGGTCGTTGGTGCGACCATTCGCGCGTTCCTTCGTACGCTTGCTCGGGTGCTTCACCGCGGTTCCATCCTGCCGATTGCTCATCGTCGTATCCGGCTTCAGTCGAGCTTGACGTTGAGCTGCTTGATCAGCTTGCCCCACTTCTCGTTCTCGGCCGCGGCGAAGCGGGCGAACTCCTTCGGGCCCATGCCCACCGGCTCATAGAGCTGGCTTGACAATCGACTGGACACCTCCGGCGCCTTCAGTGCCTTGTCGAAGGCCTTGTAGAGCGCGTCGACCACCGGCGCTGGTGTCGCCTTCGGTACGACGATGCCAGCCCAGGAGGCAGCCTCGTAGCCGGGCACGCCGCTCTCGGCGACGGTCGGCACGTCGGGAAGTGCCGAGGCGCGTTTGGCGGAAGTGACGGCCAGCGCGCGCAGCTTGCCGGACTTGATGTGCGGCAGCGTCGCCAGCGGGTCGGCCACGGCGGCATCGACTTCGCCACCGAGCAGCGCGGTCAGCGCCGGGCCACCGCCCTTGTAGGGCACGTGCAGCAGGTCGATCTTGGCCATCGACTTCAGCATCTCGCCGCCCAGGTGGTTGCCGCTGCCGTTGCCCGCGGTCGCGTAGGTGTACTTGCCCGGGTTCTTGCGCACCAGCTCCAGGAACTCGGGCAGTGTCTTCGACGGCACCTTGTCGGGGTTGACGGCAATGATGTTGGCCACCGACGTCAGCAGGATCACCGGCTGCATATCAGCGACCGAGTAGCCGGTTTTCGCATAGAGGTGCGGGTTCAGCGCCATCGTCGACAGGTTGACGAAGGTCACCGTGTAGCCGTCGGCCGGTGCGGCCAGGCCAGCAGCCGTGCCGATGTTGCCGGCCGCACCGCCCTTGTTGTCGATGATCACCGATTGCCCGAGGGCCTTTTGAAGCTCGCCCTGCAGTGAGCGGCACAGCGCGTCGGCGCCGCCGCCGGCAGGCTGCGGCACCACCAGCGTGACCAGCTTGTTTGGATAGCGGTCTTGTGCGTGCAGCAAGCCAGGCGCAGCCAGCACGGAGGTCGTGCCCAGCAGGGCTTTGAGGACTTGGCGTCGGTCGATGGGGTTCATGGGGTCTCCTTTTGGGGGTCTGAAAAAACTGTTTGCCTGTTGCATTTTCTGATCATAGAATGCAATCCACGCCAACGCAAGCCCTTCACGATCAACACTAGGAGAAACCCTAATGCAAGCCGAAACCAGCGTGTTGCCCGACCAGATCCACCGCGTCATGCGCGTGCGTGCCGCCGTCGAGAAGCTCTTCCCGGGTGCCTTCGATCGTCTGCCGTACACCGCACGGGTGTTCGCCGAGAACATCGTGCGCAAGACCGAACCGGCGTCGTGGCCGGAAACGCTGGGCCAGATCGTCGAAGGCCGCTCCGATGTGGACTTCCCCTTCTTCCCGGCGCGCGTCGTGCTGCAAGACCTGCTGGGCACGCCCGCGCTGGTCGACTTGGCGGGGCTGCGTGATGCGGTGGCCGAAGCCGGCGGCGACCCGCGTCAGGTGAACCCTGTCGTTCCGACGCAGCTCGTCGTCGACCACTCGCTGAACGTCGAGGTCGGCGGCATGCATGCCGACGCGATGGCGCAGAACATGGCGATCGAGCAGCGCAAGAACGCCGAGCGCTTCGAGTTCCTGGCCTGGGCGAGGCGCGCCTTCGAGAACGTCGATGTCGTGATGCCGGGCAACGGCATCCTGCACCAGATCAACCTGGAGCGCATGTCGCCGGTGGTGCAGGTGAAGGACGGACTCGCCTTCCCCGACACGCTGGTCGGCACCGACAGCCACACGACGATGATCAACGCGCTGGGGGTCGTCGGCTGGGGCGTCGGCGGCATCGAGGCCGAGTCGGTGATGCTCGGCCGGCCAATCTGGATGCGCATGCCGGAGATCGTCGGCGTCGAGCTGACCGGCTCACGCCAACCCGGCGTGCAGGCCACCGACCTGGTGCTGGCAATTACCGAGTACCTGCGCGGTCAGGGCGTGGTCGGCACGATCCTCGAGTTCCATGGTCCTGGCGCGCGCGCGCTGACGCTGGCCGACCGCGCGACGATCTCGAACATGTCGCCGGAATTCGGTGCGACTGCGGCGATGTTCTCCATTGACGAGAAGACGCTCGACTTCCTTCGTCTGACTGGACGGCATCCGTCATTGATCAAACTCGTCGAGGCTTATGCGCGTGAACAGGGCCTGTGGTCCGATGCGCTGCAGGGGGCGAAGTATCCAAGGCTGTTGCACTTCGACCTGAGCCAGGTCGGCCGCGCGCTTGCCGGGCCGGCGAATCCGCACCAGCGCATTCCGCTGCAGCAATTGGCGTCCGCTGGGTTGGCCAAGCCGGCCGGGCAACGCGACGAGCCTGCCGCGGTGAAGGCAGGCGACCCGCTGCCCGAAGGAGCCGTCGTCATCGCGGCCATCACCAGCTGCACCAATACCTCGAATCCGCGCAACCTGATCGCCGCCGGCCTGGCCGCGCGCAAGGCGGTCGCGCTCGGCCTGCAGCGCAAGCCCTGGGTCAAAACCTCCTTCGCACCGGGTTCCAAAGCGGTTGAGCAATACCTGCTGTCGGCAGACCTGATGGCGCCGCTGCAAGAGCTCGGGTTCGGCATCGTCGGTTTCGGCTGCACGTCTTGCAATGGCATGTCCGGCCCGCTGCCGAAGGACATCGAAGACGAGATCGTCGGCCGCAACCTGCACACCGCAGCCGTGCTGTCGGGCAACCGAAACTTCAACGGGCGCATTCACCCGCGCGTCAAGGAGGCCTTCCTGGCCTCGCCCGCCTTGACTGTGGCCTATGCCATCGCTGGATCGATCCGCATCGACATCGAGAAGGAGCCGATCGCGAAGGATGCGCAAGGGCGCGATGTGCGGCTGGACGACCTGTGGCCGGCCGACGACGAGATTGACGCGGTGCTGAAGCAGCATGTGCGTGGCGAGCAGTTCAGCGCGGTCTACGACGCGATGTTCGCGAAGGACGCCGATGCTGATGCCGCCGGCGGCACGGCGGTCAACCCGCGCTTCGCATGGCGTGAGGAAAGCACCTACATTCGCCGTCCGCCGTACTGGCAGCAGTCGTTGACCACGCTTCCAACGGGCAAGGACATGCGTGCCATCGCCGTACTTGGCGACAACATCACGACGGACGACCTGTCTCCGTCGGGCGCGATCCTTCCTGAAAGCGCCTCCGGCCAGTACCTGATCGCGCACGGCGTCGACCCTGAGGAGTTCAACTCCTACGGCACGCGGCGCGGTGATCACGTCGTCGCGGTGCGTGCGACATTCGCGAACAACCGGCTCAAGAACGAGATGACGCCCGGCGTCGAAGGGTCCTTCACCCGCCTCGAGCCGGATGGCACCGTGATGCCGCTGTTCGACGCGGCGCAGGCCTACCTCGAGCGTGGCCAAGAACTGGTGGTTATTGCCGGCAACAACTATGGCTGCGGTTCGTCACGCGACTGGGCGGCCAAAGGGGTGCGGCTGCTCGGCGTGCGCGCGGTGATCTGCGAGAGCTTCGAGCGCATCCATCGCACCAACCTGGTGGGCATGGGCGTGCTGCCCCTGCAGTTCGCACCAGGCGTCACACGCAAGACGCTGGCCATCAACGGGGGCGAGACCTTCACGATCGAGGGCCTGGACGCTACCGCCGGCGTGCCTGCGCCGCGCAGCACGCTGACGTTGGTCATCCGCCGTCGCGATGGCAGCACGACAAGCACGCCGGTGACCTGCCGCATCGACACCAGCGAGGAACAACAAGTCTTCGAGGCCGGCGGACTGCTGCCGCGCATCGGCGCCGAGTTGCGCCACGCCGCGTAACTTCCGCATACCAGGGGAGAACCATGCTGGTCTTTGTCGGCAGCCGCACGACCCGCGAGCGAAGCGCTCGCGGCGCGGGCCTGAGCGTCTACGAAGTCGACGACACGTTCGGGCGCTGGCGCCTGGTGCAGACGCTCGAGTTGATGAACCCGTCATTCCTTCTTGCGCAAGGCGCCACACGGCGGCTCTACGCAGTACACGGCGACTTCAGCGACGCGAGCAGCTTCTCCGTTGGTAAGGAAGGCCGCCTCACTCAGCTGAACCAGCAGCCGGTGCGGGGACGCAATCCTGTGCACCTTGAGCTGTCGGCCGATGGCAAGCGGCTCGTTGTGGCCAGCTATGCCACCGGCTCGATGAGCGCACTGCCGATCCGCCCTGACGGTGCACTGGGCGACGCCGCTTCTACGCTGCAACTGGTCGGCACACCCGGACCGCACCGCGATGAGCAAGAGGGTTCGCACCCGCATCACTCGCCGCGTTGGCCTGGCACGGACTTGTTCATCGTGCCCAACAAAGGGCTCGACCGGGTTCATGTCGTGCGGCTCGGCAGCGGTGGCGCTTTGGAACTGGTCAGCGAGGCGACCGCTCGTTCCTGCTCGGGACCACGTCACGTGGCGTTTGGGGTGTCCGTTCGCGGTGGTCCCGGCTGGGCCTGGGTCGCCAACGAACTCGACTCGACCGTCACTGGCTATCAGTTCGACCCGGCTCAGGCTGAGTTGCTTGCGAAGCGCACTGTGAGCCTGCTGCCGGATGACTTCACCGGCGAGAGCCGGGCTGCGGGCATTGCCATCGGGCGCGACACGCTCTACGTCTCCAACAGAGGTCACGACAGCATCAGCGTTGTTCGCGTGAACCAGCCCACCGGTGCAATGAATGTGTGCCAATGGCAGTCGACCCTCGGGACCACGCCGCGCTTCCTGACCCTGACGCCCGATGGTTCGTTCCTACTCGTCGCCAACGAAGGCAGCGACACCATCGTGCGCTTTCGCGTCCGAGAGGACGGGCTGCTCAGCGACGCCACCGTCGTTGCCGAGACAGGCAGCCCGGTATGCATCACCTTCATGTCTTCAACGACCACTTCTTGAAAGAACGACCTATGAGCCAACTTCGCATTCCCGCCGTCTACATGCGCGGCGGCACCAGCAAGGGAGTCTTTTTTGTCGCCAGCGACCTGCCCAGCGACCCAAAGGAACGTGACCGCATCCTGATGCGAGTTATCGGCAGCCCGGACCGTTACGGCAAACACATCGATGGCATGGGCGGTGCAACGTCCAGCACGAGCAAGGTGGTGATTCTGTCGAAGTCCACGCGGTCCGATTGCGATGTCGACTACCTGTTCGGTGCGGTGGCCATCGATGCACCAGTCATCGACTGGACTGGCAACTGCGGCAACCTGAGTGCGGCAGTCGGGCCTTTCGCGATCAGCTCCGGGCTGGTCAGCGCACCTTCCGACGGCACGGCCACGGTGCGCATCTGGCAGGCCAACATCGCCAAGAAGATCATCTCGCATGTCCCGATGAAGGACGGCGAAGTGGTCGAACTTGGCGACTTTGAGCTCGATGGCGTGACCTTCCCGGCTGCGGAAGTAAAGCTCGAGTTTCTGGACCCGGCTGCCGACGAAGAGGGTGGAGAAGACGCCGGCGGCGGTGCGATGTTCCCCAGCGGAAACAAGGTCGACACGCTCGACGTGCCGGGTGTCGGCAAGGTGCAGGCGACTCTCATCAACGCCGGCAATCCGACGATCTTCGTCGATGCCCAGTCGCTGGGCCTCAAGGGCACCGAGCTGCAAGGCGATGTCAATGGCACAAAGGAGCTGTTAAAGCTGGCCGAGGCCGTGCGCGCCAATGGCGCTGTGGCCATGGGCCTGGTGGCCACGGCCGAGGAAGCCACTGCGAAGCGGCCGCATACGCCCAAGTTGGCTTTCGTCGCCAGCCCCGCGCCGTACACCGCTTCTGACGGCAAGCCGGTCCCGGCGAACGCCATGGACCTTTTAGCGCGCATCTTCTCGATGGGCCAGCTGCATCACGCGATGACCGGCACGGGCGCGGTGGCGATCGCCGCTGCAGCAGCCATACCTGGCACGTTGGTGCATCGCGTTGCTCCGGTCGGACCCGATGGACGTGTTCGCTTCGGGCACCCGTCGGGAACGTTGGCCGTCGGTGCAGAGGCTCTCGAGGTCGATGGTCAGTGGGCGGTGAAGAAAGTCATCATGAGCCGATCCGCCCGCAGGCTGATGGAAGGCCACGTTTGCGTGCCCGCAGCGTGACCATGGCTGCCATTGACATCGTGCTCCGCGATTTGGCTCCGACCGGTCGCATCCGGGCCGCCATCAACTTCGGAAACCCAGTGCTGGCGCAACGCGCGGTGCAGAGCGGCGAGCCGCAGGGCATCTCCGTCGACCTGGCACGCGAGCTAGCCCGGCGTCTGGGGGTGGGCGTCGATCTGATCACGTTCGAAGCCGCCGGCAAGGTGTTCGAGGCACTGAAGTCCTCGACGTGGGACGTGGCGTTCCTCGCCATCGATCCCGTTCGCGCAGCGGAGATCGCGTTCACGGCACCGTATGTAGTGATCGAAGGTACCTACATCGTTCGAAACGATTCGCCGCTGCACGACATAGGCAGCTTGGACGCGACCGACCTGCGCATTGCGGTTGGAAAGGGAGCCGCGTATGACCTGTTCCTGACACGCGCGCTGCGTCATTCCGAACTGGTTCGTGCCGACACCTCTGCCGGCGCCGTCGATCTGTTCGCTGGCGACACCAGCCTGGATGCTGCGGCTGGCGTACGGCAGCCGCTCGAAGACTACGCCGCGGTCAATCCAGGCTTCCGGGTGATTCCGGGACGCTTCACCGCTATTGAGCAGGCAATGGGCACGCCAAAGGGCCGATACGCCGGCCACGCCTATCTGACTGCATTTGTGGAGGAGATGAAGGCAACCGGCTTTATTGCCGAAGGCCTCGCCCGCAGCGGTCAGCGCGACGCTGCGGTGGCGGCTGCAGCATTGATGGCGTGTTGACGCCGACCGAAAATTGACCAGCAAAGCCGGGTGATGCCGACCGAAAACTGACCAGGGTGTTCAACCTACCCTGCTGCTTTTTTGTGCAGCGGGGATGAAGGAGTGATCACCATGGCCATGATGGGCAAGATCCGCTCGATGCACTTCCGGCAAGGGAAGTCGATCAGCGAGATTGCGCGGCTGACGAGTCTGTCGCGCAACACGATCAAGAAGTGGCTTAAGGCGCCGCAGGGTGCCGAGCCGAGGTACCGGCGTCGGGAGATGCCGACGAAGCTGGCGCCGTTTGTTGAGGCGCTGAACAAGGCGTTGAAGGCCGACGGGCACCGCCCGCGGCACGAGCGGCGCACGGCGCGGGCGCTGCATGTGGAGTTGCAGGCCCTGGGTTACGAAGGTGGCTACACGCGGCTGACCGACTACCTCCGGGCTTGGCGCGACGAGCAAGGCAAGGTCAGCGCCACCAGCGCCTTCGTGCCGCTGAGCTTCGAGCTTGGCGACGCGTTCCAGTTCGACTGGAGTGAAGAAGGCCTGGTCATCGGCGGCATCTACCGGCGCCTTCAGCTCGCGCATTTGAAGCTGTGCGCCTCGCGTGCGTTCTGGTTGGTGGCCTACCCGACGCAGGGCCACGAGATGCTGTTCGACGCGCACACGCGCAGCTTCGCGGCGCTGGGCGGCATCCCACGCCGGGGCATCTACGACAACATGAAGACCGCGGTCGACAAGGTGAAGAAGGGCAAGGGGCGCGTGGTCAACGCGCGCTTCGCGGCGATGAGCGCGCACTACCTGTTCGACCCGGACTTCTGCAACGTCGCTTCGGGCTGGGAGAAGGGCCGGGTGGAGAAGAACGTGCAGGACAGCCGCCGGCGCGTGTGGATCGAGGCTGCGCGCCAGCGCTTCGGCTCCTTCGACGAACTCAACGCCTGGCTGGCGGTGCGCTGCCGGGCCCTGTGGCAGGAGATCCGGCACCCGGAGCACGGCCAGTTCAGCGTGGCCGAGATGCTCGAGCACGAGCTGCCGCAGCTCATGCCCATGCCCGAGCCCTTCGATGGTTATGTCGAGAACCCGGCACGCGTGTCCAGCACCTGTCTGGTGACGGTGCTGCGCAACCGCTACTCGGTGCCGTGCGAGCTGGCCGGGCACATGGTCTCGACCCGGCTGTACCCCACGCGCGTGGTCGTCGTGGCCGAGGACAAGATCGTCGCCAGCCATGCGCGCCTGAGCGACCGCGGCCAGACCAGCTATGACTGGCAGCACTACATCCCGCTGGTGCAGCGCAAGCCCGGTGTACTGCGCAACGGCGCGCCGTTCGCCGACATGCCCGCGCCGCTTCTGGCCTTGCAGCAGGCGCTGCTGCGCCGCCCTGGAGGCGACCGCGTGACGGCGCAGGTGCTCGCGGCGGTGCCCACCGCCGGACTGGACGCCGTGCTCGTGGCCGCCGAGCTGGTGCTGGAGAGCGGCGCTGTCAGCGCCGAGCACGTGCTCAACGTAATCGGGCGCCTCACCGCGAGTCCGCCACCAGAGAAGGTGGAGACGGCGCTGCGTCTGAACGAAGCGCCGCGTGCGGACACGGGCCGCTACGACGGCCTGCGCGACCAGGCCGGCCAGGAGGTGGACCATGCGTGACGTGACCGCCGAACTGAGGGCATTGCGGCTGCACGGCATGGCCGGCGCCTGGGCCGACCTCGTGGCCCAGGGTGGCGGCGTCGGCGTGGACAGCTCGCGCTGGCTGATCGAGCACCTGCTGCAGGCCGAGGGCACCGACCGGGCGATGCGCTCGGTGAGCTACCAAATGAGCGCGGCGCGCTTCCCGGCGCACCGCGACCTGGCGGGCTTCGACTTCGACGCCTCCAAGGTCGACCGGGCGCTGATAGACCAGCTGGCCGATCTGTCGTTCACCGAGGCCGCGCACAACGCGGTGTTCATCGGCGGGCCAGGCACCGGCAAGACGCACCTGTGCACCGCGCTCGGCGTGGCCGGCATCACGCGGCATGGCAAGCGGGTGCGCTTCTACTCGACGGTGGACCTGGTCAATGCGCTGGAGCGCGAGAAGGCCGAGGGCAAGGCCGGGCGGATCGCGGCGAACCTGATGCGCATGGACGCGGTCATCTTGGACGAGTTGGGCTACCTGCCGTTCAGCCAGGCCGGCGGAGCACTGCTGTTCCACCTGCTGAGCAAGCTGTACGAGCGCACCAGTGTGATGATCACGACCAACCTAACCTTCGGCGAGTGGGCCGCCGTCTTCGGCGACGCGAAGATGACTACCGCGCTGCTGGACCGGCTCACGCACCACTGCCACATCGTGGAGACCGGCAACGAGAGCTACCGCTTCCGGCACTCCAGCGCCACGGCCAAGACGCGCATTAAGGCGCGTGAGCAGGCCCGACGTGCCAAGCCGGCGCCGGACGACGAGCCGTTCTGACCGGCCGCCGCGCGGGGCAAGCCGCTACGGGCTACGCCCTGCGCGGCTTGCCCCGCGCACCATCGATGCCGAACAACGGAGTACCGACAACAGCAAAGACCTTAGACTTATCCACAGCTCGCCTCGATCGAGACGGGCTTCCCCCCCTGGTCAATGTTCAGTCGGCACGGGTGGTCAAAGTTCGGTCGGCGCGCACAGCGCGGTACTCAGCGAGCCACAGCGGACAGCCGAGTAGGCACAGTATCGCTGACGGTCTGCAAGCCCTCAAGCTGCATGTAGCGGCGGTTCAGGCTCCATTCGTCGTTCTGTTCCAGCATCATCGCGCCGACCAGACGCACGATGGATGCGTCGTTGGGGAAGATGCCCACGACGTTCGTTCGCCGCTTGATCTCGGCGTTCAGCCGCTCCAGCGGGTTCGTGGAGTAGATCTGCGTCCAGTGCGCCCGCGGGAAGGTCATGAAGGCGAGCACGTCATGCTCGGCCTCGTCCATCAGCGCCCCTAGCTTGGGGAACTTGCCGCGCAGCTGATCGGCCACGCTGCGCCACTGCGTGCGCGCCGTCTCGGGCGTGTCCTGCACGAACACCGTTCCGATGGCCGCGCTGACCATGCGCCGCTGGGTCTTGGCCGCGTGCGCCAGCGCGTTGCGCATGAAGTGCACGCGGCAGCGCTGCCAGGTGGCCTTCAGCACCTTGGCCGCAGCCGCCTTGATGCCTTCGTGGCTGTCGCTGATCACCAGCTTCACGCCCCGCAGCCCTCGCCGGTTCAGGCTGCGCAGGAACTCCGTCCAGAACGGCTCGGCCTCCGAGGCGCCGACCTTCAGCCCCAGCACCTCGCGCTGCCCGTCGGTGTTCACGCCCACCGCCACTATCACCGCCACGCTCACGATGCGCCCGGCCTCGCGCGTCTTCACGTAGGTGGCGTCGATCCACAGGTACGGCCAGTCGCCTTCGATCTGGCGGTTCAGGAACGCACCGACGCGCTCGTCGAGTTCGCCGCACAGCCGGCTGACCTGGCTTTTGGACACGCCGCTCATCCCAAGCGCCCTGACCAGTTCGTCCACCGAGCGTGTTGAGATGCCCTGGACGTAGGCTTCCTGGATCACGGCCGTGAGCGCCTTCTCAGCCGTGCGGCGCGGCTCCAGGAAGTCCGGGAAGTAGCTGCCTTGACGAAGCTTGGGGATCTTCAGCTCGACGCTGCCGGCGCGGGTCTCCCAGAGCCGATCGCGGTAGCCGTTGCGGCTGTTCAGCCGCTCAGGGTTCTTCTCGTCGTAGCCGGCGCCGCAGCGCCCCTCGACGTCGAGCTCCATCAGGCGTTGGGCCATGAACTGCACCATCTGGCGCAGCACGTCGATGTCGGCTCCCTTCTCGGTGAGCTCGGCAAGTGCCATAGTGGCGTTGGTCATCGTGGAATCTCCTTCGGACAGGTTGGTGGGTCGCACCTCAACCTTATCCGGGACCACGATGGCCACCCCACCCGGGACGGCCGCCGCCGCGCGGCAGCTCGCTACGGGCTACGCCCTTCGCAACCTGCCGCGCACTGAAGGACTTACACCACTTCCTGGGACATCAACCGAATAGGCTTCACGCAGGACACGCGTCAGTCAGGAGCGCCCAATGACGGTCAATGCTTCCCGTGGATCACGATCCGCTCTGGAGTCGGATCCGCTTCTTCTGCGCATCAACGCCGTGATGCACGTGACCGGCTTGGGTCGATCGACCATCTACCGCTTGATGGCTGACAGGCAGTTTCCGAATCCTGTGCGGCTGAGCAAGCGCGCCGTCGCGTGGCGCCGAAGTGACTTGGAGCGATGGAGCGAGGGCAGGCCTGCGGCCACGCACTGATTGCTAGTGCAGCCGAACGTACGGCTGCATTAGAAGCGAAGTGCGAGGCCGACCAGCAGCAGGCACATCAAGGTGCCCGCCCAGCGCCATGTCGTGAAGTGGTAGCGATGGTTCCGCCAAAGCGCGCGATGCCCGCGTCCGAGCGCGTTGAGCAAAGCGACCGCTGCGACCGTCGGACCCACGATGCCTGTCGGCTGCGGAAGTTGCGCCGCGAGCGCGATCCAGCTTGCCGGCCACACAAGAGCATCCACGAACGCAAGCAGACGCCGACCCGGCCAGTAGGTGGCATCAGGCAGCGGTGCGCGCGCGAAAACAAGCCACATGATTGCGTTCGAAGCTGTCACATCGCGATGGTTCGCTGGCCCTCCGTCGCGTCTCGAATCGTTACCATGTGATCCTGGTTCGGGCGGCGCCGCAGATCCAGCAGCCGCATCCCATCGTTCAGTCATGCAGGCTCAGCATCAATCGCCATGTCGAGCCCGAAGCGCTGGGGCAGCGCGAAGCTGCGAAGGACACCGAGGAACATGCGAAGGGAGGACTGCGCCTGCGCAGTTCGGTGAATCGGGCGTGGGAAGCGGCCCGGCCAAGCCACGATTCACGTGCAGCGGGCACGCGGCGACGCGGCCGAAGCGCACCCCTTCGCAGCGCGACGCCGACGAGTACAGCGCCATGCTCGGCCACTTCACCGAGCGCGCCACCTCGCGCGGGCGCAGCCGCTCCTTCAGCGGCCACGGGTCGAGCACGGTCAGCCGCAACGACAGTGAACAGCGCCGCGCGCTGCTGCTGCCGCAGGAGTTCAAGGAGCTGGGCAGCGAGCGCCTGGTGGTGATCGTCGAGAACTGCAAGCCCATCCTAGGCGAGAAGATCCGCTACCACCGCGACAAGGCGTTCACGCCGCGGCTGCTACGCGCGCCGGCCGTGCCGCGCATGGACATGGACCTGCACCTGGCCCGCGTGCAGCAACGTTGGCGCTACGCCGACGATGAGCTGACCCCAGGCGAGAGCTTGAAGGTCGAAGCGCTGGCCCACGACTTCAACCTGCCGCCAGACACCTTCGAGGGGCCACCAGGCAAGGTCGCCGACGTGATGCTGGGCTTCTTCGGCGCGGAGCCGTCCGGCGCCGGGGGCGTGGTCGAAGCCGTTGCCGACGAGGACGGCGTCCTTTCCTCCGATGACCGCGAGGCGCTGACGCCGGCTGACGAGCGTGCGCTCGACATCGCGGCCCTTGACACACCCGGAGAAGCAACATGCACACCGCCGCTGCCTTGATTCCATGGCTTCTGATGCTGGCGTCGTGCAGCTCACCGCCCAAGCCGCCGACCGTGGACGAATCGCAGAAGCGCCCCGTCAATTCGCAGATGGCCGTCGAGCTGCAGGTCTGCAGGAACGACCTGCAGAACACCCGCATCCTGGCCGCCGAATCCGGCCGGCTGGCCGAATCGACGACGGCCACGCTCGCCAACCTGGCCGCGCGGCAGCAGATCATCGCGGCGATGCAGGCGCCTGCGGACAAGCCGCTGCCACAGGCGAACAGCGTCTTCACCGTGCGCTTCGACTTCGGCAGCACACGCGTCGCGATTCCGGCGGACATTGCGGGGCCGCTGTTCGCGGATGCGAAGGCGGCGCCGCTGGTGCTGCTGCGCGGGCGCACCGACGGCAGCACGGACGCACCGGTCGAAAGCCGCATCGCCCGAGAGCGTGCGGCTGCCGTGCGCGACTACCTGGTCGCTGCGGGCGTGGACCCGGCGCGCATCCGTGCCACGTACCAACCCGTCGGCGACCACGCCGCCGACAACGGCAGCGACAGCGGTCGTGGCCTGAACCGCCGGGTCGAGATCGAGCTGTACCGCGCGCTGCCCGTCGCCATGCCAGGCGTGCCACCCACGGTTCAGCCTTGAACCACCGCCACCCTAGCTTCGTGAGGTTCCCATGGATGCAGACAACTCCCCCGTGCGCCTTCCAGTCCCCAACCAGGGCGGCGCCGTTGAACCCACCAACCGCGCGACCGTCGCCAAGGAACGCTTCCAGACGCCGGCCGAGGCGCCCGGCGGACACTACGAGCTGCGCGACCCCTTTGCCGAAGTGACGTACCGAAGCAGGAACCTGCAGGAGATGACAGCCAAGGCGGAGCAACTGGGCAGCAGCCGCTTCATCGCGGTGGCCGAGGACGGCAAGCGTACGATGCTGCAGAAGGTCGGTAACCAATGGCAGCGCGGGCCGCAGCGCCCGTCCCTGCCCGAGCGCCCTCTGGACCCCGGCTCCGAGCGCGACGAGGTGCCCGAGCCCGCCAAGGTCTTCGCAATCCCAGGCGTCGGCAAGCAGGCGGCATCGGCCGAAGCAGGCGATGCCAAGGCCGTGGCCAAGATCGACGCCCAGGCCGAGCGTGCCGCGCTCGTTACCCGCCTGGAAGCCGCGCTGATGGAGCGCTACGTCATCAAGCGCGCGCCAGTGACCGTGGGCGACGTGACCATCGGCCGCACCGAGTACCGCTTCCGCGGCGACACCTCGCGCGTGGCCTTCACCGAATCGACCTTCAGGCTGGCGACGGACACCAACAGCCCTTCCGTCGCCCGCTCGATGGTGGACGTAGCCGAGGCGCGCAACTGGAAGGCGCTGCGCGTGTCGGGCAACGAAGACTTCAAGCGCATGGTCTGGCTCGAGGCCTCGGTGCGCGGCGTCAAGACCCTGGGCTACGAGCCCAACCCGGGCGACCTGGAAGTGCTGAAGCGCGAGCGCGAAGCCCGGCTGGTCAACCGCATCGAGCCGGCGCGCGACGCGGGCACGGGTGCCGCGGCAGCGCCGGCCGAGAAGGCATCGGCCCGCGGTGGCGGCGGGCGCAAGGCAGTGCTGGCCGCCATCGAGGCGGTGCTCGTCGCCAAGCGTGTGCCGGACAAGCAGCGCGAGGCCGTGATGGCGGCAGCGACCGAGAAGCTGGGGCAGCGCCTGCGCGACGGCCAGGCGCCGAAGGTCAAGATCTACGACAAGGCGGCCCCTTCGCAGCGGCCGGTGGTGGTGCCCGTGCCCGAAGTGCAGCGCACGCGCGAACGTGCTGCGCCGGTGCGTTGATGCCGAGCGGGCCGGTCGGTGAAGGTACTTGTCAGCGGTGGGCCTCATGGCGAGGAGCCCGGTGGAGGCAGCGCGGCCTACCTGATCGGCGGCCAGCGCTTCGAGGCCGGAACGCCGCGCTTTGCCGAGGCCGTCGCCGCGGCACACGCGGCCCGCCAGCGGCCACGCTGCCTGTGCCTGGCCGAAGGCGTCGAGATGTACATCGCCCGGCTCGCCGGCGCGCACGACGGCTACGTCGTCAAGCGCATGCCCGGCACCGGCAGCCGGCATGCGCCGGACTGCCCTGCCTACGAGCCGCCACCCGAAGCCACCGGCCTGGGGCAGGTGCTGGGCTCGGCGATCAGCGAAGACCCGGCCACGGGCGAGACGACGCTGAAGCACGACTTCCCGCTGTCGAAGATCGCAGGGCGGTCGGCGGCACCCGCGGCCGGCGGTGACGGCGACAGCGTGGCCAGCAGCGGCACCCGGCTGTCGCTGCGCGCCCTGCTGCACTACCTGTGGGACCAGGCCGAGCTGACGCGCTGGCATCCCGGCTTTGCCGGCAAGCGCCACTGGGGCACGGTGCGCAGCCACCTGCTGCGCGCCGCCGAACACAAGATCGCGCGCGGCGACGCACTGCGCGGCCGGCTCTACGTGCCCGAGGTGTTCTCGGTGGAGGAGCGCGACGCGATCAACGCGCGGCGCCTGGCGCAGTGGCAGCACGCGGTGGCGGCGCCGCGCAGGCCGCAGCAGCTGATGCTGCTGATCGGCGAGGTGAAGGAGATCGTGCCGGCACGCTACGGCTACAGGTGCGTGATCAAGCACGTGCCGGACCAGGCCTTCGCGATCGACGAGCCGCTGTACCGGCGGCTCGGCCGGCGCTTTGGCGCCGAGCTGGCGCTGTGGGGGTCGGCAGACAGCGTGCACATGGTGACGATCGCCACCTTCGGGGTCAGCGAGGCCGGCATCCCGGCCATCGCCGAGATGTCGCTGATGCCGGTCACGCCGCAGTGGCTGCCAATCGAAGACTCGTTCGAGCGCCAGCTCGTCGAGCGGCTGGTCGCGCAGGGGCGGTCCTTCATCAAGGGCCTGCGCTACAACCTGCGCCGCGACCAATGCCTGGCGACGGCCACGCTAACCGACATGGGCAGCCCTGGGCCGCTGCGGTTCATCGTCCCTCCCTGGCTGGACTGCGCGGCAGAGTCGAAGAGCCTCCGCCACCTCGTCGCCCAAAACGAGACGCAGGCGTGGACTTGGCGCCGGCGTCAGAAGCCATGCCGCAGCTTCCAGTGCCAGCCGAGGAAGAACGGAAGCGGTCCACTGCCAGCTACGCTGCCGAACCTTGAAGGTGCGTTGCCGTCTTTTCAACCCGAACCGGAATCGCATGCCGAGCCGCCTTCACCACGCCGCCGACAGCTTGTCCACGATGTCCCGCCGCGACAGCACCCGCGAGCAGAGCTCCCAGCGGTCCTTGTCTGGATCGATGGTCTCCTGGTAGCGCATCTCGAACGCGTTGTGGGCCTGGTCGCGCAGATGGATGTACTCATCCATGCGCTGCTCCAGCTCTTCGATGCTGTCGATCCACTCGTCCTCGATCGTGTCCGGCAGGCTGCCGAAGATGTCGTAGCGGTCCCTCATGCGACGCGAGATCACCGCGTAGACCTGCTCGTCTTGCGTGTGGTGGTAGACGAGGTTGAGCATGTCGACGCTCTGGCGCACCTGCCCGAACCGTTTGATGCGGCCCAGCCGCTGCTCAAGCCTCGACGGGTTCCACGGCAAGTCGACGTTGATCAGAGTACCGAGCGTCTGCAGGTTCAGGCCCTCGCACGCTGCGTCCGTCGCAATCAGCAGGCGGACCTCGCGGCGCTTCACGGCCGCTTTGATGTCCTCGCGCTCCACCGACGCGAAGTCGGCGCCACGGTAGATGCCACTCTTTCCTGCGCCAGCGTAGATCGCCACCGGCTCGCCGGGCAGCGCGCTTGCCAGCTCGGCGGCCAGCGTGCGGACCGTGTCGTAGTACTGGCTGAAGACGATGCAGCCATGCTCCAGCCAGGTCCGCCCGTCTGTGCGGTGTTCCGTCAGGAAGTACTTGACCGCCGAGGTTTTCGGGTCGCGGGCTTCAGGCCGCGACAGCTCCTCGACGATGGTACGCAGGTGCGCCGCCTCATCGGCGGTCAAGCCATCCAGGACCTGCGCGACTGCCTGGGCTTCCTCTTCTTCCTCCAGCACCTCGCGACGCAGCATCTTCTCAGCGGTGGCCCGCCCAGACGCGAAGCTCGAACAGATTCGCTGCAGCAGCAGCGTCTTCATGAAGCCCGCCGCCTTCGTCCGCTGTTTGAGCGCGACGGTGAAATCCTCAGCAGCGTTGTATGCCAGGTCGAACGGGAGGTTCGTCAACAGCCCCAGCCCCTCGAAGCCCACGCTGCCGTAGTCGCCGAGCTTGGTCTCGGGCTCCGGGTGAATAGCCACCCCCACCCGCTGCAACAAGCCCGCATCCTCCAGCGTCACCCGTCGCCGCAAGACGGTGTGCCGCACCACCGGGTTGTGGTCACGCAGGAAACCTGGCGCGAGCGCGTCCGCGATCGCCTGCTGCTCCAGGAAGCCCAACGACCCGAAGCCCCGGTCGGTGAAGAAGGCCTGATCGGGCAGCCCGATCTGCAACCGAAGCGTCGCGAACAACGCATGTTCTCCAGCTGGCGGAAGCGGGTTGCGCAGCCACTCCCAGACATCGCGATCCTCGACCGGCGTCTCCGTTCCCTTGACGACCGGCAACGAGCGTTGCCAGTCCGTCCACCGACTGAAGGGGGTCCGCCCAAGAACGAAGTCCGCGCCCACGCCCAGGATCGCCAGCAAGTCCCACAGCTCGTGCACTTCGGTCTGTATCGGCGTGGCGGTGCCCAGCAACAGGTTCTTGGTGCGGGAACCGATCCGCATCATGAAGTCGAGCAAGTTGTTGGGCTCGTCCTTCTGCTTGCCCATGCCCCCGCGCCGGCGCGCCTTGTGCGCCTCGTCGAGCACCACCGTGCCGAACTTGCGGCTGAGCAGATGCTGCCGCTCCTCCGAGTCGTGAAAGATCAGCCCCGTCGAAACGATAGCGATCTGAGACGGGCACCGCGCCACATCGTCGGGGCCTCGCGTGCGAATCTCGTGGCCCTTGGGGTCGAGCCAGACCTTCTTGGTCGACGACCACACCGCGCTGGGGATGCCCAGCTTGTCGGCCAGCTCGACCTGCCACTGCATCGTCAGCGTCGAGGGGCAGAGGATCAGCACGGGGCCGTCGTCGAGAAGCGCCGACACCATGGCGCTCGCCGCCAGCGACAAGGTCTTGCCGACCCCCACCTCGTCGGCCAGCAGCAGGCGCGCGCGCCCGTAGATCTCGCGGTGTTGCAGGAACAGCGTGACGAACGATCGCTGCCAAGGCTGTAGCTGCTTACCGCCCCGGTAGATAGGGCTCTCGGCCAGCGCAGCCGCCGGCACTTCCTCTGGCTTGGCGTCGCCGAAGCGAATTTCGACCCGCTGAGCGACGCGCTGGACCTCTTCGATGATCGCATCGGGCAGCGGAAACGCGTCTTCCCACAGCGCCGCGAATTCCTCTTCCACCCAGGCCACGCCTTCCAGCGACGAGTCCTCCCAGAGAATCTCGTAGTTGTGGGCGAACGCGCTCTTGGTCTCGTTGATGGACCCCAGGAAGCACGTCTTCGAGCCGTCCGCCGCCTCGATCACGCCGGCCTTGCCGTGCACGAACACCCGGTCCTTCGGGACGACGCGCACCTCGACGCGGCCACACGTCAGCAGCTCGTGCAGCTTTCGATAGCGCTCGCGGTGCAGTAGCGCCTCGACCTCGGCCGGCGCCTCGTTCCAGCGTTCCATCAGCGCGGTCTCGCGCGCATGTTTGGAGATCAGCACATCGGCGGCGTCGAGCTCGCTATTGCAGAGCACCTGCACCTTGGGGATGGCCGAGATCTCTTCCCCCACGAGCTCGAAGATCGAGCTGCGGAAGTAGCCTGCGATCCGACGATACGAACGCGCCCCGGCGAGCTTCTGGTTCAGGAACGCATGGTCCAGCCGTCGCCGGCGAGAGGAGTAGCGCTGGATCGGGTCCATCTCAACCAAGGCGCTGGTTCTTCACCAGCTCGCGCAACACGCGCGCAGCGCTCGCCTCGTCAGGCCTGAGGGCGTCCAGGCGCTTGGCCAGGTACTCGGCTAGCTCCGCAACCAGGGCCCGTTGGGTCATGTCGCCGTAGTAGTTGGGCACGTTCAGCGTCAGGTGCGCCAGTACCTCGGCGCCGTCGACTTCCTTCTGCAGCTCCATCAGCGCGTAGAGCGCGGCTCGCAGTGTCGACTGATAGAACTCCGAGCCTTCGCTCATGTCGGACCGGCCGAACTCGACCGCGCTCTTCAGCCGAGCGTCGTTCGCCTTGTGGCTCGCCAACAGCGGCTTGAAGTCGCGGACCTTGAACGCCTTGGCAAAGTTCTGGTAGTTGTTCAGCGTCTTCGCGCCGCGCGCTTCCATGTCGAGCATCTTCAGGTAGAAGCGCTCTGCCCCCGACAGGCGATCCCAGTGGGCCTTCTCCACGCCCTGCGGGACCAGGCATTGATTTGCCGTGTCGACCGCAAACGCAATCAGGCCATCGACGAAGGTCGTTTCACCCTTGATACGGGGCCGAATCGCTTCGGCCGTCATGTCCCGGCCGTCGATGATCGCGTAGCGGGTCAGCACCCTCAGCGCAGCCGCATAGCCCGCCATCTGGATGTCGGCGTCCTCGAACACGTTTTCGTCGCGGTAGAGCCCCCTAGCTTGCTGGTTGAGGCCGGTCAAGTCGACAACCTGCTTCTCGACCTCCTCCTGGATCTCCCAGGCCAGATCGTCCCGCGTGGTCTTGAATGCACCCTGGCGCTTCCGAAGCACGAGCAGCACGGTGCCTTTGACGTAGCTGCCTTCCCGCAAGGCGCTGTCAGTCTCGGTGACCACGTACCAGGCTGCCGTCACGTGCAGACCCGATGCCCACACGATGTTCGCCATGTCAGCCCAGATGCTGCCTGACTGGTGCGTGAACATGATGACCTGCAATCCGTTGTCCGGCATGCACTTGGCCATCTGCTGGTAGGCCGCCACCATTCCCCGACGGAAGTCTTCCCCTTCGCCCTTGACGGCAAGAGCCCTTCGACTGTCCCACGTCCACTCAGCGAACTCTGTGGGAGGATTGCGGCGAAGCCATCCGATGAAAAAATCGAGGATCTCTTCGTACTTGACTGCGTCTCCGTACGGCGGATCCGTCACAAAGATGTCCGCCTCCCGGTTGAACAGGGCTGCGGGCCGGTTCTCAACGAAGCACTTGTCTAGGTGTGCTATCGGGAATGACGGGTAATCTTGCGTCAATGCAGGAGTGATGAAGGCCGTCCCTCTTGCCCCATAGAAGTAGAGCGTGTTCAAGGCCTGATTAACGAACGCGCCCTTAGTAGCCGCGGCACCACCCTCGCTGTTATCAAAGCCACTCAAACGCGAGTTGACGTTGAGCACCTGCGCAAGCGCGGGCTTCTGATGAGCCGAGGCGTGCTTGTTTATCAGCGCGCCCACGAGCAGCTGCCGAGGGTTAAAGGCGTGATGCCAGTAGATCCAGCCACGCCCTCGCACCAGATCCTGGCCTTGGTAGCGTGGCGGACCACCAACTTCAATGCGCATGTCAGGGATGTAGCCCGCCGCCTGCCACTCCTCTAGATGCGCACTTACATAGTCCTCAGTCCGCCGCTCCCGATCTAGATCGGCCTCGCCCACCGTCCGAAACTCCAGATCGAAGCCTTTGCCGCTCGCCTTCGGCCGCATCCACTGGATGCAGTAGAGACGCTCCTGAAGAATGTCGTCTGGTCGAGGCCGAATGTCAGTGCGCGCCCATGGCCGCAGCTTGTTTGCGATAGAGCCGTCGGCTGCCTGGTAGTCACCCCGCAACGTCGAGAACTTGGTCCTATAGGTTGTGCCATTGACCTCATGGACCAGAAAGGCGTCCCCGAACCGCTGATCTCGTCTGACCGTCCCGATCTCAGCAGCCTTCAGTTGATCATCCGTCGCGTTGTTGAGTATCTCGATCTCGTATCGGCAAGCAGCATGATTTGGTATCAGTCGCGCGATGACGCGATAGCCCTTGCTGACAACCAATGACGGTAACGCGGGGACCATCCAACCACTCTGAGGACACCTGGCCTCGAGGCAGTAAACGAAGACCTTGGCACGCCATCCATCGCGATCGAGTTCAACGCCAAGCGAGTCGATTTCGCCCTGCACGCGCTGGACCAGCTGGCTCTGCTGCTGCGCTAGTTCGCCACGCTGCACCGGCGGTGCGCCGACAACGTGCATCGCCGCCCAGGTCAACATGCATGCCATCGGGTTCAGGTCGGAGGCGTAGACCTCGCATCCAAGCCTCGCTGCTTCGAACGGGATCTGACCAGACCCGCAGAACGTGTCTGCGACCTTTGGTAGGCGACCAAAGCGCATGATGCCGAGCTGCTCAACCAGTTGAGGCATCGAGAATGCGCTGGTACCGAGGTGCTCATTGACCTCATGCCAAATGTGATCATGAATAGTCGACACGACTTCCTCGGGCCTACGGCTGACCTCGACCCTCTCCCGGTACCTCATCTTCGGCAGTAGCTGCGCCTCCAGGCGCCGTCGGTCGCGCTCAGGAATGTCATCACGCCAGTCAATCCGCACCTGACCTCTTGCAGACTCTGGAAGCTTCAGTGGTGCAGACTGCGGCAGGACATCGTCTGGGACCACTCTGAAGTAATCCGCGACTCGTGAGAGCGACACGCGCTCGACGATCTCTAGCGAACGCGGTCGCCGCTTCCATCGGACGACGAAGGACTCGTCATCCATTGCCATGAGCTTCTCGAAGATCTCAAGATCACGGGCCGCGTTCGCCGTCGCTGGCAAGAGGGCGCCAAGAATGCACGCCTTATTCAGGATCAGCGGCTTCCGGCCTTTCCAGTAGCTTCCCAGGCCAGTTAGGGTCTTGCTCTGCCTCCCTTCTTGCTCCTTGAATGCCTCGGCCGACAGCTTCTGCACCGGGAGCAGCCGCTCAATCAGCGCCGGCTCGTCCTTCAGCGAAAACGGAACCATGCCCGAACTCATTCGGCCTCCCTGAACAACGGAAGGCGGAACAAGTCGTCTTCCACGGGTCGACGCCGCCTGCGGCCCCGCGCTGGTTTCTCTCCGTCTGACAACGCGGAGAACAATGCGCGCCGCCATCCGCGCTGCGTGTCGTCAGGCATGCCGGCCTCGGCCACCGTCATAGCGAACAGCCACCACCGCTCTTCGGGTCGCAGCGCCGCCCAGCGGCTGCCGATCACAGCAAGCTGCTCATCGTTCGCGGTCTCCGCCGCCCAAGCCAACACGCACAGCTCCTTCCCGAGCAGACGATCGACCAGGTTCGTCCCAGAGTGCCAACGCCCGGTGGTCGCCTTGGCGGCCTTCAAGCGATCGTTGAACTCCCGTCGCGCCACATCGGCGATGGCAGACCAGATGCGCCGTGTCAGCACCACCCGCTGCTCGTCACGAGGCACGCCGGCCTCATGGCCTCGATAGCCGTAGTCCTCGACGATCAAGACCGGCTCGTTCCGCCCGACCGGGATCTCGACACGGAAGACATGCGCCCCGAACTTGTCCGGCGCACCAAAGTCGACCGTCGTGGCCGTTGCTTCCCTCTGCGTCATTGCTCCACGTCCGCCTGCTCAAGCTCGATGCCCAGCTTGCCTGCAAAGTCCCTCAGGTCGTGGCCCGATGCGAAGTGCGCCTTGCGGAAGGTCATGGTCACCGGCGTGTCCGGTGCGAACTTCTCGAGCACCTTCTCCAGCAGCGCCGTGATGAACGCCGAGTCCACGCGCACCTCGCCGACGGCGATCTGGGCCACCTTGCTGCCCTGGCCTACGGTCAGTGTTACGTTCTCGAACTCGACCGACTTGTCGGTGGCCTGCTGCAGGCCCTCGAAGGTGCTGGCACGCGAATCGAGCTTGCGGCCCGTTCGCGATATCAATCGTGCCGGCTTGACCTCGTCGACCTGCACGCCCTTCTTGCCGCGCGCCGGAAAGCGGAAGTCCGCCTTGGCCTCAAGACCCTCGGCGCTGGCGAAGGCGCGCACCAGAACATCCTCGTCGCCGATCTCGAAACTTTCGCCGTACGGCGCGCCCTCCCTTGGTTCGCTGCCGTCAAGGGTGTAGCGGATGTCGCCGCGCGGCGCGACGAACAACTCGACCACGCGCTTGCCACCCTTCTCCGTGAGCCGGTTGCGCAGCGTGAGCTGGTTGGACCAGGGCACCGGGTCGCCCACCTCGTACTGCCCGGACACGTCGCACACCAGGAAGCTGACCCGCAGCGCCGTTGTCGAGTAGGGGTTCTCTTTCAGGACGGGGCTGGAGTCGGTGGCCGTCGACTCCTCGGCGAAGTGGATGCGCGGGGCCGGGCCCGCATTGACCGCGTTCACGCGCAGGCGCACCCGCCCCTCGTCCCCCAACTCCGGCTCGGCCACGATCTGCGCGCTGGTGCGCTTCTTCTTGGGCTTCTTGGTGACATAGCCGGTCCCGAGGTCTTCCCACAGACCCCGGTTGCAGGCGATCGTCTTCAGGGTGTCCAGGCCACGCGGAGGCAGCCACGGCATGCCGGCCTGCTCGGCATAACGATCCGCCGCATCGGACCACCGCGTCTCGTCCTGGTTCTCCGGCCAAAGCAGGTCCTGCGCCTTGTCGCGGATCGCGTCGAACTCCTTCTCGACATCCAGGTACAGCTTCAGCGGGTTGGAGGTCAGCGTCTTCTCGATCTGCTCTTCGCCGTTGAAGGGCTTGCTCGCGTCCCGGGTCATGTCCAGCGGCTTGCTCGCGAGCTGGGCCGCCTTGCCCGCACGCTGGATCGGAAACAGCACCTTGTCGAACAGGCTCAGCACCGTGGCATTGAAGTCCTGCTCGTAGGTCTGCTGCTTGCGCTCCAGGTCCTCACGCTGCGGGTGGCCCTTCGGGATGCGGCCATCGGCCTTCTGCGCGGCGAACAGTTGCCGGGCCGCCTTCTCCACGCTGCCCATGGCCGTCTTGTCGCCGGTCAGCACGCACAGGTTGTTCTTCTGGCTCAGGCCATCGAAGAACTTCTGCACTTCGTCTGGCGGGATCTTCGCGTCCGGGCTGACCACCAGAAGCACGCGCCCACGCCGCACCCGGTCAGCCACCTCCTCCAGCTTGGGCAGGGGCAGGACCTCGTCGTAAACGGTCTTGCGCTGCGGCTTGAACATGTCGCGCAGGCGATGCCGGATCAGGTCGTCGACCAGGTTGTCCGGGGCATCCTGCGCCAGGCTCTGCAGCAATTTGGTGAGGTTCTCCTGACGGTCGAAGTAGAAGCGCCCCTCCGGCGTGTGGTGCAGGTACCAGGCGACCTTCTCCAGCTCTTCGAACGCCGCCAGAAAGTCCGACGGCTCCCGCAGCGGCGACACCAGGCACTCGACCATCTCCTCGCGGGTCAGACCCTTGACCGCGTTCACCGCCGTGGACAGGCTCGCCGTCATCAGCAGCGCACCCACCTGCGTCGCGGCCTCCTTGCCGGTCTGCAGGTCGATCACCTGCGCATGTGCCGACTGCTGCGAGTCCCACAGATCCTTGGCGATCACATCGCGCATGCCGGAGATCTCGGTCAGCTTGTCGCGCACCTCGACCACCGAGAAGTCAAAGTGCTGCGGGCCGATCAGGAACACGTCGTTCGCGCTGCGGTTCCACACCGACTTGAGCAAGCGCGACACCAGCTCGATCAGCCCCCGCGTCTGCTTGAACTGCTCGTTCTCCTTGAACAGCGCGACGACGTTCTTCAGCCGGGGGTGGAACGGGTACGTGGCGACGATCTCGTGGGCGATCGCCTCCGCGCCACGGTTCGCGGTCTTGGACTTCGCCGCCTCTTCGAGCTTGCGGCCGTAGGCGTCAGCGATGTCCTCGATCTCGCCCTTGTCGGGCAGCTTGGAGAACAGCCGCTTGCGCAGGATGTCGTAGATCTCGTTGGCGGCCAGGTCGACCGGGGTGATGTTTCGTTCCTGGCGCCCGAGCTCGGAGCGCGCATCGGCAAGCGCCTTGTGGATCAGTTTGCCACCGGTGTCATACGCCGCCGCGAGGTCAGAGACGACGATACAAACGTTCTTCTTCTTGCCCGCAGCGGTGAGCAAGTTCGCGAAAGCCCGGGTCGCGATGTCCGCCACCGTGCCGTTGCCCACCTTTTGGGTGTCCAAGTAGTGGAAGTACGGCGGCATCTCGTCGAGCAGGATCAGGACGGGCTGATCGCCATCGAAGAGGTTCAGCCAGTCCTTCTCGTCCGGCGCCTTCGGCCCGCTCGTCCAGAAGTTCCGGAACTGCTCACCCTTGCCGAGCTGGTTTGCGATCTCACCCCAGAAGAAGTGATCCGGGTTGTTGCGCCCGTTGAAGGCAGCGATGGCCGCGCCGTGGAATGCGTCGGCGTGTGCCATGCCCGCGCAGTACTTGGCCCGCAGGCTGGCGTGCTTGGCCAGCAGGCCGAAACCGACCAGCAAGTGCGTCTTACCGCCGCCCATGGCCTGCTTCAGATGGAAGACCGCCTGGGAGGACGCCCCGGCCAGCCGGGCGATGCCTTCGGCGATCAGGTCACGCATGCCCAGCGTGATGTGCGTCTTCTCGAAGAACGCTGATCCGTCCCCCTCGGCAGTGATCAGCTCGTCCAGCTGCTCGATCTGATCGCTGAGCTTGACGGACAACGCGTTGGGCTGCAGCTGGCAGGCGTCGCGGACGGTCTTCATGCAGGCGTCTCTCTTCTGATGTTGTTCGTCTTGGATGGGCGCGACTCGTTACGCCGCGTCCCCATGGTGGGCTTGCCAGAAGCCCTCGAAGTCGAAGGAAAGCTGGCGGTGATGCTTGATCGACAGCAGATGGACTACCTCAGGGGTTCTATCTGCCGCATTTGCTGCAACGACCACGTAGAGCAGCAGGTAGTCCCCAGACAAGTACTCACGCACATCGGCTGCCCCGAAGCGCTTCATCAAACCAGCCACTCGCTCGCGAGCCTCCACGGACTGTGGCGTTCTGGCGAAGAAGCGCCGCCCAATGCGCGGATGGCGCTCGAGGTTGCCGATGATGACCGATCCGAGCTCGTCCAACAGCCTTACATAGACCTGCGGCGCATCGCGTTCCGCCCAATAGGTGCCGATCTGGGCGAGGTTGTGCTCGAAGTTTGCCGTGAATCGGACGGTGGCTGTGCGGGTCGCCACGGGTCAACGCGTCTTGCCTGCGCCTGGCGTTCTAGGCTTGACCGCCCGCTTGAGCTCTATGAGGACCTCACGCGCATCGCGAGTGCGTCCCGCGGCGACGTCAGCCAGGCCGCGCTCGACATCGTCCAGCAAGACGAGATGAATACGTTCGCGTTCCAGTAGGTGGTAGTAGTCCAGGCGCTCGGAGTCAATCAACGCCACGTAGCTCTCACCGTTCTTGGTGATGATCTTCTCGGCGCCCGCTTTGACCTGGTCAGCCAGTTCCGAGAGGTTTGCCCGAGCCTGGGTCAACGGCACGACATCGGCAGCGGCAATGGCCATGGGATTCCTCCGATCGAAGTAGCGCGAATTCTGTACATCTTACCTTCGTTTGTGGGCTTCCTCCGGTCGTCTGGCCGAGTCATCCGCGCTGCGTGTAGGCGAACGGGATCGCTCGAAGGTTGTGGTCACACAATGGAGGCACCTGATTAGCGAGGTGTTGACGCCGACCGAAAATTGACCAGCAAAGCCGGGTGATGCCGACCGAAAACTGACCAGGGTGTTCAACCTACCCTGCTGCTTTTTTGTGCAGCGGGGATGAAGGAGTGATCACCATGGCCATGATGGGCAAGATCCGCTCGATGCACTTCCGGCAAGGGAAGTCGATCAGCGAGATTGCGCGGCTGACGAGTCTGTCGCGCAACACGATCAAGAAGTGGCTTAAGGCGCCGCAGGGTGCCGAGCCGAGGTACCGGCGTCGGGAGATGCCGACGAAGCTGGCGCCGTTTGTTGAGGCGCTGAACAAGGCGTTGAAGGCCGACGGGCACCGCCCGCGGCACGAGCGGCGCACGGCGCGGGCGCTGCATGTGGAGTTGCAGGCCCTGGGTTACGAAGGTGGCTACACGCGGCTGACCGACTACCTCCGGGCTTGGCGCGACGAGCAAGGCAAGGTCAGCGCCACCAGCGCCTTCGTGCCGCTGAGCTTCGAGCTTGGCGACGCGTTCCAGTTCGACTGGAGTGAAGAAGGCCTGGTCATCGGCGGCATCTACCGGCGCCTTCAGCTCGCGCATTTGAAGCTGTGCGCCTCGCGTGCGTTCTGGTTGGTGGCCTACCCGACGCAGGGCCACGAGATGCTGTTCGACGCGCACACGCGCAGCTTCGCGGCGCTGGGCGGCATCCCACGCCGGGGCATCTACGACAACATGAAGACCGCGGTCGACAAGGTGAAGAAGGGCAAGGGGCGCGTGGTCAACGCGCGCTTCGCGGCGATGAGCGCGCACTACCTGTTCGACCCGGACTTCTGCAACGTCGCTTCGGGCTGGGAGAAGGGCCGGGTGGAGAAGAACGTGCAGGACAGCCGCCGGCGCGTGTGGATCGAGGCTGCGCGCCAGCGCTTCGGCTCCTTCGACGAACTCAACGCCTGGCTGGCGGTGCGCTGCCGGGCCCTGTGGCAGGAGATCCGGCACCCGGAGCACGGCCAGTTCAGCGTGGCCGAGATGCTCGAGCACGAGCTGCCGCAGCTCATGCCCATGCCCGAGCCCTTCGATGGTTATGTCGAGAACCCGGCACGCGTGTCCAGCACCTGTCTGGTGACGGTGCTGCGCAACCGCTACTCGGTGCCGTGCGAGCTGGCCGGGCACATGGTCTCGACCCGGCTGTACCCCACGCGCGTGGTCGTCGTGGCCGAGGACAAGATCGTCGCCAGCCATGCGCGCCTGAGCGACCGCGGCCAGACCAGCTATGACTGGCAGCACTACATCCCGCTGGTGCAGCGCAAGCCCGGTGTACTGCGCAACGGCGCGCCGTTCGCCGACATGCCCGCGCCGCTTCTGGCCTTGCAGCAGGCGCTGCTGCGCCGCCCTGGAGGCGACCGCGTGACGGCGCAGGTGCTCGCGGCGGTGCCCACCGCCGGACTGGACGCCGTGCTCGTGGCCGCCGAGCTGGTGCTGGAGAGCGGCGCTGTCAGCGCCGAGCACGTGCTCAACGTAATCGGGCGCCTCACCGCGAGTCCGCCACCAGAGAAGGTGGAGACGGCGCTGCGTCTGAACGAAGCGCCGCGTGCGGACACGGGCCGCTACGACGGCCTGCGCGACCAGGCCGGCCAGGAGGTGGACCATGCGTGACGTGACCGCCGAACTGAGGGCATTGCGGCTGCACGGCATGGCCGGCGCCTGGGCCGACCTCGTGGCCCAGGGTGGCGGCGTCGGCGTGGACAGCTCGCGCTGGCTGATCGAGCACCTGCTGCAGGCCGAGGGCACCGACCGGGCGATGCGCTCGGTGAGCTACCAAATGAGCGCGGCGCGCTTCCCGGCGCACCGCGACCTGGCGGGCTTCGACTTCGACGCCTCCAAGGTCGACCGGGCGCTGATAGACCAGCTGGCCGATCTGTCGTTCACCGAGGCCGCGCACAACGCGGTGTTCATCGGCGGGCCAGGCACCGGCAAGACGCACCTGTGCACCGCGCTCGGCGTGGCCGGCATCACGCGGCATGGCAAGCGGGTGCGCTTCTACTCGACGGTGGACCTGGTCAATGCGCTGGAGCGCGAGAAGGCCGAGGGCAAGGCCGGGCGGATCGCGGCGAACCTGATGCGCATGGACGCGGTCATCTTGGACGAGTTGGGCTACCTGCCGTTCAGCCAGGCCGGCGGAGCACTGCTGTTCCACCTGCTGAGCAAGCTGTACGAGCGCACCAGTGTGATGATCACGACCAACCTAACCTTCGGCGAGTGGGCCGCCGTCTTCGGCGACGCGAAGATGACTACCGCGCTGCTGGACCGGCTCACGCACCACTGCCACATCGTGGAGACCGGCAACGAGAGCTACCGCTTCCGGCACTCCAGCGCCACGGCCAAGACGCGCATTAAGGCGCGTGAGCAGGCCCGACGTGCCAAGCCGGCGCCGGACGACGAGCCGTTCTGACCGGCCGCCGCGCGGGGCAAGCCGCTACGGGCTACGCCCTGCGCGGCTTGCCCCGCGCACCATCGATGCCGAACAACGGAGTACCGACAACAGCAAAGACCTTAGACTTATCCACAGCTCGCCTCGATCGAGACGGGCTTCCCCCCCTGGTCAATGTTCAGTCGGCACGGGTGGTCAAAGTT
This sequence comes from Rubrivivax sp., assembly GCA_019635285.1. Lineage (GTDB taxonomy): Bacteria > Pseudomonadota > Gammaproteobacteria > Burkholderiales > Burkholderiaceae_C > Rubrivivax. The sequence goes on along the minus strand of JAHBZS010000002.1, from coordinate 130,677 downwards.
CGGTCGGCGCGCACACCCAGGCGCTGCAAGGCGGCCAGCAGGTGGGTGCAGAAGCCGTGCAGCTCCCGCTCTTCCGGGCTCAGGGACAACCAGGCAACCTCGGCGCCGTCCTTCATCAGCTCCTGCCGCCATTGCGCCAGCAGGATGGTCTTGCCGAAGCCGGCGCTGCCCGTCACCAGGGTAAAGGTGGCCGCTTTGGCGGCGGCCAACTGCCCGAGCAGTTGCTTGCGTGAGATGAACTGCGCCCCGATTCGCGGCGGCGCGAACTTCGTCGAGATCAGGAGCTTGTCGGCGGTCATCTGGAGAACGAGGTGGGATCCACCGGCGCTTGCGACGGCTTGCGGCTCGGCTGCATGGCTGCGTCCGCCAGTATGCGGCGAGTCGGCGTCAGCAAGAACAGGGGTGCGCCCTGCCCCGTGCGCGCTCAGGCCGCGCCAACCGCGGGACACCTCATGCCGGCGCGCCCATCCACGCGTCGGCCCAGGCGGCGTCGTGGCGGTCCGGGCTGCCCAGCAGCAGTTCGGCCACCACCGCACGCTTGAAGTAGTGGCCGATGACGCACTCTTCGGTCATGCCGATGCCGCCGTGCAGCTGGATCGCCTGGCCGCAGACCGCCTTCGCGGCACGGCAGACCAGGGCCTTGGCCCCATGCAGCGTTCTCTGCCGTGTCGTCGCATCGTCGTTGGCCACCGAGGCCAGGGCCGCCAGCACCATCGAGCGCGCCAGTTCCATCTCGGCGGCCATGTCGACGATGCGATGCTGCAGCGCCTGGAAGCTGCCGATGGGCACGCCGAACTGCCGGCGCGTCTTCAGGTAGTCGGCGCTGATCTCTATCGCTTTCTCCATCGCGCCGACCAGCTCCGCGCACAGCGCGACGACGGCGTGGGCCAGGCCGGCCTGCAGCGCCGGCAGGCCGGCACCGGGCTCTCCCAGCAGCGCATCGGCAGGCACTTCGACCGCGTCGAAAGTCAGCTCCGCGGCGCGGCTGCCGTCATGCAACGGAAGGGCCTGGCGCCCGAGGCCCGCCGCCTGGGCGTCGACCCTCAGCAGCGTGATGCCGGTCGACCCCGGCACCTGCGCGGACACGATGAACTCGTCGGCCACGTCGCCGCCCAGCACCAGCGACTTGCCCCCGTGCAGCACATAGCCTGGCGCCCGCGGCTCGGCGCGCAGCGCCACCGGCAGCGCCATGCCGCGCGACGCCGGCTCGCTGTAGGCCAGTGCGATGCGGTGTGAACCGTCGGCCAGCCGCGGCAGCAGCCGGTCCTTCTGCGCGGCGCTGCCGCCGGCCACCAGCGTCTGCGCGCCCAGCACGGCGCAGCCGAGCCAGGGGCCGACCACCAGGCCGCGGCCGAATTCGTGCGCGATCAGCGCCGTGTCGATCAACGACCCGCCCAGGCCGCCGTAGTTCTCCGGCAATGCCGCCGCCAGCCAGCCGTGGTCGGCAAACAGGCGCCAATGGGCATCGTCGCCGCCCGGCGCGGCCTTCAGCAGCGCGGTGCGGGCTTCGAAGCCGCAGCACTTTTCGACGAAGCGGCGCACGCTGTCCTGCAGCAGCTGCTGCTCCGGATCGAGTTTGAAGTTCATCGCACGTCGCTCAGAGTTGAAGCAACAGCTTGGCGACGATGCCGCGCTGCACCTCGTTCGTACCGCCGTAGATCGATGACGCACGGCGGAAGAACATGTCGTTGGCCAGGCCACGCGCCGCGTCCTGCCCGGGCAGCGCCACCGCGCTGTCGAGCTCGGGATGCGGATAGGCCACGGCCCCGTAGTCGCCCAGGGCCTCCACATGAAACTCGGTGAGCCTCTGCTGCAGCTCGGTGCCGCGCACCTTGAGCATCGAGCCGAGCCACAGCGCGTCGGGATGATGGTCCGCCTCCAGCGCCGCCACACGCTGCACCAGCATCTCGATGGCCTGCAGTTCGGCATCCAGACGCGCCAGCCTGAGCGCGAACTCGGGCCGATCGCGCAGCCGCTGGCGGCCGACCGGCTGCGTGTCCGCCAGTTCATCGATGCAGCGCCGATAGCGCTTCAGCGCCGGCAGCTCGGCCGTCGACGCATGCTCATTGTTGAGCAGAAACTTCGTGATCTCCCAGCCCTGGCCTTCGTCACCGATGCGCTGCATCGCCGGCACGCGCACGTGGTCGAAGAAGGTCTCGTTCAGGTGATGGAAGTCATCGATGCTGCGGATCGGTCGCACCGTGATGCCAGGCGTCTTCATGTCCACCAGCAGGAAGCTCAGGCCGGCCTGCTTCTTTACGCTGGCGTCGGTGCGCACCAGCAGGAAGATCCAGTCCGACTCGTGTGCGTAGCTGGTCCAGATCTTCTGGCCGTTGACGACGTAGTGGTCGCCGTCGCGCTGGGCCGCGGTGCGCAGCGACGCCAGGTCGGAGCCCGAGCCGGGCTCCGAAAAGCCCTGGCACCACAGACGCTCGCCGCGCAATGCGGGCGCCAGGTGTTCGGCTTGCTGTGCGGGCGTGGCAAAGCGGTTGAGCACCGGCCCGACCAGCTTGTGCAAGAAGCCGTCCACGGTCGGCGTGCCGGCCGCGGCGCATTCCTCGTCGAACACCAGGATCTGCGGCACCGACCAGCCGGTGCCGCCGTGCTCGGTGGCCCAGTAGGGGGCACCCCAACCGCGCGCATGCAGCACACGCTGCCAGCGCCGCACCTCGGCGGGCGCCGAGCGGGTGGCGCGCGGACGCCCGCGAAGTTCGGCCGAAAGGCCGTCGAGAAACTGTCGCACCTCGACGCGGAAGGCCCCCAGCCGGGGATCAGGAACGAAGTCCATGCCGTCAATCGTCCTCGATCACGACCTTGATGCCGCGCGCGGCCCAGGCGGCCACCTTGGCGCGATAGCGCTCCTCGATGACGCTGCGGCGGATCTTCATCGTGGGGGTCAGGAAGCCGTTTTCGGTGGTCCACGGTTCGTGCATGACCACCGCGTGGCTCAGCTTCTCATGGTCTTCCAGCGTGGCGTTGACCTCGTCGAGCAGCTCCTCCCACGCGCTGACCACCGCGGCGCGGGCTTCCTGCAGCTTCTGCCGTGCGGCCAGGGAAGGCACCATCAGCACGAAGGGCTGCGGGTAGCCCAGGCCGGTGACGCACACCGCATCCACCAGCGGGTGGGCGAAGCGGTTCTCGATCGGCGCCGGTGACACGTACTTGCCCTTGCTGGTCTTGAAGATCTCCTTCACGCGGCCGGTGATCTTCAGGCGCCCGGCCTCGTCGTATTCGCCCTTGTCGCCGGTCTTGAAGAAGCCGTCGGCGGTGAAGGCGGACGCGGTCAGTGCGTCGTCCTTGTAGTAGCCGAGCATGGTGGTCGGCGCCTTGACCTGGATCTCGCCGCTGTCGGCAATGCGTGCCTGCACGCCGGGCAGCGGCTGGCCGCAGTAGCCCAGACGCACCGTGCCCGGGCGGCTGTAGTGCGAATAGCAGAAGTCCTCGGTCATGCCGTAGACGTCCAGCAGTTCCAAGCCCAGCGTGCGATACCACTCGACGATCTCCAGCGGCAGCGGCGCCGAGCCGGTGAAGGCCAGGCGCACGTCGGCCAGGCCGAGCATCTCCAGCACCTGCCGGCGCACGGCCGCACCTTCAGGCGACTGTGTGCCCAGCAGGGCCTGTGCCGCCGCCGGCAGCTTGGCACTGACGCTGGTGTAGAAGTTGTTCCACAGCCGCGGCATGGAGATGAAGACCGTCGGGCGCGCCCGCTGCAGGTCCGCGACGAAGGTGGCCAGGGTGTCGTTGAAGAAGACGTGCACGCCGTGCGCCAGGAAGTTGGCTTCGATGAAGGCGCGCTCGGCCGCATGGGCCAACGGCAGGTAGGACAGCAGCCGGTCCTGCGGCGTGTAGCCGCAGAACTCGCCCGCGCCCTTCGCGTAGCGGGCCATGTTGCCGAAGCTGTGCATCACGCCCTTGGGCACGCCGGTGGTGCCCGAGGTGTAGATGATCGTCGCCAGGTCGTCGACGCCGGGCAGGTGGGGCTGGGCCAGCGGCGCGGTGGCGGCGGTCAGCGTCTCCCAGCGCGGCGCTTCGGACGGCGGCGACATCGGCAGCGCGATCATCGGCACGCCCGCCGGCAGCGCGGCGCGGATGCCGGCCCAGCTGTCGGCGTTGCCGTCGAGCTTGCCGACGAACAGCAGCCGCGCCGCGGAGTGCTCGAAGACATGGCGCGCGGTGGACGCGTTGATCGTCGGATACAGCGGCACCGACACATGCCCCGCCATCCAGATGGCCAGGTCGGCCATGAGCCAGTGGGCGCTGTTCTTGCCCAGGATGGCGATGTTGCTGCCCGGCGGCAGGCCCAGCGACTTCAGGTGCGCCGCCATGCGCCGCGCCTGGTCGCCCAGCTCGCGCCAGGTGGTGTCGATCACCTGCCCGTCGGGGCGCGGCTCGGTCAGCGCAATCGCTTCGGGCTGCACCTTCTCCCAGTGCAGGAAGCTGTGCATCAAGGTCGGCATCGCCGTGAGATCAGTCGTCATGTGTTTGTCTCCTGGTATGGGCGCCGCAACCCGCGGCGCGGGTGGGTTGTCTGGTGCGACTTTCTATGAGCCGTTGTCCATGATCGGATGTCGCGCGGGCCGGCCTTCCAGCCATTCGGCCAGCACTTCTTGTTGGTGCTGCCCGCGGCGCGGCACGTGGCCGGCACGCGCCGGCGTCTGTGAAAAGCGCGGCGCCGGAGCCGCCTGCAGCACGCCGTCGATGTCTTCGTACACGCCGCGCTCGGCCATGTGCGGGTGCTTCGCGGCCTGGTCGGGGTTGAGCACCGGTGCGAAGCAGGCGTCGCTTCCTTCCAGCAGCGCACACCATTCGTCGCAGGTACGCGTCGCAAACAGTTCGGCGAAGGCGTGGTGCAGTTGCGGCCACGTGCCGGCGTCGCCCGCGCCGGCGAAGGCGTCATCGCCGGCGAGCCCCAGCTTGTCGATCAGCAGGCGCCGGAACTTCGGCTCCACCGCCCCCACGCTGACGAAGCGCCCGTCCTTGCAGCGATAGCTGCGGTACCAGTGCGGGCCGTCCAGCAGGCTGCGGCCGCGCTCGTTGACGAACAGGCCGGCCGACTTCAGCCCCAGCAGCAGGTTCATCATGTTGGCGCTGCCGTCGACGATGGCCGCATCGACCACCTGGCCCTGGCCGGTGGCACGGGCGTGCATCACGGCGGCGAGCAGGCCGACCGCGAGATACAGCGCGCCGCCGCCGACGTCGCCCACCAGGCTGGGCGGCGTCATCGGCGCCTCGCCGGGGTGGCCCGAGTACCACAGCGCGCCGGACAGCGCGATGTAGTTGAGGTCGTGGCCCGCGGCCTGCGCCAGCGGCCCGGTCTGGCCCCAGCCGGTCATGCGGCCGTAGACCAGCTTCGGGTTGCGCGCCAGGCAGACCTCGGGGCTCAGACCCAGCCGCTCCATCACGCCCGGACGCATGCCCTCGACCAGCACATCGCACTGCTCGACCAGCTGCAGCACGGTGCGCACGCCCTCCGGCGTCTTCAGGTCGAGTGCAATCGAACGCTTGCCGCGGTTGACGACCGTATGCGCGCCGAGGTCACGATCCTCCGGCCCGATGTGTGCCCGATCCACCAGCACGACGTCGGCGCCCAGGTCGGCGAGCAGCATGCCGCAGAACGGCGCCGGGCCGATGCCCTGGATCTCCAGGATGCGCAGCCCCCGCAGCGGGCCGCTCGTCGCGACGACGGTCATGGCCTCAGTTGCGGTACATGGTGACGACGGCGGCGCCGCCGATGCCGACGTTGTGCTGCAGCGCCACCCGCGCGCCCGGCACCTGCCGCTGTTCGGCCTGGTCGCGCAGCTGCTTCACCAGTTCCGCGCATTGCGCGAGCCCCGTCGCGCCGATGGGGTGGCCCTTGGACAGCAGCCCGCCGGAGGGGTTGACGACGTAGCGGCCGCCATAGGTGTTGTCGCCGTCGTCGACGAACTTCTGCGCACCGCCTTCCGCACACAGGCCCAGCGCCTCGTAGGTCATCAGTTCGTTCTGCGCGAAGCAGTCGTGCAGCTCGACCACGTCGACGTCCTCGGCGCCGATGCCGGCGGCCTCGTACACCTTGTTGGCCGCGGTGCGCGACATCGAGAAGCCGGCCAGGTCGCGCATGTCGCCCGAGCGGAAGGTCTCGGGGCCGTCGGTGGTCAGCGCCTGCGCGGCGATCCAGACCCGCGCATCCAGGCCGTGCCGCCTGGCGTATTCATCGCTGCAAAGCACCACCGCCGCCGCGCCGCAGGTCGGCGGGCAGGCCATCAGCCGCGTCATCACGCCCGGCCAGATCGCCTGGTCGGCCATCACCTCGTCCGCGCTGACGACCTTGCGGAACACCGCCATCGGGTTGAGCGCCGCATGGCGGCTGGCCTTGGCGCGGATCTTGGCGAAGGTTTCCAGCGGCGTGCCGAAGCGGCGCATGTGCTCCAGCCCGCCGCCGCCGAAGATGCGCAATGCCGGCGGCACGTCCTGCGCGCCCAGCAGCTCGTCGAACTGCTGCATGAAGCGCTCGGTGGGCACCGGCCGGTCGGTGAAATGGGCGCCCAGCGCCCCGGGGTTCATCTGCTCGAAGCCGACCGCCAGCACGATGTCGGCCTCGCCGCTGGCGATGGCCTGCCGCGCCAGCCACAGCGCGGTGGAGCCGCTGGCGCAGTTGTTGTGCACGTTGACGATCGGGATGCCGGTCATGCCCACGTCGTAGAGCACGCGCTGGCCGGCCGTGGAATCACCGTAGATGTAGCTGGCGAAGGCCTGCTGGATCGACTCGTAGCCGACGCGTGCGTCGGCCAGCGCCAGGCGCACGGCCTGGGCGCCCATCGCCGGGTAAGTCTCGCCGGCGCCCGGCTTCTTGAACGGGATCATGCCGATACCGGCGACAACGGTTCTGCTGCTCATGGTTTGCGGGTCCGCGGAAGCGATTCAGACGAAGGCGGCGATGCCGGTGAGCGCACGCGAGATGAACAGTTTCTGGATCTCGGTGGTGCCGTCGGGAATGGGGATGACGATGGCTTCGCGAGCGAAGCGTTCGACGTCGAATTCCTTGGTCAGGCCGTTGCCGCCGTGCAGTTGCACGGCCTGGCGGCACACATTGACGGCCATCTCGGTGGCGAACCACTTGGACATCGACGACTGCAGGTCGCAGCGGATGCCCGCGTCCATCATCGCGTAGGCGCGCAGGCACATCAGCCGCGCCGCGTCGGTCAGCGTGGCCATCTCGGCGATCTTGGCGGCGATCAGCTGGTGGGCCGCGATCGGCTTGCCGAACTGACGACGGTCCTTGGAGTAGGCGATCGACGCCTCCAGCGCCGCCCGCATCAGCCCCACCGACAACATGCCGACGTTGGCGCGCGCCTTTTCGAACATCTTCATCGTGTTCTTCAGGCCGGCGCCCACCTCCCACACGACGGTGCTCTCGGGCACCCGGCAGTCGCTGAAGAAGACCTGCGCGGTCGACTGGCCGTTGAGCGCGATCTTGTCGATGTTGCGCGACTCGAAGCCGTGCTCCTTGCGGTCGACCATGAAGTGCGTCAGCTCCTTCGGGCCGGTGCGCGCGGTCACGGTCAGGAAGTCGGCGTAGTGGCCGTTGGAGATCCAGGTCTTCTCGCCGTTGATGACGAAATGGTCGCCGTCACGCCGCGCGGTGGTCTTCATGTCGGCCACGTTGGAGCCGACATCGGGCTCGCTGATGCAGGCGCCGCCGAAGATACGGCCCGCCAGGATGTCGGGGAGGTACTTGTCGCGCAGATGCGCCTGGGCTTCCGGCAGGTCGGCCAGGAAGTTGGCGGTGCCCTTGTTGATCAGCAGCACCAGCGCGATGTCGCAGGACACGACGCACAGCTCCTCGAACAGCAAGGCCTCGGTGACGAAGCCCAGGCCCATGCCGCCCAGCTCGACCGGAATGCTCGCGCCCGGCAGCCCGAAGCGGGCGATGCCCTGGGTGATCTCGCGCATCTTCTCCTTGGGGATGTGCTGGTCGCGGTACTGCTTGGCAATCGGCCGGATTTCGGCGTCGAGGAACTTGCGGAAGCTCTCGACGGCCAGCCGTTGCTCCTCGGTGATCGGGTACATGTTCATGGTGGATCCTGTGTCGAATGGGTTGGGCTCACGCGGCGGCGAAGATGCCGATGTGCTCGGTGGCTTCTTCGACGCGCCACAGCCCGCCGCCGTTGCTCTGGATGGCCAGCCGCGCGCCTTGTACCTGGCGCGCTCCGCATTCGCCGCGCAGTTGCTGCGCCAGCTCGAAGATCTGCCCGAGGCCGGTGGCACCGATCGGGTGGCCCTTCGATTCCAGGCCGCCCGACGGGTTGATCGGGATCGAGCCGCCGAGCGTGGTCTCGCCGCGCTCGGCGAGCACGCCGCTCAAGCCCGGCTCGCGCAAGCCCAGCGCCTCGAAGGACAGCAGCTCGCCGATGGCGGTGGCGTCGTGCACCTCGGCCACGTCGATGTCCGATGGGGCGACGCCGGCCTGCTCGAAGGCCTGCCGCGCCGCCAGCCTCGTGCAGCCGCGCTCCTGGTCCTCGGCATCGCGGGCGGAGGCCGAGCGCACCACGCTGGCCAGCACCTTGACCGCGCGCTTGCGGTCGAAGCCGTACTTGGCCATCGCCGCACCGGTGCACAGGATCGCGGCGGCCGCGCCGTCGGAGATCGGCGAGCACATCGGCAGTGTCAGCGGATAGGTGATCGGCGGCGCCGCCAGGATCTCGTCGATGGCCATCGGCTTGCGGTACTGCGAGCGCTCGTTGTGCACCGAATGGCCATGGTTCTTAGCCGCCACCGCCGCCAGCTGGCGCTGCGTGATGCCGTGGCGCTCCATCAGCCCGCGGCCGAGCGCCGCATACACGTCCATGAACGGGCTGTAAGGCTTGTCGGACTGCGAGCCCGGAGGCGGCACGATGCCGCGGCCCATCTCGGCGAGGTAGCCCTTGTTGGCCTCGAAGGTCTCCAGGTCCCACGCCGACTCGAAGCACGAGAACATCTTGGCCTTGTCGCTCGTGTACATCTTCTCGGCGCCCACGGCCAACGCGACGTCGACTGCCCCGGCGCGCAGCTGCATCACGGCCAGGTTGAAGGCATGGCTGGCCGAGGCGCACGCGCCTTCGACGTTGTAGATCGGGATGCCCTCGATGCCCAGCGGCAGCAGCGCAACCTGCCCGCGCACCATGTGCTGGCCGTCGAAATGGCCCTGCGTGGTGTTGCCGAAGAAGGCCGCGCCGATGGCCTTGCGCTCGCAGCCGGCGTCCTTCAACGCATCCTCCACCGCCCATGCGGTGAGCTGCTTGACGCTCTTGTCCAGGTGGCGGCCGAAGGGCGTCATGCCGACGCCGACGATGTAGATGTCTTCCATGTCTTGCGTGTCTTCCGTGTCTTCCTCAGGGTCCTCAATAGCCGCGGAACTGCGGCTGGCGCTTCTCGGCAAAGGCCCGCAGGCCTTCCTGGATGTCCCAGGAGCGCTGGTGGTTGCGCAGCTCGAGTTCTTCGTCGCGCAGTGCGTCGCGGGCGGACTTGTCGGTCGCCTCGTTGGCCACGCGCTTCATGCGCGCCAGCACGACCGGGCTCTTCGCGGCCAGCTTCTCGGCCAGCGCCTGCGCGCGCGCCGCCAGCTCGGCGTCGGCCACCACCTCGTTCACCAGGCCGTGGCGCTGCATCTCGTCGGCCGGCAGCGAATCGCCGGTGAAGAGCAGGTACTTGGCGACGTTGGCCGGCACCTTGCGCGGCAGGATGGCCGCGCCGCCGCCGCCGGGGAAGACGCCGAAGTTGGAATGCGCGTCGCCGAAGCGCGCGCTGCGGCCGGCGACCACCAGGTCGCAGCACATCACCGTCTCCAGCCCGCCCGCCAGCGCCAGGCCGTTGACAGCCGCGATCACCGGCTTGGGAAAGGCGCGCAGCAGGTTGAAGAAGTCGACGATGACGTCCAGGTAGTCCTTCTCGCCGGGCCCCACCGGGTCACCGGCCTGCTTCAGGTCGGCCCCGGCGCAGAAGGCCGGGCCCGTGCCGGTGAGCACCACCGTGCGCACGGCCGTGTCGCGTTGCCAGGACGTCAGCGTGGCGGTCATGGCCTGCACCATCTCGCGGGTCAAGGCATTCATCGCCTTGGGCCGCTCCAGGGTGATCCAGCCCACCTGGGCCCGGATGTCGAATGAAACGCTCACCTGTCTGCTCCTCGATGACATCGATCGGCAATCAGTCTAGGAAGCGGTGCGCGGCGCTGGCCCTCCCCTTTTTGTGAGGGGTGGCGGGCCACCCCGGCCCGCCCGTCAGGTCCCAACCAAAAAAGGGGGGGCTGCACGCCGCGCGCGCGCTCCTAAGCTGCAGGCCTGCAAATCAGGATCGGAGGCCCCCGTGAACGCGCATTTCGAAGCCACCCCTGCGGATTCCTGGGCAAAGCGACTGGCACGTCGCCTGCGCTCGATCGCCGCCCTCGGCGGCATGGCCGCAGCTGCGGGCGCGGGCGCGGTGCATGCCGGCCCCGCACCGGACCTCACGCCCGCCGAGGCCCGCGTGCTGGCCAAGGAGGCCTACATCTACGGCTATTCGCTGGTCGACAACTACCGCATCCAGTACAGCTTCTTCGTCGACCGCAACAGCCCCGACTACAAGGGGCCCTGGAACACGGTGGTCAACACGGCGCGTGTCTTCGGGCCCGACGACAAGGCAATCCAGACGCCGAACGCCGATACGCCCTACTCCTACGTCGGCGCCGACCTGCGCACCGAACCGCTGGTGTTCACCATGCCGGCCGTCGAGAAGAACCGCTACGTCACCGCGCAGTTCGTCGACCTGTACACGCACAACTTCGCCTACGTCGGCAGCCGCACCACCGGCAACGACGCCGGCAGCTACCTGCTCGCGGGGCCGAACTGGAAGGGCGAGACGCCGGCCGGCATCAAGGGCGTGATCCGCTCCGAGACGGAGCTGGCCTTCGTGTTCTACCGCACGCAGCTGTTCGGCCCGGCCGACATCGACAACGTCAAGAAGGTGCAGGCCGGCTACAAGGTGCAGCCGCTGTCGGCCTGGCTGGGCCGGGCCGCCCCGGCGCCCGCCCCGGCGATCGCCTTCATCAAACCGCTGACCATCGAGCAGGAGCGCACGTCACCCGAAGTCTTCGAGGTGCTGAACTTCGTGCTGCGCTTCTGCCCGACCCACCCGTCGGAGCGCGAGCTGATGCGGCGCCTGGCGCGGCTCGGCATCGGGGCGGGCCAGAGCTTCGATGCCAAGTCACTGTCACCCGAGATCCGCCAGACCATCCAGGACGGCATGGCCGACGCGTGGGCGGCGCAGGACGAGCTTCTGAAACAGGTCAACGCCGGCAAGCTGAGCAGCGGCGACCTGCTGGGCAGCCGCGAGGAGCTGAAGAACAACTACCTGTACCGCATGCGCGGCACCTTCGCCGGCATCTATGGCCTGTCGAAGGATGAGGCCATCTACCCGGCCTACTACGTCGACTCGTCCGGCCAGCGGCTCGATGGTGCCAACCGCTACGTGCTGCGATTTGCGGCCGACCAGCTGCCGCCGGTCAACGCCTTCTGGTCGCTGACCATGTACGAGCTGCCGTCGCGGCTGCTGGTGGCCAACCCACTGAACCGCTACCTGATCAACTCGCCGATGCTGCCGCAGCTGAAGCGCGATGCCGACGGCGGCATCACGCTGTATATCCAGCGCGAATCGCCGGGCCCTGACAAGGAGTCGAACTGGCTGCCGGCGCCGGCGGGCCCGTTCGTGATGGCCATGCGCCTGTACTGGCCCAAGGCCGAGGCGCTGAACGGCCAGTGGAAGAAGCCCGAACTGCAGCGCGTGCAGGCCACCTCGGCCGCGCCGACCGCGCCGGCCGCTCCGGCCGCTCCGGCCGCGGCGACCGCGGCGGCCGGCCCGACCGTGCCGGTGACCGTGGAGAACTTCCCCCGCGCCGAGTCGCACTGGTTCTTCGGCAACGTGGCGCGCAACGGCGGCCTCGGCAAGTTCCGCCATAACCGCGCGCTGGCTTCGGTCGATCGCCAGCTGATCGTGCGCACCAACCGCGACACGCTCTATTCCAGCGCGGTCTTCGATCTGGACGCCGGCCCGGTGACCGTGACGCTGCCCGACGCGGGCAAGCGCTTCATGTCGATGCAGTCGTTCAACGAGGACCACTACACGCCGGCCGTGGTCTACCGCGCTGGCGACTACAGCTTCAGCCGCGAATCGGTGGGCACGCGCTACGTGCTGATCGGCATCCGCACGCTGGTGAACCCCTCCGACCCCGAAGACATGCGCCAGGCCCATGCCTTGCAGGACGCGGTGGTCTCGCGCCAGGCCGCCCCCGGCCGCTTCGAGATTCCGAACTGGGACCCGGTGAGCCAGAAGAAAGTGCGCGATGCGCTGCTGGTGCTGGGCTCCACCGTGCCGGACCTGCGGCGCAGCTTCGGCCTGCGCGGGCAGGTCGACCCGGTGCGCCATCTCATCGCCTCGGCCACGGCGTGGGGCGGCAACCCCGAGCAGGACGCCATGTACCTGTCCGTCACGCCCGAGCGCAACGACGGCCAGACGGTGTACCGGCTGGCCGTCAAGGACGTGCCGGTCGACGCCTTCTGGTCGGTGACCGTCTACGACGCCAAGGGCTACATTCAGCCGAACAAGCTGAATGCCTACACGGTCAGCAGCGTCAACGCGGCGAAGGAAGCCGATGGCACCGTGGCCGTGCAGTTCGGCGGCTGCGATGGCGGGGTCAAGAACTGCCTGCCGCTCACGCCGGACTGGAACTACCTGGTGCGGCTGTACCGTCCGCGTGCCGAGATCCTGGACGGCCGCTGGACCTTTCCGCAGGCGCGGGCGGTGAACTGAAGCGCCGGCCACGCGCGGCGCGCGGCGCTGCGCCTCATGCGACGCAGGCGCTGGTGCGGAGGTGCGCAACGCCATGCAGCGGGCCCACTTCGGGCCCGCGGTGCATCATGACAGCCGTTGGTCGGCACAGCGCTCCGCAGCACGCCGCCCGCGCGACAAAGCCAATCTGCGTAGACCGCCGCGTGCGCAGGTCGTGCACATCGGGACTGTGATGGCCTCGCCCGACCCGACCCTGACCGAATTGCCGTCCAAAACGGCATGCGGGCCTTGAAAGGCCCGCATGCCTGTATCGACAGCACCCGTGGGTGGAGGAACCGCCCGATCAGAAGAGGTGGCGAATGCCGATCATGGCGCCCGTCGAGTTCTGGCCCGCGCTGAGATTGGAGGCCTGGGTCGAGACGACGAAGCGCGACCGGTTGTCGTTGTTGATCGACGACCACGTGCCGTAGATGGCGGTGCGCGTGGACAGGTTGTAGTCCGCACCGATGGCCCACTGCGAGGCATCGTCGTTGTTCAGCGCATCCTTGCCGATGGTGCCCCCGTAGGTCGCCTTCAGGTTCCACTGCCCCACGGGCGCGGTCACGCCGACGAACCAGTTGTCGCGGCCGGCCTTGCCGTTGCTGCTGACCACGGCCGGCAGGTTCTTGATGGCAATCTGCCCGAAGAAGCCCGACAGCTTGACGATGCCGATCTTCCACGACCCGGCAATGTTCCAGACGTCGGCGTCGATATCGCTGCCGGCGAGCAGCTCGCTGGTCTTGCCGTAGGAGGCAGCGACGTCGAAGGGGCCGGCGGCGTAGCCCACACGCCCACCCATGAACTTGTTGCCATTGGCGCCTTCGCCGGCCGCCGCAGACACCTGCCCATACAGACCGGGGCCGAAGGCGCCGTTGGGCAGGATGTACGAGACCATGTTGTTGGCCCGCACCAACGTGCCATAGGTACCGCCCGCGGCCGTGAGTTCGTTGCGCAGACCCAGACCCAGGGCCAGGTTCACCGACCCCCCCATGCCGACCGCACTGAAGGGGTCGAAGACCGTCCAGTTGTAGAAGGTCGGCGTGTAGTCGCGGCCCAGGCGCACCTCGCCCCATTGGTTTGCCAGGCTCACCGTCGAACGGCGATTGAAGAACAACTGGTTGCCACCCGTGCCGCCGTTGCCCCACTGCGGCAGGTTGCGGCCGGTGTCGGGCTGCACGGCCATCTCCAGCCAGAAGCTGGCCTTCAGGCCACCGCCCAGGTCCTCGATGCCGCGGAACCCGAGGCGGCTGCTGGTCATGCCATCGGTGCCCAGTGAATAGGTGCGCTGGTCGTTGGATACCGTCTGGACGCCCACGTCCAGCGCGCCGAACACCGTCACCGAAGACTGCGCCGAAGCCGCGTTGGCGAAAGCGCCCAAGGCAGCAAGTGCAATAGCCGTTTTGTTCATTCGCATGTCTCCCTGGTTGAAGAAGATTTGTTGTAGATCCGAGCCAGTCTAGGAAGCGCTTGCCCTTGCCCGCCCTCCCCTTTTTTGAGGGGGAAGGTCCAACCCCGGACGTGGGACGCCCGGTGGTCGCAAACCTCCGTGCGTGGCGCTCAGCGCTTCTGCGACTGCAAGAAGTCCTGCACCAGGTTCGACCGATCGAAGGACCTGGCCTTCTGCACCGGTGGGTACTCGGCCAGGGTGCGCAGATGCGCGCCGATCAGTTCCCCCATCGGCCCCGAGATCCAGGAATTCTTCTGCACTAGGTGGCCATACGAGTCCTTGCTGTCATAGCTCTCGAAGGGGTCGCTGCGCAGGTTGAACATCAGTGGCGCGAACAGCGGCTGCACCGGTGCGTAGTAGTCCTCCTTGGTCGAGAAGTGCAGCTTCCACGGGCCCATGCGCACCGCCGTCAGCTTGCTCTCGATGTAATACAGCACGCTGGTGCGCGCGCTGTCCGGCGACTTGCCGGTCCAGTAGTCGATGTTGTTGAGACCGTCGATGTACTGCTTCTTGTCACGCTTCATCTGCTCGACGACGTCGGGCACGCCGGCCGCGGCGGCGAGGCTGGTGAACATGTCCTGGTGTGCCTGGATGCCGTTCTTGATCTGCCCGGGCTTGATCACACCCGGCCAGCGCAGCATCGAGGGCACGCGGACGCCGCCCTCGTAGGTGGTCATCTTCTCGCCGCGGAACGGCGTGGTCGAGCCGTCGGGCCACGACGAATGCTCCGGGCCGTTGTCGGTGGAGTACCAGACGATGGTGTTCTCGTCCAGACCGTTCTTCTTCAGGTAGTCGAGCACCTGCCCGATGTCGTGGTCGTGCTGCAGCATGCCGGCAGCCTGCGCGTCGTCTTCGTGCGTGTACTTCGCCGCGGCCTCGCGCCACTTCTCGTTGACGTGCGTGTACAGATGCATGCGGCTGGTGTTCAGCCAGACGAAGAAGGGCTTGCCCTCCTTCTTGGCTCGGCTCATGAAGTCGATGGCCTTGGGAATCACTTCGCCGCCGTCGAAGTCCTCCATGCGCTTCCTCGTCAGCGGACCGGTGTCCTGGATGGTCTGCCTGCCGACCGGCCCGAAACGCGGGTCGACCGTCGGGTCGTCCTTGTCGCTGGCGAAGGAGTGCAGCACGCCGCGCGTCTGGAACTTGCGTGCGTACGCCTGCGGGCCGCCCGGATAGGCCTTGGCGAAGTTCTGGTAGTCGATGTACTCGTGCTGTTCTTCGGTGTTCAGGTGATACAGGTTGCCGAAGAACTCGTCGAAGCCATGCACCGTCGGCAGATTCGGGTTGTTGTCGCCGAGGTGGTTCTTGCCGAACTGTCCGGTGCGGTAGCCGACCTGCTTCAGCACCTCGGCCAGGCTGGGCGAGGCGGCCTGCAGACCGAGCTTGTCGCCGGGCTGCCCGACGGTGGTCATGCCCGAGCGGATCGGGTACTGGCCGGTGATGAAGGCCGCACGGCCGGCGGTGCACGACGGCTGCGCATAGTGGTCGGTGAAACGCACGCCCTCGAAGCCGATGCGGTCGATGTTGGGCGTGGTGTAGCCCATCGTGCCCATGCCATAGGCGCTGAGGTTCTGCCAGCCGATGTCGTCACCCCAGATGACCAGGATGTTGGGCCGCGCCGGCTGGGCCTGGGCCAGCGACGGGGCCAGCACGACGCAGGCGGCAGCGGCGACGGCCAGCCACCGTTGGATGTGTCGGAACATGTTCGTCTCCTTCTCCAGAAGCGCCGCGTCAAGCGGCTCGGACCCGCAGCGCCTCGGCCGCCGGCCGGGCGATCCTCAACACGAGCAGCGCGGCTGCTGCATACACGCCGATCACGAACAGCAGGCTCCAGGTCGTGCCGCCGCTGGCGGTGTTGAGCGCGCTGGTGACCGGCGGGCTGATCGCGCCGCCGAGGTTGCCCAAGCTGCTGACCAGCGCGATGCCGGCGGCCACCGACGCGCGGGGCAGGTACTCCGAGATCAGTGCAAAGAACACCGGCGGCACCGCGGCGATGCCCATCACGGCGACGCACAGGCCGGCGATCGACAGCGTGAGCCGACCCTGCGCCAGGATGATGATCGTCAGCCCCACGCCGGCCACCAGCGCGCCGAGCGTGAAGTGCCAGCGCCGTTCCTGGCGATGGTCGGAGCTGCGGCTCAGCAGCACGATGCCCGCCATGCCGAACAACTGCGGCAGCGACGCATACAGGCCGATGTGCAGCAAGTCGGCGACGCCCCAGCTGCGGATCAGCGTCGGCGTCCAGAAGGCGATGGCGTAGGTGCCGGCGACCACCAGCACGTAGGTCAGCGACAAGGCCCAGACCTTGGGATCACGCAACAGATCGAGCAGCGAAGCGTGCGTGGCCTTGGCGGCCGATTGCGCTTCTTCGTCCAGCTGCTGCCGCAGCCGGAGCTTTTCGTCGGCGTGCAGCCACGACGCCTGCTCGGGCTTGTCGACGAGCCAGAACCAGGTGGCGATGCCCAGCAGCGGTGCCGGCAAGCCCTGCACCAGGAACAGCCACTGCCAGCCGTGCCAGCCGTTGCTGCCGTCGAGGTACTTCATGATCGCGCCCGACACCGGCCCCGCCATGACGCTGCCGATGAGCGCACCGAGCATGAAGATGCCGATCATGCGGCCGCGACGCGCCGGCGGATACCAGTACGTCAGGTACAGCAGCACGCCAGGCAAGAAGCCGGCCTCGAAGGCGCCGAGCAGAAAGCGCAGGATGTAGAACTGCGTGGGCGTCTGCACGAACATGATGCCCATCGCGCACAGCCCCCAGCCCATCATGATGCGCAGCAGCGTCTTGCGCACGCCGATTCTTTCCAGCATCAGGTTGCTGGGCACTTCGAACAGCAGGTAGCCGATGAAGAAGATGCCCGCGCCCAGCGCATAGACCGCATCGCTGAAGGACAGCGCCTGCTTCATCTGCAGCTGCGCATAGCCGACGTTGATGCGGTCGAGGAAGGCCACCACGTAGGCCGCCAACAGCAGCGGCATGATGCGCCAGCCGATCTTGCGGTACATCGCGTCGTCGCCGGCCGCGGCCTCGACGGGCGCACTGGGTCTAGCATTCATGTTTGCCTCCTGGGTCGTGTTGTTGTGGCCGCGTCGAACCGGCGCGGCGGGGTCGGTCACACGGTGTGGGCGGCAGCGCGCTTGCGCGCCTTGCCACGCGGCGCGCTGGCGGCCTTCTTCGCCGGCGCCTTCTTCGTGGCGGCCACCCGCGTCTTGGCCGGCGCAGCCGGCATCGCCGCCGCCGCCGCCGCGGCCGCCTGCATCTCCTTGAACGACTCCTTCAGGCATTCGGCCAGGAACTCGGGGTCGGGCACGATGTTGGGCGAGCTGGTCAGCGAGATGAACATCTGCCCGCAGTAGCTGGTCGGGTTCCAGATCAGCGACAGCCCGTCCGTCACCGGGCCCACGCCGACCCAGTAGACGAGCTTGGCGCCCAGCATGAACAGCGGCGCATTCGGCCCCGGCACATTGGTCACCAGGCAGTTGTGCAGCGGCATCGGCCCTTTGCCGCCGGAGCCGACCAGCGTGGCCAGGCGGCCCGCCAGGCCCAGCGTCGCCGGCGGCGCGAACTTCTGCAGGTCGGTCAGGTCATGCGCGCCGATCGCGTTCTGCAGGCCCTTGGACTCGGCCGTGGCCGCATGCACCGCGGCCAGCCGGGCCAGCGGGTCCTCGATGTCGGTGCACATCGGGAAGCGCAGCATGGCGATCGTGTTGCCGCTGGCCTGCGCGCCTTCGCCCCCTTTGCGGGTGTTCACCGGCGCCAGCGTCAGCAGCGACTTCTGCGGCAGCTCGTTCTTGGCCAGCAGGTAGCGCCGCATGGCGCCGCCGATCATCGCGATCACCGCGTCGTTGACGGTGGCACCGGGCACCACGCTCTTGATCTTCTTGACCTCTGCCAGGTCCAGCGTCACCGAGTCCCAGACGCGGTTGGCCGACACGTCGGCATTGAAGCGGGTGCGCGGCGCGATGCCGCCGCCGCCCTTGCGCGGCGACAGCAGCGAGCGCAGACCGCTCGCGGTCAGCCGCGGCACCAGCCGTGCGAGCGGCGGCGCCAGGCGCGCCGTGGCCTGCAGGTTGTCGACGACGATGCGCGTCAGGTTGTCGGCCCACTTCCAGGTGGCGCCCTGCGTCGGCACCGGCCGCTTGGCATTCACCACCGGGCGGGCCCGGCCGGCGACCTGGTGCACGTCGTGCAGCGCCCAGGTCAGCTCGGCGGCCGCGGTGCCGTCCATCGCCGAATGGTGGATCTTCGTCAGGATGGCAAAGCTGCCCTTCGGAATGCCTTCGACGTGGTCCAGGCCCTCGATGACGTGCATCTCCCAAGGCGCGCGGGCGAGGTCGATGGTGCGCGCATGGATGCGCGACACCATGATGCAGAACTGCCGCCAGTCGCCCGGCTTGGGCAGCGCGAAGTGGCGCACGTGGAAGTCGATGTCGAACAGGTCGTCGTCGACCCAGAACGGATAGCCCAGCCCGAACGGCACCTGCACGATGCGGCGGCGCAGCATCGGCGACGCGTCGAGCCGGCTTTCGACGTGATCGACGATCTCGCGGAAACCCAGCGTCCTGCCGCCCAGCGTGGACTGGTCGTAGATGTAGATCATCGTGCCGTGCGAGGCGGCATGCGGCAGGTCCAGCTTGAGGAACATCGCGTCCTGGCCGGTGAGCTTCTGGGTCATGGCGGTCGGTCGGTCGGTGCGGTGGCGTTCATCGTAGGTTCGGGGTTCGACATCCGTGCCACCCCTTTTCGGGGTGGTCGCCGCCCAGCACCCGCCCGATCCACCGTGTTCACCCCCCCGAAAAGGAAGGGCTACGGCGGCAGGGGCTGCGCCTATGGTCCGGGGCATCCCGACTCCGTGACGACCCTTGCCCATGCCGATGAGCCCCGCACCCCCTGCGAAGCACCCCATGGCGGTTCCCTGGTGGGAACGGCTGCCCGATGCCCCGCACCGGCGCGTCGGCCATGCCGGCCTCGGGTTGCGCCAGCGGCTGCAGGTGCAATGGGTCGCCGCCCTCGAGCGGGTGGCGCGGGTGCCGCTGTCCAGCGCGGTGGCCGCGGCCACGGCGGCATCGCTGGCCGAGCCCGGCCGCGTGCGGCAGGAGTTCGAGGCGCTGCGCTTCTACGAGCCGCTGGCGCGCTCAGGCGACGCGTCGCGCGTGTTCGCGCCGCCGCAGCAGGTGGCCATCGGCGAGCGCCCCCTGGCTACGGTGCGTTCGAAGGGCGTGCAGATCCAGCGCCGCGCACTGCACTTCGCCAGTCCCTTCGTGCCGTTGAATCCCGCTGCGGCGCCCGGCATCGCCCGCATGAAGCGCAGCGCGGTGGCCCATGCGGAGCACTGGTGCCATGGCGACGGGCCAAGGCCGACGCTGATCGTCGTGCACGGCTTCGGCGCCAGCATGCCGTGGCTGAATGCCCACGCGCTGTCGCTGCGCCAGCTCTATCGCAGCGGCCACGACGTGCTGCTCTTCACCTTTCCGCACCATGGGCCGCGCGCCGAAGCCCGCCTGCCGTTCAACGGCCACGGCGTCTTCGGCAACGGGCTGCTGCACTTCGTCGAGTCGACGCTGCTCGCCATCCACGACCTGCGCGTGCTGATCAACCATCTGCGCTCGCGCGGCGTCGCACGCATCGGCGTCGCCGGCATCTCGCTAGGCGGCTCCGCGGCGGCGCTGCTGGCCAGCGTCGACGACCGGCTGGACTACTGCATCCCGGTGGTGCCGGGGGTCAGTCCGATCGACGCGTTCCTGGAGTGGCAGCCCACCGGCATGCTGCTGACGCGCCTGATGCGCAGCCAGGGCATCGGCGTGGACGAGATGCGCGGCCTGATGGCGGTGCACAACCCGCTGAGCTATGCGTCGCCGATGGCGGGGGAGCGCGTGCTGATCATCGGCGGCATCGGCGACCGCGTCACCGCGCCGCATCACGTCGAATTGCTGCACCGGCATTGGCCGGGCAGCACGATGCACTGGTTCCCGGGCAGCCACCTTCTGCACTTCGGTCGGGGCGAGTACCTGCGCCTGATGCATGCGCACATCGACCGCTGGAGCATGGCGTAGCACTTGCCCCCGGGGCGCGCCATGCAGCAGAGGGCGGCTGATTGGGCGACGCACCTCCGCGCAGCTCGAGGCGATTTCGGCCCGGCCAACGACCTGGGCCAGGCGGGCGTGATGGTCGATCGCGTGCTCGCCCGCCTGGGCTGAGCATCCCAGCCCCCCATCAAAGCCTGCGCCAGACCCTCAACGTACCGCGTCCAGGGTGGTGGGCCGCAGGAAAAGCGTGGCGCGATGACCTGGCTGCGGTCATTGACGGGAACACATGCAAAGCGGGAAGCATCACAAGCCTCTCAAGAAAAGACCGGGCCGCCCCAGGTTTCTTTGCGCTGCGCGCCGGCGGGCTGGACGCGGCCCCGAGGTCACTCAGGAGGCATCGGTCACGTTCGGCGACCCGCAGGGCGCCTCCTTGCGCCCTAGCTGCAGGAACACCGCCGCCGCCAGGATCGACATCAGCCCCACGCACAGGTACGTCGCGTGGAAGGCATGCAGCACCTCGGGCGAGCCCATCTGCGGCCGATGCCCGCCGGCAAAGGCCGCGAGCAGCGCGCCGCCGACCGCCACGCCCAGGCTCATCGACAACTGCATCGCCACCGACAGCAAGCTGTTGCCGCTGCTGGCGCGGCGCTCGTCGAGGTCGCCGAGCGTGAGCGTGTTCATCGCCGTGAACTGCAGCGAGTTGACGATGCCGAAGCAGAACAGCAGCAGCAGCATCAGCGGCCGCGGCGTGCCGGCATCGATCAACGCGAAGCCCGCGATCGCCGAGCCCAGCAGCACCGTGTTCGTCACCAGCACGCGCCTATAGCCGAAGTGGTTGATCAGCGGCACCGCAACGCTCTTGCACAGCATCGCGCCCAGGGCCGTCGGCACCATGCTCATCCCCGCCTGGGCGGGCGGCACGCCCAGCGCCACCTGCAGGAAGAGCGGCGTCAGGAAAGGCATCGCCCCGCTGCCCAGGCGCGAGAAGAGGTTGCCCGCCAGGCCGATGGCGAAGGTCGGGATCTGGAACAGGTCCAGGCTGAACAGCGGCCATTCGACCCGCGCCGCGCGCAGCCAGTACGCCACCATCGCCGCCAGCCCCGCCACCAGCAACACCAGCGCGGAGGCGATGCTGATCGCGCCTTCGCCGAAGCCTTGCAGGCCCAGGCTCACCGTGACGAGCCCCAGCGAGAACAGCACGAAGCCGGCCAGGTCGAAGCGCGGCGGCGCGCCGGTGCTGCGGAAGTCCGGCATCCAGCGCCGCGCCGCCAGCAGGCCGACCAGGCCCACCGGCAGGTTGATCAAGAAGATCCAGTGCCAGCTGGCGATCTCCACCAGCCAGCCGCCCAGCGTCGGCCCGATCAGCGGGCCCACCAGCCCCGGCAGGCTGACGAAGGTCAGCGCCTGCAGCCGCCCGCTCTTGTCGAAGGAGCGCAGGATCGCCAAGCGCCCCACCGGCATCAGCAGCGAGCCGCCGATGCCTTGCACCACCCGCGAGACCACCAGTTGCCACAGCGTGGACGAGGCCGCGCACAGCAGCGAGCCGATGGTGAACAGCACGATGGCCGCGCTGAACACGCGCCGCGTGCCGTAGATGTCGCTCAGCCAGCCGGAGGCCGGGATCAGCAACGCGACCGTCAGCATGTAGGCCACCACCACCGACTGCATCTGTAGCGGGCTCTCACCCAGGCTGTGCGCCATCGCCGGCAGCGCGGTGTTGACGATCGTCGCGTCCAGCGTCTGCATGAAGAAGGCCACCGCCACCAGCCAGGGCAACAACCGCCGCGTGGACGCGTCGATGGCCTCGGCAGGACGCTGCGGCTGCAGCGGCTGCGTGGCGCCCGGGTCGCGCGGCGCATGGCCCGCGGCCGCCGCGGCGGCCGCGTCGCTCGCGCCACCCGCGTCGGACGCGCCGCTCGCGTCCTTCGCGCCCTTTGAATCGGAGCCCTGTGCCATGGGGCCGGATCATGCGCCTGTTTCGCTGCCGTGCCACGCACGCGCCGAACTGCGCGCGCTCGACCTGCCGGTCTCGATCGTGCAAGGCGACCGTGATGCCTCGCTGCCGCTGCCGCTCACCGGCCGCCCGTCGCAGGCGCTGATCCGCGGCGCACGCCTCACGGTCTACGAAGGCTCGCCGCACGGCCTGTTCCTGACGCATGCAGAGCGGCTGAACCATGATCTCGCCGCCTTCGCGCCAGGGTGAGCGCGCGCCGGTGCGGTGCGAGCGGCTCCAGAAGCTGACCGCCGCACCGTAGGAATGGGGCCGCCCAACGCCTTCCTCCGCATGTGGCGCAGCGACGCAGTGAAGGTGGCATCGAGCGCGAAGTCGTCGCCGGCCCAATCGCCATCGCGCGGCTTGCGGGACGTGGCCACCCAGGTTCGGCGTACGCGCCCTCGCCGGCGCCTTGCACCAGCAGCACCTGGGTGGTCATCGTGTCGTTCCTTGCTATCGACGGGGCTGCCGTGGCGGCCCATGGCAGGCGCGTGCCGGCCCGGGCAACTACCTCGCGCGTCAGGTCGCACGGCGTTCATCGCTGGCTGCGCTTGCGCCCCAGCAGCGTCTTGGCCAGCTCGATGAACGCGCGCGTGCGCGCCGGCGGCTCGATGCGGCCCGGCCAGGCGGCGTACAGCGACACCGGCGGCAGCTGCGCATCGGGAAACAAGCGCACGAGGCGGCCGGCCTCGACATCGGCGCGCAACGCGAAGTCCGGAGCGCCGAAGATGCCCGCGCCGGCCAGCGCCAGGGCGCGCCCCGCGTACGAGGCCGACGTGCTCAGCCGCCCGTGCACGCGCACCGACACGTCGCGCCAGCCGACGCGAAAGCGCAACGACCAGGGGTGGGTGAGCTGCGTGAAGGCGATCCACTCGTGCTCGGCCAGCGCCTCGACGCGGCGCGGCGTGCCGCGCGCCTGCAGATAGGCCGGCGCGGCGACGCACCAGACTTGCATCTCCGCCAGCCCGACCGCGCGCAGGCTGGAGTCACGCACGCCGGTGACGCGCAGGCCGACGTCGATGTTGTCCTGCACGAGGTCGACGATCTGGTCGGTCGGCAGATACTCCACGCGCACCAGCGGGTGGCGCGCCGCGTATTCGGCGATCACCGGCGCCACGAGCCCGGCGAGCTCCACGCCCGAACTGATGCGCAGCAGCCCGGAGAGTTCGCCTTGCTGCGCCCGCGTGCGTTCGACCACCTGCGCGGCATGTGCCAGCAAGGCCCGGCCGTCGGCGATGAAGGCCGCACCGGCGTCGGTGATGGCCAACCGCCGCGTCGAGCGTTGCAGCAGTTGGACGCCGAGCTCGCGTTCCAGTGCGGCGACCGCCTGGCTCACCGCCGACTTGGTCAGCGCCAGCCGGTCGGCGGCGGCGGTGAACGAGCCGGCCTCCGCGACCGCGATGAGGATGCGCAAGCGCTCCAGCTGCACGAGGTGGCCTCCACGGTTGTCCAGCAATGCTGAACAGTCAATTACTGATTAAGCACTTTATCCGAACGACGGGGCACGCCACCATGCGTCACCCACTCACGCAACGCAAAGGAGCTTGGCATGTACGTTCTCATGGGATCCCACGGCAACATCACCTCGCATGCGGCGCGCGCGCTGCTGGCGCGCGACCAACCGGTCCGCGTGGTCGGCCGCAGCGCCACGGCACTGGCGCCCCTGGCGCAACTCGGCGCACAACTGGCGCTCGGCGACGCTCGCGAGGCCGGCTTTCTGGCGCAGGCCTTCGACGGCGCTCAGGCGGTCTACGTGATGATCCCGCCTGGCTACGACGCACCCGACATGCGCGCATCGCAGCGGCAGTTCGGCAGCGCCATCGCCGGCGCGATCCAGCGCAGCGGGGTACGCCGCGTGGTCAACCTGTCCAGCGTCGGCGCCGAACTGGCCACGGGCACGGGTCCGATCGCCGGCCTGCACGAGCAGGAGCAGCGCCTCAACGCGCTGCCGGACCTGGACCTGCTCCACCTGCGCCCCGGCTACTTCATGGAGAACCACCTGCACGCGGCGGCGACGATCGCTGCGCTGGGCGTCTACGCCTCGCTGGAGCGCGGGGACGTGGCGGCGCCGATGGTCGCCGCGGCGGACATCGGCACCATCGTGGTGCGCGAACTGCTGGGCGCCGGCACGCGCGGCGTGCTGCACCTGCATGCGCCACACCGCTACACGTTCACGCAGGCCGCGGGCGTGTTCGGCCGGGCCATCGGTCGGCCGGACCTGCCGTACGTGCAGGTCGAGCCGACACAGGTGCGCGCGTCCATGCTGGACGCCGGTTTCTCGCCCGACGCCGTCGACCAGATGGTGGAGATGGCCCGCTGGCTGTCGGCCGGCACGCCCGCCGCGCTGCCTGGCCCGGTGGAGGTCATGCCCACCACGCTGGAAGACTTTGCGCCACGCATGCGCGCGGCCTGGGACGCCGCAACGTGCGACACGCCGGCCCCTGCGCCGGAGCAGGCAATTCCCCTGCCCTGATCTCGCAGCCAGTCAACTGACGACGGGACGCCGGCCGGGCGCGCTCGAGCGCACACACGCGACGATCGCCGGACTCGGGGCCACCCGCCCGTACCACTGGCAGGCGTCACGCGGTTCTTGTCATGGTGGCTTCGGCGGGCACCCGACGCGTGGACGCAGCCCTCAGCCCCAAGGGCCTGTCGCGCCGGGGCCGCCGCCACGCTTGCATGGCATGGCGGCCGGAGCGGGCGCGTTCAGGCGCGGTTCAAGCGCGCTTGCGGCGCGACAGCCCGGCACCGAGCAGGCCCGCCGCCACCAGAGCCAGCGTCGCCGGCTCGGGGACGCTGTTCACCCCGTCGCTCAGGCTGGCATAGGAGCCGTCGGCGGACCCGCTGGCCAGCAGCGAGACCGAGCCCTGGCCGCGACTGATGGTGTTGGTGGCCACCAGCACCAACTCGTATGAAGCGGCGCTGAAGGCGGCAAAGGAGAAGTCCACGTCCTCGCTGTACTCGCCGCCCGTGATGGAAAACGAGCCCAGGGTGACGCCGTTGAGCACCGCTTTCATGTTGAGCGTTTCGGCCAATGTGTTGCCGTTGTAGACCAGGTGAAGGTGCAGGCTGTTGGAGTTGGTGAAGGACGTCGACGCGCCGGTCTGCCTCCACTGGTCGCCGGCGACCCAGATGTAGTTGGGCCCGGAATCGGGGTTGGCTTGGGTCCAACTGAAGCCCGTGCCGCCGAAGGGTACGGTGACGACGGCCGCGTGCGCGGCGGTTTGCGCAGCCAGCAGGGCGGCACCCACGAATGCACCCTTGAGCCAGTGACCGAGTTTCAAAGTGGCCGCTTTGGCAGCGTCCGCGGTGCTGATGTCTGATCCCAGTTTCAACTAAGCCTCCCAGTGTGATGTTGACGGGCGCTAGCCCGTTGACCAAGCCTGCAAGCCGCGTGCCATCACCGCACCCGCCCGCACCACTCCATCAGTTGGCGCGTCCCTCGGCTCCCACCTCGTGCCGATCGTCAAATTTCCCGACATCGTTCTGCGTGATGCATGTGCTTGAGAATCTGATCAGGTACCGTCGTTGGGACTACTGGAGCGACCCCATCGTTCGCGCGTGGGAACGCCGCCGCGTCACGCGCTCGCCGCGCCGCTAAGGCGCGGCAACAACTCGCGCACGCCCTGCGGCGTCACCTCGACCACGCGGTCCGGCCCGCGGCGCAGCCATCCCCGGTCGATGAAGTGCCGGAACAGCTCGCTGGCCAATTGGCCGGCGAGGTGGTCGCGACGCTCCGACCAGTCCATGCAGGCGTAGGCATAGCGGCGCCGCGACGCAGGCGCCGGCGGCGACAGGCCCAGCGACGACAGCCAGGCCCGGCCCGCGTCGGTGAGCGCATATCCGTCGTGCGCGGCGCACAGCGCGCCGCGTTCCAGCAGCGTGCCGAACAGGCGCACGCCCAGCTGGCCGGCGAGGTGGCCGTAGCAGCAGCGCGCCGCCCGCAGCCTGCGGCGGCCCGGGTGCTCCCAGGCGGCGTCGCGCGCGCCGCGCTCGGCGACCAGCGCCAGCGCCTCCAGTGCATGCGCCACTTGCGGATCGGCCAGCCGGAAGTAGCGGTGCCGTCCGCGCGATTCGCCGGCCACCAGGCCGGCATCCAGCAGCTTGCG
Organism: Rubrivivax sp.; assembly: GCA_019635285.1. Lineage (GTDB taxonomy): Bacteria > Pseudomonadota > Gammaproteobacteria > Burkholderiales > Burkholderiaceae_C > Rubrivivax. Next base: position 104,282 of record JAHBZS010000002.1, on the reverse strand, counting down.
CAGGTGCTCGCTGGCCGTGGACGGCGCGACCGAGGCTGCCTTGGCCAGCTCGCCCGCGGTGGCGCTCTCTCCGGACAGCAGCAGACACAGCATGCGCGAGCGCGCCGGGTCGGCGACGATGGCCGCCACGCGCGCCAGCCGCGGTTCGTGGGTCTTCGGCGTCGTCACAGCGGCGCGGTGGGCGCGTCGGCCGGCGCCTGGTCCCGCTCGGCCAGCCCGTAGTCGCGCAGCACCGCGGCCACACGCAGGCGGTAGTTCTCGAACACGGCGGCGCGCCCTTCGCGCTGTGCCTCGCGGTGCTGGCCCTGGCAGCGCCAGCGGCGCACCGCCTCCTCGTCGCGCCAGAAGCTCAGCGACAGGTAGTGCCCCGGGCGGGTCAGGCTTTCGAAGCGTTCGACCGAGATGAAGCCGTCGATCTTCTCCAGTTCGGCGCGCAACTGCGCGGCGAGCTCGAAGTAGCGGTCGGCATGTCCCTCGCGCGGATGGACCTCGAAGATCACGGCGATCATGGCTGTACCTCCCTCGAGCGGTGGCGTGTGGCGGGCACGTCCTCGAGCCAGCTGCGCTCTTCGCGCAGGATGAAGCGCTGACGCTGCGCCATGCGGAAGTTCTGCTGGCCTTCGGCATCGGCCTTCAGCGTCACACGATAGCGCTCATAGGCCGCCAGGCTGTCGAAGCCGATCAGGCCCCAGGCGATGTCGTTGCTGCCTTCGTGCGGCAGGAAGTAGCCGATCAGCTCACCGCCGCAGCGCGGAATGATCCGCCCCCAGGCCTCGGCGTAGCGGCTGAAGGCATCGCGCTGGAACGGATCGATCTGGTAGCGGATGAAGCAGGTGACGGTCATGGTTGCCTGGTGGTCGTGGTGGGCGTGGTGGTCGGCTGGTCTGCGAGGCATTCTGCGGGCGGCCGCGCGCCGGATGTTTCGCTGCGCACCGAAGCTTGCGCCAGGGCGGGCCGATCGACCATCGGCAGGCCGCGACGCTGCCCCGCGGGGCCGGCCGGGCGGCGCCGGCCATGCGTGCCGGCACAATCGCGCCGGCCAGGGTGGCCGGCGCGCGGCCAGCTGGCGTCGACGCGCGTCGGCAGCCTGCCGGCTGCCGGAACACCCCTGATGAAGAAGAGCAAGAAATGACCAGCGCCTCACCCCATTCCCTGCTTGCCGTTGCCGCGATCACGCTGCTGGAGCTGGCGGTCCTGGCGCGGATTCTGGTGCGCCCCCATCGCGACCCGGCCTCGCGTGTCGCGTGGATCGTGGTCGTCGCCACCCTCCCCCTGCTGGGTGTCGTGGCGTATCTGCTGCTGGGCGAAACCAGCATCGGTCGCGACCGCGTGCGGCGCGCGCGCGACGTGGTTCAGCGCTTGAGGCAACTTCCCCGAGCCGAAGCCGCGGACGCGGCCGAGCTCGGCAGCGCCATCCCCGAGCAGTATCGGCATCTCTTTCACCTTGGGCGTTCGATCAGCGGCATGCAGCCCGTCGGCGGCAACACGGCGCAGCTGCTGCCCGACTCCAACGCGGCCATCGACGCGATGGTCAGCGACATCGATGCCGCGCAACAGCATGTCCATCTGCTGTTCTACATCTGGCTTCCGGATCGCAACGGCTGCAAGGTCGTCGACGCCCTGAAGCGCGCCGCCGGCCGAGGCGTGACCTGCCGGGCCATGGCCGACGACCTGGGCTCGCGCACGATGATCCGGTCCGCCCATTGGACGGCGATGCGCGCGGCGGGCGTGCACGTGGCGGCCGGCCTGCCCATCGGCCATCCGCTGCTGCGCGTCTTCCGGGGGCGCATCGACTTGCGCAACCATCGCAAGATCGTCGTCATCGACGGGCGCATCAGCTACTGCGGCAGCCAGAACTGCGCCGACCCCGAGTTCCTGGTGAAGGCCAAGTACGCCCCCTGGGTGGACGCGATGGTGCGCTTCGAGGGCCCGATCGCCCGGCAGAACCAGCTGCTCTTCGCGAGCGACTGGATGACCTACGTCGACGAGAACCTCGACGCCCTTGTGGAGGGTCCGCAGCCTGCGGCCACGCCTGGTGGCGTGCAGGCCCAGGTCATCGGCACCGGGCCCACCGTGCGCTTCTCGGCCATGCCGGAGGTGTTCGAAACCCTGCTGTTCGCCGCGCGGCGCCGGGTCGTCATCACCACCCCGTACTTCGTGCCCAACGACGCGCTGCTCAGCGCGCTGTGCACGACCGCCTACCGCGGCATCGACGTGACCATCGTCTTTCCGCTGCGCAACGACTCCTGGATCGTCGGTGCGGCCAGCCGCAGCTACTACGCGGATCTGCTGGCCGCCGGGGTCACCATCTACGAGTACGAAGGCGGCCTGCTGCACACCAAGTCGCTCACGCTGGACGACGATGTGGCGCTCATCGGCTCGGCCAACATGGACCGCCGCAGCTTCGAGCTCAACTACGAAAACAACATCCTGTTCCACGACGCGCAGCTCAGCGCCGCCCTGCGCGAGCGCCAGCAGACCTACATCGCCCGGTCGCGGCGCGTCACGAAGGACGCCGTGGCGGCCTGGCCGATCTCGCGCCGCTTGTGGAACAACCTGATCGCCACGCTCGGGCCGGTGCTGTAGGCGCGCGAGCTCAGCACGACGGCCAGCCGGCGCCCGCGCCGTGCAGGCGACGAAGGATCTCTTATGCTTGCCAGACCATGTGCCCCCGTCCCCGCCGATCCACCCGCGCCGCCGCGTCGGCGCGGGCCCCTGCCGCCCGCGGGCGAGCTGCCAGGCGGCGCGGCGCCGGACGCGCCCCTGCCATCGTCGCGCCCGATGCGGGCCGTCGCTGAGGCCCACCGGGCGCGGCGCGGCCGGCCCGTGGCCGCGACCGCCTGAGCTGCAGATCGAGCCATGTCGCAACGCTTGAACGCCTTGTTGTGGAAGCAGCTGCTGCAGCGCTCGGCGCGGCCGAACATGAGCCTGCAGGGACAGATCCGCGAGATGCTGGTGTCGACCATCCTCGACGGCACGCTGCCGCCGGGCCTGCCGATCCCGTCGAGCCGCGAGATGGCCGAGCAGCTGGACGTCGCCCGCAACACCGTGGTGCTGGCGTACCAGCAGCTCACCGACGAGGGCTACCTGGTCTCGCGCCAGCGCAGCGGCTATTTCGTCAACGCCGAAATGCTGGTCGGGCGCGGCCTGCGCCAGGCCACGCCGGACGCCGCGCCCGCGCTCGCGCGCAGCGCGCCGCCCGACTGGGGCCGGCGCCTGTGCCAGCGCCCCGCCGCGCAGCGCAGCATCGTCAAGCCCGCCGATTGGCAGAAGTATGCGTACCCGTTCCTGTACGGCCAGTTCGACGCCACGCTGTTCCCCACCGCCGACTGGCGCGAGTGCTGCCTGAAGTCCTTGTCGGTGCTCGACATCCGCGACTGGGCGCCGGATCAGATCGCGCGCGACGACGAGTCGCTGGTGCAGCAGATCCGCACCCGCGTGTTGCCGCGGCGCGGCGTCTGGGCGTCGGCCGACCAGATCCTCGTCACGCTCGGCGCGCAGCACGCGCTGTACCTGGTGGCCGACCTGCTGGTGCGCGACGGCACGCGCGTGGGCATCGAAGACCCGGGCTACCCCGACGCGCGCAACATCTTCGCCAGCCGCACGACGCAGCTGCTGCCGCTGCCGGTCGACGGCGAAGGGCTGCCCGCCGACGATCGCCTGCGCGGCCTGGACTACGTCTATGCCACGCCGAGCCACCAGTGCCCGACCGGCGTGACCATGCCGCTGCAGCGCCGCGAAGCGCTGCTGCGCCTGGCCGACGAAGGCGACTTCGTGGTCATCGAGGACGATTTCGAGAGCGAGAACCGCTTCGACGGCGAACCCATTCCGGCGCTGAAGAGCCTGGACCGCAACGACCGCGTGGTCTACATCGGCAGCCTGTCGAAGAGCTGGGCGCCGGGCCTGCGGCTGGGCTACGTGGTCGCCCCGGCCGAGCTGATCGCCGAGCTGCGCGCCTTGCGGCGCCTGATGCTGCGCCATCCCTCGGCCTTCATCCAGCGCACCTTCGCGCTGTTCCTGTCGCTCGGCCACCACGACGCACAGCTGCGGCGCATCGCCATCGCGCAGCGCGAGCGCTGCGACGTCGCCGTCGAGGCGATGGCGCGGCACGCGCCGCAATGCACGGTGGTGCCGGTGACCGGCGGCGGCTCATGCTGGATCCGCCTGCCCGAAGGCGTCAGCGCTGTCGAACTGGCGTCGCGCGCCGCGGCCCAAGGCGTGCTGATCGAGCCCGGCGACGTGTTCTTTCACGACGCCAGTCCGCCGGGCGGCTACATCCGGCTGGGCTACCAGTCGATCCCGGCCAAGGCCATCGAGGCCGGCATCCGCATCCTGGCGGGCGTCATCGCCGAGCTGCAGCGCGGCCGCTGAACCGCGCGCTGCGCCGCGCGCGCTGGTCTCATTGAATCCGTGCAACTGGCGCTAGGACGCCGCAGCCGGGGCACCTAATCTCTCGCACATCGAACACTGCGCCATGTGCCGATTGCGCGAGCCCCGCTGCCCGTCCTGGGCTGGCTTGCGTACCACCGCACGGCCGAGCCGGAGACCCGCATGAGCACCCCACCCCGCCCCGTCGACGTCGAGACACTCAAGGCCTTCGGCGCCGCCTGGAACCGCCACGACATCGACGCGCTGATGAGCTTCATGTCCGACGACTGCAGCTTCCACGCCGTCGCCGGCCCCGACCTGCAGGGGCGCAGCTTCGTCGGCCGCGAGGCCGTGCGCGAAGGCTTCCAGATGGCCTGGCTGAGCTTCCCGGACGCCGCCTGGATCGACGCCGAGCACGTCGTCTTCGGTGACCGCGGCATCTCCGAATGCACCTTCACCGGCACCAAGCCCGACGGCACGCGCATCGAGGCGCGCATGGTCGATGTGTTCACCTTCCGCGACGGCAAGATCGTGGTGAAGAACGCCTTCCGCAAGGACCGCCCACCGCTGCGTCCGGCGTGAGCCGCGGAAGGCGATCATGGAGATGACCCCGCCGAGCACCGCGGTGCTCAGGCCCTACGACCCGCAGTACGACCCGCTGGTGGCGCCGACACCCGGGCATGGCACCGACTACGCGCCGACCTACTGGGTGGCCACGGCCGGCGCGCCGCCGGCGGACGACGGGCCGGTGCTCGGCGACACCGACGCCGACGTGGTGATCGTCGGTTCGGGCTTCACGGGGCTGGCGACCGCGCTGTTCCTGGCCCGCGAGCACGGCATCCGCGCCACCGTGCTCGAAGCCAACCGGGCCGTGTGGGGCTGCACCAGCCGCAACGGCGGCCAGGGCCAGAACGCCAGCGGCCGGCTGTACCGCTCGCAGTGGATCGCGCGCTGGGGCAAGGCCACCGCACTCAAGCTCGACGCCGAGATCCGCCACGGCTTCGAGACCTTCAAGTCGCTGGTCGCCGAGTTCCCCGAGTGCGAGCCCCAGCCGGGCGGCCACCTGTACCTCGCGCACCGCGAGAAGAAGATGGCCTTCCTGCGCAGCGAAGCCAAGGTGATGCGCGAGGTGTTCGGCTACGACACGCACATCCTGTCCATCGACGAGGTGCACCGCCGCTACGTGCGCGACGCCGAGACCTTCGGCGCCATGCACGAGCCCGACGGCATCGGCGTGCACCCGCTGAAGCTGGCCTTCGGCTACCTGCGCAAGGCGCGCGAGCTCGGCGTCAAGGTGCATCCGGCGTCGCCGGTGGTCGGCTTCGAAACGCGCGGCGGCGTGCACCATCTGCGCACGCCGGGCGGCACCGTGCGCGCGCGCGCGGTCGGCTTCGCCACCGGCGGCTACACCAGCAACGGCCTGCATCCGAGCCTGGACGCCAAGATCATGCCGATCCTGTCCAACTCGCTGGTCACGCGGCCGCTGACGCCGGCCGAGCTGGAGGCCACCAACTTCCGCACCACCGAGGTCATCACCGACACCCGGACCCTGCGCTTCTACTACCGCAGGCTGCCCGACAACCGCGTGCAGATCGGCAGCCGCAGCGCGATCACCGGCGCCGACGCTCCCAACCCCAAGCACATGCAGGTGCTGGTCGGCGGCCTGCACCGCAAGTTCCCGGCGCTGAAGGACATCCGCATCGACCATTCGTGGTGGGGCTGGGTCGACGTGAGCCACGACATGATGCCGCGCATCACCCAGCCCGACCCGAAGGCCAGCGTGTTCTACGCGCTGGGCTACGGCGGCAACGGCGTGTCCTTCTCGGCGCACGCCGGGCGGCGCATGGCGCAGCGCATCGCCGGCCGCGCCGACCCGGCCTTCGAGCTGCCGATCTACGCCTCGCCGCTGGAATACCCGAACGTCTTCGACACGGTGCGCTCGCGCGCCTTCGCGCCCTTCCGTCGCGTCGGGCAGAACGTCCTGTACCGCTGGTACTACCTGCGCGACGAAGTGCTTTGAGGGCGTGGCGGCTCTGGTGGCCGCAGCCCCTCCGCCTCCGACTCAGCTTGCCGCTGCGGAAGACCGTGACGTTCTCTGGGGCGGCGTCGCGGATGCGGCGCGGCCCAGCGGCGCGCCGCGCGCATGGTGCGCGGCCAGCACGGCGAGCGCACACGACGCGACCCGGCTCTGCACCGAATCGGAGCGGCTGGTCAGGATGATCGGCACGTGCATGCCGAGCACCAGCCCGGCGCAGTCGGCGCCGGCCATGTAGATCAGCTGCTTGTAGACGATGTTGCCGGCCTCGAGGTTGGGCACCAGCAGCACGTCCGGCGCGCCGGCCACCGGCGTATCGATGCCCTTGCTGCGCGCGGACTCGGCGGAGATGGCATTGTCGAAGGCCAGCGGCCCGTCGAGCACCGCGCCGACAATCTGCTTGCGGTCGGCCATCTTGCACAGCGCCGCCGCGTCGAGCGTGCTCGGAATGGCCGGGTTGACCGTCTCGATCGCCGACAGGATGGCCACCTTCGGACGGGCGATGCCGAGCGCATGCGCCAGGCCGATGGCGTTCTCCAGGATGTCCTTCTTCTCCAGCAGCGTCGGCGCGATGTTGACGACGCAGTCGGTGATGAGGATCGGCCGCCCGACGCCGGGCATGTCCATCACGAACACATGGCTGGCGCGGCGTTCGCTGCGCAGGCGCGCATCGCGGGCCACCGCGGCCGCCAGCAGCTCGTCGCTGTGCAGGCTGCCCTTCATCAGCGCACGCGCTGCACCGTCGCGGCACAGCGCGGCCGCCTGGGCCGCGGCATCGCGCGGATCGTCCGTGGTGTCCAGCAGCTCAAGCGGGTCCAGACTCAGTTGGCTGTGCGCCGCCGCCGCGCGCATGCGCTCGACGGGCCCGACCAGCACCGGCTCGATCAGGCCGGCTTGCGCGGCCCGCACGGCCGCCTCCAGCGACGGGCCGTCGCACGGGTAGGCCACCGCCACCGGAATCGGCCCGCGCGCACGCGCCTGGCCGACCAGGTGGTCCAGGTACGGGCGCGGCGGGTCGAGCGTCGCGCTCGCGTCGTTCGGCCGAATCACACGTAGTCGCGGTACTTGTCGAGGAAGCGCACCGGCTTGGACAGCGCGTCGCGGCGGAACGGGTCGCCGAGTTCGCGCGTGCACATGATCTCGATGACGCAGGTCTTCTTCTGCGTCATCTGCAGGTCGATGGCGCGCTTCAGCGCCGGGCCCACGTCCTCGAGCTTGTCGACGACGATGCCCTCGGCGCCCATGGCCTTGGCGATGCCGACGAAGCTCTCGTTGTCCAGCTCGCCGGCCACGAAGCGGCGGTTGTAGAAGTCGACCTGGTTCTTCTTCTCGGCGCCCCACTGGCGGTTGTGGAAGACGACCGCGGTCACCGGGATGTCGTGGCGCACGCAGGTCATGATCTCGACCATGCTCATCGCCCACGCGCCGTCGCCGGCGTAGGCGATCGCCGGGCGGTCGGGCGCGGCGAGCTTGGCGCCGATGATCGTCGGCAGCGCGTAGCCGCAGTTGCCGAAGCTCATCGGCGCGAAGAAGCTGCGCGGCTCGTCGAAGCGCAGGTAGCTGTTGGCCACCGAGTTGATGTTGCCGATGTCGGTGGACACCATCACCCGCGGCGGCATGGCCTTCTCCAGCTCGCGCAGCACCTGGCGCGGATGCAGGTACTGGCCGCCGGAGAAGGGCTTCTCGCCCTTGGCCTCTTCGATCATGTCCAGGCTGTAGGGGTCGCGCTCGTGCGTCCATTCGCTGAGCTCGCGCTCCCAGGCGTCCTTCTCGGCCTGGATCGTCGCCGCGCGCTGCGCCTTGGTGGCGTCGCTGGCCAGCGTGCGGCCGGCCAGCCGCTGCGTCAGCGCCTGCGCCGCCGCCTTGGCGTCGGCATGGATGCCGACGTGGATCTTCTTCACCAGCCCGAGGTTGGTGTGGTCGGCCTCGATCTGGATGATCTTGGCGTCCTTCGGCCAGTAGTCCAGGCCGTGCTGCGGCAAGGTGCCGAACGGGCCCATGCGCGAGCCCAGCGCGATGACCACGTCGGCCTGGCTGATCAGCTTCATCGCCGCCTTGCTGCCCTGGTAGCCCAGCGGGCCGGCCCACAGCGGATGGCTGGCCGGGAAGGCGTCGTTGCGCAGGTAGCCGGTGGCCACCGGCGCGCCCAGGCGCTCGGCCAGCGCCTTGCAGGCCTCCACCGCATTGCCCATCACCACGCCGCCGCCGGCCAGGATCACCGGGAACTTGGCCGTCGCCAGCAGCTCGGCGGCCGCGTCCAGGCTCTGCTCGCCGCCGGCGCCGCGCTCGATGCGAATGGGCTTGGGGATCTCGCAGGTGATGTCGCCGTAGAAGTAGTCGCGCGGGATGTTCAGCTGCGTCGGCCCCATGTCCGAGATCGCGCGGTCGAAGCAGCGCGCGGTGAAGTCGGCCATGCGCTTGGGGTTGCAGACATGGCCCTGGTACTTGGTGAACTCCTGGAACATCGGCAGCTGGTTGGCTTCCTGGAAGCCGCCCAGGCCCATGCCCATCGTGCCGGTCTCGGGGGTGACGATGACCACCGGGCTGTGCGCCCAGAAGGCCGCAGCGATCGAGGTCACGCAGTTGCTGATGCCGGGGCCGTTCTGGCCGATGACCACGCCGTGGCGGCCGCTGACGCGGGCATAGCCGTCGGCCATGTGGCCGGCGCCCTGCTCGTGCACCACCGGGATCAGGCGGATGCCGGCCGGCGCAAAGATGTCCATCGCGTCCATGAACGCCGAGCCCATGATGCCGAACATGTCGGTGACGCCCTGCGCGACCATGGTCTCCACGAAGGCCTCGCTGGGGGTCATGCGGGCCAACCCGGAGGTCACGGTCCGGTTCGGCTTGGGGTCGGTGATCGCGCTCATGCGGGCTCCTTGAGACGAAGGGAATGGCAAAGGCTAGGCCGGTTGGGCACCAGGGTAGCAGGGTAGGAGCCGCGGGCCCGGCCCCATAGAGCCAGTTGCCGGCGTTCGTAGGCGCCAGGGTAGGCTCTGGACCGAACGAAAACCGCGTGCTGGCTCTCCCCGGCGCACGCGCCGGCCGGTTAGGGTTCCACAGCCGCCAAACGGGACGTGCCGTGACCGACATCGCCACCATCCAGCCCGACCGAACGCTGCGCGTACGCGAGGCCTTCGGCATCGACTCGGACCTGAGCGTGCCTGCGTTCAGCGAACGCGACGACCACGTGCCCGACGTCGACGAGGCCTACCGCTTCAACCCCGACGTGACGCTGTCGCTGCTGGCCGGCTTCACGCGCAACCGGCGCGTGCTCGTCCAGGGCCTGCACGGCACGGGCAAGTCGACGCACATCGAGCAGGTGGCGGCGCGGCTGAACTGGCCCTGCGTACGCGTCAACCTCGACGGCCACATCAGCCGGCTCGACCTGATCGGCCGCGACGCGGTGGTGCTGCGCGACGGCCGCCAGGTCACCGAATTCCAGGAAGGCATCGTGCCGTGGGCGCTGCAGCGGCCGGTGGCGCTGATCTTCGACGAATACGACGCCGGCCGGCCCGACGTGATGTTCGTCATCCAGCGCATCCTCGAGCGCGACGGCAAGCTCACCCTGCTCGACCAGAACCGGGTGATCAGCCCGCACCCGCACTTCCGCCTGTTCGCCACCGCCAACACCCTGGGCCTGGGCAACCTGAGCGGCATGTACCAGGGCGCGCAACGGCTGAACCACGCGCAGATCGACCGCTGGAACATCGTCGCCACGCTGAACTACCTGACGGCCGACGAAGAAGCCGCCATCGTGCTGGCGCGCGTGCCGGCCAAGGCCAACGACGCCGGCCGCGCGCTGGTCGCGCGCATGGTCGCGGTGGCCGACCTGACACGCAAGGGCTTCGCCGCGGGCGACCTGTCGACGCTGATGTCGCCGCGCACCGTGATCACCTGGGCCGAGAACTGCGAGATCTTCCGCGACCCGGCGCTGGCGTTCCGGCTGTCGTTCCTGAACAAGTGCGACGAAGCCGAGCGCGGCATCGTCGCCGAGTACTACCAGCGCTGCTTCGGCGTCGAGCTCGCCGAAGCCCGGCGCGGCGACCAGGTGGGCTGATGATGGCCGGCGACGCCCAGGCCGTGGCACGCACGCAGCAGCGCGTCGAGGAGCTGTGCGCCGCGGCGATCCGCGCGCTGGCGGGCGAGCGCGAGCTGCATTTCCGCGCGCGGCGCCTGCATCGCGGCCCGCGCGTCTTGCCGATCTTCGGCCCGCACCTGATGCCGTCGGTCGAACACGACGACTTCGATTCGTTCCGCGGCGCCGCCGACGGCATGGCGCTGCGCCTGCGCCATTCGGACGCCGCGCTGCACCGCAGCCTGGTGCCGGCCGATGCGACGCGGCGCTGGGTGTTCGAACTGCTGGAGCAGATCCGCGTCGAAGCGCTGGTGCCGCCGGCCATGCCCGGCGTGGCGCACAACCTGCGCCACCGCTTCGAGCGCTGGTCGCTGGCCTTCCACCACGCCGGCGGCACCGACGGCGCCAAGGGCCTGCTGCTGTACACCGTCGCGCAGATCTGCCGCAGCCGCGTCAGCGGCGAGCCAGTGACCGAAGCCACCGAGGACCTGCTCGAAGCCACTCGCGCCGGCATCGTGCCGCAGATCGGCCATGCGCTCGCCGGGCTGAAGCGCGAACGCGGCAACCAGGCGCGCTACGCCGTGCATGCGCGGGCCATCGCCGACTGGGTGGGCGAGCAGCTAGAAGCCGCCGCGGCCGAGGCCGGTGCGCGCGCGCCGGACGAGGACGAGGCCAAGGATGTGCGCGAGCACCGCTTCGGCCTGCTGATGGACTTCGACGCCGAGGCCGACGACGGCATCGCCAGCGTCGAGGCCGGCACGCCCCGTCCGCTGGACGACGCGGCCGGCGGCTATCGCGTGTTCACCACCGCCTACGACCGCGAGGTGCGCGCGGCGTCGCTGGCGCGGCGCGAACTGCTGGTCGAATACCGCGCGCGGCTCGATGAGCGCATCGCCGCGCAGGGCGTCAACGTGGCGCGGCTGGCGCGCGAACTGCAGCGCCTGCTGGCGCTGCCGGCGACCGACGGCTGGGACGACGGCCAGGAGGAAGGCCGCATCGACGGCCGGCGCCTGGCCACCCTGGTCGCCTCGCCGGCCGAGCGGCGCCTGTTCCGCAGCGAACGTGTCGCGCCGACGGCCGACTGCGTCGCCGCGCTGCTCATCGACTGCTCGGGCTCGATGCGCCAGCACATCGAATCGGTGGCGATGCTCGCCGACGTGCTGCTGCGCGCCTTCGAGCAGGCGGGCGTGGCCACCGAACTGCTGGGCTTCACCACCGGCGGCTGGAACGGCGGGCGGGCGCTGCGCGACTGGAACCGCGCCGGCCGGCCACCGCAGCCGGGGCGGCTGAACGAGGCGCTGCACCTCGTCTTCAAGGACGCCGACACCCCGTGGCGCCGCGCGCGCCGCGACATCGCCGCGCTGCTCAAGGCCGACCTGTTCCGCGAAGGCATCGACGGTGAAGCACTGGACTGGGCCTGCCAGCGGCTGGAGGCGCGCGAGGCCCGGCGCCGGCTGCTGTTCGTCGTCTCCGACGGCTGCCCGATGGACAGCGCCACCGCGCTGGCCAACGGCGAGCACTATCTTGACCAGCACCTGCGCGAGGTCGTCGCGCGGCGCGAGCGCGACGGCCGGGTGGCCATCCACGGCATCGGCGTCGGGCTCGACCTGAGCCCGTACTACGCGCGCTGCCAGGCGCTGGACCTGCGTGCACCGCCGGGCAACCGCGTGTTTCGCGAAGTGCTCGACCTGATCGCCGGTCGACGCAGGCGCTGAAGATGACGACGCCTCGAACGACTCGCAAGCCGCGCCGACCCGCTGCGCGCACCGCCTGCCCGCAGGCCCGGGCAGCAACTCGTCGCCCGGCCGGGGCGCACGCCTGCCCCGCCCTGGCCATCGCATAGGAGCCGCCATGCCCGACATCACCATCTACCGCGCCCGGCGCATCCTGACGATGAACCCGTCGCGGCCCGAGGCCACACACGTCGCGGTGCGCGACGGCCGCATCCTCGGCGCGGGCCCGCTCGACGAGCTGACGGGCTGGGGCGCGCATGCACTCGACGAGCGCTTCGCCAAGCAGGTGCTGATGCCCGGTCTGGTCGAAGGGCACAGCCACCTGATGGCCGGGTCGCTGTGGCGCCACACCTATTGCGGCTGGTTCGACGTGCACGACCACGAGGCGCGACTGTGGCCCGGCGCCAAGTCGCTCGACGCGGTGGTGGCCGCGCTGGCCCAGGCCGCGGGCGGCGGCGACGCGCCGGTGCTGGGCTGGGGCTTCGACCCGATCTACTTCGGCGGGCGGCGCTGCACGCGCGCCGACCTCGACCGCGTCAGCGCCACGTGCCCGGTGGGCGTGCTGCATGCCAGCGGCCACATCCTCAACGTCAACAGCGTGGCGCTGGAACGCGCCGGCTTCCTGCGCACCGGCATCGACCACCCGGCCTTTCCGCTGGGCGCCGACGGCCTGCCCACGGGCGAGCTCAAGTGCCCCGAGGCGATGCTGCCGGCCTTCGAGCACGTGGGCCTGGACCGCGGCTTCCTGTCGGGCGACGAGTTCGGCATTCGCGCCTTCGGCAAGCTGTGCGCGCGCGCCGGCGTGACCACCGCCACCGACCTGGCCGCCACGCTGAACGAGCCGCAGCTCGCCAGCTTGCTCGCCGTCACCGGCGAGGCCGACTATCCGGTGCGCGTGGTGCCGCTGCTGCGCCTGTTCGGCATGACGCCGGCGGCGGCCGTGGAGCAGGCGGTGGCGCTGCGGGCTCGCCAGACCGACCGGCTGCGCCTGGGGCGCATCAAGGTGGTGGCCGACGGTTCGATCCAGGGCTTCTCGGCCCGACTGCGCTGGCCCGGCTACTACAACGGCGCGCCCAACGGCCTGTGGTACACGCCGCCCGAAACGGTGCAGCAGTGCTACGCGCTGGCGCTGCGCGCCGGCGTGCAGGTGCACACCCACACCAATGGCGACGAGGCCACCGACATGGCGCTGGACTGCATGGCGCGTGCGCTGGCCGACGCGCCGCGCGCCGACCACCGCTTCGTGCTGCAGCACGTGCAGCTGGCCAGCACGGCGCAGTTCCGCCGCATCAAGGCGCTGGGCCTGGGCGTCAACCTGTTCGCCAACCACCACTACTACTGGGGCGACCAGCATCGCACGCTGACCGTCGGGCCCGAGCGCGCCGAGCGCATGAACGCCTGCGCCACCGCGCTGCGCGAAGGCGTGCCGCTGGCCATCCATTCCGACGCGCCGATCACGCCGCTGGGCCCGCTGTTCACGGCCTGGTGCGCGGTCAACCGCCTCACCGCCAGCGGCCATGTGCTGGGCGCGAACGAGCGTATCGGCATGGCCGACGCGCTGCGCGCGATCACGCTGGGCGCCGCCTGGTCGCTGGGGCTGGACGACGAGATCGGCTCCATCGAATGCGGCAAGCGCGCGGACTTCTGCGTGCTGGACGACGACCCGACGGCCGTCCCGCCGCAGGCCCTGAAGGACGTGCCGGTGTGGGGCACCGTGCAGGGCGGTCGCGTGTTCGCCGCGGGCTGAACCGCAACCGGCCACAGCAGGACCCGACCCGGCGATCACCCCATGGCAAGCACCCCCATCGTCGTCATCGGCGGCTACCTCGGCGCCGGCAAGACCACCTTGGTCAACCACCTGCTGCGCCATACCGGCGGGCGGCGCGTGGTCGTGCTGGTCAACGACTTCGGCTCGACCAGCATCGACGCCGACCTGATCGAAGGCGCCAGCGACGGCGTGCTCGCGCTGGCCGGCGGCTGCGCCTGCTGCAGCTTCGGCGCCGACCTGGTGGGCACGCTGCAGCAGGCGCTGGCGCGCACGCCGCCGCCCGACGTGGTGCTGATCGAATGCAGCGGCGTCGGCCTGCCTGCGGCGGTGGCGCGCAGCGCCGGGCTGGCGCGCGGCGCCCAGGTGCAGGGCGTGGCGGTGCTGGTCGATGCCGCCGAAGCCCCGCGCCAGGCGCGCGACCCGTACATGGGCGACACGGTGCGGCAGCAATGGCGCGACGCCGACCTGCTGATCCTCAACCAGGCCGACCGCGTCGACGCGAGCGCGCTGCAAGCCGTCGCGCAGCAGTTGGCCCTCGGCGCGCCTGGCACGCCGCAGCTCGTGTGCAGCCAGGCCCTCGTCCCGGCCGAGCTGGTCTTCGGGTTGCAGGCCACGGCCGAGGACGCCGCGCGCGCCTGGTCGCTGACGGCGGGCCGCCGCGCCGACGCCGCGGCGCCGGCCGCGCAGCGGCTGCGCTTCTTCGACCGCCACATCGACGGCGCCACCGACGTGCGCGCGCTCGCCGCCGAACTGGCCGCGCCGGCCAGCGGCCTGCTGCGTGCCAAGGGCGTGGTGCGCGGGCTGGATGGCGCGCTGTGGTTGATCCAGGTGATGGGCCGACGCTTCGAGCTCGCGCCGGCGCCGGCGTCGGCCGCGCACGCGGTCGGGCATGTCGCTTGCATTGCACTGGCGACCGCTGCATCGCAGGACGCGCACCGCGCGCGTGCATCGGTTCCGCACCCCAACCCACTCTCGAAACCCGGGTTAGCCCAGAGTGCAATGAAATGAAAATGCAAGGAGAATTTTCATGTTTGTGAATTCCACGGAGGCGCTATGACCAAAACCACCGGTCGGCTGACCATCTACCGCGCACGACGCATCCACACGATGGACGAGTCGCTGCCCGAAGCCAGCGCCGTGGCGGTGTGCGACGGCCGCATCGTCGCCGTCGGCGACGTCGAGTCCTTCGCCCCCTGGCACGAAGGCCGCGAGGTGGTGTTCGACGACCGCTTCGCCGACAAGGTGCTGCTGCCGGGGCTCATCGACAACCACATCCACCCCTTCCTCGGCGCGATCCTGATGCCGATGGAGCAGATCGCGCCCGAGGCCTGGCGCCAGCCCGACGGCAGCGTGGCGCCCGCTGCGCGCACGCCCGAGGCCTACCGCGCCCGCCTGCTGGAGCGCACCGCCGCCAAGCCCGACAAGGAAGACTGGTTCATCAGCTGGGGCTACCAGCCGGCCATCCACGGCCGCTACGACCGCGTGGTGCTCGACGAGCTGTTCCCCGACCGCCCGGTGATCCTGTGGCAGCGCTCGTTCCACGAGACCTACATGAACAGCCGCGCCCTCGCCAAGCTCGGCCTGACCGAAGCCGACGTCGCCGGGCATCCGCAGATCGACTGGGCACGCGGCCACTTCTTCGAGACCGGCAACAAGGCGGTCGTGATGCGCCTGATGCCCTACCTGCTGCGCCCGCAGTGGTACCACGAGGGCCTGCGCCGCACGGCGGCGCTGATGGCCATGGGCGGCATCACCACGGCCGGAGACATGCTCTTCGGCAGCATCGACCCCGAGCATGAAGTGGCCGCGCTCGAGCAGGTGCTCGAACGCGAAGGCGCGCCGATGCGCGTGGTCAACGTGTTCGACTCGCGCGCCTTCTCCAACCGTGCGCGCGGCATCCGCGCCATGGGGCCGCCCGACCAGCCGATCGACTTCGACGCCGGTGTCGCGGCCATCGAGCCGTGGTTCGCCAAAGGCAGCGACAAGGTCTGGTACAGCCGCGCGGTGAAGTTCTTCGCCGACGGCGCGATGTTCTCGCAGCTGATGCAGATGAACGCGCCCGGCTACGCCGACGGCCACCACGGCGAATGGCTGATGGCGCCGCCGGTGCTGAAGGCCGGCGTGCGCGCGTTCTGGAACGCCGGCTACACGGTGCACGTGCACGTCAACGGCGACGGCGGCATGGACGCGGTGCTCGACGCGCTGCAGACCGCGCAGGACGAAAAGCCCCGCTTCGACCACCGCTTCCACGCCCACCATGTGGGCTTCCACGCGCAGGCCCAGACCGCGCGGCTGGCGGCGCTGGGCGCGCATGCCAGCGTCAACCCGTACTACATCCACGCGCTGGCCGACGACTACGCGCGCTTCGGCCTCGGCGCCGAACGCGCCGCGCAGATCACGCGCTGCGGCTCGATGCTGCGCGAGGGCATGCGCGTGTCCTTCCACTCCGACTTCATGATGGCGCCGCCGGAGCCGCTGACCCTGGCCTGGTGCGCCGCCAACCGGCTGACCGGCAGCGGCAAGGTGGTCTCGCCGAGCGAGCGGCTGACGCTGATGCAGGCGCTGCGCGGCGTGACCATCGACGCCGCCTGGGGGCTGCGTGTCGAGCACGAGGTCGGCTCGATCGCCGCCGGCAAGCGCGCCGACTTCGTCGTGCTCGAGGACGACCCCTTCGAACTCGGCGTCGAGCGGCTCAACGAGGTGCGCGTCGCCGGCACGGTGTTCCAGGGCACGCCGCACATGCTGCCGCGCCCGGCGGCGTCGAGCCTGCGCGTGCCGCTGGCCCATGCGGCCGGCGCCGACGCTGCCGCGGTGGCCGACGCGCCCCGCGCCGGCGCCACAGCACGCGCCCGGTCGCGCTACCGCGCCTTCGCCGACGCCTGCTGTGGCTTCACCGACCGCTGCGACATCGTGCGCCAGTGGTCCGCATGGTTCGGCGCCGCCCAGCCGGCCCGCACCTGACTTTCACGGTTTCCAGGAGACCCCGATGCTGAAGAAAATCTCCCCGCTGCGTCGCATGTTCGTGCTGACGCCTCCCCTCATCGCCGCCGGCGGGCTGCCTTTCTCGGCCGCCGCGCAGACCGCCGCCGGCAGCGCCGGCACGCTGGTCGTCGGCATCGCGGCCGTGCCGCGCCACCTGAATTCGGCGGTGCAGTCCGGCGTCGCCACCGGCATCCCGGCGGCGCAGATCTTCGCCAGCCCGCTGCGCTTCGACCACGGCTGGAACCCCGAGCCCTACCTGGCCGAGAGCTGGAGCTTCCAGGACGACGGCAAGTCGCTGCTGCTGAAGATCCGCGCCGGCGCGACCTTTCACGACGGCAAGCCGATCACCAGCGAGGACGTGGCCTTCTCGATCATGACGATCAAGGCCAACCATCCGTTCCAGGCGATGTTCGAGCCGGTGGAGCGCGTGGACACGCCGACGCCGCAGATCGCCATCATCCGCATGAAGTCGCCGCACCCGGCGATCCTGCTGGCGATGGCGCCGCCGTTCTGCCCGATCCTGCCGAAGCACGTGTTCGGCGACGGCACCGACCCGAAGACCCATCCGAAGAACACGCTGCCGGTCGGATCGGGGCCGTTCAAGGTGCTGTCCTTCAATCCGCGCGAGTCCATCGTGATGGAGCGCCACGACGGCTACTTCATGAAGGACCGGCCGAAGTTCGAGCGCCTGATCTTCCGCATCATCCCGGACAGCGCCGCCCAGGCGCTGGCGCTGGAAAAGGGCGAGATCGACCTGATCGTCGGCTCGGTGACCCTGGCGCAGTACGCGCAGTTGGCCAAGGCCAAGGACGTGGTGCTGTCGCGCAAGGGCGGCGAGGCCATCGGCCCGCTCGGCTGGCTGGCGTTCAACCTCAAGCGCAAGCCCTTCGACGACGTGCGCGTGCGCCAGGCGATCGCCTACGCCACCGACAAGGACTTCATCGTCAACAAGCTGCAACAGGGCATCACCAAGGTGGCCACCGGGCCGATCGCTCCGGGTTCGCCGTTCTATACCGACAAGGTCGAGCGCTACCCGGTGGACCTGAAGAAGTCCGCCGCGCTGCTCGACGCCGCCGGCCTGAAGGCCGACGCCAGCGGCAAGCGCTTCGGCATGACCATCGACTTCCTGCCCAACACGCCGGACAACTCGCAGACCATCGCCGAGTACCTGCGCGCGCAGCTGAAGAAGGTCGGCATCGAGGTGACGGTGCGCACCTCGCCGGACTTCCCGACCTGGGCGCGGCGCATCTCCACCTACGACTTCGACGCCACCATGGACGGCGCGTTCAACTATGGCGACCCGGTGATCGGCGTGCACCGCACCTATCTGTCAAGCAACATCAAGCCGGGTGTGATCTGGTCGAACACGCAGAACTACGTCAACCCCAAGGTCGACGAGCTGCTGGCCGAGGCGACCGTCGAGCGCGACATCGAGAAGCGCAAGAAGCTGTATGCGGAGTTCCAGCGCCAGGTGGTCGCCGACCTGCCGGTGATCTTCACGCACGTCTGGTCGCAGGGTTATGCGGCACGCAAGGACCTGGTGGACGTGCCCGAGTCGATCTGGGCGCCGATGGTGCCCTTCGACACCATCAGCCGGCGCAAGTAGCGCCGGCACGGACCGATCGCCACGACCATGGAGACGGGATCGATGGACAGCCCCATCCAGTTCACCCGCCGCGAGGCCCTGCAGCCGCTGCTGGCCGCGCTGCTGGCGCCGGCGGGCGCGCTGGCGCAGCGCGGGGACAAGACGCTGGTGGTGGCGCTGCCGTCGATCCTGCGCCAGCTGAACCCGGCCATCCAGGCGGCGCCGGTCAACCTGGTGGGGGCGCAGATCTTCGCCAGCCCGCTGCGCTTCGACCGCGACTGGACCCCGCAGCCCTATCTGGCCGAGTCCTGGACCTTCCAGGACGACGGCAAGTCGCTGCTGCTGCGGCTGGTCAGCGGCGCCACCTTCCACGACGGCAGGCCGATCACCAGCGAGGACGTGGCCTTCTCGATCATGGCCATCAAGGCCAACCACCCCTTCAGCACGATGCTGGCGCCGGTGGAGCGCGTCGACACGCCGACGCCGCAGCTGGCCATCGTGCGCCTCAAGCACGAGTACCCGGCGCTGCTACTGGCGCTGTCGCCGGCGCTGTGCCCGATCATGCCCAAGCATGTGTTCGGCGACGGCCAGGATCTGCGCACCCATCCGCGCAATGCCGACCCGGTGGGCTCGGGCCCGTTCCGGCTGGTGTCCTTCGTGTCCAACCAGCAGATCGTGCCGGAGCGCCATGCCGGCTTCTTCATGAAGGACCGGCCGCGCGTGGCCAGGCTGATCTTCCGCATCCTGCCCGACCCGGTGATCCAGATGCTCGAACTCGAGCGCGGCGGCGTGCACATGACCTCCACCGCGGTCACCGCCGTCCAGCTGGAACAGGCGCGCAAGATGACCGACGTGCGCCTGGTGGACAAGGGCGGCGAGGCCATCGGCCCGGTCGGCTGGCTCGAATTCAACCTGCGCAAGAAGCCCTTCGACGACCTGCGCGTGCGCAAGGCCATCGCCTATGCCATCGACAAGGACTTCATCGTGCGCCAGCTGCACCGCGGCACGTCGCAGGTGGCCACCGGGCCGATCGCGCCGGGCACGCCGTTCTTCAGCAGTGACAAGGTCGAGCCTTACCGCGTGGACCTGGCGCGCGCCGCCAAGCTGCTGGACGACGCGGGGCTGCGTGCCAAGCCCGACGGCACGCGCTTTTCGATGACGCTGGACTACCAGCCCGGCATTCCCGACAACTACGAGCTGATCGCCAACTACCTGAAGCCGCAGCTGCGCAAGGTGGGCATCGACGTGACCGTGCGCACCTCGCCCGACTTCGCCACCTGGGCCAAGCGCGTGTCCAACTGGGAACACGAGGCGACGATGAGCGGCGCCTTCATGTGGGGCGACCCGGCCATCGGCGTGCACCGCACCTGGATCAGCAGCAACATCCGCCAGGGCGTGATCTTCTCCAACACCGAGGGCTACGCCAACCCAAAGGTCGACGAGCTGTTCGCCCGGGCCACCGTCGAGCGCGACATCGAGAAACGCAAGAAGCTGTACGCCGAGTTCCAGCAGATCCTGTCGCAGGACGTTCCTGTCGCCTTCACACACGTCTGGTCACGCCGCTATGCGGCGCGCAAGGAGGTGCTGAATACGCCCGAGGGCATCTGGGGCACCGCCGCGCCCTACGACCAGGTGGACCTGGCATGACACGCGCCCCACGCGCGCTGGAGCCGCGGGCATGAGCGTCCCCACGCGTTGCGAGGTGGTCATCATCGGCGGCGGCATCATCGGCTGCTCGATCGCCTACCACCTGACGCACCTGGGCATCACCGACGTGGTGGTGCTGGAGCGCCGCCAGCTCACCTGCGGCACCACCTGGCATGCCGCCGGCCTGGTGCCGCAGCTGCGCGCCACGCGCACGCTGACCGAACTCGCCAAGTACACCTCGGAGCTGCTGCGCTCGCTGGAAGCCGAGACCGGCCAGGCCACCGGCTTCAAGCAGAACGGCTCGGTGGCGGTGGCGCTGAGCCCCGAGCGGTTGGAGGAACTGCAGCGCACCGGCGCGATGGGCCGCGCCTTCGGCGTCGAGGCCGAGTTCCTGAGCCCGGCGCAGGTGCTGGACAAGTACCCGCTGCTCGACGGGCGCGGCGTGGTCGGCGGCTTGTGGACGCCCAATGACGGCCAGACCAATCCGATCGACACCACCATGGCCTATGCCAAGGGGGCCAGGCAGCGCGGCGCGCGCATCTTCGAGAACACCGCGGTCACCGACATCGTCGTCGAGAACGGCCGCGCCGTCGGCGTGCAGCTGCGCCACGACGGTGCCGAAGGTGAACTGCGCGCCGGCACCGTGGTGCTGGCGGCGGGGCTGTGGAGCGCCGAGATCGGGCGCAAGCTCGGGCTGCGCCTGGCGCTGCAGGCGGCCGAGCACTTCTACATCGTCACCGAGCCGGTGGCCGACCTGCCGCGCAACCTGCCGGTGCTGCGCGTGCCCGACGAATGGGCCTACTACAAGGAAGACGCCGGCAAGCTGCTGCTCGGCGCCTTCGAGCCGGTGGCCAAGCCCTGGGCGCTGCACGGCATCCCCGAGGACTTCTGCTTCGACGAATTGCCCATCGACGTCGACCACTTCGAGCCGGTGCTTGCCAAGGCCCTGGAACGTGTGCCGGTGCTGCAGCACACCGGCATCGCCACCTGGTTCAACGGCCCGGAAAGCTTCACGCCCGACGACCGCTACCTGCTCGGCGAGACGGCCGAGCTGCGCGACCTGTTCGTCGCCTGCGGCTTCAATTCGATCGGCATCCAGAGCTCCGGCGGCGCCGGCAAGGTGCTGGCCGAATGGATCCGCGACCGCCGCGCGCCGCTGGACCTGCCGGGCATGGACGTGCGCCGCATGCACCCCAGCCAGGGCACGCGCGCCTACCTGGCCGACCGCACCACCGAATCGCTGGGGCTGCTGTACCAGATGCACTGGCCGTTCCGCCAGGTGGAGAGCGCCCGCGGCGCGCGCCGCACCGCCTTCCACGACCAGCTGGTGGCGCGCGGCGCCTGCATGGGCGAGCTGTGCGGCTGGGAGCGGGCCAACTGGTACGGCGCGCCGGGCTCCACGCCACGCTACGAATACAGCTTCGGCCGCCAGAACTGGTTCGCCAACGTGGCCGCCGAATGCGCCGCGGTGCGCGACGCGGTGGCGCTGTTCGACCAGAGCTCGATGGCCAAGTTCATCGTGCAGGGGCGCGACGCCTGCCGCGTGCTCAACCGGCTGTCCACCGCCGACATGGACGTCGCCCCCGGCCGCATCGTCTACACGCAATGGCTGAACGAGGCCGGCGGCATCGAGGCCGACCTGACCGTCACGCGCCTGGCCCACGACCGCTACCTGGTGGTGACCTCGGTGTCGTCGCAGGTGCACGACCTGGCCTGGTTGGCCGAGCACATCGACCCCGCCGCGCACTGCAGCGTCACCGACGTCACCTCGGGGCTGCCG
This sequence comes from Rubrivivax sp., assembly GCA_019635285.1. Classification (GTDB taxonomy): domain Bacteria; phylum Pseudomonadota; class Gammaproteobacteria; order Burkholderiales; family Burkholderiaceae_C; genus Rubrivivax. The sequence goes on along the minus strand of JAHBZS010000002.1, from coordinate 82,306 downwards.
ATGCTCGGCCTGATGGGGCCGGCCTCGCGCGCGCTGCTGGCCGAGCTGAGCGGCGAGGCGCTGGGCAACGAGGCCTTCGCCTTCGGCAGCAGCCGCGACATCGAGATCGGCTATGCCGTGGTGCGCGCCAGCCGCATCACCTACGTCGGCGAGCTGGGCTGGGAGCTGTACATCCCGGCGGAATTTGCCGGGCACGTCTTCGAGCGCATCGTCGAGGCCGGCGCGCGCCACGGGCTGAAGCTCGCCGGCTTCCACGCGATGAACGCCTGCCGCACCGAGAAGGGCTATCGCCACTGGGGCCACGACATCGGCATCGAGGACACGCCGCTCGAGGCCGGCCTGTCCTTCACCTGCGCGTGGGACAAGCCCGGCGGCTTCATCGGCCGCGAGGCGCTGCTGCGTCAGCGCGAGCGCGGCACGCCGGCCAAGCGCCTGCTGCAGTTCCGGCTGGACGACGGCGAGGCCCTCGTCTACCACGAGGAGCCGATCTTCGCCGACGGCCTGCCGGTGGGCGTGGTGACCTCGGGCATGTACGGGCACCGCGTGGGCGCGTCGCTGGCGATGGGCTACGTCAGGCAGCCGCAGCCGATCACCGCGGACTGGATCGCCGGCACGCGCTTCGAGATCGGCGTCGGCGCCCGGCGCGTGCCGGCGCGCGCGCAGCTCGGCCCCTGGTACGACCCGAAGAACGAGCGCGTCAAGGCATGAAGAAGACCCCGGCCCGCACGGCGGCGGAGCGCAGCCACAACCACCGGCTGGGCCACCAGATCCGCGACCTGCGCCGCGCCAAGGGCGTGACCATTCCCGAGCTGGCCGCGCGCATCGAGCGCTCGGTGGGCTGGCTCAGCCAGATCGAGCGCGGTATCTCCGAGGTCACCATCGCCGCGCTGCACCAGATCGCCGAGGCGCTGGAGGTGCAGATCTCCTGGTTCTTCGGGCAGGGCTCGACGCCGCCGGCCGAGGAGATCGGACTGGTGCTGCGCAAGCGCAACCGGCGCACGCTGGACTTTCACGGCTCGGGCGTGCACGAAGAGATCCTCAGCCCCAACCTCAGCGGCGAACTGCTGATGGTCGAGACCACCTTCAAGCCCGGCGCCAGCACCGGCGACCGCGACCGCGAGCGCCACGGCGAAGAGGCCGGCCTGGTGCTGAGCGGCACGCTCGAGCTCTCCGTGGCCGGCAAGACGCTGCGCCTGGAGGCCGGCGACAGCTTCGCCTTCACGCGCAAGGGCCCGCACCGCTGCCACAACCCGGGCGACGTGCCCAGCGTCGTGCTGTGGGTCATCACACCACCGTCCTACTGAACGAGCCGGCCATGCGTCCAACCGCCTTCACCGCTGCTGAACACGTGCCCGTCCGGCGCAGGGCCCGCCCTGCGGAGGGCCTGCAATGAAAATCTTGATGGTCGTCGCGCGCCGCCTGCTGCTCGCCGCGGGCCTGGTGCTGGCCGTGCTGGCGCTGAACTTCACGCTGATCCATTCCGCACCCGGCGACCCCGCGCAGGTCATCGCCGGCGAGATGGGCGGTGCCGACGAGGCCGCGATGGCCTCGATCCGCAAGACCTACGGCCTGGACCGGCCGCTGCCGGAACAGTTCGTGACCTACCTCCGCCGCAGCCTGAGCGGCGACCTCGGCACCAGCTTTTCCTACAACCGCCCGGTGGCGTCGCTGATCGCCGAGCGCATCGGGCCGACGATCCTGCTGGTCATGACCTCGCTGCTGTCGGCCATCGTGCTGGGCACGCTGCTGGGCGTGTGGGCCAGCAAGCGGCCCGACAGCCTGCGCAGCGGCGCGATCACCATCTTCTCGCTGGTCGGCTATTCGATGCCGGTGTTCTGGACCGGCATCCTGCTGGTCATCCTGTTCGGCAAGGTCTGGCCCATCCTGCCGATCGCCGGCATGCGCGACGTGCGCTCCATCGGCATGGGCGGCTGGACCGCGGTGACCGACGTGCTGCAGCACCTGGTGCTGCCGGCGACGACGCTGGGCATCATCTACCTCGCGCAGTACAGCCGGCTGGCGCGCACCAGCATGCTCGAGGTGCTGGGCAGCGACTACATCCGCACCGCGCGCGCCAAGGGCGTGGGCGAAGCCAGCGTGACCTTCAAGCATGCGTTGCGCAATGCCATGATGCCGCTGGTGACCATCGCCGGGCTGCAGTTCGGCAACCTGATCTCCGGCGCCGTGCTGGTGGAGACCGTGTTCTCCTGGCCCGGCCTGGGCACCTTGGCGCTGGACGCCATCCTCGGCCGCGACTACCCCACGCTGCTGGGCGTGCTGACCTTCTCGGCGATCCTGGTGATCGTCGCCAACCTGCTGACCGACATGAGCTACCGCTGGATCGACCCGCGGCTGCGTGGACGCTAGGAACAGACCATGGCTCAACCCTCCACCACCCCCCCGCCGCCGCCCCAGGCCGAAGCGATCGAGGTGCTCTCGCCCTGGCGCGAGGGCTGGCGCGTGTTCCGCAGCAACAAGGCCGCGCTGGTCGGCCTGGCACTGCTGGCGCTGCTGATCATGACGATGGTCTTCGGACCGTCGCTGTATGGCGTGGCGCCGATGGACATCGCCTCGGCGCCCTTCGTCGAACCCTTCACCGACCCCGAGGTCTGGCTGGGCACCGACTACCTGGGCCGCGACGTGCTCGCCGGCCTGCTGATCGGCGGCCGCGCGACGGTGCTGGTGGGCCTGTCCGCCGCGGCCGTCGCGGTGAGCATCGGCATCGGCATCGGCGCCTGCGCCGGCTACTTCGGCGGCTGGGCCGACATGCTGCTGTCGCGGCTGACCGAGCTGTTCCAGGTGCTGCCGGCGCTGCTCTTCGCCATGGTGCTGGTGACGCTGTTCACGCCGTCGCTGGAGACGGTGATCGTGGCCATCGGCCTGGTGGCCTGGACCGGCACCGCACGGCTGGCGCGCGCCGAATTCATCCGCCTGCGCGGCATGGAGTTCGCGCAGGCCGCCCGCGCGATGGGTGCCGGCGCGTGGCGGCTGATGGCGCGCGAGATCCTGCCCAACGCCCTGCCCCCGCTGATCGTCTCGGCCTCGCTGATCGTCGGCTCGGCGATCCTCTTCGAGGCCGGCCTGAGCTTCCTGGGCCTGTCCGACCCCAACGTCATGAGCTGGGGCCTGATGATCGGCAGCAACCGCCGCAACATCCTCGAATGCTGGTGGGCCGTGACCTTCCCCGGCGCCGCGATCTTCCTGACCGTGCTGTCCGTGAGCCTGGTCGGCGACGGGCTGAACGACGCGCTCAACCCCAAACTGCACCTGAGGTAAGGCCGCGATGAACGCCGATCCGATCCTCGACGTGGCAGGCCTGAGCGTCGAGTTCCACACCCGCCGCGGCATCGCGCGCGTGCTCGACGACGTGAGCTTCAGCTTGCCGCGCGGCGGCACGCTGGGGCTGGTCGGCGAGTCGGGCTGCGGCAAGAGCATCACCGCGCTGGCCGCGATGCGGCTGATCCCGCAGCCGCCGGGGCGCATCACCGCCGGCCGCGTGCGCCTGGAAGGCCGCGACCTGCTGGCCCTGCCCGAGGCCCAGATGCGTGCGGTGCGCGGCGACCGCATGTCGATGATCTTCCAGGAGCCGATGACCTCGCTGAACCCGGCCTACACCGTGGGCGACCAGATCGGCGAGGCGGTGCGGCTGCACCAGGGCGCCAGCCGCAGCGCCGCGCTGGCGCGCGCCGTGGAGATGCTCGGCGCGGTCGGCATCGCCTCGCCCGAGCGCCGCGTGCACCAGTATCCGCACCAGTTCAGCGGCGGCATGCGCCAGCGCGTGATGATCGCCATGGCGCTGGCCTGCAAGCCCGACGTGCTCATCGCCGACGAGCCGACCACCGCCCTGGACGTGACCGTGCAGGCGCAGATCTTCGACCTGATCTCCGAGCTGCGCGAGCGCACCGGCACGGCGGTGGTGCTGATCACGCACGACATGGGCGCCATCGCCGAGATGGCCGACCGCGTGGCGGTGATGTACGCCGGGCGCATCGTCGAAGAAGGCGCGGTCGCCGACGTCCTGCACACGCCGCTGCATCCGTACACCCAGGGCCTGATCGACTGCGCGCCGGGCCGGCGCGCGGCGCTGGGCATCGCGCCGGGCGAGCCGCTGCGCGAGATTCCGGGCACCGTGCCGTCGCTGCTGGAACGCCGCGCCGGCTGCGCCTTCGTCAGCCGCTGCGCGCACGCCATGCCGCGCTGCAGCGTCGGCCTGCCCGCCGAAACCCGGCTCGACGGCGGTGCCCGCCGCGTGCTGTGCTGGCTGCATGCCGACGGCCAGGCCGCTCCCTCCACCGCAGGATGAACATGGACCGCAACCCCTTGCTCGCCGTGGACGACCTGAAGGTCCACTTTCCCGTCGGCGGCGGCCTGATCCGCCGCGCCGGCACCGCCGTGCGCGCGGTGGACGGCGTCAGCTTCAGCGTGCCGCGCGGCACGACCTTCGGCATCGTCGGCGAAAGCGGCTCGGGCAAGACCACCACCGCGCTGGCCGTGATGCGCCTGGTGCAGCACACCGGCGGGCAGATCCGGCTCGGCGACAGCGACATCGGCAACGCCGCCGGCGAGACGCTGCGCCGCGAGCGGCGGCGATTCCAGATGGTGTTCCAGGATCCGTTCGCGTCGCTCAACCCGCGACGACGCGTCGGCGACGCCGTGCGCGACGCGCTCGACCTGATGCAGGTGGGCGAGCCGCGGGGCCGCGCCGCGCGCGTGCGCGAACTGCTCGCCGCGGTGGGCCTGCGGCCGGAGCAGCATGCGCTGTTCCCGCACCAGTTCTCCGGTGGCCAGCGCCAGCGCATCGTGCTGGCGCGCGCGCTGGCGGCGCACCCCGAGCTGCTGGTCTGCGACGAGCCGGTGAGCGCGCTGGACGTCGCCATCCAGGCGCAGATCCTCAACCTGATGCAGCGGCTGCAGCGCGAGCTGAACCTGACCTACCTGTTCATCTCGCACGACCTGGGCGTGGTGCGGCACATGTGCGACCGCGTCGCAGTGATGTACCTGGGCGTGATCGTCGAGATGGCCGACCGCACCCGCCTGTTCGAGCGGCCGCTGCATCCGTACACGCTGGCGCTGTGGTCGGCCGCGCCGAGCTTCGACCCGCGCCAGCGCGGCCGCGGCCGGCGCATCCAGCTGACGGGCGACCCGCCCAGCCCGCTGTCGGTGCCGCGCGGCTGCCGCTTCGCCGGCCGCTGCCCCGCCGCCGAGCCGGCCTGCAGCGAGGCCGAGCCGCCGCTCACCGAGGTCAGCCCCGGTCACTGGGTGCGCTGCCGGCGCGTGCGCGTCGAGGGCGGCGTGCCTCAGCCGGTGATCATGCCCTGACGGGAACGGCTGGCGGCCGCGTGGCGCGCCACGCCCGCGCCGGCCGCCCTCACCCGCCGCGCCGGTTGATCTCGTCGATCTGGCCGTTCAGCGTCCAGTAGTCGTACAGGTAGCCCAGGCCGAACAGCCCCGCCGTCAGCAGGTACAGGATGCCGGTGAGCCATTTGCCCAGGTACATGCGGTGCACGCCCAGCAGCCCCAGGAAGGTGAGCAGAATCCAGCCCACCGAATAGTCGACGCGGCCGGCCTGGAAGCGGAAATCGGCCTGCCGGTCCATCGAGGGGATGAGGAACAGGTCGATCAGCCAGCCGATGCCCAGCAGACCCAGCGTGAAGAACCAGATCGTGCCGGTGATCGGCTTGCCGTAGTAGAAGCGGTGCGAGCCGGTGAAGCCGAAGATCCACAACAGGTAGCCGATGACCTTGGAATGCGTGTCGGTGCTCATTCTTTGCGCTCGCTGCTGCTGCCGCCGGGCCCGGATGCTACGCGGCGCGCACGGTATTCGCCCGGCTGCACGCCGCTCCAGCGCTTGAAGGCGCGGTAGAAGGCGCTGGCGTCGCCGAAGCCCAGCTCCAGCCCGATGTCGGCGCCTGGCCGGTCGGTGCGGCTCAGCCGGTCGATGGCCAGGTCCAGCCGCAGCTGGTCCTTGATGCGCTGGTAGCTGGTGCCTTCGGCCTCGAGCCGGCGGCGCAGCGTGGTCGGCGCCAGGTGCAGCTCGGCCGCCAGCTCGTCCAGCGTCGGCCAGGCGTCGTGGCCGACGCAGCCGCGCAGACGGCGGCGCAGCCGTGCGGTCCAGCTGTCGGGGTTCTTGTACTTCAGGAACACCGACTGCGGCGCGTCGCGCAGAAAGGGCTTCAAGGTGGCTGCGTTCTGCACCACCGGCGCGTCCAGCAGCCGCGCGTCGAAGCGCAAGGTGGTGGCCGGCACGCCGAAGCGCAGGTGCTCGGAGAACATCAGCGTGTACTCGGCCGCATGCGCCGGCCGCTCGAAGCCGAACTCGGCCACGCGCAGCGGGATGCGCCGGCCGATCAGCCAGCTGGCCAGGCCATAGACCATCACCAGGAAGGTCTCGTCGGCGAAGCGCCGCGCGGCCGGGTCGGCGATGCGGTTGTGGATGCGGATCAGCGCCTGCGGCGGCGCGAGCGGCTCCGGATGCGCCGTGCTGGCCGCACGCCCCCGGGCGGCGGACCGGCCCGTCAGTGCAGTGCGGGGGCCGTCGTCCCGCAGCAGTTCGCCCTGCACATCGTCCAGAAACAGCGCCAGCCCGCGCAGCACCTGCTTCAGCGCCCGCTCGAGGGTCTCGGCGCCCAGCGCCGCACGGCACAGCAGCGCATAGCTGCCCACCTTCATGCGCCGTCGGTCCAGGCCGAAGAACTCATCGTCGATCTCGCGCGCCACCGCCAGCCACAGCGCCGAGAAGGCCGGCGCCGGCAGCCGCGCCTTCGGCTGCGCCAGCCAGTCCGCAGCGATGCCGGCAGCACGCAGCACGCGGGCGCGCTGCGCCGCACCCAGCCGGCCTACGGCGGCGGCGGCGAAATGGATCGAGACGGTGTCCTTCTGCATCGGCGCCGGCCAGTCTATGGCCGAAAACGCCAGGCCGATCGGGCAGTCCCGCCATCGCCAGCCGCGCCCGCCGAAAGTAGACTGGCGCGCGGAGGCAAGACACCATGACCGAACTGAGCGCGGACTACAAGGCCCTGTCGGAGTACCGGCCCAAGCACAAGGTGCGTTTCGTGACGGCGGCGTCGCTGTTCGACGGGCACGACGCGGCCATCAACATCATGCGGCGCATCCTGCAGGGCATGGGCGCCGAGGTCATCCACCTGGGCCACAACCGCTCGGTGGACGAGGTGGTGACCGCCGCGCTGCAGGAAGACGTGCAGGGCATCGCCGTCAGCAGCTACCAGGGCGGCCACGTCGAGTACTTCAAGTACATGATCGACCTGCTCAAGGCGCGCGGCGGCGCGCACATCCAGGTCTTCGGCGGCGGCGGCGGCGTCATCGTGCCGGCCGAGATCGACGAGCTGCAGGCCGCCGGCGTGGCGCGCATCTACAGCCCCGAGGACGGCCAGCGCATGGGCCTGGCCGGCATGATCGGCGAGATGGTGATGCGCGCCGACCAGGACCTGTCGCCGCACGCGCCCAAGACGCTGAAGGCCATCCGCGGCCCCGGCGCGCGGCGCGCGCTGGCGCAACTGATCACCGCGCTGGAAAACGGCAAGGTGCCCGCGGCGCTGAAGGCCGAACTGCAGGCCGCGGCCAAGGACATCCGCACGCCGGTGGTCGGCATCACCGGCACCGGCGGTGCCGGCAAGAGCAGCCTGACCGACGAGCTGATCCGCCGCCTGCGGCTGGACCAGGGCGACGCGCTGCAGATCGCCGTCATCAGCATCGACCCCAGCCGGCGCAAGAGCGGCGGCGCGCTGCTCGGCGACCGCATCCGCATGAACGCCATCGGCCCGTGGCGCGCGGCCACAGCCGACGACGACGGCCAGCGCGTCTACATGCGCAGCCTGGCGACGCGCGATTTCGGCAGCGAGATCAGCCAGGCGCTGCCCGACGTGGTGGCCGCCTGCAAGGTGGCGGGCTTCGACCTGATCGTCGTCGAGACCTCGGGCATCGGCCAGGGCGACGCGGCCATCGTGCCGCTGGTGGACGTGCCGGTGTACGTGATGACGCCGGAGTTCGGCGCGGCCAGCCAGCTGGAGAAGATCGACATGCTCGACTTCGCCGAGTTCGTGGCCATCAACAAGTTCGACCGCAAGGGTGCGGCCGACGCGCTGCGCGACGTGGCCAAGCAGGTGCAGCGCAACCGCGAGGCCTTCAAGCAGTCGCCCGATTCCATGCCGGTGTTCGGCACCATGGCCAGCCGCTTCAACGACGACGGCGTGACCGCGCTGTACCAGGCGATGAAGCCGCGCCTCAGCGAGCTGGGGCTGAAGCTGGCCGAAGGCACGCTGCCGGTGGTGCACACGCGGCACAGCACGCACCAGGTGCCGATCGTGCCCGCGGCGCGCGTGCGCTACCTGGCCGACATCGCCGACACGGTGCGCGGCTACAAGCGCCGCGCGCGCGAGCAGGCGCGCATCGCCCGCGAGGTGCAGCAGCTGAAGGCCAGCGCCGGCATGCTGCAGACCGAAAAGCCCGAGCACCCACACACGGTCGAGGCGGTGCTGGACCTGGCGGCGCAGCGCGAAGAGAAGCTGGACGCACAGGCGAAGAAGCTGCTGGCGATGTGGCCGGACATGGTCAAGGCCTACGCCGGCGACGAATACGTGGTGAAGATCCGCGACAAGGAGATCCGCACCGGCCTCGTGCACACCACGCTGTCGGGCAACAAGATCCGCAAGGTGGCGCTGCCCGCTTACGAATGCCATGGCGAGCTGCTGAAGTGGCTGCTGCTGGACAACGTGCCGGGCAGCTTCCCCTACACCGCCGGCACCTTCGCCTTCAAGCGCGAGAACGAGGACCCGACGCGCATGTTCGCCGGCGAAGGCGACGCCTTCCGCACCAACCGCCGCTTCAAGCTGCTGAGCGAAGGCATGCCGGCCAAGCGGCTGTCCACTGCCTTCGACTCGGTGACGCTGTACGGCAACGAGCCGGATCTGCGCCCCGACATCTACGGCAAGGTGGGCAACTCCGGCGTCAGCATCGCCACGCTGGACGACATGAAGGTGCTGTACGGCGGCTTCGACCTGACGCACCCGGCCACGTCGGTGAGCATGACCATCAACGGCCCGGCGCCAACGATCCTGGCGATGTTCATGAACACCGCCATCGACCAGAACCTGGACAAGTTCCGCGCCGACAACGGCCGCGAGCCCACCGCCGACGAGGCGCAGAAGATCCGCGCCTGGGTGCTGGAGAACGTGCGCGGCACGGTGCAGGCCGACATCCTGAAGGAAGACCAGGGCCAGAACACCTGCATCTTCTCCACCGAGTTCAGCCTGAAGGTGATGGGCGACATCGCCGAATACTTCGTGCACCACAAGGTGCGCAACTTCTATTCGGTGTCGATCTCGGGTTACCACATCGCCGAAGCCGGCGCCAACCCGATCAGCCAGCTGGCCTTTACGCTGAGCAACGGCTTCACCTTCGTGGAGGCGTATCTGGCGCGCGGCATGCACATCGACGACTTCGCGCCCAACCTGAGCTTCTTCTTCAGCAACGGCATGGACCCGGAGTACACGGTGATGGGCCGCGTGGCGCGGCGCATCTGGGCCACCGCGATGCGCGACCGCTACGGCGCCAACGAACGGTCCCAGAAGCTCAAGTACCACGTGCAGACTTCAGGCCGCAGCCTGCACGCGCAGGAGATCCAGTTCAACGACATCCGCACCACGCTGCAGGCACTGATCGCCATCTACGACAACTGCAACAGCCTGCACACCAACGCCTTCGACGAGGCCATCACCACGCCCACCGAAGACAGCGTGCGCCGCGCGATGGCCATCCAGCTGATCATCAACCGCGAATGGGGCCTGGCGAAGAACGAGAACCCGAACCAGGGCGCCTTCATCATCGATGAGCTGACCGAGCTGGTGGAAGAGGCGGTGCTGGCCGAGTTCGAGAAGATCGCCGAACGCGGCGGCGTGCTGGGGGCGATGGAGACCGGCTACCAGCGCGGCAAGATCCAGGAGGAAAGCCTGCACTACGAGATGCTCAAGCACACCGGCGAATACCCGATCATCGGCGTCAACACCTTCCGCAACCCGCACGGCGACCCGGTGCCGACCGCGCTGGAGCTGGCGCGCAGCACCGACGAAGAAAAGCAGAGCCAGCTGAAGCGCTTGCAGGACTTCCACGCCCGCCATGCGGCCGAGGCGCCGGCGATGCTCAAGCGGCTGCAGTCCGCGGTGATCGACAATGGCAACGTTTTCGAGGTGCTGATGGACGCGGTGCGCTGCTGCTCCCTCGGCCAGATCACCCACGCGCTGTTCGCCGTCGGCGGGCAGTACCGCAGAAGCATGTAAGGAACACGCATGAGCACCAGCACGGCAACCCGCATCGGCGTCATCGGCGCCGGCACCATGGGCAACGGCATCGCGCAGGTCTGCGCGCAGGCGGGGCTGCAGGTCAAGATGGTCGACATCGCCGACGCCGCGGTGCAACGGGGCTTGAGCACGGTGTCCAAGAGCCTGGACCGGCTGGTCGCCAAGGACAAGATCAGCGCCGCCGAGAAGGACGCCATCGTCGGCCGCATCGCCGGCGGCACCGACTATGCCGCGCTGGCCGACTGCGACCTGGTCATCGAGGCCGCCACCGAGAACGTGGCGCTGAAGCTGAAGATCCTGAAGCAGCTGGACGAGTTGCTGGGCGAGAAGGTGGTGATCGCCACCAACACCTCGTCGATCTCGATCACGCAGCTGGCGGCGGTGGTGCGCAACCCGGGCCGCTTCATCGGCATGCACTTCTTCAACCCGGTGCCGGTGATGGGCCTGGTGGAACTGATCCGCGGCCTGCAGACCGACGACGCGACGCACACCCTGAGCGACGCCTTCGTGCGCCACATCGGCAAGACGCCGGTGACCGCGCGCAACAGCCCGGGCTTCGTGGTCAACCGCATCCTCTGCCCGATGATCAACGAAGCCATCTTCGTGCTGCAGGAGGGGCTGGCCACCGCCGAAGACATCGACGCCGGCATGCGGCTCGGCTGCAACCACCCGATCGGCCCGCTGGCGCTGGCCGACATGATCGGCCTGGACACCATGCTGGCGGTGATGGAAGTCTTCTACGAAGGCTTCAACGACCCGAAGTACCGCCCGGCGCCGCTGCTCAAGGAAATGGTCGCCGCCGGCCGGCTGGGGCGCAAGAGCGGGCGCGGCTTCTACAGCTACGCCTGAGGCGGCCCAGTCCCACAACTCCCCCCAGCGGATCCCAAGCCGAGGCGGCTCGGCGACCCGGGTGCGCGGCAAGGCGGGCGGCGAACAAGCAGCGGCCAACTGCCGGTGCCAGTTCTATGTCCACCGTGCTTGCTCCAGATTCAGTTCGGCCGCAACTGGATCGCCAACAATGCCGGGCAGCACCCAACCCCGACAGGAGCTGTACCCATGCCCGCCCACCCCGCTGCCGAGCGCCACTTCGACCCCTTCAGCCGCGCATTGCATTGGCTGACCGCGATCGCGGTGCTGATCGCCTTCATCCTGGGCCCGGGCGGCTTCGGGCGCATGGTGCGGCAGGGCATCGATCCGGCCACGCGGCCGGACATCGTCTGGCACGAGTCGCTGGGCGTGCTGGTGTTCGTGCTGACGCTCGTGCGCCTGGGCTGGATGGCCATGCGGCCTGCGGCGCCGCAGTTCGAGATGTCGTCGTGGATGCGCACCGCGTCCAAGTGCGTGATGGGCCTGATGGTGCTGCTGGTGCTGCTGGTGCCGATCACCGCGATGATCACGCTGGGCAGCAAGGGGGTGCCGGCCACGCTGCTGGGCGGCGTGCGCCTCAACGCGCTGGGCTTCCTGTCGGGCACGCCGTTCGGCGCGCTGACCGACTGGGGCGACGTGCACGGTTTCCTGGGCGATGCGCTGATGTGGCTGGCCGGCGTCCACGCCGCGGCCGCGCTGTATCACCAATTTCTGCTGCGCGACGGCGTGCTGGCGTCGATGCTGCCTTGGCTGGACCGCCGCCGCAGCTGAGCCCGCCCCAGGGGCCGCGGTGGGTCAGCCCCATGCCGCCGGCGCGATGAACAGCGAGCCGCAGGTCCGCGCGACCACCGATGTCCACCGTGGCCGCTTCGGCCGACGGGATCTGCCGGGAGCGCGCGCGTTGCTCCCCTGCTTTGCGCACCGCGGCCCACTGCCGCGCCACCGATAGCAGCGGCGCGCTGGCCGCGTGAAGCGGCCGCTGCGATCGGCCCATGCGGGCCGGCGATCACGCCCGGCTGCGCCTGCTGCACACTCTGGGCACCACGGCGCACCGGATGGATCCCGGAAGTGCCGAGGCGCCTTAGCAACCTTCCTTGAGGACACGAGCATGAACGACCGCAGCATCCTGCAGCACATCAACGCGCTGGTCGACGAAGAGCAGCAATTGCGCGGCGCCGGCCGCGCGCAGGACCCGGACGGTGCGCGGCTGCGCGAGGTGGCGCATCAGCTTGACCAATGCTGGGATCTGCTGCGCCAGCGCCGTGCGCTGCGCGAGTTCCACAACGATCCCGACGCCGCCAAGCTGCGCGACGTCGGCACCGTCGAAGGCTACAAGGGCTGACGGCCGCAGCGCAGAGGCACAGTCTCCTATGGCAAGCGAAAGCAACGCAGGGCTGTTGTTGGGCGCGGTCACGCTGCTCGGTGCGGCGGTGGTCGCGGTGCCGGTGTTCCGGCGCATCGGCCTGGGCTCGGTGCTGGGCTACCTGGCCGGCGGCCTGGCGATCGGGCCCTTCGGCCTGGGGCTGGTGACCAATCCGCAGACGCTGCTGCACGTGGCCGAGCTGGGCGTGGTGATGTTCCTGTTCGTCATCGGCCTGGAGATGAAACCCTCGCATCTGTGGAGCCTGCGCGCGCAGATCTTCGGCCTGGGCAGCCTGCAGGTGGTGCTGTGCGCGGCGCTGCTCACCGGGGTGTCCATCGCCTTCGGCTTTCCGTGGCAGGTGTCCTTCGTCGCCGCGTCGGGCTTCGTGCTCACCTCCACCGCGATCGTCATGCAGGTGCTGATGGAGCGCGGCGACAGCGCCACGCCACGCGGGCAGCGCATCGTGTCGATCCTGCTGTTCGAAGACCTGCTGATCGTGCCGCTGCTGGCGCTGGTGGCCTTTCTGGCACCGTCCCAGGCGGCGCCCACCGACGCGCTGCCGCTGTGGCAGCGCATCGGCCAGGCGCTGGGCGTGCTGGCCGCGCTGGTGGCTGCCGGCGTGTGGCTGCTGAACCCGCTGTTCAGCGTGCTGGCCAAGGCGCGCGTGCGCGAGCTGCTCACCGCGGCGGCGCTGCTGGTGGTGCTGGGCGCCGCGCTGCTGATGGACCTGGGCGGCCTGTCGATGGCGATGGGCGCCTTCGTGGCCGGCGTGCTGCTGTCGGAATCCACCTTCCGCCACCAGCTCGAGGCCGACGTCGAGCCCTTCCGCGGCCTGCTGCTGGGCCTGTTCTTCATGAGCGTGGGCATGTCGCTGGACCTGGACGTGGTGCTGCGCAACTGGCCGCTCATCGTCAGCGGCGTGTTCGCGCTGATGATCACCAAGGGCGTGTGCGTCTACGCGGTCGCGCGGCTGGCGCGATCGAGCCGCTACGACGCCTTCGACCGCGCGCTGCTGATGATGCAGGGCGGCGAATTCGCCTTCGTGCTGTACGCCGAGGCGCAGAAGCTGGGCGTGATCAGCACCGAGGTCAACGCCAACATGACGGCCATCGTCGTGCTGTCGATGGCGCTGACGCCGCTGATCCTGGTGGTGGCCCAGCGGCTGCGCCCGCCGCCCAGGGTGTCGCTGGACGGCGTGGAGGCGGCGCACGACCTGCGCGCCAACGTGCTGATCATCGGCTTCGGCCGCGTCGGCCAGGTGGCCAGCCAGATTCCGCTGGCCCGCGGCGCCAGCCTGACCATCATCGACGACGACCCCGACGTCATCCGCAATGCGCTGCCCTATGGCTTCAAGGTGCACTACGGCGACGGCTCACGCGAGGACGTGCTGCACGCCGCCGGCGCCACGCATGCGCAGGCCGTGGTGGTGTGCATCGACGACAAGCACAAGACCAACCTGATCGTCGAATTCGTGCTGCGCGACTGCCCGCAGACGCACCTGGTGGTGCGCGCCTTCGACCGCCAGCACGCGCTGCAACTGGTCCAGATGGGCGTGGACGACGTGGTGCGCGAAACCTTCGAGAGCGACGCGCAGATGGGCCGCCTGGCCGGCCTGGCGCTGGGCGCGTCGATGACCGAAGTGGACACGCTGGCCGACAAACTGCGCCAGCGCGACGCCGAACGCTTTGCCCTGGAAACCAGCGGCGGCTCCTTTGCCGGGCGCGCGCTGGTGCTGGGCAACATCGACTACATCGAGCCACCGCGCCGTGACGACGACGCACCGGCGGCCGATGCCCCCGCTTCGGTGGCGCCGCGCGCCACCTGAAGATCGCCGCACCCGCCTTGCATGAGCCCAGGCCACGGTGCCGCAGCAACCACCACCCAGAGGGAGATCGCCTATGAGCATGGACGCACCGGTCACGTTGAACGAGAAAGAACATCGCTTCGAGCTGAACGTCGACGGCCACGTCGCCTACGAGGTATTCGAACGCTTCCCGGGCGGCATCGCCTACCTGCACACCATCGTGCCCAAGGAGCTTGAAGGCCGCGGCGCAGGCAGCAAGCTGGTCAAGTACATCCTCGACTACGCGGCCGAACACCGGCTGAAGGTGCGGCCCGACTGCCCCTTCGTGAAGGCCTACATCGACCGCCACCCCGAGTACCAGGCCAATTCGCTCGCGCACGGCGCGACGCTGTAGATCAACCAACCCCCTGGAGAGTCATCATGGACGGAGTTACCTCGCCGCGCGCCAAGGACTGGCTGCTGACGCCCGACAACGCGGTCATCACCTTCATCGACTACCAGGCCGACCAGTACGCGGGCGTCGGCTCGATGCCGGTGGATGAGCTGCTGGTCAACGTCACCACGCTGGGCCGCCTGGTCAGCGCCTACGAGCTGCCGGTGGTGCTGTCCACCGTGGGCAAGAAGATGCGCGGCATGAAGGGCACCAACGAGGAACTGCACGCGGCCCTGAACCACGCGCCCGAGATCGACCGCAACACGCTCAATTCATGGGAAGACCCCGACTTCCGCGCCGCGGTGGAAAAGACCGGCCGCCGCAAGCTGATCGTGGCCGGGCTGTGGACCGAGATTTGCGTCGCCTTCCCGGTGCTGGACGCGCTGCATGAAGGCTACGAGGTCTACGTGGTCGAAGACGCCATCGGCGGCGTCAGCAAGACCGCGCACGACGCCGCCATGCGCCGCATGGAGCAAGCCGGTGCGCGCCCGATCACCGTCATCGGCCTGGCCGGCGAGTTGCAGCGCGACTGGAGCCGCCCCGGCGCCGACCGCCTGCGCGCCGCGCTGCAGGGCTGGTTTGGCGGCCACCGCGCGCTCAGGCGCGGCGGCTGAAGCCGCGCGGCGTGGCCCGCGCTACTTCATCAACGTGAACAGCACGGCGTGCGCCGAAGGCACGCCGCCTTCGCTGACGAGCAGCAGCGCCTGCTGGTGGCCGCTGGCGCCGACGGCGGCGTTCATCGTCACCGTCACGCTTTTGGATTCGCCGGCGGCCAGCGCCACCGTCGAGGGGCTCACCTGGTAGCTCACGCCCTGGGGCTGCGCGTCGACGGCCAGGCTGAAGGTCTTGGCCGATCCGGACAGGTTGCTCAAGCTCAGGGTCTGGGCGCGTGTCTGCCCGCTGCCCGACGGCACGCCGCCGAAGCTGATGCTCACCGGGTCGAGGGCCACCGTGGCGTTGACCGCTGCCAGCAGGTTCTCCAGCCCGGTGCCGATGATGTTGGCGTCGGCCACCGGCTTGGCATCGGCGTAACCCTTCAGCACACCGCGCTGCGCCGTGTTGACGATCGCCGAGCGCACCTCGGCCGCCGACCACTGCGGCTTCTGACCGCGCACCACGGCCGCCGATCCGGCCAGGTGCGGCGCGGCCATCGAGGTGCCGCTGAGGAACGCAAAGCAAGGCGGCGCCGCGCAATACGCGGCGGGAATCGAAGACAAGACGTTCACGCCCGGGGCGACGACATCGGGCTTGACGCGCCAAGCGACATCGGTCGGCCCCTGGCTACTGAAGCCGGCCATGATGTTCTTGTTGCTGGTGAGGATGTACGTCAGCATGGCGCCGATCGTCGTCGCCGCGCCGTTGCCGGCGCTTTGCAGCGACTTGCCGTCGTCGATCGACAGCATGTACGCCGGAATCGTCGGCTGGTTGGGTGTGCCGTTGCTGGCCATCGCCGTCGGGTCGCCGGCGACGTTGTTCTGCACCAGCGCGGCCACGGCGCCGGCGGCCTGCGCATGGGCCACCTTGACGGAGAAGTCGCAGCTGCCGCGCGACAGCAGGGCAATCCGGCCCGTCAGCGAACCGGCGGCCAGCGGCGCGCAGGCGTCGCCCAGGCCGTTGAGCGCACCCGCAACGATGCCCAGCGGTGCGGCCAGGTTGGACGCCACCACGGCAAAGTCGCCGCTGGCCGCGCCGTAGCTGCTGCCGGCGGCGCTGACCGGCGCGCCGACGAAGTGCGGCACGCTGCTGGCGCCGGCGGTCAGGGCGCGCGCGGCCATGCCGGGCGAGCCGACCGTGCGGTATCCCGGGCCCTCGTTGCCCGCCGACACGGTGACCACCATGCCCGCCTGGTCGAGGTTGTCCACCGCCTTCGTCAGCAGGTCCTGGATGCCGTGGCTGCCGCCGCCGAGGCTCATGTTGGCGATGTCGAAGCCATCGGTGTAGGCGGCTTCCAGCGCGTTCAGGATGTCCTCGGAGCGCGCGTCTTCGACGGTGCCCGGGAAGACGTTGTAGTTGCCGAGCAGCACACGCGGCGCCACGCCCGAGATGGCGTACGGGATGGCCACGCCGTCGACGCTGGCCGGCGTGAGGTAGTTGCAGCCGATGGTGCCGGCGACGTGCGTGCCGTGGTCTCCTACTGCCGCGGCGTCGAAGCCGTTGGCGTTGAGCTTGTTGTTGAAGACCTTAGCGGCGATGACCTTGTTGTTGGTGTACTTCTTGTTGCCCAGCTGCCGCTGCGACGCATAACCGGCGTCGGCAAAGCACGGGTGCGTCACATCGATGCCGGAATCGACCACCGCCACCTTGACGCCGGCGCCGGCCGTGGCCGCACTGCCGCTTTGGTTGGCCCAGGCCTGCGTGGCGTTGATCAGCGCCAGATCGGGGTCGGGCGTGCCGGCCACGACGTTCGGGCGGTACAGCCCCTGGTATTGCGCCGTCAGCACCGAGGGATGCGCCGACACCTGCGCCAGCGTCGCGCCGTTGAGCTTGACGGCCACCGCGTTGAGCGAGATGTCGAACTCGCCGCTGACGCGGGCCTGCGGCACGTTGGCGCGCAGCCAGGCCTTGTAGTCGTTGCGCAGGTTCGACAGCTGGGCGCGGTACGCGCGCGCGGTGTTGCTCGTGAAGTCGATCTTCTTGCCCTTGGGCGGCTTGGTGCGCGTGTAGGTGGCCAGCGGATCCCCGTTGAGCTGCACCAGGGCGTAGCCGTTGTCCTCGGTGCTGCTCGCGGCGTTCGCGCCGTTGTTCGGCGCGGCCGCGGCGGGCGTGGCGGCGATGGGCAATGCCAGCGCGAGCGCCAGCGACAGGACGCCGAGGGCCGGCGCTGCGGCGCGGTGAGTGAGCGGCTTGGCCATGAGTTGCTCCGAGTCAGGAGATGGAAGGTGTGCCAATCTATCCGCTGGCCGGCGCGCCCGGCTGCGGTGTAACCCGGGCTCACCGTCTTCCCGGATCCAGGATCCGGCCACCGCACGGCAGCTGAGCGTCACGCAGCATTGCGCTGGCCCACGAGGGCCGCATCTGGCTGACGGCGCGTGAGGGCGGTGGCCTGATCGCGCACGTGACGCTGCCACTGCATCAGCCCGATGCCGCACGCAAGGCGCCCGCCAGCCTGCCGTCCTGAGCCGGCAGCGCGCCGGTCAAGCCCGCGCGCCATGCCGCGGAATGACGTGGTCGACACAGTTGGGGTGCGGTCTGCGCCACGCGCCGCAAGACAGACAACCCCTATGGCGCTTGTGCTCGGTACCTGAACGCCGCCCCGCCTCACTCGTGGCGCAGCGCGTCGATCGGGTCCAGCCGCGCCGCGCGGCGCGCCGGCACGTAGCCGAAGATCACGCCGATGGCCGCCGCGAAGCCCAGCGCCAGCGCGTTGATGCCGGGGTTGAACTGGAACGGCACGTCCATCAACTGCGCCAGGCCCACGCTGGCCACCGCGGCCAGCAGCACGCCGGCGACGCCGCCCAGCGCCGCCAGCACCACGGCTTCGATGAGGAACTGCAGCAGCACCTCGCGCTCCAGCGCGCCGATGGCCAGGCGCACGCCGATCTCGCGCGTGCGCTCGGTCACGCTGACCAGCATGATGTTCATGATGCCGATGCCGCCGACCAGCAGGCTGACCGCGGCCACCGCGCCGAGCAGCAACGTCAGCACGCGCGTCGTGCCCGACAGCGTGTCGGCGATCTGCCGCGTGTCCAGCACGTTGAAGTTGTCGTCTTCGGCGGGGCCCAGCTTGCGCCGTTCGCGCAGCAGCTGCGTCAGCGCAGCCTTGGCACGGTCGATGCCGGCCTCGTCGCGCACCGACACCAGCAGCGTGTTCACCCGCGTGGTGCCGGTGACGCGGCGCTGCAGCGTGCGCAGCGGCAGCACCACCATGTCGTCCTGGTCCAGGCCCATCGCGGCCTGGCCCTTGGACGCCAGCAGGCCGATCACCTCGCAGGAAAAGCCCTTGACGCGCATCGGCTGGCCGATCGGGTCGGCACTGCCGAACAGCTCGCGCCGCACGGTCGCGCCGATGACGCACACCGCGGCGCCGGCACGCTCCTCGCTGTCCTCGAAGCGGCGGCCCGCCTGCAGCGCCCAGTTGCTGGTCTCGAAGTGTGCGTTGGTGGTGCCGATCAGGCTGGTGCTCCAGTTGCGCGCGCCGACCACCACGGTGGCCGATGAACGCAGCTCCGGCGCCACCGCGCGCAGGCCGGCGAGCTGCGATGCGATCGCCTGCGCGTCGGCTTCGGTGAACGACGGGACGCCGCTGTCGCTGCCCGGCCCCAGCCGCTGGCCCGGGCGGATCTGCAGCAGGTTGCTGCCCAGGCTGGCGATCTGGCTGCGCACCGCCAGCGTCGCGCCCTGCCCCAGCGTGACCATGGTCACCACCGCGCTGACGCCGATGACCACGCCCAGCACGGTAAGGAACGAGCGCAGCAGGTTGCGCCGTATCGAGCGCAGCGCCAGCAACAGCGAGTTGCCCAGCATCAGGCCGGCTCCGCCATCGCTGCGCGCGTGTCCTCGGCGATGCGGCCGTCGACGAAGCGCACGGTGCGGCGCGCGTAGGCGGCCATGTCGGGCTCGTGCGTGACCATCAGCACGGTGATGCCGCGCTCGCGGTTCAGCGCCGACAGCAGCGCCATGATCTCCTGGCTGCGCCGCGTGTCCAGGTTGCCGGTGGGCTCGTCGGCCAGCAGCACGGTGGGCTGCGTGACCACGGCACGGGCGATGGCCACGCGCTGCTGCTGCCCGCCGGACAGCTCCGCCGGCGTGTGGCCTTCGCGGCCCTGCAGCCCCACCGCGGCCAGCGCCTCGCGCGCCGCCGCATGGCGCCGGGCCGCGGGCTCGCCGCGATAGAGCAGCGGCAGCTCGACGTTCTCCAGCGCGCTGGTGCGCGCCAGCAGGTTGAAGCCCTGGAACACGAAGCCCAGGTGGCGCCGCCGCAGCCGCGCGCGCGGGTCGCGCGCCAGCTGCTCCACGTGCACGCCGCGGAACAGGTAGGCGCCGCTGGACGGCGTGTCCAGGCAGCCCAGGATGTTCATCGCCGTGGACTTGCCCGAGCCGCTGGGCCCCATGATGGCGACGAACTCCCCGGCGTCGATGTCCAGGTCCACGCCGGCCAGGGCGAGCACCCGCGCCTGGCCCTGGCCATAGACGCGCGTCACGCCGCGCAGGCTGATCAGCGGCGGGCCGTTCACGGCGTCGTCGCGAGTTCGTCGACGATCACGGCGTCGCCCTCGTGCACGTCGCCGCGGACCTCGGTCTGGCGGCCGTCGCTCAGGCCGGCCTGCACCGTCACCGCCTGCGGCGTGCCCTCGCGCAGCAGCCACAGCTGGCGCTGCCCGCCCTTGGTGTCGGCAGCACCGGCGCGCTTGGCCGGGCGCGGCGGCCGCGGCATCAGCTTGGACACGATGCCGCCGCCCGCGGGCGCGGCAGCGGGCGCACCCGGCGCCGTCGGCGTGAAGCGCAGTGCCGCGTTCGGCACCAGCAGCACGCCATCGCGATGCACTGCGGCGATGCTGGCCGTGGCCGTCATGCCGGGGCGCAGCAGCAGCTCGCCGTTGGCGACGCTCATCTCGGCCACGTAGGTGACCACGTTCTCCTTGGTGGTGGCGCCGAAGCCCACGCGCGTGATCGTCGCCGGGAAGCTGCGGTTGGGCCATGCGGCCACCGTGAAGCCGGCGCTCTGCCCGACCTGCACCTGGCCGACGTCGGCTTCGTCGACGTTGACCTGCAGCTTCATGTGCTTCAGGTCGGTGGCGATGGTGAACAAGGTCACCGCCTGCAGCGACGCGGCCACGGCATTGCCCGGGTCCACCGTGCGCGTGAGCACCACGCCGTCGATCGGCGAGCGGATCGAGGCCTTGGACAGGTTGGTCTCGTCCACGCGCAGCGCCGCCCGCGCATCGGCCACCGCGGCACGTGCCGCGGCCTCGTCGGCCGCCGCGCGGTCGGCGTTGGCGCGCGCGGTGTCGAATTCGGTGGCCGACGGCACGCGGCCGCCCGACAGCCGCGACACCTCGTCCAGGCGCGCCAGGTTGGCGCGCGCCTCCTTCACCGTGGCCTGGGCCAATGCCACCTTGGCCTCGGACGACGCCAGCGCGGCGCGCGAGCGCGCGATCTGGTCGCCCAGCTTGGAGGTGTCCAGCTCCACCAGCACCTGGCCCTTCTTCACCTGGTCGTTGATGTCCACCAGCACCTTGGCCACCGTGCCGGAGAGCTCGCTGCCGACGCTGACGGTGAGCGTCGGTGCCAATGTGCCGTTGGCCACCACCTTGACGTCGAGCGTGCCGCGCTGCACGGCCTCGGTCTGGAAGCGCGGCGCGCGCTGCGCCTCGGCGGCGCGGCTGCGCGCGATCCACAGCGCGGCCAGCACGAGGGCCAGCACGAGCCCGAGCCCCAGCCAGAGGGCGGGGCGTCGCCACCCAGGGCGCTCGGCGTCGTCGCCCAGCAGTTGCTGCAGGCCGGGTTCGCCGGCGTCGGGGGTCGGTGGGGTCATGGTGGGGTGTCTTCCGGCGCGGCCACGGCCAGCGCCTGGGCCGACCAGCCGCCGCCCAGCGCCTTGTAGAGCTGGATCAGGGCGATCGTCCGGTCGGCCTCGGTCGTGGCCTGGCTGTCTTCCAGCGTGCGCACGCTGCGTTCGGTATCGAGCACGGTCTGGAAATCCACCAGCCCCGAGCGGTAGCGGAAGCCGGCGAGCAGCGCCGCATTGCGCGCCGCCTGCACCGCCTGCGCCAGCGCATCGGCGCGGTCCTGGCCGTGGGCCCATGCGGTACGGGCGTCCTCCACGTCGCGCAGCGCGCCGGTGAGCGCGGCCTCGTAGGCGGCCAGCGCTTGTTCCTGCTCGGCCGTGCGGATGAGCACCTGCTGGCGCAGCCGGCCGGCGTCGAAGATCGGCGCCGCCAGGCTGCCGGTGATGAGCCGCGTGGCCGCCGCGCTGCCGCTCAGCGCCGACAGCGCCGCGCCTTGCAGGCCGAGCGTGCCGGACAAGCTCAACGACGGGTAACGCGCGGCCTCGGCCTCGCCGATGCGCGCGGTGGCCGCGGCCAGGCCGCGCTCGGCGGCGACGATGTCGGGGCGGCGGCGCAGCAGGTCGGCCGGCACGCCGAGCAGCGGCTGCGCCGCGGCATCGGGGATCCGCGGCATGGCCGTGGCCAGTTGCGCCGCCAGCGCCTCGGGCGGCTGGTTCAGCAGCACCGCCAGCGCGTGGCGCATCTGCGCCACCGCGTCCTGCAGCTGCGGCACCTGGGCGCGGGTCTGCTCGCGGTTGGCGCGGGCCTGTTCCACGTCGAGCTGCCCCACCAGGCCGGCCTGCGCGCGCCAGGCGGTGATCTGCAAGGTCTGCGACTGGTTGTCCAGGTTGGCCTGCGTGATCTGCAGCCGCCGCTGGTAGCTGCGCAGCAGCACGTAGCTGCGCGCCACCTCGGCCGCCAGCGAGACCTGCGTCTGCGCCAGCGTCGCGGCGCTGGCGTCGGCATCGGCCTGGGCCGCCTCGGCGCCGCGCCGCAGGCCGCCGAACAGGTCGATCTCCCAACGCGCATCGAAGCCCGCGCCATAGCTGGAGACGGCGCCCTGCCCGCCGTCGGACGAGCGCGTGGCCGAGCCGTAGGCACCGACGCTGGGCCACAGCGCGCCTTCGGCCTGTGCTGCTGCCGCGCGTGCCGCGCGCAGCCGCGCCCGCGCGCTGCGCACGTCGGTGTTGGCGGCCACTGCGCGGTCGATCAGCTGGTCGAGCAGCGCATCGTCGAAGCGCCGCCACCATTGCAGGTCCGGCGCGGGCGCCGGAGCCGTGCCGGGCCCATCCACCGCGGCCCAGCTGGCGGGCACGCCGGCGGCGGGTGGGCGGTAGTCCGGGCCGACCGCACAGCCCGCGAGCCACAGCAGGCCCAGCAGCGCGGCCGCCCGGGTCGGTCGTCTCGAATGCATGGCCGGCAGTCTGCCGGCGCGCTGTTGCCGGCCTTGCAGGCCTATGTAAAGTAGTGCAAGGCGCCCACGGCGCCGGCCCTCAGCGCTCGACCAGCCGGTCGCGCCCGCTGGCCTTGGCTTCGTACAGCGCGTGGTCGGCGCGCGCCAAGGCGTCGCGCAGCGTCTCGCCCGGACGCCACGCGGTCAGCCCGGCGGAGAAGCTCACGCGCAGGTGCAGGCGCCCGCCCCAGGCCTCGTCGCGCGACAGCACGCGCTTGAGCCGCTCGAAACCCGTGCGCGCCTCCTCGGGCCGCGTGTCCGGCAGCATCACCAAGAATTCCTCGCCGCCCCAGCGCGCCAGCACGTCGGTCTCGCGCATCGACGCCGACGCATGGCGCGCGAACAGCCGCAGCACCTCGTCGCCGGCGGCGTGGCCGTGCACGTCGTTGATGCGCTTGAAGTGGTCGATGTCGACCAGGCACAGGCACGGCAGGCCGCCGTTGCGCTGCGCGCGGCGCTGCTCCAGCGTGGCCAGCTCTTCCATGTGACGGCGGTTGATCAGGCCGGTCAGGTCGTCGCGCGTGGCCAGCTTGTGGATGCGCGCCAGCGCGTCCTGCAGCTCGGCCTTCTGCTCCTTGAGCCGCGTGCGCATCGCCGACAGGTCGCCGGCCAGCATGGAGACCACCGGCAGGATCACCGCGGCGAACACGAAGTGGATGGCCTCGATGGTCGGGTCGAAGACCTGCGGCGCGTAGGTGGCCATGGCCAGCATCACCAGGCCGAGCAGGGTCACCGCGAAGAAGCCCAGCGCACGCGAGGCGCGCGGGCTGAGCATGAAGGCTGCGTACATCAGCACCAGCGCGACGATCATCAGCAGCATGCCGCGCACCGGCGGGTTGATGACGTAGGCCGCGGCCATGGCGACGATGGCGAACACCATCTGCTGCAGGGTCAGCGCCGGGTCGGCGAAAGGCTGGTTCAGACCGCTGCGCATCAGCAGGTAGAAGCCGCACAGGCCCGGCGCCAGACACAGGATCAACGCATGCGCGAGCTGCGGCTGGGCCAGCTCGAGTTCGGCCGACCACCACTGGCCGATCGCCGCCAGCAGGTAGATGCCCGAGGCCCCCAGCGTGCGGCGCAGGCGGATGCGCTGCTTCGGGTCGCTGCCGAACAGCCAATCCTGCGTCTGGTGGGGCAAGCTGATCTGCATCGACGGCGGCGTGCGGCGGGCGTGTGACGCCGCTTTTCGGCCGCGCCGGCCGCGGCTTGAGCGCCGGCCCGGAGGCGCCGTCGCGCTGCAGCGCAGCTTGTCACCGAAATGCGGGTGGCACCGTCAGCGTGCGGTCGGCCGGCGCATCCGCCGGCGGCAGCGCGTCGGCCAGCGGCGCGTCGTCGTCCCCGCTGTCGACCAGGAAGCCGCCGCTCTGGTGCGCCCACAGCCGGGCATAGAGCGCGCCCTGCGCCAGCAGGCTGCGGTGGTCGCCGGTCTCGACGATGCGGCCCTTGTCCAGCACCACCAGCCGGTCCATGGCGGCGATGGTCGACAGCCGGTGGGCGATGGCCACCACCGTCTTGCCTTCCATCAGGCGGTACAGGCTGGCCTGGATGGCGGCTTCGACCTCGCTGTCCAGCGCGCTGGTGGCCTCGTCCAGCAGCAGGATCGGCGCGTCCTTGAGCATCACCCGCGCGATGGCGATGCGCTGCCGCTGGCCGCCCGACAGCTTGACGCCGCGTTCGCCGACATGGGCGTCGTAGCCCTTGCGGCCGGCCGGGTCGCTCAGCGACAGGATGAACTCGTGCGCCTCGGCGCGCATGGCGGCGGCGACCATGTCCTGCTCGGTGGCATCGGGCCGGCCGTAGAGGATGTTGTCACGCACCGAACGGTGCAGCAGCGAGGTGTCCTGCGTGACCATGCCGATCTGCGCGCGCAGGCTGTCCTGCGTGACGCCGGCGATGTCCACGCCGTCGATGAGGATGCGGCCGGATTCGACGTCGTAGAAACGCAGCAGCAGGTTGACGATGGTGCTCTTGCCGGCGCCGGAACGGCCGACGAGTCCGATCTTTTCGCCCGGCCGCACCTGCAGCGTCAGCCGGTCCACCACGCGCGGCCCGTGGCCGGCGCCGTAGCGGAAGCTCAGGTCCTCGAAGCGCAGTTCGCCGCGCGTGACCTGCAGCGGCACGGCGTCGGGCCGGTCCAGCACGGTCTGCGGCCGCGACAAGGTGTTGATGCCGTCCTGCACCGTGCCCACCTGCTCGAACAGGTTGGCCATCTCCCACATCACCCAGTGCGAGATGCCGTTGAGCCGCAGCGCCATGGCGGTGGCCGCGGCCACCGCGCCCACGCCCACCTGCCCTTTGGACCACAAGGCCAGCGTGGCGCCGGCGGTGGCCAGGATCAGGCCGATGCCGAGCAGGTGGTTCATGATCTCGAAGCCGCTGACCAGCCGCATCTGCGCGTACACCGTGGTCAGGAACTCCTGCATCGCGCTGCGCGCGTAGCCGGCCTCGCGGCCGGCGTGCGAGAACAGCTTGACGGTGGCGATGTTGGTGTAGGCGTCGGTGATGCGCCCGGTCATCAGCGAGCGCGCATCGGCCTGCGCCTTGGCGCTCGTCGCCAGCCGCGGCACGAAGAAGCGCAGCGCCAGCAGGTACAGCAGCACCCAGACGACGAAGGGCAGCAGCAGCAAAGCGTCGAAGCCGCCGACCACCGCCACCATGGTGACGAAATAGATCAGCACGAACACCAGGATGTCGGCCAGGATCATCCACACGTCGCGCACGGCCAGCGCGGTCTGCATCAGCTTGGTGGCGATGCGGCCGGCGAACTCGTCCTGGTAGAAGTTCATGCTCTGCTGCAGCAGCAGGCGATGGAAGTTCCAGCGCAGGCGCATCGGGAAGTTGCCGGCCATCGCCTGGTGCTTGAACATCGTCTGCAGCGCCACCAGCAGCGTGCTGGCCAGCAGCACCAGCGCCAGCAGCCCCAGGGTGCTGCCGTGCTCGGCCCACAGCCGGTCGGGGGCCACCGGGCCGAGCCAGTCGACGATTCTGCCCAGCATGGCGAAGAGCAGCGCCTCGAACACGCCGATGGCCGCCGTGAACAGCGTCATCAGCACGATGTAGCGGCGCAGGCCCAGGCTGCACGCCCAGACGAAGCGCATGAAGCCACGCGGCGGACGCAGCGGCGCGCCCGGCGGATAGGGTGGCACGAGTTTCTCGAAGGCGGCGAACAACACGGTCTCCAGCAACCGCCCGCAGGCGGCCGGCAAGGGTAGCCGATCGCCCGGCGACGCGCCGCCGCCGCGCTGCACAATGCCGCGCATGGCCTCGTCGTTGAGCGTGTCCGCGCTGGTCGCCCAGTACGGCTACGCAATGGTCTTCGTCGGCACGCTGCTCGAGGGCGAATCGGTGCTGCTCGCCGCCGGCTTTGCGGCGCACCGCGGCCTGCTGGAACTGCGCTGGGTGGTGGCGCTGGCCTTCGTCGCCAGCACCCTGGGGGACCAGATCTACTTCTATCTGGGGCGACGCCACGGCCCGCGGCTGCTGGCGCGCTTCCCGACCCTGCAAGCCGAACTGGAACGCCTGCAGCCGCTGCTGCAGCGCCATCCCAACGTGGCGATCTTCAGCGTGCGCTTCCTGTATGGCCTGCGCACGGCGGGGCCCATCGCACTGGGCGCGCTGGGCGTGCCGCCCTGGAAGTTCGTGCTGTTCAACCTGCTGGGGGCGGCCCTGTGGTCCACCGCGTTCGCGCTGCTGGGCTACCAGTTCGGCAACGCGCTGCAGTGGTGGCTGAAGGACCTGCGCGATGTCGAAGAAGGCGTGCTGGTGGTGCTGCTGCTGGCGGCGATGGTGCTGCCGCTGTGGTGGCGCTGGCGGCACCGCAGGGCGCCATGAAGGCCGCGGGCTTTGCGCTGTTCGACACCGCGCTCGGGCCCTGCGGCGTGGCCTGGAACGCACGCGGCCTGTGCGCCGCGCAGCTGCCCGAGCCCGATGCGGCGGCGCTGCGCGCGCGGCTGCGGCGGCGGGTGCCCGGCGCCCCCGAAGTGCCGCCGCCCGCCTGGGTGCAGCAGCTCACCGCAGGCATTGCGGCGCTGCTGCGCGGCGAGACCGTGGACCTTTCGCAGGTGCCGCTGGACCTGGCGCGCGTGCCGGCGCTGGACGGCCGCGTCTACGAGGTCGTGCGCCGCATCCCCTGCGGCGCCACCCTCACCTACGGCGAGGTCGCCGCGCAGTTGGGCGATCGCCTGCTGGCACGCGCCGTCGGCCGCGCGCTGGCCCGCAACCCATTTGCGCCGGTGGTGCCCTGTCACCGTGTGCTGGGTGCCGATGGCCGGCCGGGCGGCTTCTCCGCCCGGGGCGGCCTGCAGACGAAGCTGCAGCTGCTGACCCTTGAAGGCGCCAGCCCGACCGGCGCGCCGGACCTGTTCGTGCCGCCCCGGCCAGGCCCCGGCGAGAGCGCGCATTAGTTGGCTTTTGCGCGCGTGGCCGCGGTGGCATGATCGCGGCTGAACACCCGTTCATGGCAGCGCCTGCAGACGCGAACCGCGAGAAAAGGGTCGGATACACAAGCTTACGGACGCTTCTGCGGCGCCGGCCCGTCCCAGAATCAGGCCGGTCATGAGCGAGGAGACCCGATGAAAGACCTTGCGCCAAGCGTTGCTCCGATGCGGCATACCGGCACCTCCGATGCGGACGAATTCCAGCTGCCGCTGAGCGGCCTGTACGCCGACCTCGAACTGGGGCGCGGGTCGATCCGGCTGACCAGCGATTTCCTCGCCTGTTCCAGCCTGGTCAAGCTGGAGCTCCTGCGCGACTGGCAACGCTCGCTGGCCCGTTATCGCCACGAGGCGATGACACAATTCGCCAAGGAACTCACCGGAGGCACCGAAGGCCTGGCAGCCGGCGAACGGCTGGCGATGTTCCGCACCGCCTGCGAGACGCTGCACATCGAGGTGCCGACGGGTTTTGACGCCTTGACCACCGAGTCGTGAACGACGCACCGCGCATTTCGATCCAGGGCCAGGGCCAGGGCGATGTGCCGGTGTCCTTTCGTGCGTCCCGATTTGGCGAGCGCTTCGGTACCAAGGTCGACGCGGCACTGTTGCCCGAGGTCTGCAACGAGCAGCTGAACATGGTGCTCGGCCACACCCGGCTGGGCACGTTGGTAGCTACCGCGTTTGCCGTGTTCCTGGCGCTGCAGTTGCGCGGTACGGCGCTGCCCGCCTGGATCGTCGATGGCTGGCTGGTGGCCAAATTGGGCGTCGCTGCGGCGCGCATCTGCATCAGCGTGCACTACGACCGGCTGGGCCGGCCCGGTGGCCCAGGCTGGAGCCGTACGACGGACGGCTGGCTCTTGGCCGACGGCATCGTGTGGGGCGCGGCCGGCTACACGTTGATGTCTTCGCCAGTCGAACTGGCGGCACTGGCCTGCGTGGTCATGGGCTGCGTATCCTGCGTCGCCACCTTCGGCCTGCAGTTCAGCAAGCGCTCGACCGCCGCCTACGTGGCACCCATCCTCACGCTCACCGCGCTGGGCCTGCTCACGCGTGGCGATCAGATCGGGTCGATCGCCGGCACCGGACTGCTGATGCTGCTCGGACTGCTGCTGGCGACCGCCGTGGCCTCGGAAAAGCGCCTGGTGGATATGCTGACGCTGCGCCTGCGCGCGCAGGCACTGTCGCTCGAGAAGGACGAAGCACTGAAGCTGGCCCTGCGCCAAAGCGCGGTGAAGACACAGTTCATCAGCAATGTGAGCCATGAGCTGCGCACCCCGCTGCACGGCATCCTGGGTGTGACGCGCCTGTTGCGTCTGGATGCCAGTGACAGCGTGGTGACACGTCGTCTGGAACTGATCGAGTCGTCGGGCACCCACCTGCTGGGACTGATCAACGACCTCCTCGACATCTCGCGCATCGAGGCCGGGCAGTTTGCGATGCGCCGCGAGCGCTTCGAGCTGGGGGCGGTGGTGCAGAACCTGGCCGACCTCTACACGGTCCGCGCCGTCGAGAAGGGGCTGGAGTTCACACTCAACCTGCAGCTGGACGAGCCCTGCTGGGTCACCGGCGATCCAGCACGCGTGCGCCAGGTGCTGCACAACCTGCTGGGCAATGCCGTCAAGTTCACGCAGCGGGGCACGATCACGCTCACACTGATGCGCGATACCGAGACAGGCCGACTCAGTGCAGAAGTGCAAGACACCGGGCCCGGCATCGAGGCGGAGGACTTGGCCCATGTGTTCGAGGCGTTCCGCCAGGTTGGTGGCGCTGCGTCCCGGCCTTTCGAAGGCACCGGACTGGGCTTGACCATCGCACGCGACATCGCGCAGGCCATGGGCGGCGACATCAGCATGCGCAGCCAGGTCGGTGTGGGCACTTGTGCGCTCTTTACGGCAATGCTGCCGGCGGCGGCACCTACCGAGCCCGCGGCTGTGCCGGAAACGTTCGACCACCTGCTGGCGGACGGACCCAGCACGTGCCGCGTGCTGATCGCCGAGGATGACGACGTCAACGCAGTGATCGCTACTGCCTACCTGGAGCACATGGGCATCAACGCCGAGCGCGTGAAGGACGGTCGCCTCGCGGTGCACCAAGCGCTGCGCGAGACTGATCGGCCCGACTTGGTGTTGATGGACTGCCGCATGCCGACGATGGACGGGATGATGGCAACACGCGAGATTCGCAAGCAGGAGGAGTGCCTCGGCCTGCCGCGGGTGCCTGTCGTCGCGCTGACTGCGACCACCTCCGACATCAACCGCCAGCTTTGCCTGAATGCAGGCATGGACGATTTCATGTCCAAGCCCTACACGCGCGAAGACCTGCAGCGTGTGCTGCAGCGCTGGACCCGACGAAAAGTCGCGGTGACCAGCTGACGCCGAAGCGCGTCAGGCAAGGGCCGGCAGATGCCGGCCTTCGGCCGCGTCGCCGGGCACGGTGTGCAGCACGGGCATCGTCGATGCTTCCAGGTCGGCGTGCTGCGTCTCGAAGAAGAACTGATACAGCGGGTGGCGCGTCTCGCCCCAGCGGCGCTTCAGCACGTTGTTGTCCAGGGCCAGGATGCGGTGCGGCAGCCCACCGGTGTG
Organism: Rubrivivax sp.; assembly: GCA_019635285.1. Taxonomy (GTDB): domain Bacteria; phylum Pseudomonadota; class Gammaproteobacteria; order Burkholderiales; family Burkholderiaceae_C; genus Rubrivivax. The sequence continues at coordinate 52,570 of JAHBZS010000002.1, read as the reverse complement.
CGCGAGCGGCATCATTTGGTCAGGCGCGAAGACATCGACAAAACCCAGCCGCCGGTAATTGCGTATCAAGGCCTCGTTGCGCGCACCGACCACCATCCACTGAAGCTGGTTGGCCATGCAGAAGAGATAGCTCGCCTTCCAGAGGCACAAGCGCGTCAACGGGTCGGCACCGACTCGCACCGCCAAGCGGGTAATCTCGACACGGCTGACACTGTCCAGCCAAGGCGGCAGGCGCAAGCTGCCTTCCATCAGCAACGGGCCGTAGCTACTCGACTGGATGCGCATGGTGCCGGTGCACAAGCCGGTCAGCTTGTCGCGGCAGATGAAGACCGTCGTGCCGGGGTCGTGGTCCAGTGCGTCGGGTTCGAGCAGCTTCTGTCCCAACTCGGGCATGTGGTGTCCGTAAGCCTGAGCTCGCACCAGACACGCATCCAGAAGATCCTGGTGCGACGACACCACATTGAGCGTCAAGCCCAATTCACAGCTGCTCATGCCCGCTTCCCCCAACGACTAGTACTTTTTCAGACTGTCTCAGCCACAGGCCGGAGCGTCTTGAGTGCAGCATATCTCACGTATCGCGACGCAACATATAGGCATTGGCCCCGCGGCCATGCGTGGCATGCCGATCTGTGGCGCGAACGCCGCAGATCGGTCGTCAGCGCAGCTTGCGCGGCGGCAGACCTGTGTGCTGGGTCAAAAGTCGGCCGGCTCGCGGCGCGCCCGGCGTGGAGTTCTTGCGGCGCGCGCTGGTGTAGGCGCCGGCGGTCTGCGGCTGGAAACTCGGCACCAGATGCTGCTTGCCGTTGCCGATCAGGTCGGCGCGGCCCATGGCCTGCAAGGCTTCGCGCAGCAGCGGCCAGTTGTTGGCGTCGTGGTAGCGCAGGAAGGCCTTGTGCAGGCGGCGGCGGCGCTCGCCGCGCACGATGTCGACCTTCTCGCCACGCTGCGGATCGCGGCTGATGCCCTTGAGCGGGTTGCGGCCCGAGTGGTACATCGCCGTGGCCGTGGCCATCGGGCTGGGGTAGAAGGTCTGCACCTGGTCGGCACGGAAGCCGTTCTTCTTCAGCCACAGCGCCAGGTGCATCATGTCCTCGTCGCTGGTGCCGGGGTGCGCCGCGATGAAGTACGGAATCAGGAACTGCTGTTTGCCGGCCTCGGCGCTGAACTTCTCGAACAGCTGCTTGAAGCGGTCATAGCTGCCGATGCCCGGCTTCATCATCTTGGACAGCGGCCCGGTCTCGGTGTGTTCGGGCGCGATCTTCAGGTAGCCACCGACGTGGTGCGTGACCAGTTCCTTCACGTAGTCGGGCGACTGCACGGCCAGGTCGTAGCGCAGGCCGGAGCCGATGAGGATCTTCTTCACCCCCTTCAACGCCCGCGCGCGGCGGTACATGTGGACCAGCGGCGCGTGGTCGGTGTTCAGGTTGGCGCAGATGCCAGGGTAGACGCAGCTTGGTTTGCGGCACGCGGCTTCGATCTCTCGGCTTTTGCAGCCCAGGCGGTACATGTTGGCCGTCGGTCCGCCGAGGTCGCTGACGACGCCGGTAAAGCCCTTGACCTTGTCGCGGATCTCCTCGATCTCGCGGATCACGCTGTCTTCGCTGCGGCTCTGGATGATGCGCCCTTCGTGCTCGGTGATCGAGCAGAAGGTGCAGCCGCCGAAGCAGCCGCGCATGATGTTCACGCTGAAGCGGATCATCTCCCACGCGGGGATCTTGGCGTCGCCATAGGCCGGATGCGGCGCGCGCGCGTATGGCAGGTCGAAGACGTGGTCCATCTCCGCCGTCGTCAGCGGGATCGGCGGCGGGTTCAGCCAGACATCGCGGTCGGCGTGGCGCTGCACCAGCGCACGCGCGTTGCCGGGGTTGGTCTCCAGATGCAGCACGCGGCTGGCGTGCGCGTACAGCACCGGGTCGCTCTTCACCTGCTCGTAGGCCGGCAGGCGGATCACCGTCCGGTCGCGTGGCGGCATCACCAGCCGGCGGCTCACCGGCATCGCCACCACGGCGGCCTGCGTCGCGCCCTGCTCCGCCGTACAAGTCTCGCCGCGCCCCGCCGCCTGCTCGGCCGGGCTCTGGTAGGGGTTGACGTGCGCGTCGATGCGGCCGGGCTGGTCGACGTCGCTGGAATCGATCTCGAAGAAGCCCGCGGGCGTCTCGCGCACCATGTACGCCGTGCCGCGCACGTCGGTGATGCGCTCGATCGGCTCGCGCCGCGCCAGCCGGTGCGCAATCTCGACGATCGCACGCTCGGCATTGCCGTACAGCAGCAGGTCGGCCTTGCTGTCGACCAGCACCGAGCGGCGTACCTTGTCCTGCCAGTAGTCGTAGTGGGCGATGCGGCGCAGGCTGGCCTCGATGCCGCCCAGCACGATGGGCAGGTCGTTGAAGGCCTCGCGGCAGCGCTGGGCATAGACCAGCGCGGCGCGGTCGGGGCGCCTGCCGGCCACGTCGCCGGGGGTGTAGGCGTCGTCGCTGCGCGGCTTGCGGTCGGCCGTGTAGCGGTTGATCATCGAATCCATGTTGCCGGCGGTGACGCCGAAGAACAGGTTCGGCTGGCCCAGGGCCTTGAAGGGCTCGGCGCTGTGCCAGTCGGGCTGCGCCAGGATGCCGACCCTGAAGCCTTGCGCCTCGAGCACGCGGCCGATCACTGCCATGCCGAAGCTCGGATGGTCGACGTAGGCGTCGCCGCTGACGATGACGATGTCGCAGCGGTCCCAGCCCAGCGCGTCCATTTCGGCGCGGCTCATCGGCAACATCGGCGCCGGGCCGAAGCGTTTGGCCCAGTAAGGGCGGTAGCCGGTCAGCGCCTTTTCGGCGCGCGGCGGGGTGATGGGGGCGGTGGACACGAGGCGATTGTCCCAGTTGGGCTGTTAGGGAGCATGATCTAGGGTTAACCCTTAGAATGATGGCTGTGTTGAATCATCCCCTGGTGGATTGAAATGCTTTCCCTTTTCCATGCCCTGGCCCGTCTGCTGGTTCCCACGTCGGCCGACGTGCCCTACAGCGACGAGCAGTACCTGTCCGAGGCGCTCGATCTGCACGATCTGGAGACCCGGATGCGCCAGCTCGACCGCGGCCGCCGTGAGGTGGCGGCGCTGGGGCCCTACGGCATCGCGCTGAGATAGCGCCTTCTACAGGCCCCGCCGGGCCATCAGCCCGCTGAGGCCGCGCAGCAGCCATTTCGGCGTGGCGCGCGCCGCCAAGGTGCCGGCCAAATTGACCACACCGGGCACGCGGATCACCTCGCCGCGCATGCAGGCCCGGTAGCCCTCGGCGGCCACCTGCGCCGGGTCGCCCACCATGAAGCTGGGCACCTGCAGCATGCCCTGGCTGCTCTCGGTGGCGCGACTGACCATCGGCGTGGCCGTGATGCCCGGGCACAAGGCGGTCAGGCTGACGCCGCTGCCCTTGAGTTCCTCGGACAGCGCCTCGGTCAGCGACAGCACATAGGCCTTGGTGGCCGCATAGGTGGCCAGCGTCGGCACCGGCTGGAAGGCGGCGATCGACGCCACGTTGAGCACCCGGCCCCAGCCGCGCTCGCGCATGCCGGGCAGGAACTGCGCCAGCATGGCGGTCAGGCCCGCGACATTCAGCGCGATGAGTTCCTGGTGCCGCGATGGCGCGATATCGCAGAAGGCGCCCTGCTCCAGCACGCCGGCGTTGTTGACCAGCACATCCACCGTCAGGCGCCGGCGCTTCAGCGCAGCGGCCAGCGTCGCCGCGGCGCCCGGCTGCGACAGGTCGGCCGGCTGCACGTGGACCGTGACGCCGTGCGCGGCCTGCAGGTCCGACGCCAGCGCGCGTAGCTTGTCGGCGCTGCGGGCCACCAGCACCAGGTCCAGCCCCCCCTTGGCGAAGCAGCGCGCGAGCTCCTCGCCGATGCCCGAAGAGGCTCCGGTGACGAGTGCGGTGCGTCCGGCGTGCGTGGATCTGCGGGTCATGCTGGCTCTCCTCCTTGGGTGCCGCAGCGGGCGGCTGTGTGCTGGCGATTGTGCGTCGGCGGCGGTGCTGCGGCTATGCTTGACCGACCACCCACCCACGAGAGGACACGCATGAGCCAGGTCGACGCGCTGCAGCAGCGGCTGCAACCCCTCTTTCCGGGCCTGATGGGCCTGCAGCTCACCGAGGTGGGGCCCGACCGCATCGTCGCCACGATGCCCGTGCGCGCCGACCTGTGCACCTCCGGCGGCATCCTGCACGGCGGCGCGCACATGGCCTTTGCCGACACCCTGGGCGCCGTGGGCACCTTCGTCAACCTGCCCGAAGGCAAGGGCACGACGACGGTGGAGTCGAGCACCAAGTTCATCGGCGCGGCCAAGGTCGGCAGCACCGTCACCGGCGAAAGCACGCCGCTGCACAAGGGCCGCACCACGATGGTCTGGCAGACGACGATCCGCAACGACGCCGGCAAGCTGTGCGCCGTGGTCACGCAGACCCAGCTGGTCCTGGGCTGATGCCGCAGACCGCCCCTTACGGCAGCTGGACCTCGCCGCTGAGCGCCGAGCGCGCGGTGGCCGCCGGCATCGGCCTGGGCGAGGTGGCCTTCGACGGCGACAGCCTGGTGTGGCTGGAGTCGCGGCCCACCGAAAAAGGCCGCAGCGTCGTCATGCGGCGGGCTGCCGACGGCACGCTGCAGGAGCTGAACCCCGCGCCCTTCAATGCGCGCACGCGCGTGCACGAATACGGCGGCGGCGCCTACCTGATGCACCGCGGCGTGCTGTTCTTCAGCCACTTCGTGGACCAGCGGCTGTACCGCGTCGATGCGGGCCAGGCGCCGCGGCCGATCACGCCCGAGGGGGCGCTGCGCTTCGCCGACCTGTGCGCCGGCCCCGCGCGCGGCCTGTTGTGGGCGGTGCGCGAGGACCACCGCGCGCCCGGCGAGCCGCGCAACACGCTGGTCGCGCTGCGCGCGGACGCCGATGCCGACGGCGGCCACGTCGTCGCCGAAGGCCATGACTTCTATGCCGCCCCGCGCCTCAGTCCCGACGGCCGGCGGCTCGCCTGGCTGTGCTGGAACCATCCCGACATGCCCTGGGACGGCTGCGAACTGTGGCTGGCCGGCGTCGACGGCGCGGGCCGGCTGCACGATGCCCGGCGCATCGCCGGCGGCCGCGACGAGGCCGTGCAGCAGCCGCAATGGTCGCCCGACGGGCGGCTGCATTTTGTTTCCGACCGCAGCGGCTGGTGGAACCTGTACCGCTGGAGCGACGAGCGTGCCGACGCGCTGTGCCCGATGCAGGCCGAGTTCGGCCAGCCGATGTGGAACCTCGGCTTGTCCACTTATGCCTTCGCGTCGGCGCGGCATCTGGTGTGCAGCATCGGCCAGCGGGGCGTGTCGCGGCTGGCCGTGCTCGACACCGGCAGCCTGCACCTGCGCGACCTGGCCACGCCCTGCAGCAGTTTCGGCCACGTCGCCGCGGCCGAGGGGCGCGCGCTCTTCACCGGCGCGTCGCCACTGCAGCCCACGTCGGTCTATCTGCTGCAGCTGGACACCGGGCGCATCGAGCTGCTGCGGCGCGGCAGCACGCTGGACACCGACCCGGACTACACCTCGGTGGCCCAGGCCATCGAGTTTCCGAGCGCCGACGGCCGGACGGCGCATGCCTTCCACTATGCGCCGCGCAACCAAGATTTCCGCGGGCCGGACGGCGAGCAGCCGCCGCTGCTGGTGATGAGCCACGGCGGCCCCACCAGCATGGCCGCGGACGCCTACCGCGCCGGCGTGCAGTACTGGACCAGCCGCGGCATCGCCGTGCTGGACGTCAACTACGGCGGCAGTTCGGGCTTCGGCCGCGCCTACCGCCAACGGCTGGACGGCGCCTGGGGCGTGGTCGACGTGCAGGACTGCATCCACGGCGCGCAGTTTCTGGTGCAGCGCGGCGAGGTCGACGGCCGCCGGCTGATCATCCGCGGCGGCAGCGCCGGCGGCTACACCACGCTGAGCGCGCTGGCCTTCCACGACGCTTTCGCCTGCGGTGCCAGCCTGTACGGCATCGGCGACTTGCAGACGCTGGCCGCGGACACGCACAAGTTCGAATCACGCTACCTGGACCGCCTGGTCGGCCCCTGGCCCGAGGCGCGCCAGACCTACTTGGACCGCTCGCCGATCCATCACCTGGACGGGCTGAAGTGCCCGCTGATCCTGCTGCAAGGCGCCGAGGACAAGGTGGTGCCGCCCGAGCAGTCGCGCCGCATGCATGCGGCGCTGAAGGCGCGGGGCGTGCCGGTGGCCTACCTGGAGTTCGCGGGCGAGCAGCACGGCTTCCGCGACGCCAGGAACATCGTGCGCGCGCTGGAAGCCGAGGCGTCCTTTTATGCGCGGGTGCTCGGCTTCGAACTGGCCGGCGCGGTGGCGCCGCTGCTCATCGACAACCTCTGAGCAGCGCCTCGCGCACCAGCGGCAGCCGGTCGTTGCCGAAGTACATGTCGTCGCCGTTGACATAGATCGTCGGCGAGCCGAAGCCGCCGCGGCGGATCAGTTCGTCGGTGTTGGCCTTCAGCTGCGCCTTGACGGCGTCCTGCGCGATGCCGGCGAAAAAGGCCTCGGGCTCGATGCCGCATTGCCTGCAGATGGCACTGAGCACCGCATCCTGCGCGATGTCCTCGTCGCGGCCCCAGTAGGCCTCGAACACCGCGGTGGCGAACGGCACCAGCTTGCCCTGCGGCTCCAGCCACAGGCAGCCGCGCATCGCCTTGACGCTGTTCACCGGAAACACGGTCGGCGGCATGACGATGTGCAGGCCGCTGGAACGCGCCCAGTCCTGCAGGTCTTTGAGCATGTAGTCGCGCTTGGCGGGCACGGGCTTCTCGCGCGAGGCATAGACGCTGGGGTTGACGCTGTTGAACACGCCGCCCACCAGGATCGGCCGCCAGCGGATGGGCACCTTCAGCTCGGTCGCCAGCGGCTGGATGTTGTGGAAGCCCAGGTAGGTCCAGGGGCTGCTGCAGTCGAAGAAGAATTCGATCATCGGGTACCTCCAGAAGCTTCGGCATCGCGCAGCGTCTGCGCGGTCTGCCCGAACAGCGCCTTGCGCGCCTCGTCGTCGACGCCGGACGCGCGCAGCGCCTTGCCGAGCTCGATGCCGCGGCGCAACGCGGGGCGCTGCATCAGGCGCTCGTACCAGGCCTTGACGTGCGGGAAGTCGGACAACGGCACCTGCTGCGCCTTCCACACGCGGATCCACGGGAAGATGGCCATGTCGGCGATCGAATAGTCGTCGCCGGCGACGAAGGCGCCGGTGCGGCCGAGCTGGCCATCGAGCACGCCATAGAGCCGGTTCACCTCCTTGGCATAACGCTCCAGCGCATAGGGCACCTTCTCCGGCGCATAGAGGATGAAGTGGCCGTTCTGCCCGGCCATCGGGCCCAGGTTGCCCATCTGCCACATCAGCCACTGCAGCGTCGCGCTGCGGCCGCGCAGGTCGGCGGGCAGAAAGCGGCCGGTCTTCTCGGCCAGGTAGATGAGGATGGCGCCGCTTTCGAACACCGACAGCGGCGGCCCGCCGCCGGGCGGGTCGTCGTCGACGATCGCCGGCATGCGGTTGTTCGGGCTGAGGGCCAGGAACGCGGGCTTGAACTGCTCGCCGCGGCCGATGTTCACCGGCCGCAAGGTGTAGGGCAGCCCGCACTCCTCGAGCATGATGGAGATCTTCCAGCCGTTGGGTGTGGGCCAGTAGTACAGGTCGATCATCGGAACCTCGACAACGGATGGATCATCGGCAGGTGGAGCAACAACTGCGTGTAGTGTCGGGCAAAGCCGGCCGCCGGCGCCTGGGGGGGCGCGCCGGGGCCGTGTGGCTGTCGATCGCGCTGGCCGAGACCGTGCACGGCGTGCTGCGCGGCTGGTGGCTGGTGCCGCAGATCGGCGAGCCCGCGGCGCGGCGCGTCGGTTTCGTCGTCGGCTGCCTCCTCGTGCTGGGCATCGCCACGCTGTCGAGCCGCTGGCTCGGCGCCTGCACTGCGGCGCAGCGCTGGCGGGTCGGCGCACTGTGGTGCGGCTTGATGGCCGGCTTCGAGCTGCTCATCGGCCAGCTGCGCGGCCTCGATGCCGCGCAGCTGGCCGCCGAGTTCGATCCGCGGCAAGGCGGCCTGATGCTCTTCGGCTTGTTGCTGATGCTGGCCGCGCCGACGCTCGGCGCCTGGCTTTGCAGTCGCCTCACATAGTTGCCAAAAGCAAGTATCCACTTGACAATGGCCGTGATTGTCGAGGAGTCCGCGATGTCCGCCCTTGCCGAGCGCGCGCTGGCGCTGCGCGAGTTCAACCGCTTCTACACGCGCCGCATCGGCGTGCTGCACGAGGGCCTGCTCGACAGCCCGTTTTCGCTGACCGAGTCGCGCCTGCTGTGGGAACTGGCGCACACCGGCGACACCACCGCCGCCGACCTGGCGCGCAGCCTGGGGCTGGACCCCGGCTACCTGAGCCGCTTGCTGCGCGGGCTGAAGGAGCGCGGCCTCGTCAAGACCAGCCGCTCGCAGACCGATGCGCGCCAGACGCGGCTGGCGCTCAGCGCCGCCGGCCGGCGCGCCTTCGCGCCGTTGGAGCGGCGCTCGCAGGCCGAGGCGTCGGCGCTGCTCGCCACACTGGACGATGCGCAGCAGCAAGAGCTATTGGCGGCCGCCGCGCGCATCCAGGCCCTGCTGGGGGGCCGCAGCGCGCCGGGCGCCTTCGTGCTGCGCGCCCATCGCCCCGGCGATATCGGCTGGGTGGCGTCGCGCCACGGCGCGCTGTATGCGCAGGAGTACGGCTGGGACATGCGCTTCGAGGCGCTGGTGGCGCAGATCGCGGCGCAGTTCGTCGAGCAGTTCGACCCGGCGCGCGAAGCCTGCTGGATTGCCGAGCGCGACGGCCAGCGCATCGGCAGCGTCTTCCTGGTGCAGGCGCGCGACGCAGCGACGCAGGCCGTCGAAGACGGGACGGCGCAGCTACGCATGCTGCTGGTGGAGCCGTCCGCGCGCGGCCTGGGCCTGGGCGTGGCGCTGGTCACCGAATGCGAGCGCTTCGCGCGCCAGGCCGGCTACCGGCGCATCCGGCTGTGGACCAACAGCGTGCTGCTGGCCGCGCGCGGCATCTACCAGCGCGCCGGCTACCGGCTGCTGGCCAGCGAGCCGCACCACAGCTTCGGCAAGGACCTGGTCGGCGAAACCTGGGAGCTCAGCCTGGGCTGAGCGGTACCGCCCTCAGGCGAATTCCTGGCGCACCGACGGCGACATCAGCCGCCGGATGATCCACACCAGCATCAGGCAGGCGCCGACCGTGACGAGCACGGCCATCACGCGCGCGGCGGTGACGAAGCCGCCAAACACATCGGCAGCCAGCGGCGGCAGCGGCGAACGCGACAGGGTGTTGCTGACCAGCGACTGCAGCATCTCCTGTTGCAGCCAGAGACCGGCGACATTGGCCGCGATGGCCAGCACCAGCAGCGCGATGAAGATGCGCCGCGCCCACTCCAGGCGCAGCAGCAGCCCGATGGCGCAGGCCAACGTGGCCAGCGACACCAGCAGCCCGGCGCCGACCAGCCAGGGCAGGTAACCCATCAACAGCCCAGTCAGCAGCGGCAGCGGCTGCACGTTGCCGACCACGGTGAGCCCGGGCAGGAATGAGGCGACTTCGGCGTTCTGCAGCAGCGCGGAGACGCTGGCCATGGCCGCCAGCACGATGAAGACCCAGGCCGTCACCGTGACGAACAACGATCTGGAACCGACATTCAAGGTCTGCGGCATGGCCCGGTCTCCCTTCGCGCCCGCTGGCTGGCTCTGCTGGCGTCATCATCGCCGCGGCGCGTGACACCAATTTTTCAGCGGGTGCAAGGAGGCGTCATCCCCCGATCGAGGGGAAGCCCCCAGAACCAGGTCGAAGCTGTGCTTTTCGCACGACACGCGCCGCACGACCGGACACACAAACAACACCCGCGCGCCGCTCAGGGCGCCGCCAGGTCCCCGGCCAGGCTGGCCAGCGTCTCGGCCGGGATGGCCACGTGCGCCGGATAGTGGCGATGGTCGCAGCCCAGCCGCACCGCGGCGCCGGCGCGCACCGCCTGGCGCATCGCCGGCGTGAATTCGAAGCGCGCGAAGTGCACCGCCGAGGTCTTCTCGTCGTTCTCGCGGTCCAGGTCCTCGTCGGCGATGGCATAGACACGCGGGTGGCCTTCGACCTCGACGAAGAGCCGGTCCTCCACGCCGATGAGCCGCGCCAGCTCGCGCTTGCGCTCGTTCGGGTCGGGGAACTCGATGAGCACCGTGGCCTTCCAGTTGCTGCCGTCGGGCACCAGCGGCGCGTAGGCGTCGATCTCGCCGCGGATGCCCTCTTCCTCGAAGATCTTCTCGATGCGCAGCATTTCCTGGATCTGATAGCGCACCGTCTGCTCGTCCTCGAACTGCAGGTTCATGTGCTCGCCTAAGCGCACGCTGCGCAGCCGCCGGTGGGCGATGATCTGCGGCTTGTGCGCCTTGCGGTGCTTGGCATAGGCCTCCAGCGTCATCAGGCTGTCGGGGGTGATGGGCATGGCGTTCACTCCAGTCCGTAGGCCATGCGCACCAGGCTCAGCGGGTGCGTGACCGCCTTGGCCGGCGTGCCGGCCTGCTGCATGCCTTGGGCGATGTGGTGGCCGGCCATCGGGCAGTCGCTGCCGATGTGGTCGGGGGCGTCCTTGGCCATGGCCTTGAACACCGGCTTGCCGATCTTCATAGCCACCGGATGCGTGGGCGTCTTCACGCCGTAGGTGCCGGCGTGGCCGGAGCAGCGCTCAACGGTGTTCAAGCTCAGCTCGACCTTGGTGCCCACCAGCTTGAGCATCTCCTCGGTCTTCTTGCCGATGTTCTGCACACGGCCGTGGCAGGGGATGTGGTAGCTGACCTTGCCCAGCGCCGCCTTGAAGTCCAGCTTCAACAGCCCGTCCTTGTGGCGCGCGATCAGGTACTCGAAGGGGTCGAACATCGCTTCCTTCACCGCTGCCGTGTCGGCGCAGTCGGGAAACATCAGCGGCAGCTCCTGCTTGAACATCAGGGTGCAACTGGGCACGGCGCTGAGGATGGCATAGCCCTCCTTCGCATACTTGGCCAGCACCGGCATGTTGGCCGCCTTGTGCGCGGCCACCGCGTCCAGGTCGCCGAGTTCCAGCTTGGGCATGCCGCAGCACTTTTCCTTGTCGACGATGACGTAGGGAATGTCGTTGTGCGCCAGCAGCTTGAGCAGGTCGTGGCCGATGCCGGGCTCGTTGTAGTTGACGTAGCAGGTGGCGAAGATGGCCACCTTGCCCGGCGTGCGCTGGCCGTTGGTGACCACGGTGGAGGGCGACTTGACGGCGCCCCAGCGAAAACGCTGCGTCGCCAGGCCGGGCATCCAGGCGTCGGGGTGCACGCCCAGCAGCGTGTCCATCTGCTTGCGTGCGAACTTGGTGCGGTTCACGGCATTCACCGCCTGCACGACGATCGGGATGCCCGCGAACTGGCCGTGCACATCGGTGCTGGCCAGGAATTTCTCGCCACCCTTGACCTCGCCTTTCTTGAACTTGATGGCCTTGGCGCGCAGCATCAGGTGCGGGAAGTCCAGGTTCCACGGGTGCGGCGGCGTGTACGGGCACTTGGTCATGTAGCACAGGTCGCACAGGTAGCACTGGTCCACCACCTTCCAGTAGTCCGCCTTGGCCACGCCGTGCACTTCGCCGTCGCCGGTGGCATCGACCAGGTCGAACAGGTTCGGGAAGCTCTGGCACAGGCTGACGCAGCGGCGGCAGCCATGGCAGATGTCGAACACCCGCTCCATCTCCTTGAAGGCCGCGGCCTCGTCGTAGAACGCGGGGTCCTTCCAGGCGATGGCGTGCCGGGTCGGTGCTTCGAGATTGCCTTCGCGCATGGGGGTGCCTTCGGGGTGCCTGAAACGAGCAAGGGGCACGAAGCCCCTTGTTGTGATTGCGCTTGCTGGTCGCCGGCTTCAGTCCACCAGCGCGTCCAGCGCCTTTTGGTAGCGGTTGGCATGCGAGCGCTCGGCCTTGGCCAGCGTCTCGAACCAGTCCGCCACCTCGTCGAAGCCTTCGTCACGCGCGGTCTTGGCCATGCCCGGGTACATGTCGGTGTACTCGTGCGTTTCGCCGGCCACCGCGGCGGCCAGGTTCAGGCGGCTGCTGCCGATGGGCAGCCCGGTGGCCGGGTCACCCACCGCCTCGAGGAACTCCAGGTGGCCGTGCGCATGGCCGGTCTCGCCCTCTGCCGTGGACCGGAACAAGGCCGCCACGTCGTTCTGGCCTTCGATGTCGGCCTTGTTCGCGAAATACAGATAGCGACGATTGGCCTGAGACTCGCCCGCGAAGGCGTCCTTCAGGTTCTGCTCCGTCTTCGATCCCTTCAATCCCATCTCACACTCCTGGTTGGTGAACGATCGGCCCATCGCCGTGCGACGGTGCATGGCACCCTAGCAAATCGACATGCTTGGCGCCAATACGAAGCTTCAATGCGCCCCATAGTCTGCGCCGATGCTGCACTTGCACAAACGGCCCTGACTCAGCGCAGGCCCAACAGGCGCAGCGCCAGGTCATGCAGGCGGGCACCGGGCTCGATCAGGCTTTCCAGCACGTCGAAGTGGTTCCGCCCGGGTACCGTCTCGCACACCGGCACGGCCGTCGGTCCCCAGACGTCGCGGATCAGCTGGTTCTGGCGCAGGAATTCTTCGCTCTCCGCGGCGCCCACCGTCGCATAGAGCTTGCCCTTGGGGCGCGGGAAGAAGGCCGGGCTCAGCCGCCGCACCGACGCCGGCGTGAGCTTCAGGTCCCCTTGCAGGAAAGGCGTGTGGCGCAGCGGCTCCAGATCGAACAAGCCCGAAATCGACAGCGCACCGCCCACCAGTTGCGCGGGCAGCGACTCGTCCACCTGCTTCCAGCGGCAGCTGAGCATCATGGCGGCAAGATGGCCGCCCGCCGAATGGCCCACCACCGCGATGCGCTGCGGGTCGCCGCCGTGCTGCGCCGCGTGCTGCCACACCCACTGCAAGGCACGCACCAGTTGCCAGGTGATGTCTTCGATGCTCACCATCGGGCATAGCGCGTAGTTCGGCACCGCCACCAGGGCACCGGCCTGGGTGAAGGCCGGTGCGACGAAGGAGAAGTCGTTCTTGTCGAGCGCACGCCAGTAGCCACCGTGCAGGTACACCAGCACCGGCGCGCCGGGCTTCGGCGGCAGAAACAGATCCAGCGTCTCCGACGGACCCTCGCCATAGCGCAGATCGAGCCGGCAGTCGCTGCGCGCGCGCGCCAGCGCCGAGGCCTCGGGCCAACGCGCCAGATGCCGGCCATGGTCGGCGACGCGCGCGCGGTTGTCGTACTGCGCGTTAAGCCAGTCGGGGTCGTAGCGGGACATGGATTCGAACCTTTCAGTGGCGGCGCGGGCTGCATGCGCCGGATGCTAGAATTCTGCCCGGTTCGGGGGCGTAGCTCAGCTGGGAGAGCGTCGCGTTCGCAATGCGAAGGTCAGGAGTTCGATCCTCCTCGTCTCCACCAACTTTTCAGCAAGCCGTTGATTCTCAACGGCTCCTTTCGTCGTGTCGCAAAAAGTGCGGAAGTGGTCCATCGAAGGGGTCCAGATCCTGCACGCGCATGCAACACCTCGCCCGCCCCCGGCCCCACGCCCGCTACCTCTGCCGCTCGCGTCACGGCATCTGGTACGTACGCTGGTTGTCCCAGCCGACCCGCGAGGCGCTGAGCGCGCACGGTCGCTGCGCCATTCAAAATCAAGTCTGGTACTGGGCCAGCTCTGGGCGCGGCTGCTCAAGCGCGTATTCGACGTCGACATGCAGCACGGCCCGAACTGCGGCGGCGGCGAGCTCAAGATCATCGCGGCGATCCTTGAGCGGCCGGTCATCGAGAAGATCCTCACCCACCTGGGTCTCGATGCCTTGGCCGCCGCGGTCAGCGCCGTGTTGAGCGGCTTGGCACTGTTGCGCCACCTGCGCCGGCCGTTGGCCGCCACGTTTGTGACGACGTTCGGGCCGGCGCTGAGTGCGTATAGCGCGCAGGCGATCGTCTTCGGTCGCTGCCCCTGAGTGCGCCCGTGCCGGGCGCACAAGAAAAAGAGGCTGAAGATCGCTCTTCAGCCTCTTTGCCATCAACGCCCCGTTGTCGGGGCGACTGAAGTCCTCAAGCCTTCTTGGCAGCGCGGCGGCGTGCAATGCCCGCGCCGGCGAGCGCCACGCCCACCAGGACCAGCGAAGCCGGTTCCGGAACGGTGGACGGCGGGGGCGGGGGCGCACTGCCGATGGCCGCGAACGTGCCGTTGTAGCTGGCAGACACATTGCTCGTGCAGCTCGTGCCGGTGCTGCTGTTGCAGGTGCCGCTGTAGTTGAACGTACCAGCGGAGAAACCCGTGGCGTCGAAGCCGATGCCGGAAACGGAACCGGAGATGCCCGTGTACGCAACGGTGTCCGTGCACTGTTGGCCGGTGCACGAGAACGGCGTGACCGTCTTCGTGCCCCAGTCGGTCACCGTGAAGGTGAAGAAGTTGTACGTGAACAGCGTGGCCGGCGTGGCATCCACCGTGAACGAGAACCCGTCGATCCGGCTGAACGACGGCACGAAGGCACCCGTCGTCGTCACGCCCGTGCCCGTGCCCGTCTGCACCGAGGGCAGCAGCGACACGATGGACGTCGACGGCAGCGTCGGCGTGTTGACAACCGAGCCGGCCACACCGAGCAAGCCGACGATGAACGCAGCGTGGGCCGCGCTCGACATCAGGACAGCCGCGGCGCCTGCTCCTGCGATTCTTAGCAAATTCATTGCGCTTACCCCTCTGGGATGTGGAAGTGTTTCCCAACAGGAAAGAGCAAGCGTTATGCCAAAAATAGAAGTTCCCTTTAGATCAACGGCGAAACCACAGGCCTCACTCAGATGGGGGGGTGGGTTGCAAAGAAAACCGACGCCACAAACAAGGCCCCATCCCATCCATGAGGCGAGGATCAGGATCCGCGGCGCAGTTCGGCCAACAGCGAACGAACCTCGTCGCGCTGGGCAAAACCCTGACTCTGGTCGCGCAGCGCTTCCAGCTCTGCGATCGCGGCGTCACGATCTCCCTTGGCCCTGTAGATCTTGGCCAGCGCCAGCCGCAGCGGCCGCGGGTCGTCGGCGCGCGCCTCGGTTCAAGCCGTTCTTCTGTCCGCCAGGACAAGGGCACACCTCATGCGTGAGGCTCCGCAAGCGGAAAGCCGCGATGGTCGATCCGGCAAGGGTGACATGCCGCGCCAACAGCACGCCACGGCGCCGCAGCCTCGAGCGCGGGCTCAGCGACCGTTGACGGCGCAAATGCGTTGCACAGTGGGCACGCTGTGCGCAAATCCCTTGCCGTTGGCGGCGATCTCCTGGCGACGCACGATCTCGCCGTCACGCACGCTCGTCGTCGAAGCCGCGGCGGGCTTCACCGCGTAGGCGAGCTGATTCTGGTTGGCCGGCACGGGCAACGCATACACGCCACCGTTGTACGTGTAGACGGAACCGCCGGCCTTCGCATCGCATTGGGGCGCGCCCGGGTTGTAGTTGTCGTCACTCAACTCGATCGAGTAGTTGAAGCATCCTTGCGGCGGACACGAGTAGTAGGTGTCCAGTTCGTCGGCGCCAGGGCATGCCGGGTCGCCGGGGCAACTGCCGATCGGTCCGGTGCCCCGCGCGTTCTGGGCGTCCTGCATGACATAGAAGTACAGCATGCCAACGGTCTTGTCATACCAGTACTTGTTGAAGCTCGCCGGCGTGCCGTCGGCGTGGGTCAGCTCGGCCAGCGATGAAGCGCGGGTGAGCGTGGTCGTGTCATAGATGCACTGCTGCGTCGCCGTGTCCAGCCTCGACGGCGGCGGGCACACGCCGCCATGGGGCACCGGCGTCACGCCGGCCGCGGGGCAGCCCTTCGCACCGAAATTGCCGACAGGGTTCTGATGATCCAGGTTGTGGCAGGTCTGGCCGTCGTAGCGGGAGACCAGCTGGTTGAAGAAGGGCTTGAGCGCCGGATTGTTGAAACTCACGCCATTGCCGCCCCACGATTTGTAGCCGCGCTTGATCGTGAACTTGTCCTCCGGCGCAGCCCCGTTGGCATCGGTGTAGCAGATGCCCAGCCGCACATAGAACGGCTTGGTGTCCATGTGGGGCTTGACGGCGTCGGTGAACCCGACGCGCACGACCTTCGGCATGCCCGGCGCGCCCGTCGCAACGCCGAGCACGGAAGATCGTTCGGCCCTGAGCACCGAGTAGCCGAAGCCGCTGGTCACCTTGGGCTCCCAGACGCCCTGGCCGTTGCGGCCCGACAGCCGCATCGACTGATGTTGGCCGTAGTCGAGCGAATCCTTGACGAAGGTCAGGTCCTGCCACGACGTATCACCCGCCGGCCACTGCGCCTCGAACTCCAGGGTCGCCATGTAGCCGGGCGAGATCAGTGATGTCGCCCGGCCTTCGAACTGTTCGTCTTGTTCCCCCGTGGCCAGGCATTCGTCGACCGCATTGGACGACGCGTTGAAGGGCAGGTTGTTCAGCGAAATGGGGAACGCGCCCGACACGGCCTGGCCGGCCGCATCCACGACCTTGAAGCCCGTCAGCGATCCGTCCAGGTCGATGACCGCCGTATTGCGGTCGCCGTCACGAAAGTCCCCGAGGTTGACCAAGGAGGTGTAGATCTGGTGGCGCAGATCCACGTTGTCCCAGACCAGGCCCTTGACCGTGGTGGCCGTGGGATAGGCGCTCTGGTTGTTCTGGGAACCAGCCGAGCGCGGCGTCGCCTTCGTAGGCCTTAGCGTCCTTGTTCGAGTAGCCGCTGTACTTGGCAAGATGCTCGCGATCCGCCAGGGTCAACAGGGGGCCCGGCTTGCGCAGGAAGTTGACGAAGCGGTTGTCGATGATGCGCACCGGCCCGTCGTAGATCATGTAGCCGGCGGAATTCCAGCGCGGGGTCCGGTAGCCCTTCTCGACGATCTCGTTGGCCTTCGGGTTCAGGTCGACGCAACCAGGCCCGTCGCCCAGGCTCGTGCTCGGGCAAGGCCCCCAGCGATCGACGTTGTTTTGACTCACGCCGACCAGCACGGAGTCTTTCAGCAAGGCCCAGACGCCGGGTGCGTTGCCGTCGTTGCCGCCCGAACTGACCAGCGTGACGCTGTCGCGGTTGGTGGCGAAGCGACTGTGCTCCACCACCGTCCACATCGGCCGCATCCAGACGCCACGGTTGCGGTTGCGGGTGGCGGTCAAGCCGCTGAATCGGCCGATGACGTTGACCGCATCGAGTTCGGCCGTGCTCTTGCCGTCCTGGGTCGGGAACAACTGATCGGAGACCGTGCCGAAGTGGCCCTCGCTGAACAGGCCGTCGTAGCAGGCGTGCACGCGGTTGTTGCTGAAGCTTCCCGTCGGATCGAACTTGGGGGCGCCATTGCTGCCATCCGGCGGCGGCACATACCAGTAGCCCTTGCCGATGCCTTGGCAGCCCGCGATCGAATTGCCGACCAACTTTGCCGAGGGGTGGGTGATCCAGAAGCCGCTGGCCGGCTCGATGTACATCTGTCCGGGATCGCATGGCGCGCTTTTCACGAGGTCGACTCGGCCGTCCTTGGCCGCGCCGGGCACGAAGCAGCTGCCGCGGGTCGGACTGTTTTGGTTGTCCGTGTTGCGCACGTCGAACGCCGAATAGCCGATGGCGCGGCCCAGATGGTCGCCCTCCCAGAAGTTGCGTGGTCGACCTTCGGCCGTCTTCTCCACCGTGTCGGCGATGCCGAAGTAGTGGCTCATCGCGCCGACGCCCAGGTTGCCGAAGAAGGCAATGCTCTTCTCGTCCCCCATCTCCTGGTAGAACAGATGACCCACGGCCCGCGCGCAGACGTTGCGGCTGACGATGAGGTTGCTCGTCGAGTGCACCGCCACGCACTTGTTGTAGCTGTGGTGGATGCTGTTGGAATCGATCAACGGCTCGTTGCGCACGTCGCCCGCCATGTGCATGTGGATCGGATACCTGCCGAGTTGCTCCTTGCCGAACTTCTCCAGCTCGACCCCGCTCAGGGCCAGGGACTGGAAGCCGCCGCAGACGCGGATGTCACCGCCCCAGTGCAGCTGCGTGCTCGTCGGATTGGACGCCGCGTCGGGCATGACGGCAGTGAAGCGGATGTTTCGGCTGATGAGCCCGACCTCGGCCCGTTCGTCGACACCGAAGTTCTTCGTCGCGTCCGCACTGAAGTTGGCCGCGCCCGGCACCCCGGGGTCGTCCGAGCCGAAGTGGTAGTGCACCAGCGGCTGCTGCAGCGTCACCACGCTGCCGCTGCCCTGCGACGCGAGGCTGGCGATCTGCACGAACTCGCTTTCGAAGGGGCTGAAACTGGAGGTGGCCACGACGATCCAGTCGCCTGCGCGCCAAGGGGCGGATCCCTTGGTCACGTCACGCGCCAGCACGAGCCGGCGTTCGCCGCCGGCCTCGACCGGCGCGGCAATGCCCACATTGCGGTCTTGGTAGGCCGCGGGGCCAGCGGGCTTGGCAAGGTGGGTCCATGTCAGCCCGCCCCAGCCCTCGGTCACGCCGCGCGCGCCGTACAACTGCAGTTGGCCGCCGCGGTCCACGACGATGCCCTTGTCCGGCGCGGGGCACATGTCGGCAGGGGGCGGTGGGGTGCTGGTCGGTCCGGCGCCGAGGAAGCGCACCGTCAACGTGTTCCCCGAGTCCTTGGCACCGATGGGGCAGGTCTTGCTGCCGGCTTGCAGCAGCCCGGCCACGTGGATGGACGACACCTCGACATTGCGCGTCTCGTCGAGCATGTAGAGGGCACCGCCGGCGAGGATGTTCACCCGCCCGAGCGCATCGGTGCCGGTGTAGTCTCGATCGACATACGCGGCCTCGCAGGCCTCGCCCGGGCCCAGCGTGACGTCGCCATTGGCGCTGCGGCATTCCGACAACGGGCGGCTGATCGCACGCACGTGGTTGTTGCTTTGCTGGCAGGCATTGACCAGCGGCGCCGAGCGGACCTGGATCGGCACCACGATCTGCGTGAGGCGTGGCTTGTTCTGCGCGCCGGTGGCGACCACTTGGATGGCGTAGCTGCCGGCGTCGACTTCCTCCGGCTTGACCTCGATGCTCGCGGTGCCGTCGCCATGGTCGGTGAAGGTCGCGAAAGGCGGCAGATCGGTGGCGGCGAGGGTCACCGGTGCGCCGCCGGGGTCGGTCGCGCTGAGCCTCAGGGTCGTCGCCTGCCCGCTCAATGCGGTGGTGTCCGAAGGGGCCTGCACCACCGGCACCTCGACGGCTCGTCCGCCCCCGCCGCAGGCGGCTGCCATCGTGCTGACGGCCAGTGCCAGGACCGCTCTCTTGGTCTGCATCAGGCTGACGCCACGGCCCGTCGAAGGGGCAACGACGTCGCGGGCACCCAGGAGGATGCGTCGACACGCTGCGCGAATGTTCCGGGCCATCGCAAGCATCGGGTTCCTCCTGCGCCCAACCCCACCATCACCGTTCGCTCATGGGGCGGCAACCTTCAATGTAGAGACTCTGACGATCTCTATGATCCAGATCCACAACCCGGCCAGAGCTTGGATGCGCGGTACTCAGCGAGCCGCAGCGGAGCGCCGAGTGCACGCAGTATCGCTGACGATCTGCAGGCCCTCAAGCTGCATGCAGCGCCGGTTGAGAGCACCCCCTCGTCGGTCTGCCGCGGCGACCTAAGCGGCGAGGACGGCGGCCACCGACACCAGCATCACCGCGCCAAAGGCAAAGGTGATCAGTTGGGCATGCGGTGCGCCGGAGACGCCGCTGCCGGCCAGCAGCGCCGCTCGCCGCCGCGTGCCGACGATCGCGAAGCCGGCGGCGGCGACGAAGATCAAGGCGGCCACGCCGCCCAGTGCTGCCGATCCCTGCTGCGCCGCCCCGCGGGCCACCAGCACGCCGTTGACCGCGACCGCCAAAGCGGTGCGGTTCCATGCCAGCGCGGTGCGCTCCGGCTGCAGCCCTGGATCACCAGCCATGGCGATCAATGGCTGGAGATGGCGATGAACAAGCCAAACGCCAGAGCGACGGCCACCCCCATGGCAGCCAGCGCCGCAATGAGACCGCCTGGGGCCAGCGGCCGAGAGTGCCGCATGGCAATCTCGTTGGCTCTCCAGCGCACGTAGGCGACCGCGGCCATGGCACCACCGAGAACGGCCAGCCCGATGGCCATCAAGTGCACCCCCCGCGACATGGCATGCGGGGAGAGCTGTTGCAGCAACACCCCGGCGGCCACCATGGCCAGCGCCGTGCGCAGCCACGCGAGAAACGTGCGCTCGTTGGCCAGGCTGAACCGGTAGTCCGGCTCGTTCCCCTCAAGCTGCCACTTGGGTCGTTTCATCGCTGCCCTAGACCTTCAAGACGACCCGCCCGCCGAGCTGGGGGCGCGGGCGGCCTTCTCGCGTTCCACGCGCTCGGTCACGTCGCGGGCCACGGCGACCGATCCGACAAGGGCACCCGCGGCGTCGCGCACCAGCGCAAAGCTCATCTCGATGTACAGCTTGCGGCCGGACTTGTGCAAGCCACGTGTCAAGGTGGCGCGGCCGTTCAGCCGCAACGCGCCGCTGTTCATCGCCGCATCGAAGCCGCGCCAATGGGCGACTCGCAGATGCTCGGGAATCATCAGGTCCATGCGTTGCCCGATCGCCTCGGCGGCGCTGAAATCGAACATCTGCACCGCCGCTGCATTCCAGCGTTCAATGGTGCCCTCTCGGTTGGCATAGATCACGGCTTCGGCCATGTGCTCGATGATCGCTTCGCCCAGTGTCGAAGCGGCAGACGTTTGCGCGTTCATGGTGCTCTCCCTTCGCAACGGGAGTCTACGCCTGGCATGCGCAACACAACGCAAGGCGCAAGGACCTCGAGCAACGATCGTTTGCGCCGCCCGCCACAGCCGGTGCCAGCCACGGCGCCAGCCATGCGCAGCGACGCAATGGGCGCCGACAATCCGCGCATGAAGCCTGCGGCGCACCCACCAACCCCCATCGCCATCGCGTTGAGCGGCCTGCTCGCCCTGGCCATTGCGATGGGCATCGGCCGCTTCGCCTTCACCCCGCTGCTGCCCATGATGCTGCACGACGGTGTCGTCGATCTGCACGATGCAAGCTGGCTGGCCACGGCCAACTACCTCGGCTACTGGCTGGGCGCCCTGGCCTGTGCGGTGCAGCCGATGCTGTGGCGGCGCAGCGGCCGCGCGGACCTGCGGCACACCCGCGTCGTGCGCATCGGCCTGGTCGCCACGGTGCTGTTGACGCTGGGCATGGCGCTGCCGCCGGCGTCGCTGTGGCCCTTGTGGCGCTTCCTTGCCGGCGTGGCCAGCGCGCTCGTGTTCGTCTTCGTCTCTGGTTGGTGCCTGGCGCGGCTGGCCGCGCTGGGCGCGCCCGCGCTGGCCGGCATCATCTACGTCGGCCCGGGGCTGGGCATCACCGTCAGCGGCCTTGCCGCCACGGCCATGGTGGCAGGCGGCCTGAGCGCCGCCGTCGGCTGGGCGGTGTTCGCGTTGCTCGCGGCGGCCCTGGCCGTGCTCGCCTGGCCGCAGCTGCGCGGCGCCGTACCCACCCCCGCGGCCGCGGCCGGCACGCGCGCAGCGACGTCCCGCCGCACGATCGCGACCTTCACGCTTGCCTACGGGCTGGCCGGTTTCGGCTACATCGTCACGGCGACGTTCCTGCCGGTGATTGCACGCCAGGCGCTGGCGCCCGGTTCGGTCTGGCTGGACCTGTTCTGGCCGATCTTCGGCGTCGGTGTGGCGGTCGGCGCGCTGCTGACCGTGCGCTTGCCGATGCGGCTGGACCGCCGCCACCTGCTGGTGGCCTGCTATGCGATGCAGGCCATCGGCATCCTGCTCGGCGTGTGGCTGCCGACGCTGGCCGGCTTTGCGCTCGGCAGCCTGCTGCTCGGCCTGCCGTTCACGGCCATCACCCTGTTCGCCATGCAGGAGGCGCGCCGCCTGCAGCCGCACGGCGCCTCCGCGCTGATCGGCGGCCTGACCGCCGCCTACGGCCTGGGGCAGATCGCGGGCCCGCCGATGGTGGCCTGGTTGCTGCAACACAGCGCGAGCCCCGCCGCGGGCTTCACGCTGGCCTTGCAGATCGCGGCCGCGGCGCTGCTCGCCGGCGCGGCGATCCTTGGCACGCTGGCGCGCGCCCGACCGCTCGCCCGTTGAACCTGCGTGACCCCGGCGGCTCACCCTCCTCTGCGCGCGCCGGTCGACGCGGGCGGGCGGGCCGGCTTCGAGGTCGCACACGCCCGGCGGCGCCAGCGGACTTTCCCATGGGCCGGTGCGTGCTCGAACGCCGGCGACCCCACGGCGATCAAGGAGAGCGCGCGAATGCCCAATAGCGCCGAGAATCAGCGACGATGAATGCGAGCGACTGCGCCATGCCGCCCACCCCGTCGCGGACGCGCGGACTCGCCGAGCCCGACGCCGCGCCGCCCGGGAAGCACGTGCGACCGTGGCGCCCGGGCCTGCTGGCGGGTGGCGAGGCATGATGTCGGGGCCGATCACGGGCACGCCTTGCGTTGGCAAGCAGGCGCCGCGCTTCAGCCGGCTCACCGATGCGTCGCCCAGGGTTCAGACCCTGCCGCGGGAACGAGCGGACGAAGTGCTGCCGCGCTCAGACCCGCCAAGGCGACTTTGCGCCTGGCGCTGACCCTGACCGCCCCTTCTTACTGACCCTGCCGAGGCCCTGCTTGTCGAACTCTGCAAACCCTGCCGCCTTCACGCTTTCCGCGGAAGACCAGCGCGGCAACATCGCCCGGCTCACGCTGGCCCAGGCACTGGCCGGGGCGAACGCGGTGGTCGTCTATGCCACCGCGGCGATCATCGGCCACACGCTCGCGCCGTACAAATCCTTGGCCACGCTGCCGATCTCGATCTTCGTCGTCGGCATGGCGGCATGCATCCTGCCCATGGGTGCGCTGGCACGACGCCAGGGCCGCCGCGCGGCGTTCCTCGCGGGCACCGCGTGCGGCGTCGCCGTGGGCCTGCTGGCCATGTGGGCGGTGTTGATCGGATCCTTCACGCTGTTCTGCGCGGCCATGTTCTTCGGCGGCGCCTATGCGGCCGTGGTGCAGTCGTTCCGCTTTGCCGCCGCCGATGGCGTGGACGCCGCGCTGCGCCCGCGTGCGCTTTCCTTCGTGATGGCCGGTGGCGTGGCGGCGGGCGTGGTCGGTCCGCAACTGGTGTCTCTGACCATGGACCTGTGGCCGCCGCATCTGTTTGCGGCGAGCTTCCTGGCGCAGGCGGCGGTAGCCGCGCTGTCGGCCATCGTGCTGTGGGGCGTGCGCCTGCCGGCGCCGAGCGCGGCGGAAAAAGCCGGCGGCCGGCCGCTCGCCGAGATCGCCCGCCAGCCACGCTTCATCACGGCGGTCATCTGCGGCGCCGTGTCCTACATGCTGATGAACTTCCTGATGACCGCGGCGCCGCTGGCCATGGCGCTGTGTGGGCTGCCACAGCAAAGCTCCAACCTCGGCTTGCAGTGGCACGTGATCGCGATGTATGCACCCAGCTTCTTCACCGGGCGCCTGATCTCACGCTTTGGCGCCGGACGGGTGGTGGCTGCCGGGCTGTGCCTCATCGGCTTGTCTGCCGCGGTGGGCCTTACCGGCATCGCCGTGCTCAACTTCTGGGCGACCTTGATCCTGCTGGGCATCGGTTGGAACTTCGGCTTCATCGGCGCGTCGGCCATCGTGCTGGAATGCCACCGCCCCGAAGAAAAGACGCGCGTGCAGTCGTTCAACGACTTCATCGTCTTCGGCACCATGGCGGTGGGCTCGTTCACGTCGGGCAGCCTGCTGGCGGCCTTCGATTGGGCGACCGTGCTGTGGGTCTCGTTCGTGCCGCTGGCCGGCGCCGTGCTGGCACTGTCCGTGGCGATGTCCCGCCGCTCGTCCAAGGCGGCCACGGTGGCGGCACCCTGAGAAGACGGCGACGCCCGCGCATGCCAGGGCAGCGGACGGCAGGCAGGCGGCCCGACGTCGCCTGGATGCGCCGATCCCGCCATGCAAGTGGCCGACGGGCGGCGACGCGGACCGCCGCTGCGAAGCCGGCTGCACCCTAGGAGCCTGGGCGGCAGGGCGTCGATTGTCGCCAACGCCGGAACCGACGACGGGGCACGGGATCAAACGCGGACCATGACCGCGACCACACCCCATCCGCCATCCGGCGACAAGCGCCCGCACACGGACAGCTGGCTCGATTCGATCGGCAAGGCGATCGTGGCGCCGGTCCAGGGTGCCCAGGGCAGCCTGGCCGCCGCTCACCCCGAGCCGGATCAGACGCCGTCGCCTCCGCCCGCAGGCGCCGAGATGCCCCACGAGTTGCCCGATCAGCGCGACCCGAGAACGGTAGGCGACAACCACGACGGCATCCTGAAGGCGCTGGGCAAGGCGATCGTGGCGCCAATCGACGGCGCCCACGAAGTCGCCCCTGCGCGCCGGCGCGGCCCAGCCCCGCCGTAGCTTCACCGGCGCGCACACGTCGGGCATGGCCTCGACGCGGGTCGCCCTGCGCTTCACAGGCCGCCGGGGGACGGGGGCACAGGCTGGCTGCGCGACCGCCGGCCGGTCAGGCCTGCGTTGGCCGAACGGCGATCGGCGAACGGCACGCGCACGGCCGCAAGTGAGCCGCGCAATTTTGATTGCCTGGAATCCGCAGACGGGTCACAGTCGCGGATGCTTTCGCGGAAGGGGGGATCGATATGGATACATATGACATCGTCGTCGTGGGCGGCGGCTATTCCGGGATGACTGCGGTCGATCGGATCGCCGCCCACCGGCCATCGGCACGCGTGGCGCTGGTCGACAGCAAGGACGAGTTCGTCGAGCGCATCCGGCTGCACGAGGCCGCCGCCGGGCACGAACGCAAGGTCTTCCGGTACGAGCCGCACCTCAAGGCCATCGGCGCCGGCTTCATGCAAGGCCGGGTCGAGTCGATCGACACCGGCGCCTCCCGCTTGCGCATCGCCGGGGCGGACGGCAGCCGCCACGATTGGGCCTACCGCCACCTGATCCTGGCGCTGGGCAGCCGCACCAACAAGGCGGTGATCCCCGGCATTGCGGAACACGCGGTCTGCCTCGATAGCGTGGAGGACGCGGCTGAACTTGCGCGCTGGGCACGCGGCGGCGGGCGTCTGCTGGTGATCGGCGGCGGGCTCACGTCCTTCGAGTCGGTGGCCGAGTTTGCCGAGACCTTTCCGTCATTGCGCGTCACCCTGGTGTCTGCGGCCACGCTGGCACCCAGCGACGCGCCCGGCGGCTACAGCGCGGCGGCGGTCGACTACCTGCGCCGCACCTTCCAGCGGCTGAACCTCCAGTTCCTGGAGAACACGCCGGTGCAGAAGCTGCAGGCCGGGCGCGCCGTGCTGGCCGGCGGCGAGGTCATCGAGTTCGACCGCTGCATCTGGGCGGGCGGGTTCAGCGTGAGCGATCTGCCGCAGCGCGCGGGCATCGCCGTGGGCAAGGGCGGCCGCATCGCCTGCACCCCCACGCTGCAGTCGGTGTCGCACCCGCAGATCATCGCCACGGGCGACATCGCCGAAGTCAACGCCGAGCCCTCGGGCGTGTGCCGCATGAGCTGCGCCGCGGGCCGGCCCATGGGTGAAGCCGCGGCGGCGAGTGCGCTGGCGCTGCTCGATGGCGCCAAACCTGCCGCCTTTCATTTCGCCTTCACCTTCCGCTGCATCAGCCTGGGGCGCCAGGACGGCCTGATCCAGTTCGTCGACGTCATGGACCGGCCGCTGGCCGAGGTCTGGACCGGCGCGCGCGCGGCGCGGTGGAAGGAATACGTCTGCAGCCGCACCGTCGCAGGCGTGGGCCTGACGACCGCCGTCGAGCCGCCCGACACGCCGCCCGTCGCCTTGAACTCGCAGCAGGCGCTGAAACAACTTCAGAAGGCTTGAGGCCGAGGCGGCGGGAACAGCGCGAGCAGGCTGGCGGCCAACGCCCGGCCTCCACCCCCGCCCTGCGCACCCGCGCGACGGGTCCGCGACCTTCGAATCGACCGACGCCTGGCTGACGGCGCGCCATGGTTCGGGGCCGCGCAAGGCCCCGCGCAGGCGGCCTTGCAACCTCTGCGGCCATCGTGAGGGTCGCGAACACGCCGGGCCCAGGCCGGCGCCGCGTCGCGCCGGCCGCGGCCGCCCGCTGCATGCGCCCTGCCCTCCCGGGCGGCGCGGGTTTCGCCGGTGGCGTACCCTATGCAGCCACGAACACCCTCCAAGGAGACCACCATGGCATTGCCGAAGGACGCCGTCCACCAGGCATCGGCTCACGAGCCCTTCCTCATGGACTGCTGGTACGTGGCGGGCTGGGACCACGAACTGATCGACGGCCGCATGGTGGCACGCACGATCCTCGGCAAACCCGTCGTGCTGTACCGCGGCGAATCGGGCCGCGCGGTGGCGCTGGACGATCGCTGCTGCCACCGTGGCGCGCGCCTGTCGCATGGCCGCGTCGAAGGCGACTGCGTGCGCTGCATGTACCACGGGCTGAAGTTCGACGCCACCGGCAAGTGCGTGCAGATTCCGGGGCAGGACAACATCCCGCCGCGGCTGGGCGTGCGCGGCTATCCGACGGTCGAGCGCGACCGGCTGATCTGGATCTGGATGGGCGACCCCGCCAAGGCCGACGCGGCCGGCATCCTGGACTTTCCCTACCTGCGCGACCCGGGCTGGCGCGGCCACCCCGGCTACCTGCACTACGACGCCAACTACCTGCTCATCGTCGACAACCTGGCCGACTTCGCGCATCTGGCTTTCGTGCACACCAAGACGCTCGGCGGCTCGGAGGAATACGCGTTCAAGTCCAAGCCCACGGCCATCGAGCGCCTGGACGACGGCTTTCGCGTCGAGCGCTGGCACCTGAACGCGGCGCCGCCGCCGTTCCACCGGAAGGTGGTGCGCGACGACGCGATGGTCGACCGGCGCAACATCGCGCGCATGTACGTGCCGGGCATCTTCTTCATGGAAACGATGTTCGTGCCCGCCGGCAGCGGCGGCGCCGACAAGACCGCGCCCGACAAGGCCGCAGGCGCCAAGCAGTACCGCAACTGCCAGTTCTTCACGCCCGAGTCCGCGACCAGCACGCACTTCTTCTGGGACTACCTGCACGACTACGCGCTGGACGACCCGAACGTCTCGCTGTCGCTGTATCACTCGATGGTCGAAGGCTTCAACGAGGACAAGGCGATCATCGAAGCGCAGCAGAAGACCCTGGAAGCGGACCCATCGTTCCCCATGCACGCGATCGTCGCCGACGCCGCGCTGGTGCACTTCCGCCGCACGCTGGCGCACAGGATCGACGCTGAACGTTCCGCGCTGAAAGCCGTCGCCTAGTTGCGCACCGGCGTCTCGCGCACCACCTTGTCCTGGCAGCGCGCGCGCTGCTGACTGTCGGCCAGCGCCTCGCAGCGCCGGGCGGGGTCGTCGTAGCCGCCCGGTGCGGCGGGCTTGCCACCCTGCAGCGCCGGCGGGTCCACCGTCAGCGGCGCCGGCTTGGCCAGCGGCAGCTTGATCCGCGGCGCCACCAGCGGCTCGGCCTGCAGGGCCCGCGGCGGCTGAACCTGGCCGCGTTCCGCCGGTCTGGCTTGTGCGGCGACGCCCTGCGCGGCCCCCACCAAAGGCAAGGCAGCGAACAAGGCCACCACGGCCTGGAACCTCGTCTGCATGGCAATCCCCCGCGGCGCACGCTTCGCCTCGCAGGGCCATGCTGCACGCCCGGGGGGCGCGGTGGTGTAGGAAGGCAGGCCGTCTTGAGGGCCCGCCCCAGGGCTCGTCGCCCCTGCCGCCGGGCGCGCCGGCCGCGGCCAGGAAGAGGGCCTGCGCTGCTGCACAATGGCGTGGCAGCGCCGGGCCCACCCCGGCCGGCGCCCCACCCCATCGACTGGTTTGCGGCCACAAGCCGACGGAGACATTGCATGAGCACCGAACCGACCATCATCTACACGCTGACCGACGAGGCACCGGCACTGGCGACCGTCGCCTTCCTGCCGGTGATCCGCACCTTCGCCAAGCCAGCCGGCATCCGCGTCGACACCAGCGACATCTCGGTGGCGGCGCGCATCCTCGGCAACTTCCCGGACTACCTCACGCCGGAGCAGCGCGTGCCCGACACGCTGACCGAACTGGGCAAGAAGACGCTGGAGCCGGACGCCAACATCATCAAGCTGCCGAACATCAGCGCGTCGGTGGCGCAGCTGCAGGCGGCGATCAAGGAACTGCAGGGCAAGGGCTACAAGATCCCCGACTTTCCGGAGAACCCGAAGACCGACGAAGAGAAGGACATCCGCGCGCGCTACAACAAGTGCATCGGCAGCGCGGTGAACCCGGTGCTGCGCGAAGGCAATTCCGACCGCCGCGCGCCCAAGGCGGTCAAGGAATACGCGCGCAAGAACCCGCACAGCATGGCCGAGTGGAGCCAGGCCTCGCGCTCGCACGTGTCGCACATGCATGCCGGCGACTTCTATCACGGCGAGAAGTCGATGACGCTGGAC
Source organism: Rubrivivax sp. (assembly GCA_019635285.1). GTDB lineage: Bacteria > Pseudomonadota > Gammaproteobacteria > Burkholderiales > Burkholderiaceae_C > Rubrivivax. Next base: position 24,106 of record JAHBZS010000002.1, on the reverse strand, counting down.
AAGGCGCGCGACGTGCGCATGGAGCTGGTCACCAAGAGCGGCAAGACGCTGGTGCTCAAGCCGAAGGTGTCGCTGAAGGACGGCGAGATCATCGACTCGATGTTCATGAGCAAGAAGGCGCTGCTGGCCTTCTATGAAAAGGAGATCGAGGACGCGCACAAGACCGGCGTGATGTTCTCGCTGCACGTCAAGGCGACGATGATGAAGGTGTCGCACCCCATCGTCTTCGGCCACTGCGTGAAGATCTTCTACCGCGACGCCTTCGAGAAGCATGCCAAGCTGTTCGACGAGCTGGGCATCAACGTCAATAACGGCATGGTCGACCTGTACAACAAGATCGCCACCTTGCCGCAGAGCAAGCAGGACGAGATCAAGCGCGACCTGCACGCCTGCCACGAGCACCGCCCCGAGCTGGCGATGGTCGACTCGGCCAAGGGCATCACCAACTTCCATTCACCCAACGACATCATCGTCGACGCGTCGATGCCGGCGGCCATCCGCAACGGCGGCAAGATGTGGGGCGCCGACGGCCGGCTGAAGGACGTCAAGGCGGTGATGCCGGAGAGCACCTTCGCCCGCATCTACCAGGAGATGATTAACTTCTGCAAGTGGCACGGCAACTTCGACCCGAAGACCATGGGCACCGTGCCCAACGTCGGCCTGATGGCGCAGCAGGCCGAGGAATACGGCTCGCACGACAAGACCTTCGAGGTGCCCGAGGACGGCACCGCCAACATCGTCGACATCGCCACCGGCGAGGTGCTGCTGTCGCAGAACGTCGAGCAGGGCGACATCTGGCGCATGTGCCAGGTGAAGGACGCGGCCATCCGCGACTGGGTCAAGCTGGCCGTCACGCGCGCGCGCAACTCGGGCATGCCGGCGGTGTTCTGGCTGGACCCGTACCGCCCGCACGAGAACGAGGTCATCAAGAAGGTCAAGACCTACCTGAAGGATCACGATACGTCTGGCCTGGACATCCAGATCATGAGCCAGGTGCGCGCCATGCGCTACACGCTGGAGCGCGTGGTGCGCGGGCTGGACACCATCAGCGTCACCGGCAACATCCTGCGCGACTACCTGACCGACCTGTTCCCGATCATGGAGCTGGGCACCAGCGCCAAGATGCTGTCGATCGTGCCGCTGATGGCCGGCGGCGGCATGTACGAGACCGGCGCCGGCGGCTCGGCGCCCAAGCACGTGCAGCAACTGGTCGAGGAGAACCACCTGCGCTGGGATTCGCTGGGCGAGTTCCTGGCTCTGGCGGTGAGCCTGGAGGATCTGGGCATCAAGACCGGCAATGCCAAGGCCAAGATCCTGGCGAGCACGCTGGACGCGGCCACCGGCAAGCTGCTGGACAACCGCAAGTCGCCGTCGCCGAAGACCGGCCAGCTGGACAACCGCGGCAGCCAGTTCTACCTGGCGCTGTACTGGGCACAGGCGCTGGCCGCGCAGAAGGACGACGCCGAGCTGGCCGCGCATTTCGCGCCGCTGGCCAAGGCGCTGGCCGACAACGAGCAGAAGATCATCGACGAGCTGGCGGCGGTGCAAGGCAAGCCGGCGGACATCGGCGGCTACTACCGCGCCGACGAGGCCAAGGTCGAGGCGGTGATGCGCCCGAGCGCCACGCTCAACGCCCTGCTCGCCTGAAGCGCAGCCCTTCGCTCCGGCCGCGCGCATGCGCATGACCATGCAGCGCGGCGGACGGTGGCGCGCGGCCTGCCGCGCGGCGGCCGCCCTGCTGGCGCTGGGGTTGGGCGCCTGCGGCTCGCTGCCGCGCCACCCGGCGCCGGCACAGGATGCGCTCAGCGGCAGCATCCCGCACTTCCCCGACATACGCGCCTGGTCCGGCCAGCCGAGTGCAACGCTGGAGAAGGACCTGGCGCGGTCCTTCGCGCAAGAGTCTGCGCGGGACTTCCCGCGCGCGGCGGACGGCTCGGTGCACTACGCCCACCTGGCGCTGTCCGGCGGCGGCGCCAACGGCGCCTTCGGTGCCGGCTTCCTGAGCGGCTGGAGCCGCACCGGCACGCGGCCGACCTTCAAGATCGTCACCGGCGTGTCCACCGGCGCGCTGATGGCGCCCTTCGCCTTCATCGGGCCGGAATACGACGCCGCGCTGAAGGACTTCTACACCACCACGCGTTCGCGCGACATCTTCCTGCTGGGTTCCACGGTCGGCCTGCTGTGGCAGGTGCTCGCCGGCGAGGCGCTGGCCGACACGCGGCCGCTGCAGGCGATGATCGCCCGCCACGTCGATGCCGAGCTGCTGCGCCGCGTCGCCGACGCGCACCAGCGCGGGCGGCGGCTGTACATCGGCACCGCCAACCTGGACGCGCCGCGCTTCGTGGTGTGGAACATGGGCCTCATCGCCAACAGTGGGCGGCCCGAGGCGCTGGAGCTGTTCCGCAAGGTGATGCTGGCGTCGGCGTCGATTCCGGTGGCCTTCCCGCCGGTGTTCTTCGACGTCGAGCTGGCGCCCGGCGGGCCGCGCTATGACGAGATGCACGTCGACGGCGGCGTCGGCGCGCGCGTGTTCCTCAACGGCGGGGTGATCCGCGGCTCGGTGATCCGCGAACGCGGTGGCCAGGGCGGCAGCGGCAAGGAGGACATCTACGTCATCCACAACGGCCAGCTCATTCCCCAGCCCGACCCCGTGGCGCGCTCGCTGTCGGCCATCGCCGGGCGGGTCATCGACGCCACCGGGCGCGTGGTGGCCATCGCCGACCTGTTCCGCATCCAGAGCTACACGCAACAAGAAGGCGGCGCCTTCCGCTGGATCACCATCCCGGAGGACGTGAACATGATCGGCGACGAGGTCTTCGACCCGGCGCAGATGCAGCTGCTCTACGACCTCGGGCTGCGCATGGCCGCGAATCCCGAGCCCTGGTTGACGCAGCTGCCCGGGCGGCGGTCCGAGCCCTGAAGACCGCCCGGCGGCGGCGTTCAGGCCGCAGCCGACCGTCGATCACCGACGCCGGTCATGCGGGCCGCTGAGGACCGCCCGGCGCCGGCGGTTTGGGCGTCGGCACGAACGCATCGGAGAAGCAGAACTGCTCCTCCAGCCCGTGCGCGATGAAGTCCGGCACCGCCGCCTCGACCATGCGCACCGAGCCGCAGGCGTAGACCTCGTGGCCGCGCAGGTCCGGGTGGTCGGCGAGCATCGCTTCGTGCACCAGGCCGCGGCGGCCGGCCCAGGCGGTGTCGGCGTCGGCCGCCGACAGCACCGGCACGAAGCGGAAGTTGGCGTGCTCGCGCTGCCAGCGCTCGACCTCGTCGAGCAGGTACAGGTCGGCGGCGGTGCGCACGCCCCAGTACAGCGTCATCGGGCGCTGCACGCCGCGGCGGAACGCGTCCTCGAGGATGCTCTTCACCGGTGCGAAGCCGGTGGCACCGGCGACGAAGAGGATCGGCCGCTGGCTGTCCTGCAAGGTGAAGCGGCCTAGCGGACCTTCGAATTCGATGGCATCGCCCACCTTCATCGTCTCGAACACCTGCGTCGTGAAGCGCCCGCCGGGGATCAGCCGCACATGCAGTTCGATCACGTCGCCGGCGGTGGACGGCGCGGCCTGCGGGTCGGGCGGCGCGTTGGCAAAGGAGAACGCGCGCTTGGCGCCGTCGTCGAGCAGGATGTTGATGTACTGGCCGGCAACGAAGGCGATGTGCTCCCCCGCCGGCAGCGCCAGATGCACGCGCATCAGGTCCGGCGAGAGGCGCTGCATGGCCTGCACGCGCGCGTGCCAGCGGCGCAGCGGCGCCGCTGCGGCACCGAGCGACAACGCACCGACGCCCTCGACCTCGAGATCGACGTCGTCGAGCGCGACCGCGCAGCACATCAGCGCCTGGCCGCGCGCGCGCATCGCCTCGGTCAGCGCCGCGGGCTGGTACGCACCTTGGTCGACGCGGCCGTGCAGCACGGTGCAGACGCACACGCCGCAGCCGCCGGCGCGGCAGTCATAAGGCAGCGCGACACCGGCGCGCAGCCCGGCTTCCAGCAGCGTCTCGCCGGGACGTGCGGCCAGGCGCACCGGGCCGGGGTGCATGGTCAGCTGGATCGGCGCGCGGCCGCCGCGCCGCGGCGGCAGCCACGGCATCAGGAACAGCAGCGCGGTCGCGCCGATCACCAGGCCCCAGGTCAGCGCATGCGGCCAGACATACAGCAGCGGGAAGATCGTCAGGATGAACCAGTCCAGCCGCAGCACCTGAGGCACGGTGCGCAGGTCGGCTGGCGCTTGGCTGACGACGGGCGCGACCAGCGCCAGCAGCAGCAACATCAGCAGCAGCGCCAGCATGATCGGCCGCGGCGGGTTGGTCGTGGCCTTGGGCACGCGCTGCACGTGCACCCACATCAGCAGCAGCGTCAGCAGCGGCACGCCGATGTGGATGAACACCAGCAGCGAGAACAGCCGGTCGCTGACGTGCTCGGGCAGGATGAAGTTGCGGATCAGCGTGCCGCCGAAGCCGGGCAGCCAGTCCAGCCATTCGAAGCTGGCCTGCGTGACGAACTGTGCCAGCCGGTCCCACGGCAGCATGAAGCCGTTGGCGCCGGCGATGTACACCAGCCACAGCAGCAGCACGCCGGTGACCCACGAGAACCAGCGGAAGCCGCGCAGCCGGTCGAAGGCGAAGTAGCGCAGCAGGTGGATCAGCATCGTCAGCAGCATCGCGTCGGAGGCATGCCGGTGCACCGTGCGGATGACGCCGCCGAGGCCGAAGACGCCGTGCGTGATGGCCTCCACCGAGCGGTACGCGCCGCTGACGCTGGTGTCGAAGAACGCGTACAGCACCAGCCCGGTGGCGCCGACCACCCAGAACAGGAAGAAGCTGATCGCGCCCAGGTGGTACAGCGGGTTCAGGCGGTCGCCGAAAGCGCGGTTGAACAGCGCCTCGGCGCGCATGAAGCCGGCGCGCAGCGCGCGTTGCAGCAGGCTCACCATGGTCGGCTCAGCGCGCGGCCGCCCCGGCCGCCGCGCCGCGCATCGCGCGCAGCACGACGACGACGAAGAGCAGCCCGCCGACGATGGCCAGCAGCCCGCCCATGCCCATCAGGCCCATGCCCCACACTTCTGCGGCGCTGCGCAACACCTGCTCGCTGCCCGCCACCTTGCGCTGCACGCCGTAGCCGCCCGACCAGACCAGGCCGACGATGTGCAGCAGCTGGCCGACGCCGTACAGCCACGGCTGCGCCACCGCCAGCCGGCCCGCGGGCGCCTGCCAGCCCAGGCGCGGCAGCAGGTGGAAGACCACGCCCATCAGCGCCAGCGTCACACCGACGATGCAGCCGTGGTAGTGCGCCGGGATCTTCACGTTGCTGCCCTGGATCGTCAGCCCGATCAGCCCGCCGGCCACGAACAGCAGCATCGACGCCAGCAGCGCGGCGCGCAGCGGCCGTTGCGTGGGCTGCAGCCCGCGCAGCGGCACCACGGCGATGAGCACGGCCAGCGCCAGCGGCAGGATCGCCAGACCGCCGCCGAAGCGCATGCCCCAGGTGTGCATGTCGCGGTGCTCGACGGTGCCGACTTCGTGCATCAGGTAGGTCAGCGGCGTGCCGAACACCCCGGCCAGTGCCAGCGCGAACAGCAGCAGCACGATGCGCGGGCTGAGCGGGATGCGCCCGCCGCAGGCCTGCGCCAGCGCCAGCCAGCCGACCAGCATCAGCAGCGTCCAGGTGAACTGCAGCGCATGGCCACCGCCCCAGAAGAGGATCTCGTAGTAGCCCTTGGCCGGCAACGCACGCGGCACCACGGCCAGCGACCAGGCGAAGGCCAGCAGCGCCACCGCCCCCGCGACCACGCTGGCATGCAGGCCGAAGCGCAGCGCGCCGGCACCGTCGAGCGCAGCGCCCACCGGCGCCGGCCGCCGCAGGCTCAGGCCGACCAGCAGCAGCGCGCCGATGGCGAACTCGACGACCGCGGCGCGAAAGGTGGCGCTGTCGAGCATCGGCACGTAGTTGGCCATGATCGCTTCGCCGGGGTCGACGAAGGCGGCGAGCGCCATGCTCAGCGCACCGCCCGCGGCCAGCACCAACGCCAGCCAGCCGCAGGCACGCGCGGCGCGCGACGGCGCCGCCCGCAGGTTCAGGCTCCACAGCAGGCCGGCGATGGCCACGAACCAGACCAGCACGGACAGGTCGACGTGCACGACCAGCGCGACGCGGAAGAAGTCGCCGGCGGGCAGCCAGGCGTTGATGCCCGGCGTGCGCGCCAGCACCAGCAGCACCGAGAACAGCCCCGAACCGATCAACGCGGCCAGCCCGAGCACCAGCCAGGCGCGCGCCAGCGGGCGCTGCGCGGCGCTGACCTGCGGCAGCGTAAAGCGCGCAGGCGCCGCGTCGGCGCGCAGGTCGAGCGGCAAGGGCCGCAGAGTCGTCAGCGTGTTCATTGGAAGGTGATGCCGCCCTTCTCGGCGTCGTAGTCGATGACCAGCACCTGACCCGGCACCAGCGTCACACGCTCCTCGCGCCGATGCGGCGTGGCGCGCGCGCGCACGTCGTCGGACAGGCTGACGGTGATCAGCCGCTCGCCGGCCGGCACGACCACACGCTCGTAGACCGCGGACGCGCCGTCCTGGCGCAGCCCGGTGGGTGGCACGCTGCGGTCGAGCACCGGCCGGCCGTCGATGGCCATCTGCACGGTCAGCGGCGAGCGCTCGCGCGGGCACACCGTGGGCGTGCGCATGTTCGGCGGCAGCTTGGCCAGTTCCTCGTCGCTCAGCTTTCGGCAGTCGCCGACCGGCTTGCCGACGCGCACGAAGCTCAGCTTGACCAGCGCCTGGTCGGGCTGCAGGTGGCGGTAGGGTGGCCATTGCGAGAACACGCCGATGGCCAGCGCGAAGGCACCGTAGAGCAGCACCTGGCCGGCCCAGGCCAGCGGACGACGCTGGGAGGTATCGCGCTCAGCCATGGTGCATCGCCGTCCGGGGTTCGGTGGCCAGCGCCTGCACGCGCTGCCGCAGCCGCGCCAGCGCCTGCGCCAGCAGCGCGTCGTCGCCGGGGCCGGCGAAGACCAGTTCCAGCCGCTCGGCCGGCACGCTGCCGCGGCGCAAGTGCGGCTCGCGCGAACCGTCGAGACGCTCGTGCGTCCAGCGCTCACCGACACGGTACTCGCAGCCGCCTTCGCGGCAGGCGGCCACCAGCACGCCGGCCGCGCCGTCGCGCAGCGCGTACTCGACGAAGGACGGCGGCAGCTGGCCGGTGCACAGCAGCTCGACGTGGTGCGCGCCGGCGGCGGCGCGTGCACCGTGCGCGCAGCCGAAGACCACCAGCGGCTGCGGCTCGATCGCCGCGGCCAGCGTGGTGCGCAACTGCCGGCGCAGGGCATCGACCGTGCGCTGCGGCAGGTCGATGCCGCTGATCAGTTGCTGCATGCCGCGGAAGGGTGTCGACGACGGGCAGGCGCCGGCGCAGATGCCGCAGCCGGCGCACAGGTCGGCATCGACCACGGCCAGCGAACGCCCGATGCGCTGGTTCGGGTGCGGCACCATGGTGATCGCCGCATACGGGCAGTCGGCCAGGCAGCGGCGGCAGCCGCTGCAGTTGGCGGCGTCGACCACGGCCACCGGCGCGCGCCGGGCGGCCTGCGGCAGGAACGGCAGGCCGAAGAGCGTCAGCGCGCCACCCACGACCAGCGCCCAGACGAACTGCGGCGACGTCGCATAGGTCAGCGGATGCACGAAGAGCACGATCCAGTCCAGTCGCAGCACGCCGGGCACGGCGCCCAGCGCGGCCGGCGGGTGGCTGGTCACCGGCACGGCCAGCGCCAGCAGCGCCAGCACCGCGACCAGCCCCAGAGTCAGCGGGCGCGGCGGCAGCACCGCGGCGCGCGTGATGCGCTGCACATGGAACCACAGGCCGAACAGCAGCAGCAGCGGCACGCCGAGGTGCACGAACACGAACAGCGAGAACAAGCGGTCGCCGACCGTGGCGCTGCCCAGGAAGTTGCGCGCCAGCGGCGCCGCCAGCAGCGGCAGCGCGTCCAGCCATTCGGCGGTGGCGATGGCCGAGAACTGGCCGAGCTGGTCCCAGTTGATCCAGAAGCCGCCGATCGCCGCGGCGAAGACGAAGGCCACCAGCGGCACCCCGGTCAGCCACGAGAAGCGCCTGAAGCCGCGCTCGTGGCCGTGCAGCCATTCGCGCAGCAGGTGCAGGCCGAGCGCGATGACCAGCACGTCGGCGGCGTAGCGGTGCAGCCCACGCAGCAGCCGGCCCAGCGCCAGCGGCGCCTGCTCCAGGCTGGCGATCGATCGATACGCGCCTTCGACCGAGGTGTCGAGCACGATGTACAGCAGCACCCCGCTGGCGGCGAGCAGCCAGAACGCAAGGAAGCCGATCGCGCCCAGGTGGCGCAGCGGATTCAGCGCCGAACCGAAGGCCGCATCGAAGCCCCGCTCGACGCGGCGCCAGCCGTTCAGGCCATGCCGGCGGAGGGTTTCGAGGCCGTGCATGACAGTCGGCGCGCGCGGCGCCGCCCTCTCCATTCGAGCAGGAAGTAGACGGCCACGCTGCCGAAGAAGAGCAGCCCGCCGATCACTTCGAAGATCAGCTTGTAGTCGTAGCGGTAGGCGCCGGTGTCGGGGTCGTAGACGGTGCACAGGATGCGCACGCGTTCGACCAGATCGCTGAAGCGCGACTCGGCGGGCGGCGGCGCATCCAGCAGCAGATCGCGCAGCGGCTTGCCGAGCTGGTCGGCGCGCAGCTTGTCGCCGTAGACCTGCGCATGGATGCGGCCCTGCGCGTCGACCACGGTGACGCCGAGCACATGGTCGAAGCCGGCCGGCGTGGCGACGAAAGCGAAGCCGAAAGCCTGCGTCAGCGTGGCCACGGCGTCGCGCGGCGGGCTGAGGAATTCCCAGTTCGCTGCGTCGATGCGGTGCTGCGCCGCGAAGGCGCGCATCGCTTGCGGGTCGTCGAAGGGTTGGTTGAAGCCGATGCTGACGACGTTGAACTGGCGTGCGCCGAGCATGCGCTCCAGGCCTTGCACGGCCTCGTACAGCGCACGCGTCTGCGTCGGGCAGACCTGGAAGCAGCCGGTGTAGATGAAGCTGACCAGCAGCGGCTTGCCGCGGTAGGCCGCGAGCCGCACCGGCCGCCCCTGGCGGTCGAGCAGCATCAGGTCGGGAATGCTGCGGCCCACTGCCGCCTGGCTCAGGCGCACCGCCTCCGCCTCGTCCAGGGCAGGCACGGTGCCGGGTTCGCGCTCGGCACCGGCCGCCGCGGCGGGCAGGATCAGCAGCGCCGACAGCAGTCCGGCCCACCGATGACGCCAGACGCCGCGTCCATCAACGCATCGCCGCATCGACCACCACCGCCAGCAGCAGCAGGCTCAGCTGCACCATCGACGCGAAGAACGCCGCCATGGCCGCCTTGCGCGACGGCGCGCGCGCCAGCGCCTTGGTGCGCCACAGAAAATACGCGCCGCCCAGCGCCGCACCGGCACCGACCACCCAGCCGGCGCCGAACACCAGCGGCAGGAAGGACGACGCCACCAAGATCAGCGCACTGGCATGCACGATGCGCGCCGCGCGCTCCACACCCAGCACCACCGGCAGCATGGGCACGCCGGCTTGGCGGTAGTCGGCATCGACGGCGATGGCCAGGCTCCAGAAGTGCGGCGGCGTCCACAGGAACAGCACCAGCGCCAGCGCCCAGGCCTGCGGCGGGATCGTCGGGTCGACCGCGGCGGCGCCGGCGAGCGCGGCGAAGCTGCCCGACAGGCCGCCGATGACGATGTTCCAGGCGGTGCGCCGCTTCAGCCACAGCGTGTAGACGACGCCGTAGGTGATGGCGCCGAGCGCGACGAAGAGTGCGGCGATGCCGTTGGTCGCCACGGCGGCCAGCGCGACGGCCAGCACCACCAGGGCGACGATTGCCGCCAGCCAGCCGGCACTGCGCGGCAGTTCGCCGCTGGCGAAGGCGCGGCCGCGCGTGCGCGCCATCAGCCGGTCGCTGTCGGCCTCGACGAACTGGTTGAAGGCGCCGGCGCTGGCCGCGGCCACCAGCACCGCCAGCGCCAGCCACAGCACCTGCGCCAGGCTCAAGCGGCTGCCGGGCACGATCGCCATGCCGCCGAGGGCGGTGATCATGATGAGCACGCCGATGCGGATCTTGAACACGCTTAAGCCCGTACGCCAGCGCGCGCCGCGCCGCGCAAGGCCGGAGTCGGCCGCCAGGCTGGCGGCGGCGGGCGGTGGGCTGCGGTTCATCGGCGCTCTCCTCGTGGGCACTGCCGGCGCGCGGCGGCCGGCATGCGTGCTCTGCTCAACTCAGCTCAGGGCCCACAGCGTGGACAGGTACTTCCAGTTGATGAAGTAGTACAGCACGAAGGCCAGCAGGAAGACCATCGCCAGCACGAAGGTGCCGGGCGCCGCGAAGCCCAACGAGCCGTAGCTCTGCGCGGCCACGCTGGGCGCGGTGCGCGGGATCGGCGTGAAGGTCGAGCTGACGGTGCCGTCGTCGAGCTTGCGGCCCCACAGCAGCGAACCGACGGTGATGTAGATGTAGATCGCGCCGCCGATGATGGCGATGAGGCCGGTCAGCCCGACCAGGCCCATCATCAGGTACGCGGCGCCGGGCCATTCGTAGGCCAGCGCGTGGCCCTGGAAGGCCATGTCCCAGTGGCGGCGCGACACGCCCAGGGTGCCGGCGCCCATCATCACCAGCGCGAAGGCATACATCGAGAAGCCGAACAGGTAGGGCTGCCACTTGGCCAGCCCCGGCGCGATCATCTCGCGCTTGAACAGCACCGGGATCAGGTAGTAGGTCAGCGCCATGAAGGTCAGCGTGGTGCCGATGACCACGGTGGCATGGAAGTGGCCGGGCACATAGATCGTGTTGTGGATGATCATGTTCAGTTGCTCGGTGCCCATCATCACGCCGGAGATGCCGCCGAGGAAGCCGAAGCCGATCAGTGCGATGAACACGCCGCTGAAGGTGGGGTTGCCCCACGGCGCCTTGCGCAGCCACTCGAACAGCCCCTTGGTGAAGCCCTTCTGGCGCTGCGCCACTTCCATCGCACCGGGGATGGTCAGGCCGTGCAGCATCGAGGCCAGCACGGCGAAGTACATGAAGTAGCTGGTGTTGACCACCTTCCAGCCGGTCGACAGCCCCGGGTCGGCGAGCAGGTGGTGCGCGCTGGCCAGCTGCAGGAACAGGATGTACAGCAGGAACGCGGTGCGGCTGACGCGCTCGCTCATCGGCTTGGCGCCAAAGGCGATGGCCGCAACCAGGTACCACACCGAGATGTGCGCGGCGACGTTGACCTGCTGCGAGCTATGGCCGAAGGCCCACCAGATGGTGCGGTAGACCAGCGGGTCCACTTCCTTGACCACGCCCAGCGCCATCAGCCAGGTGGGGATCAGGATGATCGCGCCCGAGGCGATGGTGAACACGGCGATGATCGCCGCGGTGATGGCGCCGAAGGTGACCAGCGGCACCGAGCCCTGGTAGGTCTTGTCCCTCTTGGCCACGACCAGCGTGCCGAAGAACACGAAGCAGCCGACCAGCGCGCCGACGGCGAACAGGATCAGCCCCAGGTAGAAGCTGGGCTCGGCCATCATCGGCACGTAGCTGGTCATCATCACGCTGGAGGCGCCGCGGTAGACCGCGACGTTGGTGGTGATCGAGCCGATGACCATCAGCGCGAAAGCCAGCCAGGCGATCTTCGGCGTGGCGATGCGGCAACGCAGCAGCGTCGATGCACAGAAGTACAGCACGGCGATCTCGAAGAAGATCAGCCAGAAGATCAGCATGTCGATGCCGTGTGCCGTGAGCACCTGATAGAAGGTCTCGGCCTCGAGCCAGCGGAACGCCGGCCAGCGCGTCATCACGACGCCGACGGCCAGCAGGCCGCCGATCAGCAGCCAGACGACGCCGACGAAGGCGTTGGCCTTCATCAGCATCTCGGCCTGGCGCTCGAACTGCAGGCCCGAGCGCGGGCAGGTGCGATACGTGGTCGCGGTGCTCATCGCCGCCCTTTCACTTGATGTAGATGCGTCCGACCATCTTGTGATGGCCGATGCCGCAGTACTCGTTGCACACCACCGAATAGGTGCCCGACTGGTTGGGGGTGACGGTGACCACGTGCTCGAAGCCCGGCACCATCTGGATGTTGATGTTGGCCGGCTGCAGCGAGAAGCCGTGGTTGTAGTCCATGGCCGACAGATGCAGCCGGTAGGTCTTGCCCTTCTCCAGCTCGAGGATCGGGTAGAAGTTCCACAGCCGCGCCAGCAGGTAGACGTCGCTGTCCGGCAGCGGCGCCACCACCGGAATCTTCTCGTCGGTCTCGGTGCGCACGGTGTACTTGTCGACCATGGCCTGCACCTTGGGCATGAACTTGTCAGGCGTGGTGCGGTAGGTCTCGGTCGACAGGTTCTGGTGGCCCCAGATATGCCAGCCGACCATCATCGCGAACATGATCAGACACCACAGCAGGGCGATGACGATCCAGGTGCCTTCGACGCGGTCGATCGGGTGCTTGTACCAAAGCCGTTCGGCGGGGGGGAGGATGGCGCTCATGCTTGGCTCCTCGTGCCTACTTGGCGACGGGCAGCGTCAGGATGTCCCACACGCCCCAGGCGGTGTACACCACCATCGGCACGAACACCCCCAGGAACAGCAGCAGGAACGGGTTGTCGAGCAACTGCTGCATCCACGGCACCGGCTCATTCGGGTCGTCGTGCGGAGGGGTGCTCATCGATGTCTCCTTCATGCATGCATCGCGGATGCGGACGATTCTGTGACGTGCGCATCGCGTGCAGATATGAACCAGGTCAAGGAATCCGGGCACCGCGCTGGCACGATGCGCCCGCCCCGAAAGACCTGATGGCGACGACGACCACCCCTGCCCTGCCCACCGATGGGCGCAGCCGCTGGCTGCGCCGGCTGGCTTCGGCCTGCGCGCTGCTGATGATCGTCGTCGTGACGAGCAGCGCCTGGCTGCGGCTGGCGCAGCCGCGGCCGGGCTGCAACAGCTGGCCCGGCTGCCGTGATGCGGCGGCCGCGCCCGGCGCCGCGCCGGCGCCATGGATGGGCCGCTCGGACGTGCTGGCCGGCGTACGCGCCGCGCATCGCGCCGCCGCATCCACGATGCTGCCGGCCGCGGGCGCGCTGGCGCTGCTGGCGCTGGCGCGACGTCCGCGCCGCACGGGCGTCGGCGCACGTGCCTTGGCCATGCTCGTCATGGCGCTGGCGCTGGCCGCGCTCGGCATCGTCACGCCGGGCAGCCGTTCGCTGTGGGTGTTGCTGGGCAACCAGCTCGGCGGCCTGCTGCTGCTGGCGCTCGCCTGGACAGCCTGGCGCGGCCTGCGCGGCAGCACGGCGGCCCGCATGCGTGGGGCGCGCGCCGTCGCGCTGCTGTGGCTGGTGCAGGCCGGGCTGGGCGCGCTGTCGGGCACCGGCGTCGACAGCGTCCCGGCCTTTGCGCATCTGGCGCTGGCCGCGCCGGCGCTGCTGGCGGCCTTTGCGCTGGGGGTGTTCGGCTGGTATCGCCTGCACCGCGGCGATGCCCTGGCGCTGGCGCTGCTGACGCTGGTGCAGATGCTGCTCGGCATCGCCGCCATGCTGGACGCCGCGCCGCCGGCGCTGGTGCTGCTGCACGCCGTCACCGCTTCGCTGGGGCTGGCGTGGCTGGCCGCCCTGGGTGAAGGGCGCACGGACCCAGGCCTCAGTGCGAGGTCCCCTCCGATCGCGTGATCTTGTTCCAGACGTTGTACTTGCCCACCGGCTTGCTCATCGGCAGGCGCTTGACCTCCTTGAAGGTCTGCGCGTCGTAGACGATCAGCGCGCCGTCGTTCTCCCACAGGCTGGCCAGCGCGTAGCGGCCGTCCTTCGTGAACTCGATGTGCGCCAGCGTCTTGCCCGGCTCGCGCACGCTGGCCACCGGCTGCAGCGTGCGCTTGTCGATGATCGTCAGCGTGTCCTTCGCGGTCGGGCTCATCATCGAGTCGGTCCAGGCGTAGGGCGTGGCCTCGTGGCTGCGCATGAAAAAGCCCGGGCCGGGCGTGGCGATGGTCGCCACCGGCTTCCAGCTCTGCAGGTCGATGACGTCGATGGCACCGTCCTTGAGGTTCGGGCTGGCCAGCACCGTGGCGCCGCGGTAGGCGAAGCTGATGCCAGACCCCAGGTGCGGCATGCCGGCGATGGGCAAGGTCGCCACCCTGCGCCGGATGTCCAGGCCGACCACCTGCGCGCTGCCGGCGCCGTCCGCCTTGGGCCCGTCCGACACGGCGGCCTTCGGCCCCTCCGGGGAAGCGGCCTTCGGCCCCTCCGGGGAAGCGGCCTTCGGCCGCTCCGGGGAAGCGGCCTTCGGCCCCTCCAGGGAAGCGGCCTTCGGCCGCGTGGCCCCCAGCACGAAGCGGTAGGCCGGGTCGAAGAAGAAGTCGTCCAGCGGCTCGTCGAGCAGCGTGCGCCGGACCCCCAGGAAGCCCGGCTTCGACACCCCCTCGCCAAGCTTGTAGTCGTGCACCATGCCGTCGTAGATCGGCTCGGCCTTCGGGTCGTACGAAATCTCCCACAGCTCGGCGATGTCCTTCATCGCCACGACGAAGCTGCGCCGCGGCGCGGCGTCGTACACCGCCGACACGCGCGAGCGCGTCTTGCCGTCGGCCGTGGCGGCGTCGATGCTGCGCACCAGGTTCAAGGCGGCATCGAACAGCACCACGTTGCGCGGCAGGTAGTTGGCGGCCATGACCCACTGGCCGTCGCTGCTGACCGCGACGTTGCGCATGTTCAGCCCGGCGCGCACCTCGGCCACTACCGTCAGGTTCCACAGGTCGTATTGGGTGATCCAGCCGTCGCGCGAGCCGAAGTAGACGAAGCGCCCGTCGGGGCTGAACTTCGGCCCGCCGTGCAGCGCGTAGCGGCTTTCGAAGCGGTGGATGCGTTCGAAGCGGTCGCCGTCGACCAGCGACACGTGATGGTCGCCACCTTCGACGACGACGAACAGGTTCATCGGGTCGGCGCGCCACTGCGGCTTGCCGGGCAGCGTGGCCGCGTCCGCGACGACCACGCGCGAGGCGCGGATGTCGGCGTCGCTCCAGGCCGGTGCGGGCGTCACCGGCGTGTAGATCCAGGCGGCCAGCGCGGCCACCTCGTCGGGCTTCAACTGTGCGCCGAAGCCCGGCATCTGCGTCGCCGTGCGGCCTTCGGCGATGACCTTCATCGCCTCGGGGCGGCGCAGCCGCTCCAGGCTCTCCGGCAGCAGCGCCGGCCCCATGCCGCCGGTGCGCGCTGCGCCGTGGCAGGCGGCGCAGTGCTGCTGGTACAGCGCCTCGGGCTCGGCGGCACGCGCCAGGTCCAGGCCCATCGCCAGCAGCCCCGCCGCGAGCAGCACGCGGCCCAGCGTCGCCAGCCAGCGCATGTCAGCGTCCCACGGCCGCGAAGGGCGTGACCGCGATGCGCTCACCGTGCGTTTCGACGCCGATCTCGGCATCGTCCAGGTAGCAGCCCGGATCCTCGGCCCACGGGTTGCCGGTGATCTGCTGCGCACGCACGCGCGTGTTGCCGCCGCAGATGTCCCGCTGGGCACAGGCCGCGCAGCGCCCCTGCACCGGCCTGGGCTTGGCCTTCAGCCCGGCCATCAGCGGGTCGGTGGTGTCGGCCCAGATCTGCGAGAACGGCCGCTCGCGCACGTTGCCCAAGCGGTGGTGCCACCACATCGTGTCGGGGTGCACGTCGCCGAGGTTGTCGATGTTGGCGACGTTGACGCCGCTGGCGTTGCCGCCCCAGGCGACCAGGTGCTCGCGCAAGGCCGGCGCCCACTGCGGGTAGCGCTGCTGCACCCACTGCTGCAGGTACGGGCCGTCGGCGTCGTTGTTGCCGGTGACGTACTCGCGCGGCACGTCGCCCTGCGCGTCGCGCCAGGCGGTCTCGAACAGCAGGTCCAGCGCCTGGCGCGTGGCCGCGAACTGCGCGTCCTTGGCGCGGTGGATGTTGCCGCGGCCGGCGTAGTTGAGGTGCGAGAAGTAGAACTTCTGCGCGCCCTCGTCGCGCATCAGCTGCAGCAGCGACGGCAGCTCGCCGGCGTTGAGCATGGTCATCGTGTAGCGCAGCCCGACCTTGACGCCGCGCTCACCGAGCAGCCGGATGCCGGCCAGGCTGCGCGTGTAGGCGCCGACCAGCCGGCGGAAGCGGTCATGCACCGCGCCGATGCCGTCCAGGCTGATGCCGACGTAGTCGAACTTCGCCGCGGCAATGCGCTCGGCCATCGCCGCGTCGATGAGCGTGCCGTTGCTCGACAGGCCGACGTAGAAGCCCATGGCGCGCGCCCGCGCGGCGATGTCGAACAGGTCCGGGCGCAGCAGCGGCTCGCCGCCGGACAGGATCAGCACCGGCACCCGGTACGCCTTCAGGTCGTCCATCACGCGGTAGACATCGGCCGTGTCCAGCTCGCCCGCGTAGTCGTGGTCGGCCGACAGCGCGTAGCAGTGCTTGCAGGTCAGGTTGCAGCGGCGGATCAGGTTCCAGATGACCACCGGGCCGGCAGCCGGACCGCCGGGCGCGCGAGCGGCGCGGGGCGGCGCCATCGAGCCCGTGCGCTCGGCATCGGCCAGCAGCCGCAGGTAGTGGGAGACACGCAACATGAAATTCAGTCCTCGCGGATGCGCAAGCCGGTCTTCTTCAGGATCGCGCTCGAATACAGCACCTCGTCGCCGCGGCAGGCATCGCCGAGCAGCGCACGGATCTGCACGCGCTGCGCCTCGACGGCGTCGCGCGTGCGGCCGTGCAGCATCGCGTACAGGTTGTAGGGCCAGCGCGGCAGCTCGCGCGGGCGGCGGTAGCAGTGGCTGACGCCGGCCAGCGCGCCGACCTGTTCGCCAAGCGCGTCGACCCGCGCGTCGTCGACGTCCCACACCGTCATGCCGTTGGCGGTGTAGCCCAGGCGGTAGTGGTTGGGCACCGCGCCGATGCGCCGCACCAAGCCGTCGTGCAGCATCTGCGCGAAGCGCTCGCGCACCACCTCGCCGCTGACGCCGAGCATCGCGCCCACGGCCTCGTAGGGCCGCGGCACCAGCGGCAGCCCGCTCTGCGTGGCCGCGATCAGGCGGCGGTCGAACTCCGCAAGCTTCATAGCGATTCCTTGGCAGCGCTGTCGGCCGCCAGCGGCAGCCTCAGCTCGACGAAGTACTCACGCTGCTTCGGAAAAGCATGCACCGCCAGGCCGGTGAGCGCGCCGACCCGGGCCAGCGCGGCGTCGCACAGCGCCGGCGTCTCGGCAGCGACCACGAACCACATGTTCAGCGCATGTTCGCGGCGGTAGTTGTGCGCCACCTCGGGCAGGGCGTTGACGATCGCCGCCACCTCGTCGAAGCGCGGTTCGGGCACTTCGAGCGCCGCCAGCACGAAGCGCCCGCCGGCGCGCTCGATCTGCACCAGCGGGCCGAAGCGTGTCAGCACGCCCAGCGTGAACAGGCGGCGCAGCCGCTCCAGCACTTCGTCCTCGCCCATGCCGAGCTCGGCGCCCACCTCGGCGAAGGGGCGGTCGGTGAGCGGCAGGTCGCCGTGCAGCCGCTCCAGCAGCCGCGCATCACGCGCGTCGACCGCGACGCCGGCCTGGGCCTCAGGCCGTGACACGGGCGTCTCCCACGCGCTGGCGCGCCGGCGGCGCGCTGCCGAAATAGCGGGCGCCACACTGCTTGAAGCGGCGCCGGCTGAAGAGCATGGCGCGCGGAAAGCCGTCGAGGCCGGCGCGAGCCACCGCCGCGTCGACGGCTGCGGCCACCGCATCGCGGTCGCGTCCGTGCACCATGCAGTACAGGTTGTAGGGCCAGCTCCCGTCGCGGCCGCGCCGGTAGGCCAGCGTCACGCCGGGCTGCACCGCCAGCCGCGCGCCGCAGGCGTCGGCCTGCGCGTCGGGCACTTCGAACACGGTCATCGCGTTGTGCGTGAAGCCGCTCTCGTGATGGCGCACGATGGCGCCAAAGCGGCGCAGCGTGCCCTGCGCCAGCCAGCGCTGCAGCGTGGCCAGCACGTCGGCCTCGCTGCGCGCGCAGTCGTCGCCCCAGGCGGCGAACGGCCGCACCACCAGCGGCAACCCGTGCTCGACGCAGGCCGCGAGGGCGCGGTCCTGCGGCAGCACCGGCGCGGCCACCGGCCGCACCCGGGGCCCGCGCGCGGCCAGCGCCCGGCGCAGGTCGAAGCCCAGGTCGATGCGGTAGGCCCGCTGCATCGGCAGCCGCAGTGCGCGCAGGCCGCAGGCGGCTTCGAGCGCATCCACCGCCTCGGCCACGGCCGCCGCGTCGCCGCCGGTGATGACGAACCACAGGTTCCTCTCGTGCTCGCGCTCGTAGTTGTGGTTGACGCCGGGGTGCGCCGAGACGATCGCCGCCACCGCTTCGAGCCGTGCAGGCGGCACGGCCAGCGCGCACAGCAGCGCCGCACCGCCGGCGCCGGCACCGAACGCGCCACCGATGCGGCTCAGCGCGCCCCGCGCCTGCAGCGCGCGATAGCGCTCGATCACCGCCGCGGCATCGACACCCAGCGCGGCGCCGATCGCCGCGAACGGCTCGGACTGCAGCGGGAAGCCGCGCTGCCAGTCATTGAGCAGCGCCAGGTCCAGCGGGTCGTCAAGCGCGGCGGCCATGTCAGAACCCGGTGCGCGCAGCGCGGCTGGTGAAGAACACGCCGCTCGGCGCGTCCACCTCCAGCTGGGCCAGCGTCGTGAAGCGCTGCGTGTCGATCACCGACACGCGGTTGGCGTCGCGCGAGCTGATCCACACCGCTTCGCCGCGCGGCGTGAATTCCATGTGCAGCACCGCCTTGCCCGGCTCCAGCGTGCGTTGCACGCGGCGCGTCAACGTGTCGATGACCTGCACGCGGTCGTAGTCGGGCACCGCGAAGTTGACCCACACCTGGCGGCCGTCGGGGCGCGCCATCACGAACACCGGCTGGCCGGCGACGGCGATGCGGTCGACTTCCTGCCAGCTCTGCGTGTCGACCACCAGCACCTCGTGCCGGCCGATCGCGGGCAGGTAGGCGTGGCGCCCGGCCACCGCCCAGCCGCGCAGATGCGGCATCTTGTAGACCGGCAGCGGCTGCTCGCCGCGGCCATAGCCGGCAAGGATGCGCCGCGCGCGCCACGGCTCGTCCCACAGGTCGACCAGCGCCAGCCCGTCCTCGCCGAACAGGCCGGCGATGTAGTGGCGGCCGTCGGGCGTGACCAGCGCGTCGTAGGGCTGGCGGCCGACGTTCTCGATCTTCGTGAGCTGCGGCCGGGTGCGATCGGACAGGTCGGCGACCCAGATCGCGTCGGCATCGAACAGCGAGAACACGAAGCGGTTGCCCGGCACGTCGACCAGGCCGACGACACGCGAGCGCTGGCCCGGCGCGAACTCGGCCGGAATGTCGGCCACCAGTTCCAGCGTGCGCGCATCGAAGACCTTGATGCCGCCCGGCGTGTAGTTCTGCGCGGCGACCAGCGTGCCGTCCTGCGAGATGGCACCGCCGATCGAGTTGCCGGCCTGCATCACCCGGCGCTCGATGCGGCGCTCGAGCAGGTTCACCTGCGTCAGCGCGCCGTCGCGGCCGAACACATAGGCCGTGCCGCCGTCGCGCGAGAACACCACCGAGGCATGCGACAGGTCGCCCAGGCCCTCGATCGTGGCCAGCACGCTGCGATGGCTGGTATCGACCAGCGCCAGCGCGCCGCGGGCGCGCGCCACGACGACGCCGAGGTCGCCGCTGCCGCGCGACGGGCCGCTCTCGGCAACAGGCGCGGCCTGCGCCGCCAGCAGCGGCGCCGACGCCGCGCCCAGCAGCCATTGACGCCGCTTCATCATCGGGCCCGAGGCTCTTCGGGGAAGCCGTGCTGCAGCTGCGTGGCGATCCACAGCGCGTCGGCATCGTCGAGCAGCGCACGCCACGGCGGCATCGGCGTGCCCGGCCGGCCGTGCAGGATGGTCGCGGTCATCGACGCCAGAGGCTTGTCGGCCAGCGCCTGTGGCGTCAGCGCGGGCCCCAGGCCGCCGGTCAGGCGCATGCCATGGCAGGAGCCGCAGTCCTGCCGCACCATGCGCACCAGCGCCTGCTGCCGCGGCACGCTCGGCTCTGCCGCGCCCGCCGCGGTGGCGAGCCATCCGGACACGATGATCAGCGTGCAGGCGGCGCGCATGCCGCGCTCCCGCCTCAGCTCTTCAGGATGAACTCGACCGCCGACTTCAGGTCGGCATCGTTGATCTTGTCGGGCGGGTTCGGCGCCATCGGCACCGGGCCGAAGACGCCGGAGCCGCCCTTGCGGACCTTCTCCATCAGCTTCGGCACGACGTCGGCCTGGCCCTTGTACTTGGCGGCGATGTCCTTGAAGGACGGCCCGACGAGCTTCTTGTCCTTGGCGTGGCAGGCCATGCAGCCGGCCTTGTTCATCGCCTCCTCGGGGCTGGCCCAGGCGCCTCCCGTGGCGACGGCCAGGGCCGCGACGAGCAGGATGCGGGAATGTCTCATGCAGGCTCTCCTTGTGGGGTGCGGCGCCGGCCGGCGCCGCGACGGGGTGGATGGATCAGTAGATGTCGTGCTGCGTGTTGTAGACGTTGAAGTGGCCGGTCGGCGTGATCAGCTTCGGGTCCTTGATCACCGTCTTCAGCTTCAAGGTCTTGTCGTCGACGACCACCAGCGCGCTTTCTTTGTTCTTCGCGCTCCACACCGCGAACCAGACCTCGTCGCCGGCCTTGTTGTATTCCGGCTGCACGACGCGCTTGGCCCCGTCGTCCTTCAGGTCGGCCCATTCGGCGATCGGCAGCACGGTGTAGCCCTTGTCGAGGTTCTTGATGTCGAACACCGCCACCGACTGCGAGATCTTCGCGTCGGGATTCAGCGGCGTGTCGACGTACAGGTGCTGCGACTTGGGGTGCGTCTTCAGGAACAGGTTGCCGCCGCCCTGCCCGGTGAGCTTGGCGACTTCCTTGAACGCGTACTGCTTGTTCTTCACCGGGTCGGTGCCGATCAGCGAGATCGTCTCGTCGCCCAGGTGCCCGGTCGACCACACCGGGCCGAACTTCGGATGCACGAAGTTGGCGCCGCGGCCCGGGTGCGGAATCTTGCCCACGTCGACCAGCTGCGTCAGCTTGCCGTCCTTCATGTCGACCACGGCGATCTTGTTGCTCTGGTTGGCCGCGACCATGAAGTAGCGCTTGGTCGAGTCGAAGCCGCCGTCGTGCAGAAAGCGCGCGGTGCCGATGGTGGTGATCTTCAGCGCGTCGATGTTCGAATAGTCGACCAGCAGCGTCTGCCCGGTCTCCTTGACGTTGACCACGAACTCGGGCTTGTAGTGGCTGGCGACGATGCTGGCCACGCGCGGCTCGGGGTGGTACTCCTGCTTGTCGACGGTGTTGCCGCGCGTGGACACGATCTTCAGCGGCTCGAGCGTGTCGCCGCGCATGACGACGAACTGCGGCGGCCAGTAGCTGCCGGCGATGACGAACTTGTCCTCGTAGCCCTTGAACTTGCTGGAATCGACCGAGCGCGCCTCGAGGCCGATGCGGATCTCGGCCACCGTGTCGGGCTTCTCCATCCACAGGTCGATCATGTTGATCTTGCCGTCGCGGCCGATCACGAAGAGGTAGCGGCCCGACGCCGACAGCCGCGAGATGTGCACCGCGTAGCCGGTCTTGACGATGTTGATGATCTTCTTGGTGTCGCCGTCGATCAGCGCCACCTCGCCGGTGTCGCGCAGCGTGGTCGAGAAGATGTTCGGCAGATTGAAGTTGTTCATCTGCTTCTTCGGCCGATCCGCCGGCGGCACGATGACCTTCCACGTCGCCTTCATTTGCTCCATGCCGAATTCGGGCGGCGTCGGCGCGTCGTGCTGGATGTAGCGCGCCATCAGGTCGACGGTCTTCTCGTCCATCTCGCCGCTGGTCAGCCAGTTCGGCATGCCGGCCGGCGAGCCGTAGGCGATGAACACCTTCAGGTAGTCGGTGCCCTTGGACAGCGTGATGTCCGGCGTCAGCGGCTTGCCCGTCGCGCCCTTGCGCAGCACGCCGTGGCAGCCGGCGCAGCGCTCGAAGTAGACCTGCCGCGCGCGGTCGAACTCGGCCTGCGTCATCGGCGGCGCCTTCGGGTTGGTCGCCTGGTACATCGGCTCGGTGGCCAGCGGCGAGCCCCCGGCCTGGTAGTTCATCTCCGCCGGGGTGACCGGCTTCTTTTCCTGCGCCTGCGCGGCAAGGGCAAGGATCGCCAGCGCAGCGGCGAACGGCCTGATCCGGATCGACTTCATTCTGATTGCTCCGTGGTGTTTGACTCTGGCCAATCTCGCGGTGGCGGCTGCGGACCCGCATCACCGGAACCGCCGCGATGCTCCTCCCACCGCACCCCGCCGGTCCTTGAACCAGTTCAAGGAAGCGCCCACGGCCCGCTTCGGACAATCGGCCGACGATCGGTCCCCGAGAAGGGTGCTTCATGAGCGTGCTCGACGAGCCACTGCGATTCGACGCGGCCGCGGCCGGGCCGCCGGCGCGGCCGGCCAAGGTCTCGCTGGTCGGCGCCGGCCCGGGCGACCCGGAGCTGCTGACGCTGAAGGCGGCGCGGGCGCTGCAGGCCTGCAGCCTGGTGATGTACGACCACCTGGTCGGCAAGGACGTGCTCGACCTGGTGCCGCGGCAGGCCGACCGCATCTATGTCGGCAAGGAAGCCGGCCGCCACACGCTGACGCAGGCGGGCATCATCGAGCTGATGGTGCGTCTGGCGCGCGCCGGCAAGCCGGTACTGCGGCTCAAGGGCGGCGATCCGTTCATCTTCGGCCGCGGCGGCGAGGAGGCACAGGCGCTGAGCGCGCATGGCATCCCTTTCGAGGTCATCCCGGGCATCAGCGCCGCGCAGGGTGCCGCCGCCGCCGCAGGGCTGCCGCTCACGCACCGCGAGCATGCCGGCACCCTGGTGCTGGCCACCGGCCACCTGTGCGGCGGCGACGCCGATGCGCCGGCGCTGGACTGGGCCCAGCTGGCGCGGCCGCGCCAGACGGTGGTGTTCTACATGGGCGTGGCCGCGTTGCCGCAGATCTGCGCGCAGCTGATCCACCATGGGCTGCCGCCGGACACGCCGGCGGCGGTGGTCGAGCAGGCGACGCTGCCGGCGCAGCGCACCATCGTCGGCACGGTGCAGACGCTGCCGACGCTGGCGCTGGTGCACCAGGTGAGTGCCCCGGCGCTGATCTTCATCGGCGGCGTGGTCGCCCTGCACGAGCAACTGGCGCCGACCGGCGCGCGCACCGCGCCGGCCTGAACCGCGCGGGCGCGCACCGCGCGGCGGCCGCCGCGGCATCCATCTGTCTTGATATTGCCCAACAGCGCGGCGGCGCACGCGGACGCCGCGCGGCAAAGCTCTGGCAGAATGTGCGGGCAGGAGAACTCATGCTCGACACCCGCCGCTTCGACGTGCCGCGCTATTTGTCGGTACTGCCGCTGTTCAGTGACCTGGACCCGGCGGAGACCGCGCGCGTGGCCGAGGGCTGCCAGTTGCGCCGCTGCGAGCGCGGCGACATGGTGTTCCGCCAGGGCGAGCCCTGCGATGCCTTCCACGTCGTCGTCACGGGCCAGGTCAAGTTGTTCGGGCTGTCGCCGACGGGCCAGGAGAAGGTCATCGAACTGATCGCGCCGGGCCACAGCTTCGGCGAGGCGCTGATGTTCCTGGGCAAGCCCTATTTGGTGAATGCGCAGGCGCTGTCCGATGCCTTGTTGCTGGTGGTGAGCCGCGCGGCGGTGTTCGACGAGTTGCAGCGCGAGCCGCGCTTCGCGCTGAGCATGCTGGCCGGGCTGTCGCGCCGGCTGCATGGGCTGGTGCACGACGTGCAGGCGTACGCGCTGCAGAACGGCGTGCAGCGCGTCATCGGCTACCTGCTGCGCGACCCCGAGGCGCGCGAAGGCAGCGGCAGCGCGGGGCTGACGGTGTCGCTGCCGGTGAGCAAGGCCACCGTGGCATCGCGCCTGTCGCTGACGCCGGAATACTTCTCGCGCGTGCTGCGCGAGCTCGAAGCCGAGCGGCTGATCGAGGTCGACAAGCGCGATATCCACATCCTCGACATGCCACGGCTGGCGGCCTACCAGGGTTGAGCGCCGGCCGGGCGCGCTAGCCTGGATCTTTCACCAGCAGCCGGCTTAACCGCGTGGGCGAGCTGAAGAGGCGATCTTC
>JAHBZS010000019.1 GCA_019635285.1 Rubrivivax sp. | reverse complement strand
GTCGGCGCGGAACCAGCGCACCTGGTCCACCGAGCCGCGGCGCGGCACCAGCGCCACGTGCGTGCCCTTGTCCGGCTCCCAGGCGTAAGGCGGCAGGCCTTTCATCGCCCGCTCCATCGAGCCGGTGAGCGGGAAGATCGGCAGGATCACCCAGTCGCGCGTGAGCACGAAGTCGTGCACCATGCTCGGGTACGGCGCCTGGAACCACTGCGAGCGCAGCAGTGCGCCGTCGCGATCGACCACGTGCAGTGACAGGTCCGGCGTGAAGCGCCCCTTGGCGGCGTAGCCGAAGAAGACCATCTCGCCGTTGACCGGGTCCATCTTCGGATGCGCGGTCATCGGGCCGACCAGCTTGCCGCCGAAGTCGTGGTAGCCCTTGGGCGCCAGCGTCACCGGGTCCACCTCGAAGGGCGCGTGCGCTTCCTCCAGCGCCAGCAGGCGCCCGCCGTGCCACACCACGTTGGTGTTGGCGATGGTCGAGCCCAGCTGCACGATGCGCGGGTCCGAGAAGCGCGGGTTGCCGAAGGCGCCGGACAGGCCCTCGCCCTCGGCATGCTCCAGTTCCCACTTCGGCGTGCGCACCCAGCGATTGCGGTACGACGCGCGGCCGTCCTGGAGATGGAAGGCGTGCAGCATGCCGTCGCCGGCGAACCAGTGGTAGGGCCCGCGCGGCGCGAACTGCGGATTCGGGCCATTGCGGTAGAGCCAGCCGTTCAGCTCTTTGGGCAGTTCGCCGCTGATCGGCAGGTTCGCCGCATCGCACTCCATGTGCAGCGGCGCGTAGTAGCCGCGCAGGAAGGGGTCGTCGGTGGGGAAGGGCTTGGACATCGAGCACTCCTGGGTGACGCCGCATGGTCGCATGAACGCGGGAACGCCATCGAGCGTAGCGACCCCGCTGCTCTGGGGCGAAGCCGCGCGTCTGGACGGCCGCAGCACCACGTGCTGCCGTGCCGGGAGGCGCGCCCCGGCGCCGAGCGTGCTACTTGGTGAGGATCAGCTTGCCCAGCGACGTCTGCCGCAGGCGGTAGAGCGTGCCGCGGTGGTCGATGTGCACTTCGCACGAGCCACCGAACAGGCTTTCACTGCTGACGGCCTTGACGGGGGACGGCGGGGCCGACTCGACCGTGGCGTGAGGCGGCGCCGTGTCTTGGGTAGGAGGGGAAGGCGGCGCCATGGATACTGTGAAGAGATCGGTCGGAAATGTAATTCAAATGCGAAGCATTCGCAATAAAATGCGACCAAAGAGATGTCCCAGATGCGGTGTGGATCGCACAATGGCCAAGCCACCAACACGAAGGAGCGACGATGAAGGGCGATGCCAAGGTACTCAAGTACCTGAACAGCCAGCTGAAGAACGAACTCACGGCGATCAACCAGTACTTCCTGCACTACCGCATGCTGAAGCACTGGGGCTACGAGCGCATGGCCAAGCACGAGTACGAAGAGTCGATCGAGGAGATGAAGCATGCGGACAAGCTGATGGACCGCATCCTCATGCTCGACGGGCTGCCCAACCTGCAGGACCTGGGCAAGCTGCTGGTCGGCGAAAACCCGATCGAGATCCTGCAGTGCGACCTGAAGGTCGAAGTCGGCTCGCAGGCCACGCTGAAGGAGGCGATCGCGCATTGCGAGTCGGTGCGCGACTACGTGTCGCGCGAACTGCTGGAAAGCATCCTCGAAGACACCGAGGAGCACATCGACTACCTGGAGAAGCAGGCCGAGTTGGTGGCCCAAGTGGGCGAGCAGAACTGGCTGCAGTCGCAGATGGTCGAGGGGTCGTGACGGCGGCCCATTCACCCCACGCGCCACTGGGTCAATTTATTGAGAAGTATTCCTATTAAGTTTAGAGTGCGGGCAAGTCGAGCCTGAGCTTGTGCCCGCACCATGATCGTCTGCCTCTGCCACCGTGTCTCCGATCGCGACATCCACCTCGAGGTGGCGTCGGGCACGCGTTGCTTCGAGGTGCTGCAGGACGAGACGCGGGTCGCCTCGTCCTGCGGCAGCTGCCACGACTGCGCGCGCGAGGTCTTCGAGAGCGCCTGCGCGCGCCAGCCCCATCCGCCGGCGGTGCGCGTGGCCGAGATCGCCGCCAGCGCGGCGTCCTGATCGCCCCAGGGCCGATGGCCCTGATGCCTGTCCAAGGCCGTCGGCCCTGATGGCTGTGCCGCGCAGTCGCCCTGTTCGTTGACCAGGGCGCCGGGCCCCTGCTTTCCAAGGCCTGCCGGGTCCCGATCGTCCAGCGGGCCAGCCGCGCCCAGATCGGCTTCAGCCGCGCCGCCGCGGCATCCAGTGCACCACCTGATCCTGGGCCGGTCGGGTGGCGGCCGGATGGCGGTCGCAGCCGTCGCAGCCACAGGCCGGCGGCGGCGGTGCTTGTCGCCCCAGCGCCTGCAGGATGCGGCGGCGCAGCGCCGCCGGCAGCAGCAGCGTCCAGGCTGCGTAGGCGGCGCAGGCCGCCACGATGATCAGGGTCAGCAGCTGCTGCATCACCCGCCCCCGAGCCAGACCGTCAGGTGGTAGGTCACGAAGGCCGCCGCATAGGCCAGCACGAACAGGTACGCGGCCATCAGCAGCGGCCAGCGCCAGGAGTTGGTTTCGCGCTTGGTCACCGCCAGGGTCGACAGGCACTGCGGCGCAAACACGAACCACGCCAGCAGCGCATAGGCGGTGGCCAGCGACCAGTCGCGCGCGATGATCGGCTGCAGCGTCTCGGCCACCGCATCACCGGCCGCCGACAACGAATACACCGTGCCCAGCGCGCCCACCACCACCTCGCGCGCGGCCAGCCCGGGCACCAGCGCGATCGAGATCTGCCAGTTGAAGCCGATCGGCGCGAACACCTTCTGCAGGCCCTCGCCGATGTGGCCAGCCAGGCTGTATTCGATGGCCGGCCCGGTGGCGCCCGCCGGCGGCGCGGGGTAGCTGCTCAGGAACCACAGCAGCACCGTCAGCGTGAAGATGATGCCGCCGACGCGGCGCAGGAAGATGCGCGCGCGTTCCCACAGGCCGATCGCCAGGTTGCGCAGGTTGGGCGCGCGGTAGGGCGGCAGTTCCAGCATCAGCGGCTGGTAGCGGCTCTTCATCCACACGCGCTTCAGCGCGAAGGCCACGGCCATCGCCGCCAGCACGCCCGCCACGTACAGGCCGAACAGCGTCAGCCCCCGCAGGTTGAACGGGCCGACGGCGCGATCGGGCACGAAGGCGCCGATGAGCAGCGCATACACCGGCAGGCGCGCCGAGCAGGTCATCAGCGGCGCCACCATGATCGTCGCCAGCCGGTCGCGCCAGTTGGCGATGGTGCGCGTGGCCATGATGCCCGGGATGGCGCAGGCGAAGCTGGACAGCAGCGGGATGAACGCGCGGCCCGACAGGCCGACGCGACCCATCAGGTTGTCCAGCAGGAAGGCGGCGCGCGGCAGGTAGCCCGAATCCTCGAGCAGCAGGATGAAGAAGAACAGGATCAGGATCTGCGGCAGGAACACCAGCACGCCGCCGACGCCGGCGATGATGCCGTCCACCAGCAGGCTGCGCAGCGGCCCTTCGGCCATGTGCGCGCCGAGCCATTGCCCGAGCGCGGCCATGCCGCCCTCGATGGCGTCCATCGGCGCCGCGGCCCAGGAGAACACCGCCTGGAAGATCAGGAACAGCAGCAGTGCCAGCAGGGCCAGCCCCCACACCGGGTGCATCACCAGCGCGTCGATGCGCGTGTGGAAGCGGCGCGCCGTTGGTGCGCCCGGCATGGCGACGCCGAGGATGCGCCGCACCTCGCGCTGCAGCTCGGCGGGCCCGCGGGCGGCTGCGGCCTCCACCTGGGGCGGCGCGGCGTGCCCGCCCCAGGCCTGGATCTGCTGCAGCAGCTGCGCGTGGCCGTCGTGGCGCACCGCCACCGTTTCGGCCACTGGGCAGCCGAGTTCACGCGACAGGCGCTCGGTATCGATGACCAGGCCCTGCGCGCGCGCCACGTCGGCCATGTTCAGCGCCACCATCATCGGCCGGCCCAGCCGCTGCAGTTCGAGCACCAGGCGCAGGTTCATGCGCAGGTTGGTGGCGTCGACGACGGCGACGATCAGGTCCGGCGGCGCCTCGCCGGCGCGCTGCCCCTGCAGCACTTCGAGCATCACCTGCTCGTCGGGCGTCGCCGGGTCCAGGCTGTAGGCGCCGGGCAGGTCGATGACCGTGACGCTGCGGCCGTCCGGCAGACGGGCCGTGCCCGCCTTGCGCTCCACCGTCACGCCGGCGTAGTTGGCGACCTTCTGGCGCGCGCCCGTGAGCAGGTTGAACAACGCGGTCTTGCCGCAGTTGGGGTTGCCGACCAGGGCGATGTGCCAGCCCGGCACGGCGCCGTCAGAGGCGGGCAGCGCGGCCATGGTCAGTGGGGCTCGACTTCGACGCAGCGGGCCTCGGCCCGGCGCAGCGCGAAGAGCGTGTCGCCCACGCGCACCGCCAGCGGCTCGCGTCCGCCGGGGCCGCGCCGCAGCAGCTGCACCGGCTCGCCGGCAATGAAGCCCAGCTCGGCCAGGCGACGCAGCATGCCCGCGTCCAGGTCGGGCGACTGCGCGCACACACCGCGCACGGTGGCCTGCGCGCCATCGGGAAGCTCGTCGAGCAGCAACATCAAATGAGAGTCTATCTCATTTAGATTGCTGACTGAAAGGACCGATCCGCGGCTTTACAGCCGGTACACGCGCGCCGCCGTGTCGTGGAACAGCGCCGCCTTGTCGGCGGGGCTGAAGTCGGCGACCAGCCGCTTGAAGCTGTTCCACAGCACCAGGTACGAGCACGACACCTTGTCCACCGGGAAGTTGCTCTCGAACATGCAGCGCTGCGGGCCGAAGCGGTCAATCGTGTGCCGCACGTAGCGTGCCGAGGCGTCGGCCAGCTGCTGCGAGGTCGGCGCGGACGGGCGCTTGTGCCAGCCGAAGCCGTTGATCGGCATGTGGATGCCGCCCAGCTTGGCCACCACGTTCGGGCAGCGCGCCAGTGCGTCGATGTCGCGCTGCCAGCCGGCGTAGACCGCATCGGCCTGGCCGGCGTAGGGGCCGATGCCCAGCGGGCCGCCGAAATGGTCGAGCACGATGGCGGTGTCGGGGAAGGCCTGCGCCAGGTCGGTCAGCTCGGCGATCTGCGGGTGGTACAGCCAGGCGTCGAAGCTCAGGCCCAGCGGCGCCAGCTGCGCGAAGCCCTCGCGGAAGCGCCGGTCCAGCAGCAGGTGCTCGGTGGGCTGGGTGTGCGAGTTGCGGATCTGCTCGCTGGCATGCCAGCCGGCGGCATGGCGGATGCCGCGGAAGCGGCCGCGCGCGGCGTCGATGTGCGCCTCCAGCACGTCGCGCACTGCCGCGCCCAGGCGCAGGTCGGCGTAGGCGACGATGCCCGCGCAAGCGCGCGTGGCGCCGTAGCCGCCGCTGGCGCTCATCGCCGCGACGCCGTTGACGAACTCGGTCTCGCCCACCGGCCGCAGCGCCTCGGGCCCGTCGGCGCGGTACATCGACGCGCATTCGACGAACACCGTGCTGCGCACGTTGTGGCATCGGCCCTGCGCGTCGCTCATGCCGGTGTCGGCCAGCAGTTCGTGCAGCAGGTAGCGGTCGCCCTGGCGGTCCCACAGGTGATGGTGGGGGTCGCAGATCGGCAGCGCCGCTTCGATGACGTCTTCGACGGTTGCGCTCATGGTTTTGATTGTGGCGCGCCCCGGCGCCGGCGCAGCCACCACCCCGCGAGCAGTGCGCCCGCGACGATGCCCAGGCCGTCGGCCAGCAGGTCGGCCCATTCGGCCGAGCGGCCCGGCACCTGGCGCTGCAGCAGTTCGATGGCCGCGCCGTAGGCCAGCAGCGCCAGCAGCATCGCCCGCCGCGTGGCGCGGGCGTCGCTCCAGCCGAACATCGCGCACACCGCCAGCGCGGCGAAGGCCGCCAGGTGGTTGAGCTTGTCCCAGCCGAGGCTGATGTCTTCCGGCGGCGTGGGCGTCAGCGCCAGCGCGGCGACGAGGGCCGCCAGCAGCGCCAGCAGCACGCGCCAGGCGCCGTCGCGCCGCGCCGATGCGGACATGCGGCCGCGCGCCTCAGGCGCCGGGTGGCGGCACCGCGTCGGGCGGTGTCAGCAGGAAGTGGCCGCGGGTGACGGCGATCGGCTGCTCGGGGCTCTTCTGCCAGCAGCGCACCTGCACCAGCGCCACGCGCGAGCCCACGCGCACCACCTCGCAGGCGGCGAAAGTCTCTTCCGGCCGGCCCGAGCGCAGATAGTCGATCGAGAAGTCGATG
This sequence comes from Rubrivivax sp., assembly GCA_019635285.1. Lineage (GTDB taxonomy): Bacteria > Pseudomonadota > Gammaproteobacteria > Burkholderiales > Burkholderiaceae_C > Rubrivivax. The sequence goes on along the minus strand of JAHBZS010000019.1, from coordinate 72,068 downwards.
CTCTTGGGGAACTTGGCGCCGCGCAGCGTGCGGATGAGGTGCAGCGTGGCCGCGGTTTCGGCAAAGCCGGCGATGACGCCGCCGTGCAGCGCCGGCAGGATCGGGTTGCCGATCAGCTTGTCCTGGAAGGGCAGGCGGAACAGCGCGTCCGGTGCGCTGCCGGCGGCGCGGATGCCCAGGTAGTCGACATAGGGGATCGGCGTGCCGGGCAGCACCGGCTCGCTGCCTGCAGGCGGCGTCCACGTGCCGGCGTCCGCGGCGGGCGCGGGCGCTTCGGTGGCGCTGCGCTTCAGCGGTGTCGACAGCATGAATGACGCCTGCGCCGCGGCGATCGGCTCGTCACGCGCGGCTTGCCAGACCTCGGCGCGCACGAAGGCCACGTTGCGTGTCAGGCGGTAGCAGTGCGCGTCGCAGTGCACGTCCTGGTCCGGCCCGGCGGGGCGCAGGTAGTCCATACGCAGGTCCAGCGTGGCAAAGGGCGCGCGCTCCTTCAGCGCCGCACCCACCGCCAAGCCGCAGGCCGAATCGGCCAGCACCGTGAGGGCACCGGGGTGCAGCATGCCGCGCAGCGGGTCGCCCACCCATTCCGGGCGCGCCGGCAGCGTCATCGAGCCGCGCGACGCAGAGACCGAGGTGATGTGCGCGCCGATCTCGCGCATGTGCGGCGTGCGCGAGACGAACTTGCGGTTCAGGTCTTCCAGTATCGATTCCATGCGTGCATGCTAGCCGGCACCTGCCGCGCCGGGTCAGCCGCGCGTCGCCGGCAGCCGCGACTGCAGCGCCTCCAGGTCGTGCAGCAGCAGGTCCACCTTGTCCAGAAAGGCCTCGCGGCTGGCGTGGGGCTTCTCGGTGAACATGGCCATCGACTGGCGCGCGATGTCGGACTCGCCGGCCTGGCGGGCCCAGCGGCGCACGTCGCAGTAGGCGGTCAGTGCCAGGCGACCCAGGTCGCCGCGGCGCCGTGCGTGACGCATGTCGGCGAGCAGATCGTCCAGGCCCAGTTGCAGGCTCAACGGGATTGCCATGTTGCGTTGCAGCATGATTTTGCCGACTGACGCCAAGCTGACATCGAATGGAGTGCCCAACCCACCCCACCCGCTGCAGCGCGCGTCGCGCGCCCAGCGCGGGCGGGTCTGCGTGCGTGGTCCGCCGTGACCTCAGCCGACGACGTGCACCGCGCGGAACAGCTCGCTCACCGGCGCGAGCTGCAGCCATTGTGCGAATGCGGACCCCTGCGCGGCACGCACCGGGCTCGCCTGCCAGTCCAGGAAGGCCTGGCGATCGGCCCATTCGACGGTGACGCAGGCGACGTCCGGGTCGCTCTCCGACAGCAGCAGCTCGCCGCGCACGAAGCCGGGGATGGTGGCGCGGCACGCCTCGATCACGCCGCGCTCGATGAAGGCGCGCACCAGCGCATCGCGTTGGCCCGGCAGGGCACGGGCAGGCAACCAGGCTCGGTAAGTCATCGTCGGGGCTCCAGGAAGAAGGCGCTCGGCCCGCGACAAGGGGCCGCGCCGCCGCCGGCGGCCGTCGGACGCGGTGCCGGCGCGGCAGCTCGATGACGCAGTGTCGGGCACCCGACCGGCGCCTCGAAGGGCCGTGGCGGACAACTTGCAGGCCGGCGCGGACATCCTGTGCCGCCGCCGGGCGGCGTATAAATTCGCGAAGAGCGCCCGATGATGCCGCTCCTCGTGTCGACCATGCCCGCCAGTTACCTTCCCCCGCCCGAGATGCTTCGGCCCTTGTCGGCCTCGGGCGAGACGCGCGCCGTCGTGCTGCGCGAAAAGCGCTACCCGCCGCTGCGCATTGCCATCGCCGTGCAGACGCTGGTCGAGGCCGGCGCGGACGCCTCGGCGCTGCTGGCCGGCACCGGCCTGACGGAGCCCGAGCTGGCCGACCCCGACAAGCGGGTGTCGTCGCTGCAGATGCTGACGGTGCTGGGCAACGCCGTGCGCTTAAGCATCGGCAGCGACATCGGCCTGCGTGTGGGCCTGCGCATGCATGCCTCGTGCTACGGCATGCTGGGCTACGCGCTGCTGTGCTCGCCGACGATGCGCAAGGCCTTCGACACCGGCCTGCGCTACTACCGGCTGGGCAGCGGCATGCTCGATGCCGAATGGGTCGCGTCCGCCGACATCGCGCTGTGGCGCGTGCCCACGGTGGGCCGGCTCGAACTGCCCGACCCGGACCCGCGGCTGCTGCGGGTGGTGCTCGACATGACGCTGTCCGCCTGGGCCACCATCTTCAAGGACGTGATGGGGCCGTGGTGCGTGCCCTTGCGTGTGCGCTTCACCGGGCCGCCGCCGGCGCATGTGGATGCCCTGGCGCGGGCCTTCGGCTGCCCGCTGGAGTTCAACCAGCCGGACGACGAACTGCACTACCCCGCAGCGTGGCTGGAGCGCCCGCCGCAGCTGGCCAACCCGATCACCGCGGCGCAGGCGTCGAACGAATGTGCGCGCCTGCTCGACGAGCTGAAATGGGAGTCGGGCGTGACGCGCCGCGTGGTCCACGAGCTGACCTGCATCCCCGGCCGCTTCCCGGAGATCGAGGCCGTGGCCTCGACGCTGTGCATGACCTCGCGCACGCTGCGCCGCAAGCTCGACGCCGAAGGCACCTCGTACAGCCAGCTGCTCGACGAGGTGCGGCGCGCGCTGGCGCAGGACTACCTGCGCACGCCGACGCTGGGCATCGACGACATTGCCGCCGCGCTGGGCTTCGGCGATGCGGCGAGCTTCCGGCGCGCCTACAAGCGCTGGACCGGGCGCAGCCCCGGCGAAGCGCGCACCTCCTGACCGCGCCTCAGCCGGCGGTGATCAGCGTGCGCACGCCCGAGGCGACGAACTGCACGCCGACGCACACGAGCAGGAAGCCGGACAGCCGCGTGATGACCTCGGTGCCCACCCGGCCGAGCTTGGCGCTGATGCGCGCGGCGCTGCGCAGGAACGCCCACTCGATGGCGCAGACCGCCAGCATCGCCCCGACGGTGGCCGCGTAGGCCACGGCCTGGCTGCCCCAAGTGCCGAGTTCGCGCACCTCGGTGGAGATGCCGATGACCACGGCGATCTGCCCGGGCCCGGTGATGCCGGGCATGGCCAGCGGAAAGAAGGTCGGGTTGCCCGATGCCGGCAGCGCGTCGTCCGCGGACGGCTTTTCGGTCTTGCCGTACAGCAGCCCATGGCCGAGCAGCATCACCACCAGGCCGCCGGCCACGCGCAGCGCGCCGAGCGAAATGCCGAAGCTGCGCAGGATCAGGCTGCCGGCGAACAGGCTGACCACCAGGATGCCGAAGCAGTACAGGCAGGCGCGGCGCGCCATGCGCCGCCGCCCGCGCTCGTCCTCGTGCTGGCTCACCGCCAGGAACAGCGGCAGCGTGGCCGGCGGGTTCATCAGCGACAGCACGCTCAGGGCGCTGCCGGCGCCGAAGGTGGCCAGCAGGGTGGGCAGATCGGCCGTCATGCGACGCAGCGCTGGCCGACAGCGCCCCTGGGCCATGGACTATCGCCGCCGCGCGCCCAGGGGGTATAGGCTAGGTGGCCAAGCCCCATTGGCTGATGAGGCATGGGCCGCGTCACTGCTTGGTGAAGCCCATGCCCTTGGCCACGACTTCGATCTCGTGCGCGTCCTTCAGATAGAAGTCGTTCACCTGCTTGGGCGTCATCGGCGGGTACACCGTGGCGCCGCCGGCTTCGATGGGGCCGCGCACCTCGGGCTTGGCCAGCGCCGCGTAGATGGCCTTGTTGAGCGTGTCGACCACCGCGTCGGGCGTCTTGGCGTTGACGTGGAAGCCGGCCCAGACCGACGCCTGCAGGTTCTCGAAGCCCGGGGTCGCTGAAGCCAGCGGCACCTTGGGCAGGCGCGTGCTCGGCGTGCCGCTCAGCACCGCGATGGCCTTGACCGCGCCGTTGTCGACGAAGCCGGGGAACGGGCCGGCGATGGGCACCACCGCGAAGTCGACCGTGCCGCCGGCGATGTCGTTCAGGCACGCGCCGAAGGCCGGGTAGGGCACGTGCAGCGCCTTGGCCTTGGCCATCGCGCTCATCTTCTCGACAACCACCGGGTACAGCGTGCCCAGCCCGGGGGTGCAATAGGACAGCGGCTTGGGCGAGGACCTCAGCAGCGCGGCGAACTCGGCCATCGAGCCGACGCCCAGATCCTTGCGCGTGACCAGCACCAGCGAGGTGTGGCCGATCAGCGCCACGCCGCGGGCGTCCTCGGGCTTGTAGGCGGCCGACTTGTAGACCAGCGGCGCCATGATCAGCTCCTGCTGCGACGACACGATGACCGTGTAGCCGTCGGCCGGTGCGGCCAGCGCCTTGGTGGTGCCGATGGAGCCGCCGGCGCCGGCCGGGTTCTCGACGATCGTGTTCTGCCCCAGCGAGGCCTTCAGCTCGTTGGCCACCGCGCGGGCCGCCACGTCGGCCGGCCCGCCCGCCGGCCAGGGCACGACGAAGTTGATCTGCTTGCTCGGAAAGGCTTGCGCGAACGCGGCGCTGGAGGCCAGCGCCAGCGCGGGCAACAGAAGGCTGCGGGTCAGGTCGTGCCAGGTCCTCATGGGGGCTCCAGTGGTTGAAGGTTGTGGCGGTGCCGTGCGCCCCAAGGGCGGTGCGCTGGGCCGGCACTGTCGCGCGCGGCCGGCGCGGCGGCAATGTCGGCAACGGACATTCGGCGCGCCGAAGCGGACAGGCCCATGCGGTGTGCCGTCGCGCCGATTCGGCTGTCCGTTTCGATTCGCAACTTTTCCGTTTCGGACCTTTACCCTGGCGCGGCTGCCGCTCAAAGTGCGATCGCGTCCTGATCGAAAGGGTGCGCGCAAGGCTGACCCGCTGTGCGCGCACCCCTCTCGACGCTACGCCCAGGCGCCGGCACGTAGGCACGTGTTTCGGGGTCGCCGCAGCAGGCAGGCAGAGGCTTTCAGGCGCAGGACTCTTTCATTCGCAAATTCTTGCCGGGTCGACCGGCGCAGGGAGACAGAGATGCAGTTCAAGCCTTTGATGGTCACGAGCGCCATGCTCGGAAGAAAGACGACGAAGATCCGGTGCCTGGGTCTGTCGCTCATGGCGACGGCCATGCTGGTCGCCTGCGGAGGCGACGGCGACGAGGACCCCGCGCAGGCGCGTGGCGCCATCGTCAGCACGCAGCTGCTGCAAACCATGTCCAAGGCCGCGATCGACGCCTATACGACGGCGTCGGGCCGGCGGCCGGTCACCGGTGCCGCACAGTGCGATGTCGACATCCGCTACGTGCAGTACATGACGCGCGATCCCAGGGGGAAGCCCGCCAGCGCGACGACCGCCGTGATGGTGCCCACCGGCGCCGGCGCCAACTGCAGCGGCAACCGGCCGGTGCTGCTCAATGCCCATGGCACGACCACCGCCAGGGCCTACAACATCGCCGACGTCAACAACAATGAAGCCGGCGCACTGCTGATGGCCATGTTCGCGGCGCAGGGCTACATCGTCGTGTCACCGAACTACCTCGGCTACGACAAATCGTCGTTGTCGTGGCACCCCTGGTCCATCGCGGAGGCGAATGCGGTCGACATGGTCGATGGCCTGCGCGCAGCCAAGGCTGACCTGGCCGCGCTGAACGGCGCAACCAAGCCATCGGCCAAGCTGCTGATCACCGGGTATTCCGAAGGTGGCTACATCGCGATGGCCACGCACAAGATCATCGAGCGCGACTACGCCGACGAATTCACGGTCACCGCGTCGGGCCCGATGTCCGGCGCGTAAAACGGGTCAAGACGCTCGATACGACCTTCGGGCCTGGGCCGGTGCCCGTCGGCGGCACCATCTTCCTGACGCTCATCCTCACCGGCTACCAGAAGACCTATGGCGACATGTACCCCTCTGTCGCCGATGCCTTCCAGGCGCCTTTCGCGGCCACGGCCGAGACGCTGTTCCCGTCGGACGTGTCGGTCGCGACCCTGCAAACCGAGGGCAAGCTGCCGGCGAACGATCCCGGTGGCGTCAAGCTCTTTGGCACGGGCGGACTGTTGACCGACTGGATGCGCCAGGCCGTGCTAAACCCCAGCCCGACGCGCAAGCGGATCGAGCAGAACGCGATCCTGGGCTGGACGCCCAAGGGCCGGATGGTGCTGTGTGGCGGTGAACTGGACCCCACGGCCTTCTTCTTCAATGCCACGGATGCGCAGGCCGACTTTGCGTCGCGCAACGTGACGGTGCCGACCTACAACTTCGAGGATCGCGCCACGTTGCCCGCCGGAGCCAAGGGCGATGCGCTGTACAACGGGTTCCAGGCCGCCAAGGCGGCCGCGGGGGCCAGCGCCATGGCGCTGTACCACGGACTGCTGTTGCGGCCATTCTGCTCCGCGGCGGTCCGCGACTACTTCGACCAGGTGCTGGCCAGCGGCAGCTGATCCGTCCACGCCGCGCTGCGCGCGGCCAGCGGGCTCGGCGAGCTGCCGCGGCGCGGCAGCCGCAGACCGCGGGCCCGTGGGCCGCTCGGGGCCTGCGAAGCCGCGGGCAGGGGCGACGCCGGACAGGTCGGCGCTGGACAGCGCCCATCTGCCGGACTAGGCTGCAACCAGCATGCTGGAGCCGCTGGGATCGGATCTGTGGTTTGCGGACGGCGGAGTCGTTTCGTTCAAGGGCTTCGCCTATCCGACGCGCATGGTCATCGTGCGTCTTGCCGATGGCGGGTTGTGGCTGTGGTCGCCGGTGCAAAGGTCGGCTGCGCTTGAAGGCGAGGTTCGGGCGCTGGGCCCCGTCCGGCACATCGTCAGCCCCAACAAGCTGCACTATCTGTTCCTGGGCGAGTGGCAGGCGGCCTTCCCGGACGCAAGTCTGTGGGCGACGCCAGCGACGATCGCCAAGTGCAAGGCACTCCACTTTGCCGGGGCCCTGGCCGACGAGGCGCCGGCCGAATGGAAGGGGCAGATCGACCCGTTCTATTTCACCAACTCACCGTTCATGGACGAAGTCATCTTCTTCCACCGCGCGTCCCGCACGGCGATCATCGCCGACCTGTCCCAGACCTTCAGCGACACATTCCTGAAACGCCATTGGCCGTGGTGGATGAGGCCCATCGCCAGGCGGTCAGGAATGATCGAGGGATGCGGCTATCCGCCCATCGACTACCGCATCAGCTTCCGCCGCCGCGCGAGCGCACGCCCGAAGATCCGCGAGTTGATCGCAAAACATCCTGAGCATGTCGTCGTGGCGCACGGCGAGATCGTCAGGACCGGGGGCGAAGCCTTTCTGCGGCGTGCCTTTTCGTGGCTGCTCGCGGAGCCCTGAGCACGGCCATCGTCGCCCAAAAAGCCAGGGCCCGCTCGCTGGCGGGCCCTGGAGAAGATTGGTGCCGGTGAGAAGAGTCGAACTCCCGACCTTCGCATTACGAATGCGCTGCTCTACCAACTGAGCTACACCGGCGCTTGAAGAGCCGGCATTGTAGCGGTGCCGGCGGGGGCACAATCCTCGGCACCCCACAGGCATCGGGAGGCTTCGATGGCAACCGGCAAGATCCTCGTCGCGCAGGGCGGTGGCCCCACTGCGGTGATCAACCAGTCGCTGGTCGGCGTGGTGCTCGAGGCGCGGCGCTTCGGCAACGTCGAGCGCATCTACGGCGCGCACCACGGCGTGCGCGGCATCATCCACGAGGATTTCGTCGACCTGACGCGCGAGACCAGCCACAACCTGGAACAGGTGGCCGCGACGCCGGGGTCGGCGCTGGGCTCGACGCGCGACAAGCCCGACCTGAAGTACTGCCAGCAGATCTTCGAGGTGCTGCGCGCGCACGGCATCGGCCACTTCTTCTACATCGGCGGCAACGACTCGTCGGACACCGTGCGCATCGTCAGCGAGCAGGCGGCGCAGGCCGGCTACCCGCTGCGCTGCATGCACATCCCGAAGACCATCGACAACGACCTGGTGGCCAACGACCACACGCCCGGCTTTCCGTCGGCGGCGCGCTTCGTCGCCCAGGCCTTCGCCGGCGCCAATCTGGACAACGCGGCGCTGCCCGGCGTCTACGTGGCGGTGGTCATGGGCCGGCATGCCGGCTTCTTGACGGCGGCCTCGGCGCTGGGCAAGAAGTTCCCGGACGACGGGCCGCACCTCATCTATCTGCCCGAGCGCAACTTCTCCATCGACAGCTTCCTGAGCGACGTCAAGGCCATGCACGAGCGCCATGGCCGCTGCGTGGTGGCGGTGTCCGAGGGCATCCACGACGCCTCGGGCGAACCGATGCTGGTGCGCCTGGCCAAGCAGGTGGAGCACGATGCGCACGGCAACGTGCAGCTGTCCGGCAGCGGCGCGCTGGCCGACCTGCTGTGCGAGGAGATCAAGGCCAAGCTCGGCATCAAGCGCGTGCGCGGCGACACCTTCGGCTACCTGCAGCGCAGCTTCATCGGCTGCGTCAGCGACGTCGACGCGCGCGAGGCGCGCGAGGTCGGCGAGAAGGCGGTGCAGTTCGCCATGTGGGGCGACCGCGACGGCTCGGTGGCCATCAAGCGCACCGGCTTCTATTCGGCCGACTACGAACTGCTGCCGCTGTCCACCGTGGCCGGCAAGACGCGGGTCATGGACGATGCCTTCATCGCACCCAGCGGCAGCGACGTCACCGACGCCTTCCGCCTGTACCTGCGGCCGCTGCTGGGTTCGGGCATGCCCGATGCCTACCGGCTGCGGCCGGCGCCGGTGGACAAGGTGCTGGGCGCGTCCGGCTGACGCACCCCAGGCGCCGGCGGCCGGCGAGCTCAGGCTTTCGCGGCCTGCGCCTTCTCTTCCAGGTGGTAGGCGGTGATGCGCTCCACCTCGTGCTTCGAGCCGAGCACCACGCTGACGCGCTCGTGCAGCTTGCCGGGCATCAGGTCCAGGATGCGCTGGCGGCCGTTGGTGGCCGCGCCGCCGGCCTGCTCCACCAGGAAGGCCATCGGGTTGGCCTCGTACAGCAGCCGCAGCTTGCCCGGCTTGTCGGGGTCGCGCGCATCCCAGGGGTAGGCGAAGACGCCGCCGCGGCACAGGATGCGGTGCACGTCGGCCACCATGCTGGCCACCCAGCGCATGTTGAAGTCCTTGCCTCGCGGCCCGGGGCTGCCGGCCAGGCATTCGTCGATGTAGCGGCGCATCGGCGGCGCCCAGTGGCGCAGGTTGGACATGTTGATGGCGAATTCCTTGGTGTCTTCCGGAATGCGCATGTTCTCCGCGGTCAGCACCCACGAGCCCATCTCGCGGTCCAGCGTGAAGATGGCCACGCCGTTGCCCACCGTCAGCACCAGCTGCGTCTGCGGGCCGTAGATGCAGTAGCCGGCCGCCGCCTGGAAGCGGCCCGGCTGCAGGAAGTCCTCCTCGCTGACGCCGTGCTGGTGGCCCACCTTGCGCAGCACCGAGAAGATGGTGCCGATGCTGACGTTGACGTCGATGTTGCTGGAGCCGTCCAGCGGGTCGTACAGCAGCAGGTACTCGCCCTGCGGGTAGCGGTTGGGCACCACGTGGATGGAGTCCATCTCCTCGCTGGCCATCGCCGCCAGGTGGCCGCCCCATTCGTTGGCCTCGATCAGCACCTCGTTGCTGATGATGTCCAGCTTCTTCTGCACCTCGCCCTGCACGTTCTCGCTGGCGGCGCTGCCGAGCACGCCGCCGAGCTCGCCCTTGTTCACCGCAATCGCGATGTGCTTGCAGGCGCGGGCCACCACCTCGATCAGCAGGCGCAGCTGGCCGGGGATGCGGCCGTGCTCGCGCTGCTGCTCGACCAGGTATTGCGTGAGGCTGATCTTCTTCATGGCGTGTCCAGGGCGCGGTTGACGATCTCCCGCACCTCGTCGCTGAGTTCGCTGCGCGCGGCGACGCGCGCGATGGCCTCGCGCGCCGCGCTGCGGTAGGGTTCGGCCAGCTGGCCGTGGCGGTCCATCACGCGTGCCAGGCGGCCGGCGACGCTGGGGTTGATGGCGTCCAGCTCCAGCAGCCGGTCGGCCCAGAACACATAGCCCGAGGCATCGGGGCGGTGGAACGCGGCCGGGTTGTCGCGGCACAGCGCCACCAGCAGCGCACGCACGCGGTTCGGGTTGCGCAGCGAGAAGTCCTTGTGCTGCAGCAGCGCCTTGGCGCGCGCCAGCACGCGGCCCGGGCCCTGCGGGTCTTCGCTGGCGCGGGCCTGCACGTCGAACCACTTGTCGAGCACCAGCGCATTGCCGTGCGCCGCCGCGTGGAAGTGCGCCAGCGCAGCGTCGGCCAGCGGCGCGCGCGCCTGCACCAGCGCGTTCAGCGCCGCCAGGCGCTCGCTCATGTTGCCGGCGTCCTTGACCTGCTGGTAGGCGCGGCCGGGCCACACCGGGTCGCCGTGGCGCACCGCATGGCGGCACAGCATCGCCAGGGCACGCGCCGCCAGCGCGCGCCGGCCGGCCTGCGCGCGCTGCGGCGCGTAGCCTTCGCGCACCTGGTGCTGCTCGAAGGCCCACGCCCAGTCGGCCTGCAGCTGCTCGGCCAGGTCGTCGAGCATCTGCTCGCGTACCGCATGGATGCGCTGCGGGTCGACCACCGCCAACTGCTCGGCGATGTAGCCCTCGCCCGGCAGGGCCAGCACCATCGCCTTGAAGGCCGGATCCAGCGCCGGATGGCGCAGCACGCTGCGCAGCGCCTGCAGGTAGGCCTCGTCCAGCGGCAGCGGCGCATCGGCCTGCACGGCCGCCAGCAGGCGGCGCAGGCTCAGGCGCTGGCCGGCGTCCCAGCGGTTGAAGGGGTCGGTGTCGTGGGCCAGCAGCGTCAGCAGCGCGGCGTCGTCCAGCGCGTCGTCCAGCGCCACCGGCGCCGAGAAGCCGCGCAGCAGCGAAGGCACCGGCGCGCTGGGCACGTCGACGAAGGTCCAGCTGTGCGCGTGCTGGCCCAGCACCAGCAGCGCCTCGTGGCCGTAGGCGGCCGGGTCGCCGGCGAACTGCAGCGCCATCGGCTGGCCGTCGCTGCCGAGCAGCGCCACGCTCACCGGGATGAGCAGCGGCGGGCCGTCGCCGCGCAGCTGCTGCGACAGCTGCAGCGTGTAGCGCCGCGACACCGCGTCGTAGTGGCCGCGCGCCGTCAGGCGCGGCGTGCCGGCGCGCGCGTACCACTGCTTGAAACTGTCCAGCTGCTGCGCCAGCAAGGTGCCCGGATTGGCGTCGGCGATGGCCTGCACGAAGTCGTCGCAGGTCACGGCCTGGCCGTCGTGGCGCTGGAAGTACAGCGCCAGGCCCTGGGCGAAACCGTCGCGGCCGACCAAGGTGTGCAACATGCGCACCACCTCGGCGCCTTTTTCGTAGACGGTGGGCGTGTAGAAGTTGTTGATCGCCACGTAGGCGTCCGGACGCACCGGGTGCGCCATGCTGCCGGCGTCCTCGGGGAACTGCACGGTGCGCAGCTTGAGCACGTCCTCGATGCGCTTGACGGCGCGGGCCGACGCATCGCCCGCCATGTCCATGCTGAATTCCTGGTCGCGGAAGACCGTCAGGCCTTCCTTCAGCGACAGCTGGAACCAGTCGCGGCAGGTGACGCGGTTGCCGGTCCAGTTGTGGAAGTACTCGTGCGCCACCACGCTTTCCACCGCGGCGAAGTCGTCGTCGGTGGCGGTGTCGGCGCTGGCCAGCACGAACTTCGTGTTGAACAGGTTCAGGCCCTTGTTCTCCATCGCGCCGAAGTTGAAGTCCTCGACGGCGACGATCATGAAGCGCTCCAGGTCCAGCGGCAGCCCGAAGCGCGCCTCGTCCCAGGCCACCGAGGCGATCAGCGAGTTCATGGCGTGCTCGGTCTTGCCCAGGTCGTTGCGCTTGACGTAGACCTGCAGCAGGTGCTCGCGCCCGCCGCGCGTGCGGATCTTCTGCTCGCGCGCCACCAGGTCGGCCGCCACCAGGGCGAACAGGTAACTCGGCTTGGGGAACGGGTCCTGCCACTTCGCAAAGTGGCGGCCGTTTTCCAGATCGCCCTGTTCGACCAGGTTGCCGTTGCTCAGCAGCACCGGGTACTTCTTCTTGTCGGCGCGGATCAGCACCGTGTAGGCCGCCATCACGTCCGGCCGGTCCAGGAAGTAGGTGATGCGGCGGAAGCCCTCGGCCTCGCACTGCGTGTAGAAGCCGCCGCCGCTGGTGTACAGCCCGCTGAGCTCGGTGTTCTTCTCCGGCGCGACGGTGTTGCGGATCTCCAGCGTGAAGGCGTCGGCGGCAGGCGGCTGCTCGATGACCAGCAGGTGGCCTTCCTCGCGGAAGGACACGCTCTCGCCGTCGGCCAGCACGCGCAGCAAGCTCAACCCTTCGCCGTGCAGGCGCAGCGGCTGCGGCGGCGCAGTGGGGTTGCGCTCGATGCGCATGCGGCTGCCGACGATGGTCTTGGCTGGATCCAGGTCGAAGCTCAGCTCGATGCTGCGGATCCAGTAGGCGGGCGGCGCGTAGTCCTCGCGCCGCACGACGGTGGCAGGGCCTTCTCTCATGGGTTCCTTGTCTGCAAGGGCGGCCGATGATAAGCGGCCGCCCCGGCGCGCTGGCGGCATGCCACCGTGCGGGCCACCCCGACCCGGCCCCATGCGCCAGCCACCGGCCGCGCGCGAGGGGGCAGCGAGGGGGACCGAAGCACCTGCGCCGCCTGCGGCGCTTCCTCGAGTCGGGCGGCGGCCGCCGCCGCAGCCTCAGAGGCCCTGCTTCAGGCTGGCCTCGATGAAGGCGTCCAGGTCGCCGTCCAGCACCTTCTGCGTGCTGTTGATCTCGACGTTGGTGCGCAGGTCCTTGATGCGGCTGTTGTCGAGCACGTAGCTGCGGATCTGGTGGCCCCAGCCGACATCGGTCTTGCTGTCCTCGAGCTTCTGCTGCGCCGCGCGCTGCTTCTGCATCTCGTGCTCATACAGCCGGCTGCGCAGCATCTGCCAGGCCTCGTCGCGGTTGCGGTGCTGGCTGCGGTCGTTCTGGCACTGCACGACGATGCCGGTGGGAATGTGCGTCAGCCGCACCGCCGAGTCGGTCTTGTTGATGTGCTGCCCGCCGGCGCCGCTGGCGCGGAAGGTGTCCACGCGCACGTCGGCCGGGTTGATCTCGATCTCGATCGAGTCGTCGACCTCGGGGTAGACGAACAGCGACGCGAAGCTGGTCTCGCGGCTGCCGGCGGCGTTGAACGGGCTCTTGCGCACCAGGCGGTGCACGCCGGTCTCGGTGCGCAGGTGGCCGAAGGCATAGTCGCCCTCGACCTTGATGGTCGCGCTGCGGATGCCGGCCACGTCGCCTTCGGTCTCTTCCAGCACCTCGGTCTTGAAGCCTTTGCGCTCGCAGTAGCGCAGGTACTGGCGCAGCAGCATCTGCGCCCAGTCCATGGCCTCGGTGCCGCCGGCGCCGGCCTGGATGTCGATGAAGCAGTTCAGCGGGTCGGCCGGGTTGCTGAACATGCGGCGGAACTCCATCTGCTCCACCGTCGTGCGCAGCTCCGCCGCCGAGCTTTCGATGTGCGCGAGCGCGTCGAAGTCGCCATCGGCCTTCGACATCTCGTACAACTCGGTGTTGTCGGCGAGCTCGCGGTTCAGGTGGTCGATGGTGCCGACCACGGTGTCCAGCGACTTCTTCTCGCGCCCCAGCTCCTGGGCGCGCTTGGGGTCGTCCCAGACGGCGGGGTTTTCCAGTGCGGCGTTGAGCTCGTTCAGCCGCAGCGCTTTGCGCTCGTAGTCAAAGATACCCCCGGAGCTGCTGGGTGCGGTCCTGCAGGTCGGCGAGCAGCGAGCCGATCTGGTTGATGCGTTCGATGTCCATAGGCTGATTTTCGCATGCGGCCTCGAGACTCAGCGCCGCGGCGTGGCCAGCAGCTCCGGGTCGTGCACGATGTGCCCGGCGCCCAGCGTGTCGATTTGCTCGGCCGAGATGTCCATGACGATGCGGCTGCGCTCGGGCGACAGGTGCACCGTCAGGTGCAGCACCGGCCGGTCCTGGCGGTCGTGCGTCAGCCGCGTCATGCGGATCAACGGCGCGCTGACGGCGGTCTGCAGCAGCGACGCCAGCGGCGGGTCGGCGGCCTCGGCGCTGATGTCTTGGATCACGCGGCCGAAGACGACGCCCTGGTCGAGCAGGATCTGGTACATCGGCTTGCGCTTCAACGCGGCCTCGGTGACCTTGCGCCCCGCCGACTCCGGCACCCAGGCGTCGGTCAGCATCAACGGCGTCGTCCCGGCGTGGCGCAGCCGCAGCGCATGCACGGCCGGCGCGCCGGCGGCCAGCTGCAGCTGTGCACGCACCAGCGCCGGCGGCACCTCGGTGCGCACCGCCAGCACCTGCACCTGCGTCTCCTGCGCCGTCTGGCGCAGGCTCTGCAGCACGCTGAGGTTCACCGCCGGCTGGGGCAGCGGCAGGTCGCTGCGCACATAGGTGCCGCGGCCGTGGCGCCGCTCGACGAAACCCTGCGCCTGCAGGTCGGCGAGGGCGCGCCGCACCGTCACGCGCGACACGCCGAAGCGCTCGCACAGCGCCTCCTCGGTCGGCAGCGCATCGCCCGGCGCATGCGCGCCGCGGCGGATCTGGTCGCGCAGCACCAGGAACAGCTGGCGGTGCAGCGAGGTGCCGTCGGCACGCAGCGGGGAGCTGGTCGCAAGGGGGTTCATGACCTGCATCGTAGCGGGGAGTTGACATCTCATCATGATGTACTATCATTAGTACAACAGAACAGGAGAGCGTGGTGCGTGCCTCGACCCGATTGCGACAACTGCTTGCCCAGCCGGACACGGTGCTGGCCCCCGGCGTGTACGACGCCATCGGTGCGCGGCTGGCCGAACAGGCCGGCTGCCCGGCGCTGTACATGACTGGCGCGGGCGTCTCGGCTTCGCTCGGCTATCCCGACTACGGCCTGGTGACGATGGGCGAGATGGTCGAGCGGGCCGGCGTCATCGCGCGTTCGGTCGCGGTGCCGCTGGTGTCCGACGCCGACACCGGCTACGGCAACGAACTCAACGTCACCCGCACCGTGCGCGAGTTCGAGATGCGCGGGGTGGCCGCGATCCACCTCGAGGACCAGGTCTCGCCCAAGCGCTGCGGGCACCTGGAGGGCAAGGTGCTGGTGAGCCGCGACGAATTCGTGTCGAAGATCCGTGCCGCCGTGGCGGCCCGCCGCGACCCCGATTTCGTGGTCATCGCACGCACCGACGCGCGTGCGGTCGATGGCCTCGATGAGGCCATCGATCGAGCCAACGCCGCGCTGGAGGCCGGCGCCGACATGGCCTTCGTCGAGTCGCCGGCCAGCCTGGACGAGGTCGCGGCCATCCCGCGCCGCGTGCGCGGCCCCTGCCTGCTGAACTTGGTGCAGGGCGGCAAGACGCCGCTGCTGGAACTGTCGCAGGTGCAGGCGCTGGGTTACCGCCTGGCCATCGTGCCGGGCGCGCTGCTGGTGCCGACGATCGTCGCGGCCGACGCGGCACTGGCCGATCTGGTGCGCACGCGCCGCATCGCGCCGCCACCGCCCGGGCTGGACGTGCGCCAGGTGTTCCGCCGCTTCGGCGCCAAGGAATGGGACGCCATCCGGGAGCGGTTCGAGTGAAGACGCTGTTCGACAAGGTCTGGGACCGCCACGTCGTGCGCGACCTGGGCGACGGCTGGGCGCTGCTGCACATCGACCGGCATCTGCTGCACGACCTGTCGGGCCCGCCGGCCTTGGCCGAGGTGGCCGGGCGCGGCCTGGGCATCAAGCGCCCGGAGCTGGCCTTCGCCACGCCCGACCACGCAGTGTCGTCGATGCCGGGCCGCAGCGGTCGCACCTACGCCGGCGGCGCACCGCTGTGGCAGGCGCTGAAGGACCGGTCGCGCGACGCCGGCGTGCGCTTCTTCGACCTCGGCGAGCCGGGGCAGGGCATCGTGCACGTGATGGGGCCGGAACTGGGCATCGTGCTGCCGGGCACCACCGTCGTCTGCGGCGACAGCCACACCTGCACCAACGGCGGCGTGGGTGCGCTGGCCTTCGGCATCGGCTCGTCGGAAAGCACGCACGTGCTGGCCACGCAGACGCTGCGCCAGCGCAAGCCGCGGCGCATGCGTGTGCGCTTCGAGGGCGTGCTGCCCGCCGGCGTGACGGCCAAGGACCTGGCGCTGCACCTGCTGGCGCGCGAAGGCGCGGCGATGGGCGTGGGCCATGCCATCGAATACGCCGGCGCGGCGGTGCGCGCGCTGTCGGTCGAAGGCCGGCTGACGCTGTGCAACCTGTCGGTCGAACTCGGCGCCAAGGTCGGCATGGTGGCGCCCGACGACCGCACCTTCGAGTACCTCGCCGGCCGGCGCTTCGCCCCGCAGGGCGCGCTGTTCGAGCGCGCGGTGGCCGACTGGCGCACGCTCGGCAGCGACGCCGACGCCGCCTTCGACCGCGAGATCGCCTTCGACGCGGCGCAGATCGCGCCCACGGTCACTTGGGGCACCAGTCCGGACCTGGGCGTGGCCATCGACGGCCGCGTGCCCGACCCGGCGGCCGCGCCCGACGCCGCCACGCGGCAAGCCTGGCAGGCGGCGCTGGACTACATGGGCTTGGAGCCCGGCCGGCCGATCGCCGGCACGCCGGTGGACTGGGTGTTCATCGGCTCCTGCGCCAACTCAAGGCTGTCGGATCTGCGCGAGGCCGCGCGCGTGGCGCGTGGGCACAAGGTGGCCGCGGGCGTCACCGCCTGGGTCGTGCCAGGATCGGAGCAGGTGCGGCGCGACGCCGAAGCCGAGGGCCTGGACCGCGTGTTCCGCGATGCCGGCTTCGAATGGCGCGCGCCGGGCTGCAGCATGTGCGTCGCCGCCAACGGCGAACGCGTGCCGCCGGGCGCGCGCTCGGTCTCGACCTCCAACCGCAACTTCGTCGGCCGCCAGGGCCCGGGGGCGCGCACGCACCTCGCCAGCCCGGCGATGGCGGTGGCCGCCGCCGTGGCCGGCTGCATCGCCGACGTGCGCCGGCTGGAGGTGGCGTGATGCGGCCTTTCACCATCGTCACCGGGCCGGCCGCGCCGCTGATGCGCGCCAACGTCGACACCGACCTCATCATCCGCATCGAGCGCTTGACCACGCTGGCCAAGGACGCGCTCGGCCCCTATGCGCTGGAGGCGCTGCGCTACCGCGCCGATGGCGGCGAGGACCCGGACTTCGTGCTCAACCGCCCGGCGTTCCGCGGTGCGCCGATCCTGCTGGCCGAGGCCAACTTCGGCTGCGGCTCGTCGCGCGAAGGCGCGGTGTGGGCGCTGCAGGCGATCGGCGTGCGCTGCGTGGTGGCGCCGAGCTTCGGCGACATCTTTTTCAACAACTGCTTCCAGAACGGCGTACTGCCCATCCGGCTGGCGGCCGACCAGGTGCAGGCGCTGGCCGAGCAGGCCGCCGCCGGTGCCGCGTTCAGCGTCGACCTGCGGCAGCAGGTGCTGTGCGCGCCCGACGGCGCGCAGCGGCGCTTCGACGTCGACGCGCTGCGCCGCGAGTCGCTGCTCGAAGGCTTGGACGACATCGGACTGACGCTGAAGCACGCGGCCGCCATCGACGCCTGGGAGGCGGCCGACCGCGCGGCACGGCCCTGGCACTGGCCGACCTGAGTTTCCTTTTCCACCCTGACCCACCTCGGAGACACCATGAACCCGACTTCCGGACGACTCGACATCGAAGGTGACGCGCGCCGCGTCATCGACATCGTCAAGACCGGCGGCATCGCGCTGCTGCCCAACGACACCGGCTACGCCCTGTGCGGCACGTCGATGGACCCGCTGAAGAAGATCTACGACACCAAGAAGCGCGGCAGCCACAAGCGCAACGCCATGGCGGCCGACCTGGAAACCCAGCGCGAGCTGCACACCCTGAGCGCGCGCGCTCAGCAGATGGTCGAGGCCATCGTCGTCGACCACGACCTGCCGCTGGGCGTGATCGGCAGCTTCCGGCCCGACCATCCGCTGCTGCTCAAGCTGGGCGACGACACCGTGCGCAAGAGCACGGCCGTGGGCACCATCGCCACGCTGCTCAACGCCGGGCCGCTGCACGCGGCGGTGTGCAAGCTCAGCCGCGAGGAGGTCGTGCCGCTGTTCGGCTCGTCGGCCAACCTCACCGGCACCGGCACCAAGTTCCGTGTCGAGGACATCCAACCCGAGCTGCGCGAGATCGTCGATATCACCATCGACTACGGCCTGCGCCGCTATCACTTCTACCGCCGTGCCGGCACGCTCATCAACTTCGACACCCTGGAGGTGGTGCGCATCGGTGCCTGCTACGAGCTGATCGCCGGCGTGCTGAAGCGCTGGTTCAACGTGGACCTGCCGGCCGACCCCGGCGTCGAGGCGCTGCCGTCGGGCCACCTCAACGAATTCGGCCTGGTCGGCAAGGAGTAGCCCATGGCACACGCACGCTTCGACGCCACACGGCGCTCACTGGTGGCCGCCGCCGCGCTGGCCTGTGTCGGGCCGCGCGCGCTGGCGCAGGCCTGGCCCAGCAAGCCAATCCGCCTGGTGCTGGGCTATGCGCCCGGCGGCGGTGCCGACGTCACGGCGCGGGAGTTTGCGCAGCCGCTGTCGCGGCTGCTGGGCCAGCCGATCGTCGTCGACTACAAGGCCGGCGCCGGCGGCACCCTGGCCGCAGCCGAGGTGGCCCGCGCGGCGCCCGACGGCTACACGCTGGGGCTGCTGGACAACGCGCCGCTGGCCATCGCGCCCGCGCTGCGCCATGTCGGCTACGACCCGGTGAAGAGCTTCACGCCCATCGCCATGGTCACGCAGCTGCCGCAGGTGCTGGTGGCCAACCCGGCGCTGCCGGCGTCGCGCTCGCGCGAACTCATCGCGCTGATGCGCAAGCAGCCCGGCAAGCTGAACTACGGCTCCGGCGGCTCGGGCAGCGTCAGCCACCTGGCGGGCGAGCTGTACAAGGCGCGCAGCGATACCTTCGCATTGCACGTGCCCTACCGCGGCGGTGCGCCGGCCATCACCGCGCTGATCGCCGGCGAGGTGCAGTTCGCCTTCCTCACCTATGCGGCGACGGGCTCCTTCATCAAGAGCGGCCAGCTCAAGGCGCTGGGGGTGGCGTCGGCGGCGCGCATGCCGCAGTTGCCGGACGTGCCGACCATCGCCGAGGACGGCCTGCCCGGCTACGAGGCGCAGGGCTGGTTTGCGCTGGCCGGCCCGGCCGGCATGCCGCCGGCCATCGTGCAGACGCTGCAGAAGGCGCTGGTCGAGGTGCTGGCTTCACCGGCGGTGGTGCAGCGCGTCGAATCGATGGGGCAGACGGTGGCGGCCGGCAAGGTCGACCCGGACAAGGCCATCGCCACCGAGCTGGCCACCTGGCGCAAGCTGGTCGCCGAGCGCAAGCTGAGCATCGAGCTCTGAGGACGGGCGCGCCGGCGCGTCAGCGGCTGCCGAAGAAATCCTCCAGCCCGCGCGCCAGCGCTTCCGGCTGGTCGTGGTGCAGCATGTGGCCGGCCGGCGTGACCTGCAGCTTGCGCACCGAGGGCACGGCGGCCAGCCGCTCCTCGAACTGCGCGCGCGTGTAGCGGCCGCCGTACCAGCGGTCGAATTCGCGGCCGTCGCCTTCGACCCACAGCAGCGGCGCGCTGATGCGGCCCCAGGTGGCCATCGTGTCCTCGGCGCGGGTGAGCACCGGGTTGACGCGCTTGTGCGCGGGGTCGCCCAGGATCTGCCAGCGGCCGTCGACGCCCTGGCGCGACCAGTGCGGCGCCAGCCAGGCCGCCTTGTCGGCCGGCAGCCGCGGGTTGGTCTTCATCAGCCGCTCGGCCACCGCCTGCAGGCTGTCGTAGTCGCGCAGCAATTGCGGCTGCTTCAGCTCGTCCAGCCACTGGCGCAGCCGCTTCGGCGCGTCTTCCGGCCGCGTCTGCGGCATGCCGAAGCCTTCGAGATTGACCAGCCGGCGGATGCGCTCGGGCCGCACGCCGGCATAGGTCATGACGATGTTGCCGCCCATGCTGTGGCCGACCAGGTCGATCGGCTGCTCCGGCGACAGATGGTCGATGAGCGCGTCCAGGTCGCCCAGGTAGTCGGCGAACCAGTAGCAGTCGCCCGGATTGGCGTCGGTGAGGCCGAAGCCGCGCCAGTCGGCGGCGATGACGTAACGCGGCTCGGCCAGCGCGTCGACGGTGAACTGGTAGGACGCGCCGACGTCCATCCAGCCGTGCATCATCAGCAGCGGCGGGCGTTGCGGCGTGACGAGCGACGCGTCGCCCCAGGACAGCAGGTGGTGGCGCAGGCCGCGCAACGCGACGAAGTCGCTGCGCGCGGCGCGACGCGGGACATAGGCGGTGGGCATGCCGCACTATAGGCGGCGCGCCCGCGGGCCGTCGTCAGGCGCGGGACATCCCCTCAGGCCAGCGCCAGGGTCATCAGCTTCTCGGGCGCCGGGCGCACCGGCACGGCGTGTTCGCCGATGACGCTGGCGATCGCGTTCTCGCGCCGGCTGGTGTCGCGCGGCAGCGGGTCGATCAGCGCGGCGCCGCTGGGCGTGGTCAGCACCGCCACCAGCGGCGTCACCACGCTCGGCCCGCGCTTGACGACCACCGCCGTCTCGCCCGAGACCAGCTTGACGAAGCAGCCGGGCGGGTAGACGCCGAACTCCTTGACCAGCGCCGCGGTCATCGAGTTGCCGGGGTCGTACATGAACATGGCGCGGCCGGCACGGTCGGCGGCCATCGCATCGCGCGACAGGCGCGGGCTCAGCTTGGCGGTGTAGATGTCGGCACGGCGCACCAGCGCCGCGAAGTCGTTGACCTCGCGCCGGCCGGCCGGGTAGCCGCTGCCGTCGGGCGCCACGTGGTGGTCGGCCACGCCGTCCAGCCAGTCGCGGTCGGTGACGCCGGCCAGCTCGAGCATCTGCACGCTGCGCTGCGGGTGCGACAGGATGGCCTCGCGCTGCTCCGCCGTCACCGGCGTGCGCTGCTCGGCCAGCTGCCCCTGCAGCTCCAGCATCGACAGGTTCATGGTCAGCGCCACCTTGAACACCTTCTGCACCGCGGTGTCGTCCCAGCCCAGGCGCTGCGCCACCAGGAAGGCGGTGATGGCGGTGTGCATCGAATGGTTGACGCCGTACTGCGTATGGCGGTTGGCGTCCTGGCGCAGCACCTGGAAGATGGCCAGGTCCGAGTCGCGGGCGATCAGCGCCTGCACCGGCGCGCTCATCTCGTCCAGCGCCTGGCGGAAGCCTTCCTTCTCGCAGGCCTGCAGCGCCTCGCCGAGGCGGCTCATGCACTGCTGCCACAGCGCGGGCAGTTGCTCGGGCGGCGCGGTCGCGATCTGCTCCTGCGGCCCGCGCAGCTCCGCCAGGTCGACCAGCGCGCCGCGCGTGAACAGCGCCTCCATCTGCTCGACGCTGCCCACCACCTGCCCGCGCGCGAGCAACAAGGTGTGATCGGCGTTACGAACGTTGAACGGCAGCGGCTTGCCGACGGCAAGGCGGTGCTTGACGGTGGCGAGTTGCGAGCATTGCATGGTGATTCCTGCGCGAAATTTGGACACCGGCTTGTGCCTCGCCGGTTGACTGTGGCCTGTTTTCGGCGCGCTGGCCGCCTACTTGAGCGCGCGGCGGACGCCGCCGCCACCTACGCGCGCGGCCGCCAGCGCCCCAGCAGCAGCGCATTGCCGACGACGCTGACGCTGGACAGCGCCATCGCGCCGCCGGCCAGCATCGGGCTCAGCGCGCCGAAGGCCGCCAGCGGGATGCCGACGACGTTGTAGGCGAAGGCCCAGAACAGGTTCTGGCGCAGCTTGGCGGCGATGGCCTGCGACAGTTCCCAGGCTTCGGCCACCAGCCCCACGTCGCCGCGCATCAGCGTCAGGCCGGCGCTGTGCATGGCCACGTCGGTGCCGGTGCTCATGGCCAGGCCCACATCGGCGGCGGCCAGCGCCGGCGCGTCGTTGACGCCGTCGCCGACCATGGCGACGCGCTCGCCCGGCCTCAGGCCGTCGCGCAGCGCGGCCACCACCGCCGCCTTGTCGCCGGGCAGCACCTCGGCATGCACGATGTCGATGCCCAGCGCCTGGGCCACCGACTGCGCCGCGCCGCGGTTGTCGCCGCTGATCAGCGCGGTGCGCAGCCCCAGCGCATGCAGCCGCTCGATCGCCGCCGCGGCCTGCGGCTTGGGCCGGTCGCCGAAGGCGAGCAGGCCCAGCAGTTCGGTGCCGCCGGCCGGCAGTGCCGCCATCAGCCAGGCCAGGCTGCAGCCCTGCGCCTGCCAGGCATCGGCCTGGGCCTGCAGCGGCCCGGCCGCGGCGCCCAGCTCGTCGCGCCAGCGTGTGCTGCCCAGGCGCAGCAGCCGGCCCTGCACGCGGCCTTCGATGCCGCGGCCGGGCACCGCGCGCACGTCCTGCGCCGGCGGCAGCGCCAAGCCCTCGGCGGCCAGCAGCACGGCCCGCGCCAGCGGGTGTTCGCTGCCCTGCTGCAGCGCCGCCGCCTGGCGCAGCAGCTCGTCGTGCGTGCCGCCGGCGGCGGCCTCGGCCGCCTGCAGGCGCGGCTTGCCTTCGGTGAGCGTGCCGGTCTTGTCGAAGGCCACCAGCCGCACGGCGCGCAGCTGCTCCAGCGCCTGCGCGTCGCGCACCAGGATGCCGCGCCGCGCGGCAAGGCCGGTGCCGACCATGAAGGTCGCCGGCGTGGCCAGCCCCAGCGCGCACGGGCAGGCGATGACCAGCACCGCCACCGCATGCAGCGTGGCCGCCGTCCAGTCGCCCCGGCCGAAGCCCCAGCCCAGCAGCGTGAGCAGCGCCAGGCCCAGCACCACCGGCACGAACACCGCGCTGACGCGGTCGACCAGCGCCTGGATCGGCGCCTTCTTCGCCTGCGCCGATTCGACCAGCCGCACGATGCGCGCCAGCTGCGTCTCGGCACCCACCGCGCGCACGCGCAGGCACAGCAGGCCCTCGCCGTTGATCGAGCCGCCGCTGACCGCATCGCCTACCTCGCGGGCCACCGGCAGGCTCTCGCCGGTGAGCATCGATTCGTCGACATGGCTGGCGCCTTCGACGATGGTGGCGTCGGTGGGGATGCGCTCGCCCGGGCGCACGCGCAGCAGGTCGCCGAGCTTCAGCTCGGCCAGCGGCACCGTCACCTCCTGGCCGTCGCGCAGCAGCGTGGCGGTCTGCGGCCACAGCGCGCGCAGCGCGTCCAGCGCGGCCAGCGTGCGCCGCTTGGCGCGCGATTCCAGCCACTTGCCGAAGAGCACCAGCGTGATGACCACGGCGGCGCTCTCGAAGTACAGATGCGGGTCGCCGCGGGCCCACAGCACCAGGCTCAGGCCGAAGGCCGCGCTGGTGCCCAGCGCGACCAGCAGGTCCATGTTGCCGGTGCCGGCACGCAGCGCCTTCCAGCCCGCGCGGTAGAAGCGCGCGCCCAGCCAGAACTGCACCGGCGCGGCCAGCACGCATTGCCACAGCGCCGGCAGCATCCAGTGGATGCCGAAGGGCTGCAGCAGCATCGGCAGCAGCAGCGGCGCCGACAGCGCGAAGGCCAGCGCCACCTTCCAGCCCGGGTCGTGGCGCGGGCGCGGCGGCGTGGGCGTGTCGGCGTCGCTGGCGATGGCCTCGTAGCCGGCGCGCTGTACCGCCTGCAGCAGCGCCGGGGTGGGGGCCGCGCCGGCCAGGCGCGTGACCTGGGCCGTGGAGGTCGCCAGGTTGACGCCGGCCTCGAGCACGCCGGGTACCGAGCGCAGCGCCTTCTCGACGCGCGCCACGCAGGTGGCGCAGGTCATGCCGTCGATGCGCAGCTCGACCTGCTCGCGCGGCACCGCATAGCCGGCCTTCTCGACGGCCTGGGCCAGGGCCTCGGCGCCCACCGGCGCGGCCAGCTCGACGGCGGCGCTTTCGCTGGCCAGGTTGACGCTGACCTGCTGCACGCCCGGCACGCGCTGCAGCGCCCGCTCCACGCGCGCGCTGCAGGAGGCACAGGTCATGCCCTCGATGGGCAGCGTCAGGCTCAGGTTCTGCGTCATGCCACCACTGTAGACCGGCGTGCAAGCAAGCGGGCTGATGCGGGACAATGGCGGCCGAAGGAACCCGCCATGATCCAGCTGACCCTGCCCACGATGACCTGCGGCCACTGCGTCAAGACCGTCACCGCGGTGGTGCAGCAGGTGGATGCGCAGGCCGGCCTGCAGATCGACCTGCCCACGCACCAGGTGCGCATCGAGTCCACGCACGCCGCCGAGGAGTTTGCGCGCGCGCTGGCCGAAGAGGGCTACGCGCCCGCCTGAGCGGCGCGGCCCTCAGTCGAAGTAGACCTTGAAGGTCAGGCCCAGCGCGAGCACGCGGCTCAGCTCGTCCTGCGGCCGGTTCAGCTGCAGCACGACGTAGGGCTCGAGGCGCCAGTCGCCGCCGCTCGGCGTTTCCACGCCGGCCTTCAGCGCCACGCGGCTCCACTGGTCGTAGCGCGTGTCGTAGAGCAGCTCGACGCTGGTGTACGGCGAGACCGGATGCCCGGCCCAGTGCTCGTCCCACTCGGCGCCCAGGCGCACCCGATAACGCTGTGAACTCTGGCCGTTGATGTCGCGCAGGTCCATGCGCAGCCGGTTGGTCAGCCAGGCCGTGCCCTGCAGCGGGACGCGCGTGTTCAGCTCGACGATGCCGGTATAGGCGCGGTAGGCGTCCGCGCCGGAACGGGCCGAGGTGCCGTACTCGAAGCCCAGCCGCGCCCACAGCAGGCGGTTCTTCGACCATTCGGCCACCGGCACGTCGCGGCGCAGGATCGGCGCGAGCGTGTAGTCGACGTTGGCGCTGAACTGTGCGTCCTGCAGCGCCACGCCGTGCTGCACGGCCGAGGCCTCCATCGCCCGCGTGCCGGCGGCGGTGAACAGCAGCCGGCTGCGTTCGCTCAGGCCCACGTAGGCATCGACCTCGGGCCAGAACTCGTACTGCAGCGCATGGCCCGCGTGCGCGCTACCCGCCGCCAGCGCCAGCGCGGCCAGCGCCGGCCTGCGTCGAGTTGGAGGGGCGGGCATGCGCAAAACGGCTTTTCCGGGATCGAATCCGGCGCGAGTTTAGGAGAGGCTTGCCGGCTACCATTCCCGCATGAGCCACGACCTCTCCCCGATGCGCCGGCCGGCCTGCGCCGCGGCCGGTCTGTGCCTGCTGATGGCGGCCGGCGGCCTGCAGGCCCAGGGCCTGGCCGACGCGCTGGGCCGCGACAGCGAGGTCACGCTGCATGCCCGCACCTATTACTTCGACCGGCTCAACCCGGGCGACGTGACCAATGCCGCCTGGGCGCTGGGCGGCTGGCTGGGCTACCGCAGCGGCTGGATCGGCGACTTGCTGCGCGTCGGCGTCGTCGGCTACACCTCGCAGCGCCTGTGGGGGCCGCTGGACAAGGACGGCTCCGGCCTGCTGGCGCCGGGGCAGGAGCCGTATTCGGTGATCGGCCAGAGCTACGTGTCGCTGAAGCTGGCCGACCAGGTGCTGACCGGCGGGCGTTTCCTCATCGACCAGCCGGAGATCAACGCCAGCGACAACCGCATGACGCCGCTCACCTATTCCGGCGGCAACCTGGCCGGCAAGATCGGCGGCATTGACTATGTGCTGGCCTACCTCAACGCGACCAAGCTGAAGACCAGCGAGCACTTCGTCAACTTCGTCAGCGCGGCCGGTATCCAGAGTTCGCAGAGCGAGCCGCTGTGGCTGGCCGGCGTGGCCGGCAAGCCGACGGCCGACCTGGACTGGCAGCTGTCCAGCTACTACGTGCCCAACGTGCTGAATTCCAACTACGCCGACGTGGCCTGGCGCACCGCGCTGTCGCCGCAGTATCGGCTGCAGCTGGGCGCGCAGGCCATGTACCAGAGCGGGGTCGGCGATCAGCTGCTCACCGGCTCGTCCTTCTCCACCTGGTCCGGCGGGCTGAAGGCCGACTTGAGCCGCGGCGGCGCCACGGCTACCCTGGCCTACCAGCAGACGGGCAGCGGCGCCGACTACCAGACGCCGTATTCGGGCTGGGCCGGCTACACCTTCATGATCGTCAAGAGCTTCAACCTGGCGAACATGAAGGCCTGGCTGCTCGGCGGCACCTACGACTTCGCGACGCAGGGCGTGCCGGGGCTGCTGCTCAATGCCAACCTCGTCTACGGCTACGACGCCATCAACCCGTCGACGCGCGCCGCCCAGCCCAACTGGACCGAATACGACCTGACGGTGGACTACCGCTTCAGCGACAAGCAGTGGCCCGAATGGGCCCGGCCGTTCTGGGTCCGCGCGCGCGGTGCCTACGTGGACATGCGCAGCGACGGCCACATCCAGGACTACCGCCTCATCGTCAACTACGAGTGGAAGTTCTGAGTCAGCGCGTGGCGCGCTGCCTGACGCAGTCGATGTAGGCGGGGCCATCGGGCGGCAGCCCGCTGCGCTGCGATTCCCAGATCATGCGGCCCAGGCATTCCATGACCTCGTGATGTGCCAGGTGCAGCGAGCCGCGCTTCGCGGCCAGCAGCTGCACCGCCTGGCGTATGCCGGTGGGCTGGTCGATGCCGGTCTGCTCGCCGATCGACAGGTGCATCGACAGGTGCAGGAACGGGTTCTCGCGGCCGTCCTCCACCGTGAAGCTGGCGGCCAGCGCCGCCGCCTCGTCGGCCAAGGTGGCGTGGTACTCGGGATGCTCGTCGATCCACGGCGCGGCCTGGGCCTCCAGCGGCGTCAGCGGCAGGCCGTCGCGCCGCTTGCGCCAGGTGGCGCAGAAGAATGACCGGACGTCGTGCTGCGAGGGCTGGAACATTCGACAATTGTCGCCCCTCCACCGCGGCCGACTGGCCGGCGCAGCATGATCACCAGCACCGAACAGCTCTTCACCGACGCCCGCACGCAGAACGGCTACCAGCCCGAGCCCGTGTCCGACGCGACCCTGCGCCAGCTCTACGACCTGATGAAGTGGGGCCCCACGGCCGCCAACTCCACGCCGGCGCGGCTGGTCTTCGTGCGCTCGGCGCAGGGCAAGGACAAGCTGCTGGGCTGCGTCAGCCCGGGCAACGTGAACAAGGTGCGCGAGGCGCCGGTCACGGTGATCGTCGGCATGGACCTGGATTTCCATGAGCAGCTGCCCAAGCTGTTCCCGCATACCGACGCGCGCGCGTGGTTCGTCGACGACGCGGCCAAGCGCGCCGAGTCGGCCATGCGCAACTCCAGCCTGCAGGGCGGCTACCTGATCATGGCGGCGCGCGCGCTGGGCCTGGACTGCGGGCCGATGAGCGGATTCGACCCCGCCAAGATCGACGCCGCGTTCTGGGCCGGCACGGCCGTCAAGACCAACTTCATCTGCGCGCTGGGCCGGGGCGATCCGTCCAAGGTGTTCCAGCGCAACCCGCGCCTGAGCTTCGACGAGGCCTGCCGACTTGCATGACTGGCTGGCGTCGTGGCCGCTGATCCACGACCCCTGGTTCTACGTGTTGGCGGTGCCGGCCGTGCTGCTGATGGGCCTGGGCAAGAGCGGCTTCCTCAGCGGCTTCGGCGCGCTGGGCACGCCGCTGCTGTCGCTGGTGGTGCCGGTGCCGCAGGCGGCGGCAATCATGCTGCCGGTGCTGCTGCTGATGGATCTCGCCGGGCTGCAGCAGCTGTGGCGCGAGCGCGATGCGGCGCTGCTGCGCCAGCTGCTGCCCGCCGGATTGCTGGGCGTGGGCCTGGGCACGGTGCTCTTCGGCGTGCTGTCCACGCGCACGGTGGCCGGGCTGGTGGGGGCGCTGACCTTGCTCTTCCTGGCGCAGCGGCTGCTGTTCCCGCCGCGCGCGGACGCGCCGCGGCTGCCGCGCTGGGCGGCCTTGGGGCTGGCCACCACCTCGGGTTTCACCAGCTTCGTGGTGCATGCCGGCAGCCCGCCGCTCAACGTCTACCTGCTGCCGCTGCGCATGAAGCCGATCACCTTCGCGGCCACCAGCGCGGTGTTCTTCGCCGCGGTGAACCTGGCGAAATGGCTGCCCTATGCCGGCTTGGGGCTGATCAACCGCACCAACATGGTGAACTCGCTGCTGCTCTTGCCGCTGGCGCCGGTGGGCGTGTGGCTGGGGGTGTGGCTGACGCGGCGCATCCAGCCGCGCTGGTTCTACGTGCTGGCCTATGCCGGCATGTTCCTCACCGGGGCCAAGCTGCTCTGGGACGGGCTGCGCTGAGGCAGCACAAGAAAAGCCCGCGACCAGGGCTGGTGGCGGGCTCCTTGCCGGACATCGGGCCTGCGAAGGCACCGATGACGGTACTGCAGCGCTGGGTGACGGGTTCCCCTGGGATTGCTCCCTCCGCCCAATCGTGCGGCCGGTTCTGCGCTCGAACGGAAGGCAGTGTAGGCGGGCCCTCGTGACGCGATCGTGACAAAAGCGGGCGGATTCGAGGCTTCCACTGCTGCAGCCCACCTTGCACGACCGGCTGAAGGTGGTGTTCCGAACGGCGCGCTGACCATCGGCACCCTGGACGGCGCCAACGTCGAGATCCGCGAGGAGGTGGGCGCCGAGAACTTCTTCCTCTTCGGCATGACCGCCGAGCAGGTGCAGGCCAGCTGGCTGCCGGGCAGCGGCTACGACCCGAGGGCGCTGTACCAGGGCAACGTGCAGCTGCGCGCGGTCATCGACCTGATCGCCGACGACCACTTCTCGCGCGGCGACCGCGAGCTGTTCCGCCCCATCGTCGATTCGCTGCTGGGCCGCGACAACTACCGGCTGATGGGCGACTTCGCCTCCTACCTGCAGGCGCAGGACCAGGTCAGCGCCGCCTATGCCGACCGCGAACGCTGGACGCGCATGTCGATCCTGAACGTGGCGCGCATGGGCAAGTTCAGTTCAGACCGCAGCATCCGCGACTACTGCCGCGACATCTGGCGCGTGCAGCCGACGAAGATCGCGCTGCTGTCCGAAGACGAAGTGACCGGCGACCTGCTGCAGTAGCCGGCCGTGCGTCAGGCGGGGAGGAACAGCGCCGGGTCGACCATCACGCGGTTGAGCATCACCGACCAGTGCAGGTGCGGCCCGGTGACGCGGCCGGTGGCGCCGACCAGGCCGAGGCGCTGGCCCGTGGCCAGCCGGTCGCCGGGCTGCACGTCGATGCGGCTCAGGTGGCAGTACATCGTCAGCAGCCCGCCGCCGTGGTCGAGCCACACCGTGCGGCCGTTGAAGAAGTAGTCGCCGGTGTCGATCACCTGGCCCGGCAGCGGTGCCGCCACCGGCGTGCCGGTGCCGGCGGCGATGTCCATGCCGCTGTGCGGATTGCGCGACTGGCCGTTGAACACGCGCCGCAGGCCGAAGGACGCCGAGCGGCGGCCCGGCGTCGGCACGCGCATGCCCAGCGTGGGCGGCAGCGGTTCGCTGTACAGCGCCGTCAGCGCGTCGATGTGCGTGCGTTCGCGCTGGTAGCGTGCCTCGTCCTCGGCGGACAGGTCCACCGTGGTGGGCGGCACCTCGAGCTTCTGCACGCGGTAAGCCTTGGGCGCGACGGCATAGTGCAGCTCGCGTGCGGCGCCGCCTTCGGTGGTCCGCACCGTGATGTGTGCGTCGCCGGGTGGCGTGGACAGCGCAATGCCGACCAGCGCCTGCCATGCCGACGGGTTGCCGACGACGAGCAGCGGCACCTCGCCGGCCTGTGCCAGGGGCCGGGTGGCGGCCGCGCCCAAGGGCAGCCGCGCGATGCCGCCCGGCACCTGCGCGGCGCGCGGCAACGCCGCGGTGGCGGCGGCCTTGGCGGGCGCCGCGGTGCAGGGCAGGGCGCACGCCCCCAGCGCGCCCAGCAGCCAATGGCGGCGGCGCAGTGCGGGCAGGTCAGGGGAGCTTCGGCAGTCCGGCATGCGGCCAGTCTAGCGACGGCCGCCCGCGACCCGCCGCGCTCAGTCCAGCTTGACGCCCAGGTCCACCGCCGCCTTGATCCAGGCCGGCGCCTGCTTGTCCCAGTCGGCACGGGTCTCGGCCAGGCCCTTGGGCTTGTTGGGGATGCCGAAGTTCTCGCGCAGCTTGGCCGACTGCTCGGTTTCCGCGCCTTTGACCACGACGGAGGACAGCGTCTTCAGGATGGCCTCGGGCGTGCCGGACGGGGCCATCAGCGCCAGGCCGCCTTCCAGCGCCACCAGCGGATCGTTGATGCCCTGCTCGATCAAGGTCTGCAGCTCGGGCATCTTGGGCGTGCGGTAGGTGCCGGTGACGCCCAGCGGCTTGAGGCCGCGCGTGGACACGGTGTTGAAGGCCTGCACGCTGCCCACGGCGATCTGCACCTGGCCGCTGGCCACGTCCACCCACATCGGCGTTTCGCCGCGGTAGTTGACGGTCTGCAGCTTGCTGCCGTAGTGGCGGTTGAACAGGTCGGCCAGCATCTGCGGGTACGAGCCCGGCGCGTACGAGCCCATCGACGCCTCGCGGCCCTTGGCCCAGGCGAGGAATTCCTTGACGTTGCGTGCCGGCACGTTGGGGGCCACCGCCACCACCAGCGGGCCCGACGGGAACACCGTGATGGGCACCAGGTCCTTGTCCAGGTTGTAGGGCAGCTTGGTGTACAGCACGCGGTTCTGCATCACCGTGCCGGTGGTGGTGACGAGCAGCGTGTAGCCGTCCGCCGGCGCCTTGGCCACGGCGTCGATGCCGATCACCGCGCCGGCGCCGGTCTTGTTCTCCACCAGCACCGTCGCACCCAGCTGCTGCGTCAGCTGCTCGCCGTAGAGCCGCGCATAGGCGTCGGTCAGCCCGCCGGGCGCGAAGGGCACGACGATGCGGATCTGCTTGGACGGGTACTTGGCACCCTGTGCGTGCGACCCGGGCGCGATCAGCCCGCTGGCGAGGGCGGTGGCGCCGGCAACGAACTGGCGGCGGGTGGGGCGGCCGGGATGTGGCATCGACGGGGTCTCCTGGCGGGTGGTTCGGTCCGCCGGTGGCGGCGGCCGGCCAGCATAGGCCCCGCAGGCGCCGCTGCGGCTACGGTCGAACCCGCCCCCGCGCCGGAGGTCGGTCCTGCGAGATCGCCATGGTGCGGATGTGCATCTGCGCGGCGGCACGCAATAAGCGGATGGCGGTCTCGGAGCGGTGGGCGCTCAGCATCGAGCGCATCGCTCGGTGGGCATGGCGCAGGCTCATGGTCAATGCGCGACGCCGATCATGCACGACTCGTCCTGGCTGCGGTGGGCCGCCTGCGGTCAGCGGCCATCGGCGGGTCGACCGCGGCATCCTCCCGGCCTGCAGCGCCGCAGCGATGCGCTGGACGATCCTCGGCACCCGTTGCTTGCCAAGCAATCAACCATCTGGTTGAATGTCGACGGTCTGCTGGGAGCTCAAGATGATCGAAATTCCGGATCGTGTTCGCAAGCCGGCACTGTTGGTCGTCGACATGCAGAATGATTTCGTGCGGGTCGGCGCCGCACTGGAAGTGGCCGATGCGCGGGCGACGCTGCCGGCGAACCGCGCGCTGGTGGACTACTTCCGTGCCCGCAAGCTGCCGGTCGTGTTTACCAAGTTCATCACCTTCCCGGCACCGGTGCTTCTGTGGGAATGGTCACCCCAGGCTTTGCCGCCCACAAAGTGCTGCTGGAAAGGTCACCGGCGGTTCTATCCCGACGTCGGCAAAGAGCTGGAATGCACCGACGTGGTGGATGAGCTTGCACCATTGGCTGGCGAACACCAGATCGAGAAATTCAACTACGGTGCATTCCACGCCACCACACTGGAACCCGTGTTGCGCTCGCTGGGTGTGGAGTCGCTGATCATCACCGGCACGGTCACGCAGATTTGTGTCGAAGAGACGGCGCGGCAGGCTTTTCACCATGGCTACCGCACCACACTGGTCAGCGATGCCGTTTCATCGTTTGCGCCGGATTTGCATGCCGCGACCTTGAAGAACTTCGCCAGCAAGTTCGGCTGGGTAGAAGACAGCAAAACGGTGCTGCGCCAGCTCGGCTGATGCGCCTCCTTGCGGCAGCCGGCCCCGCGGACGGTCGCCCGCCCATCCTCTGGCTGCTTGGTGGGGTGCTGTTGCTGGCTTGGGTGTTCGTGCCGGGTTTCGCGACGTCCAACAACGTGGCCAACGTATTGACGCAATCCGCAGCACTGGGTCTGGTGGCCATCGGGCAGACCTTCGTCATCATCGGCGGCCTGATCGACTTGTCGGTGGGTCAGGTGCTGGGCCTGACCGTGGTGCTGCTGTGCGCGCTCCACGCCAACCATGGACTCGGGCTGCTGCCCTTGCTCGCATTGGTCCTGGCCATGGGCGCGGCAATCGGCGTGGCGCACGGCTGGCTGCTGAAGCACCTGCGCATCGAATCGCTGATCCTGACCTTCGGCACGCTGAGCGTGCTGCAGGGGCTGATCTTCGCCTACACCGATCGCAGCGTCGGGCGGGCGCCCGAGGCCTTGGCGTGGCTCGCCGATGGCCGAGTGATGGGGGTGCCCGCGGCTGCATTGCTGTTGCTGGCGGCGGCCGCGGTGGCGCATGTGGTGCTGCGCCGGACCCGTTTCGGCCTGCGCTTGGTCGCCAGCGGCAACGACGCGCATGCCGCGCGGCGCGCGGGCGTCGATGTGGCCCGTGTCCGCACCATCGCCTTCTTCTTGTGCAGCCTTGCTGCCGTGCTGGGCGGGTTGTTGATCGCTGGTCGTCTGGGTACGGGCTATCCAAACGCAGGGCAGGGCTTCGAACTCGATGCCATCGTCGCCGCAGTGCTTGGGGGGGCATCGCTGGCGGGTGGCCGGGGCAGCATCTGGGGCACCGTTGCCGCGGCGCTGCTGCTTGGCACGATCTCCAACGTTCTGAACCTGCTCGAAGTGTCTGCCTTCGTGCAGACCTTCGCCAAGGGGCTGATCGTCGTCGGTGCGATCGTCTTGACGCGGGGCCGCAGCAGCACGCGTTGGCAAAGCGGGGCCGCGGGGTGACGCACGGCGCCGAGGCGGTGGCCCAACCCGCGCGGCCCATGGTCGGGCATGTGCTGCGCCAATGGCTGTCGCGCACGGCGATCCTGTGGGTGCTGCTGCTGCTGTACCTGCTTGCGCTGTCCTTGTCGGACGCGTTCGCCGATCCGGCCTACCTGGGCCAGACGCTGCGGCAGGCCGCCCCGGTTGGCATCGCCGCCGTCGGCACCACCCTGGTGATGATTCTGGGATGCGTGGATCTGTCGATCGGCGCCATCATCTCCTTTGCCGCCGTGTGCTGTGCCGTGCTGATGCGCGGCGAGGCCGAGCGCATGCCTTTGGCCATCGGCATGACGCTGTTGCTGTGCGCCGCCATGGGGGCGGTCAACGGCGTCCTGGTTGTCTTCAACCGCAACTCCTCGTTCATCCTGACCCTGGGCACGGCGATCGCCATCTACGGCTTGACGCAAATGCTGTCCGGCGGTACCGCGCGGGGCGTCGTGTCGCCGGGGTTTCGTGCCTTCTTCAACCAACGCCTCGGCGATGTGTTGCCGGTGCTGGGGCTGTGCTTCGTGCTGCTGGCTGCCGTTCTCGAGTGGGTCGCGCGCAGGACGCGCCTGGGCCGGCAGATCTACCTGATCGGCAGCAATCGCGAAGCGGCCTTGCAGGCAGGCGTCCCCATCGCCGCCGTGACCTTGGCCTGCTACGTCATATCCGGGCTCTTTGCGGGCCTGGGCGGCCTTGCCGTCCTGGCACGCTCCGGTGTATCGAGCACCTTCACCGGGCGTGGATTCGAATTCGACGCCCTGGCGGCCATCGTGCTCGGCGGCACGGTGTTCAGCGGGGGGCGAGGTACGGTGTTCGGAACGGTGGTCGGCGTGCTGGTGCTGTTCATCGCCTTCAACCTCGTGAACTTGCTGGGATTG
Organism: Rubrivivax sp.; assembly: GCA_019635285.1. Lineage (GTDB taxonomy): Bacteria > Pseudomonadota > Gammaproteobacteria > Burkholderiales > Burkholderiaceae_C > Rubrivivax. The sequence goes on along the minus strand of JAHBZS010000019.1, from coordinate 38,440 downwards.
GACTACAACCTGCAACTGGTGCTGAAGGGGGCCATCATCATCCTGGCCTCGGCAGCCTATGCGCGGCTCGGACAAGATCGCTCGAACGTTTCGTAGCTCAAGGAGGAGGAGATCATGATGTTCAGAAGATGGATTTCGAAGGTCGCCGTCTTGGCCGTTGCCGCTTCATCCGTGGTGGCGTTGTTGATGCCAACCATGCTGCGTGCGCAGACCGATCGGGCCGCTCAGACAAAACAGATGGCCGAAATGGTGAACACGACGAAGTTCAAGAAGCCGGGGCCGTACACGATCGGCGTCGCCGCCGGCTATATGAGCAACTCGTGGGTTGTGTTCTGCCTGCAGCACATCCGCTACGAAGCGTCGCTGCACAAGGACGTGAAGGACGTGATCGTCACCGATGCGGCTTTCAACCCCGCCAAGCAGGTCAGCGACATCGAAGACCTGATCGCCAAGAATGTCAGCCTGATCATCTACTGGCCGGTCGATGACAAGGCGATTCAACCGGCGCTGGCCAAGGCGGTGGCCAAGGGGATTCCCACGGTCAATGCCGGCGGCGGCTTCAGCAGCGCCGAGGGCACGGTGTCGAATGCCTTCATCGACCAATGGACGTTGGGCGAGATGGTGGCACGCCACCTGGTCAAGGACATGGGCGGTAAGGGCAAGATCTTCGCCATGCTGCCCATCGCCGGCACCACGGCTGCGGTGGACCAGCTGGCGGCGCTGAAGTTCGTGCTCAAGGACCACCCGAACATCGAACTGCTGTCGGCCGAGCATGGCGACTGGAACCGTGCCAAGGCCAAGCAGATCACCGAGAACCTGCTGCAGCGCTATCCGCGGATCGACGGGGTGTTCTCGCCGGCTGGCCAGATGTCGATCGGTGTTGCAGAAGCCTTCGAGGAGGCCGGCCGCCTGAAGGGCGTGGTGATGTCACCCGGAGACGAGTACAACGGCTGGCTGAAGTGGGTGGTCAAGCATCAGCAAGGGGGCGCGGTGACCTTTCCGACCCGCGCCGGGCAGGAGGCCACCAAGCTGGGGCTGAAGATTCTGCACGGCGAGCCGGTGCCGCGGGGCCTCATCATTCCCTCCGAGTACATCGCTCCCAAGGACGCTGCCAAGTTCGCCGAGATGGACAAGCCCGATGATTGGTGGGCCAGCAACCTGCCTGCGCAATTCAAGCCGAAGTAACCCCGGTCGTCAGCGGCATATGCTCGATGCGCCCTTGCTCGAGTTGCGTGATCTGGGCCGGCGCTTCGGTGCGGTGCGTGCGCTTGCCGGTGTCGACCTGACGGCCGCCCGTGGCCAGGTGCACGCGCTGACCGGCGCCAATGGCGCAGGCAAGTCCACGCTGATGAACCTGCTGGCCGGCGTGTATCCACCGAGCAGCGGCGAGATCCGCATCGACGGCCGCGCCATGCAGTTCAACTCGCCGCTGCAGGCGCGTGAAGCAGGCATCAATACCGTCTATCAGGAACTGACGGTTTTGCCCGAACTGAGCGTCGCCGAGAACATCTGGCTGGGGCGTGAGCCGCGCACGCGCAGCGGCCTGCTGGATCGGCGCGCGATGCTGGCGCGCAGCGCAACGCTGTTGGAGGAGTTCCACCTGCCGCTCGACCCCAAGCGCCGCTGTGCGGATCTGAACCTGGCGACGCGTCAACTGGTGGAGATCGCTCGCGCCTTGTCGAGTTCGGCGCGGATCCTGTCCCTCGACGAACCCACGGCGGTACTTTCACCGTCGGAACGCAGGCGGCTGTTCGACATCGTTGCCGAATTGAAGCGTCGTGGGCTGCTGATCCTGTTCGTCTCGCATCGTCTGGACGAGGTGTTCGAGATCGCCGACGAGGTGACGGTGCTGCGCAATGGCGAGCGGGTATTCAGCGGCCCGATGGCAAGCCTGGATCGCGATGCGTTGGTGCGACACATGGTAGGCCATACGGTTGACGAGCGCGGTCGTGTCCCCGTGCTTGCAGACCCGCAGCGGCCTCAGCTGCAGATTCGCGTCCACGGTGCACGGGGCGCCACGGAACTGACGATGAAGTCCGGGGAGATCGTGGGGCTGGCCGGATTGGTCGGCGCCGGGCGCACCCGCCTCGCGCGCCGGCTGGCTGGCCGTGAAGCGGGCATGAAGGCCGACTACCGCGTCGGGCAGAAGCAGTTCAGCATCGATTCGGCCGCTGCCGGCATTCGCCACGGTGTGATCTATCTGACCGAGGACCGAAAGCGCGACGGGTTGTTCGCCAACTTGTCGGTGCTGAAGAACACCAGTGCAGCCGCGTTGCCGTCGTTGTCGAGGCTGGGTGTGGTCGACCGCGCCGCGGAGCGTTCGGCGGTGGTGCCCATCCTGCAGCGACTGAGACTGGTGGCTGCTTCGTTGCGTGTGCCGGCGTCGGAGCTGAGCGGAGGCAATCAGCAGAAGCTGCTGTTCGGGCGCGCCTTGCTGGCCAAACCGATATTGCTGATTTGCGACGAACCCACGCGCGGCGTCGATGTTGGGGCCCGCGAAGAGATCTATGCGCTGATCGACACCCTGTCGCGCGAAGGTGTGACGATGGTTCTCGTCTGCTCGGATCTGAAGGAGCTCTTGATGCTGTGCCACCGCCTGCTGGTGGTGCGTGGCGCGGCAGTCGTCGCGGAACTGCCGGCCGGTGCCAGCGAGCGCGACATTGTCGGCGCGGCGACCGAGGTCGCCTGAATGGCGGTGTCCCTGGCGGTCAAGACGCTGCGCCGCAGCCCCTCCGCGGCGAGCGCGACCGCTGCCGGCGGCGCGCGCGAAGCACTCCTGGCCGCAGCGCGCTCGGAGTTTGCGGCAAAGGGCCTGGGCGGAGCGCGTGTCGCGATGATCGCCGAGCGTGCGGGCGTCAACAAGCAACTTCTGTACTACTACTTCGGCAGCAAGGACGGCCTGTACCGTTCGGCGCTGGAGTCGGTGTACGCCGAGATTCGCGATCTCGAGCGCGGCCTGAGACTCGACGAGGCAGCGCCCGAGGAGGCGATGGCCAAGCTGGTCGGATTCTCGTTCGACTACCTGGCCCAGCATCCCGACTTCATCGGGCTGCTGAATCACGAGAACGCGCGTGGTGCGATGCATGTGCGCTCCTCGCCCGCCATTCGCGCGACCAATTCGCCGCTCATCGAACTCATCGCGGCCACCTTAAAACGCGGCGTACGGGCCAAGGTGTTTCGCAGCAACGTGGACCCCGTCGAGCTCTACATCTCGGTGGCCGGGATGTCGTACTTCTTCTTCTCCAACCGCCTGACACTGACCTCGATCTTCGGGCGCGATCTCAGCCAACCCAAGGTGGCCGAAGCCTACAAGCGCCACGTGGTGAGTCTGGCGATGGCCGGTCTGCGACCTTAGCGACCTCTCGCGCGGCCTGCTTCCACGCGTCGTGACCGCCGGCCCAGGGGTGCGCTGCAGTGGCCCCCCAATCAGGCCGGCGGCTGCCAGTCGCCCTGTGCGTGCCGTTGCACCCGCTCCTGCGCCCACTGCGCCTCGAGCTGCTGGCGGCCCTCCTTGGCCAGCGCGATCAGACGCTTCTCGTCGCCGGAATGCGGCGCCATGCGCTGCATCAGCTCGATGCTGTGGCGGCGGAAGCGCAGCGCCTGCGTGCGCGCCGCATGGCGCTCCCAGCCCATCAGCTCGAGCACGCTGCGCCCGCTCATCAGCGCCGAGTCCAGCGTCTCGCGTTCGATGAGCTTCACGCCCAGCGCGTGCAGCCGGTAATAGTGGCCGACGTTGCGTGCCCGCGCGACGATGCTCAAGCCGGGGAAGTGCTCGCGCACCAGCTTGGCGACTTCGACGCTCTGCTCGACGTCGTCGATGGCCAGCACGAACACGCGGGCGCGGCCGGCCCCGGCGGTGCGCAGCAGGTCCAGCCGCGTGGCGTCGCCATAGAACGCCTTCCAGCCGAAGCGGCGCACTGTCTCGATCTGCTCGACGTCGTAGTCCAGCACGGTGGCGTCCAGCCCGTTGGCCGACAGCAGGCGGCCGATGATCTGGCCGTAGCGGCCGAAGCCGGCGATGATCACCGGGGCGTGCTGTTCCTCGCTGATCTCGTCCGCCTGGCGCTGCGGCGCCGCGGCGTGGCGCGCGGCCAGGCGGTCGGCGGCCACCAGCAGTAGCGGCGCCACCAGCATCGACAGGGTCACCGCGGCCGTCAGCAGCGAACCGGTGGCTGCGTTGAACACGCCCGCGCCGGACGCGGTCTGGAAGATCACGAAGCCCATCTCGCCGCCCTGCGCCAGCAGCACGATGAACAGCGGGCGGTCGCCGGCGGCGATGCCGGTGGCGCGGGCGATGCCCCACAGCACCAGTGCCTTGACCAGCAGCAGGCCGACGACGATGGCGGCGACGAGCAGCGGCTGCGCCGCGATCACCGCAAAGTCGATGGTCATGCCCACGGCGATGAAGAACAGCCCGAGCAGCAGGCCCTTGAAGGGCTCGATGTCGGTCTCCAGCTCGCGCCGGTATTCGCTCTCGGCCAGCAGCACGCCGGCCAGGAAGGCGCCCAGCGCCATCGACAGCCCCACCGAATGCATCAGCGCCGCGGTGGCCACCACCAGCAGCAGCGACGCCGCGGTGAAGATCTCCGGCGAATCGCTGCGCGCGATCCAGCGCAGCGCCGGACGCAGCAGCAGCCGCCCGCCGAAGACGATGGCCGCGACCACGCCCAGCGCCTTGGCCGCGGTGAGCCAGCCGCCGCCGCCGGCGTGTGTGACGCCGAGCGCCAGCAGCGGGATCATCGCCAGGATGGGGATCGCCGCCACGTCCTGCAGCAGCAGCACGCCGAGCATGCGCTGGCCCGAGCGGGTGGGCAGCAGGTTGCGCTCGGCCGCCACGCCCAGCCCGGTGGCGGTGGAGGAATCGGCCAGCCCCAGCGAGGCCACCAGCGCGATGCGCCAGTCCACGCCGCAGGCCACGGCGATGCCGGTCATCAGCGCCGCCGAGCCGAAGAGCTGCACGCTGCCCCAGCCGAAGATCGGCCGGCGCATGGCCCACAGCCGCCGCGGCTCGAGTTCCAGGCCGACCAGGAACATCATCAGCACGACGCCGAACTCGGCGACGTGCAGGATGGTGGCGGCGTTGGTCACCAGCCGCAGCCCCCACGGGCCGATGGCCACGCCCGCCGCCAGGTAGCCGATGATCGAGCCCAGTCCCAGCAGCCGCGACAGCGGCACCGCCACCACCGCCGCGGCCAGGTACACCAGGCCGGTCTGCAGCCAAGTCGTGTCGTGTTCCATGCTCAGCTTGCGGCGGCGGGGCGGGCGTCGCCGGGCACGGGGCAGGGGGCGCAGGGCTCCAGTTCGGCGATCTCCGGCCAGTCGGGGTAGCTGGCCAGGCGCTGCACGTAGGTCTGCACCTGCGCGTCCAGCTCGCCGTCGCCCAGGCGGTGCGCGCCGTGCACCAGCAGCGGCGGCAGGAAGCGCATGCCGGCCAGCGCCGCGGTCTGTTCGTAGGGCGGCAGGAAGGCGTCGAAGAAATAGCGGTTGTAGCCGTCCGGCCGGTAGGACTCGCTGGCCCCGCCGGTGGAGGCCACCAGCCACAGGTCCTTGCCGCTCAGCGCGCTGCCGCGCGGGCCATAGGCCCAGCCGAAGCTGAAGACCTCGTCCAGCCACAGCTTCATCAGCGGCGGCATGCCGTACCAGTGCACCGGGTGCTGCCACACCACCAGCCGCGCGGCGGCCAGCTGTGCCTGCTCCGCGCCGACATCGATCAGGTAGTCGGGATACAGCGCATACAGGTCGCGCACCTCGACGCGCCCCGGCGCGGCGCGCGCGGCGCCCTGCATCAGGGCACGGTTGACGCGCGAATGCTCCTGCTGCGGATGGGCGACGAGCACGACGATCTCGGGCATACGAAGGGCGCTGGGCGCTTGGGTTTGCCCGGAGCAAGGCGCGCCGGCGCGCCGCTACCATAACCTGAACGCTGCTTCACCGGAGTCGTGCATGTCTGTGATCGTGGTCGCCAACCCCAAGGGCGGGGTCGGCAAGAGCACGCTGGCCACCCACGTGGCGGGCGCGCTGGCCAAGGCGGGACATGCGGTGATGCTGGGCGACGTCGACCGGCAGCAGTCGTCGCGGCAATGGCTGGCGTTGCGGCCGCCGCAGCTGCCGCTGATCCGCAGCTGGGAAGTCAGCCACCACGACATCGTGCGTCCGCCCAAGGGCACCACGCACGTGGTGCTGGACACGCCCGCCGGGCTGCACGGCAAGCGCCTGGACGCGGTGCTGCGCATCGCCACCAAGATGCTGATCCCGCTGCAGCCCAGCCTGTTCGACATCCAGGCCACGCATGCTTTCCTAGTGGCGCTGCGCGCGCACCCGCGTGCCGCCGACATCCAGCTCGGCCTGGTGGGCATGCGCGTGCGCGAGCACACCATCGCCAACGACCAGCTGCACCAGTACCTGTCGACGCTCAACGTGCCGGTGGTCGCCTGGCTGCGCGACACGCAGAACTACGTGCAGCTGGCGGCGCGCGGTCTGACGCTGTGGGACGTGGCCCCGAGCCGCGTCGAGCGCGATCTAGAACAATGGGTGCCTTTGCGGGAGTGGATAGCACGATGAAAACCTTTGCCAAGCTGCAGGAGCTGCAGACCCAGGTCGGCCAGGAGATCGGCGTGAGCGACTGGGTCACGGTCGACCAGTCGCGCATCGACAAGTTCGCCGAGGCCACCGGTGACCACCAGTGGATCCACATCGACCCGGTCAAGGCCGCGCAGGGGCCGTTCGGCAAGACCATCGCGCACGGCTTCCTGACCCTGAGCCTGCTGCCCGAACTCTTCGCCAAGGCCTTCGACGTGAGCGACGTGCGCATGGGCGTCAACTACGGGCTGAACAAGGTGCGCTTCACCGCGCCGGTGCCCAGCGGCAGCCGCGTGCGCGGCCGCTTCGTGCTGCGCGAATACCTGCCGCTGGACGGCGGGGCCCAGCTGACGGTGGAGGCCCACATCGAGCTCGAAGGCTCCAGCCGCCCCGCCTGCGTCGCCGAGACGATCTCGCGGCGCTACGTCTGAGCCGGCGGCGGCTGCACTACCATCGCCCTGTACGCGATGAGTGCCGGGAGACGACAAGATGAAGGTGCTGCTGGTCGATGACCATCCGCTGATCCTGTCCGCGCTGCAGACGGTGATCAAGGGGCTGGGCGACGACGTCTCCGTGCTCGGCGCCGGCAGTGCGGCCGAGGCGCGCGCGGCGCTGCAGAAGGACGCCGACTTCGACTTGGTGCTGCTCGACCTGTCGCTGGGTGATGCCGACGGCTTCGAGGTGCTGACCGAGATGCGCGCCACCTATCCGTCGCTGCCGGTGGTGGTGGTGTCGGCCTCCGACCGCACCAGCGACGTCATCCGTGCCATCGACCTGGGCGCCATGGGTTTCGTGCCCAAGCGCTCGTCCAACGACCAGCTGTTCGAGGCGCTGCGCATGGTCATGTCCGGCGGCCTGTACGTGCCGCCGATGATGCTCGGCCTGGACGCGCCGCCGGTCGAAGGCGACACCGTGCCCGACGTGATGCGCCCGCTGGGCGCCGCCAGCAGCCAGCCCAGCTACCAGAAGGCGCCGTTGTCGCTGGAGTCGGTGGGCCTGACGCCGCGCCAGAGCGATGTGCTGGCGCTGCTGCTGCAGGGCAAGCCCAACAAGCTGATCGCGCGCGAGCTCAACGTGTCGGTCGAGACCGTCAAGGACCATGTCGCGGCGGTGCTGCGCGCGCTGGGCGTCAGCTCGCGCACGCAGGCGGTGCTGGCGGTCAGCCAGATGCAGCAGCAGGCGGCGCAGAACGCGCGCCAACCCTCGCCGTCCGACAGCCGATGAACGCGGCGCCGCCGCCTCCGCAGGGCCGGCGTTTCGACCACATCCGCGCGCTGTTCGTGCAGACGCCGGCCTCGCTGGTCGGCTACCTGATCGGCTGGAGCCTGATGGTGGCGATGTACTGGCCGCTGGCGCCGCGCGGCCCGATGCTCGCCTGGAGCGGCGTGCTGGCGGCGCTGCTGCTGGTGCGGCTGGCGCACTACCTGCGCTTTCGCCGCAACCCCGATGCCGACGACGCCACGCTGCACGGCTGGCGGCGCAGCTGGAAGGCGCTGGTGCTGCTGCAGGCCTCGTGCTGGGCGGTGGCGGTGTGGCTGTTCTGGGGCCTGGGCACGCCGTACCACCGCGTCGCGCTGATGCTGGTGATCTTCAGCCTGGGGCTGGCGTCGGTGCAGCTGCTGGCGACGCAGCAGCGCCTGTACATCGCCTTCGTCTGCCTGCTGCTGCTGCCGGCGATCCTGCGCATCGCCACCGACACCAGCCAGCCCTGGCACTGGCAGCTGGCCGGCATCCTGGTGCTGCAGTTCATCGCCTTGCTGGTGATGGGGCGCGTGCAGCGCAGCGCGCTCGACCAGGTCATCCGCCTGAAGGCGCACAGCGAGAAGCTGGCCGTGCAACTGCATGCCGAGATGGGCGTGTCCGAACAGGCCCGCCGTGCCGCCGAGGCGGCCAGCCGCGCCAAGACGCAGTTCTTCGCCGCGGCCAGCCACGACCTGCGCCAGCCGCTGCATGCGATGGGCCTCTTCGCCGAGGCGCTGCGCCAGCGCAGCCACGACCCTGAGGTGGCGTCCCTGGTGAACAGCATCAACGAATCGGTGGACGCGCTGGAAGGCCTGTTCGGCGAACTGCTGGACATCACGCGCATCGATACCGGCGGCGTGGACGTCAACCCGGCGCCGGTGGCGATGCGCGAGCTGTTCGCGCGGCTGCGCCTGCACTTCGAGCCCACGGCCTTCGAGAAGGGGCTGGCCTTGAGCTTCCGCGGCGCGCGCCACGTCGCCTTCGCCGACCCGGTGCTGCTGGAACGCGTGCTGCGCAACCTGGTCAGCAACGCCATCCGCTACACCGACGACGGCGGCGTGCTGGTCAGCTGCCGGCGGCGTGGCGACCGGCTGTTGATGCAGGTCTGGGACAGCGGCATCGGCATCTCCGAGGCCAGCCTGCCGCGCATCTTCGACGAGTTCTACCAGGTGCAGAGCCAGCGTCCGCTGCAGGCGCACCAGCGCAAGGGCCTGGGCCTGGGGCTGGCGATCGTCGCGCGCCTGGCGGCGCTGATGGAAGCACCGATCGGCGTGCGCTCGCGCGTCGGCCACGGCACGGTGTTCTCGTTCGAGGTACCACCGGGCAAGACGGTGCGCGCGCTGGAGCCGGCCGCCACGCAGGCCAAGGCGCCGCTGGGGCTGACGCTGCAAGGCCGGCTGATCCTCGTCGTCGAGGACGAGGCCGCGGTGCGCGAGGGCCTGGTGGTGCTGCTCAAGGCCTGGGGCGCCAGCGTGGTGGACTTCGACACCATCGCCAGCCTGCAGGCCTGGCTGGCCGCCTCACCGCCGGGGGCGCCGGACCTGCTGCTCGTCGACTACCGCCTGCCGCAGGGCCACACCGGCCTGGACGCGCTGACGCTGGCGCGTGCACAGTGGCCGGGACGCACGCTGCCGGCCATCGTCATCACCGGCAGCACCATCGGCGGCCACGAGGCCGAGGCCGCCGAGCACGACTTTCACCTGCTGATCAAGCCGGTGCTGCCGAACAAGCTGCGCGCGATGATCGCCTTCAAGCTGGGCGTGCGCTGACCCTGGTTCAGCGCGGTACGCTGACCTGGTTTAGCGCGGGGCGCTGGGCCGCTGCTCGGGCGGCGGCAGCTTCGACACCAGGCATTGCGCCGCCTTCATGCTGCGCTCGCCGGGGAACAGGTTGTTGATGCTCTCGAGGTACGCCTCGGGGGTGATGCGCTTGTAGTACAGGTCCGAGGTCTGGTCCAGCCAGACGCCGTACTGGGCGGTGGCGTAGTTGGGCGGCTCGTAGTTGCGCGTGATCACCATCGGCCCGACCTGCAGCGGCGCGCAGTCCACCGCGGCCTGGTCGACGAAGCCGTTGAAGCCGCTCGCCTTGTAGTTGCTGAACTGGTCCGGGGCACAGCCGGCCAGGGCCAGCACGGCCACGGCCACCCCTGCGCATCTGATCATCCTTGGCTCCTCGTTGTGCGCCGCCAGCCGCGGCGCACGAACTGTACTGCGGGCGGCCGGCTCAGCCGCTGCGCGGCGCGCGCCCGGTCACCGGGTACTGCGCATCGGTGTAGCCGGGGGTCGACGCATGCCCGGCCGGCACCAGGCCGGCGAAGAAGGCCTCGTCCTCGGCGTCGAAAGGCTGGCGCAGCGCGTCCAGGTAGTCCTGCCACTGCGCCAGCGTGCGCGGCCCGCCGATCAGGCCGTGCACCAGCCGGTTGTTCCACACCCAGCCCAGCGCCAGCCCGGTGGGCGTGCGGTCGCGTGCGCGGGCGTGGGCCAGCACACGTTGCGCCAGCTGCATCGATTCGGGGCGGAACTCGGTCTGCATCAGGCGGCGGTCGTTGCGCGCCGCCCGCGAATCCGCCGGCGGCGGCACGTCCGGCAGGTACTTGCCGCTGAGCACGCCGCGCGCCAGCGGGCTGTAGGCCACCACGCCCAGGCCGTAGTGCGCGCAGGCCGGCAGCAGCTCGACCTCGATCTGCCGCGACATCGCGTTGTAGGGTGGTTGGCAGGCGATGGGCTGCGGCAGGCGCAGCGTGCGGCACAGCTCCACCAGCTGGGCCACGCGCCAGGCGCGGAAGTTCGACACGCCGAAGTAGCGCACCTTGCCGTCCGCCACCAGCTGCGCCAAGGTGGTGGCGGTCTCTTCCAGCGGTGTGCTTTCGTCGTCGCGATGCAGGTACAGCAGGTCGATCCAGTCGGTGCCCAGGCGCTGCAGGCTGGCATCGACGGCGGCCAGCATGTGGCGCCGCGACAGGCCGCGCTCGTTGGGCCCGGGCCCGGTGGGGTTGGCCAGCTTGGTGGCCAGCACCCAGTGGCTGCGGTCCGCGGCGATCAGCCGGCCGGTGATGCGTTCCGATTCGCCGCCGACGTAGACGTCCGCGGTGTCGATGGCATTCAGCCCGGCGTCGCGCGACGCAGCCACGATGCGCGCGGCCTCGGCCTCGTCGCAGCGGTCGCCGAACATCATCGTGCCCAGCCACAGCTTCGAGACCTTCAGGCCGCTGGCGCCAAGGGGGCGGTAGTCTTCGAGGGCGAGGCTCATGGCTGGGCTCCTGGGGCGGTGGGCGCGGCACCCGATGCTAGCGGGCCTGTAGTACAACCCCTGCACCCCACCCAAGGACGTCGCCCGATGAGCAAGACCCGCAAGAAGTCCTCCGCCGGCCGCACGCTGCGTTCGCGTGCCTGGTTCGACAACCCGGCCAACGCCGACATGACCGCGCTGTACCTCGAGCGCACGATGAACTTCGGCCTGTCGCTGGACGAGCTGCAGTCGGGCCGGCCGATGATCGGCATCGCGCAAAGCGGCTCGGACATCTCGCCCTGCAACCGCCACCACCTGGTGCTGGCGCAGCGCATGCGCGAAGGCATCCGCGACGCCGGCGGCATCGCCTTCGAATTCCCGATCCATCCGATCCAGGAGACCTGCAAGCGGCCGACAGCGATGCTCGACCGCAACCTGCAGTACCTGAGCCTGGTCGAGCTGCTGTACGGCTATCCGATCGACGGCGTGATCCTGACCACCGGCTGCGACAAGACCACGCCGGCGCAGATCATGGCGGCCTGCACCGTGGACATCCCGGCCATCGCGCTGAACGCCGGGCCGATGCTCAACGGCTGGCACGAAGGCGAGCGCACCGGCTCCGGCACCATCGTCTGGAAGGCGCGCGAGCTGCTGGCCGCGGGCAAGATCGACAACCGTCAGTTCATCGAGCTGGTGGCCTCGTCGGCGCCGTCCACCGGGCATTGCAACACCATGGGCACGGCCTCGACGATGAACTCGCTGGCCGAAGCGCTGGGGCTGATGCTGCCGGGCACGGCCGCCATCCCCGCGCCGTACCGCGACCGGCAGGAGGCCGCGTACCTGACCGGCCGGCGCATCGTCGAGATGGTCATCGAGGACCTGAAGCCCAGCGACATCCTGACGCGCGCCGCCTTCGAGAACTGCATCGCCGTGTGCTCGGCGATCGGCGGCTCGACGAACGCGCCGGTGCACATCAACGCCATCGCGCGCCATATCGGCGTCAAGCTCGACAACGACGACTGGGAAAAAATCGGCTACGAGCTGCCGCTGCTGGTGAACCTGCAGCCGGCCGGCGAGTACCTGGGCGAGGAGTACTACCGCGCCGGCGGCGTGCCTGCGGTGGTGGCCGAGCTGGTGAAGAAGGGCAGGATCAAGAAGGCCATCACGGTCAACGGCCGCACGCTGGCCGAGAACTGCGAAGGCAAGTTCAGCAGTGACCGCAAGGTGATCAAGCCGTTCGACAAGCCGATGAAGAAGAAGGCGGGCTTCCTCAACCTGAAGGGCAACCTGTTCGATTCGGCGATCATGAAGACCAGCGTGATCACCGACGAGTTCCGCCAGCGCTACCTGGAGAACCCGGCCGACCCGATGGCCTTCGAGGGCCCGGCGGTGGTCTTCGACGGCCCCGAGGACTACCACGCGCGTATCGACGACCCGAAGACCAAGATCACCGCCAACAGCGTGCTCTTCATCCGCGGCGTCGGCCCGGTGGGCTACCCCGGCGCCGCCGAAGTGGTGAATATGCGCGCCCCGGCCTACCTGCTGAAGAAGGGCATCACCGCGCTGCCCTGCATCGGCGATGGCCGCCAGTCGGGCACCAGCGGTTCGCCGTCGATCCTGAATGCCTCGCCCGAGGCGGCTACCGGCGGCGGGCTGGCGCTGCTGATGAGCGGCGACATGGTGCGCATCGACCTGAAGAAGCGCCGCGCCGACATCCTCATCAGCGACGCCGAACTGGCCGCGCGCCGGCAGGCGTTGCAAGAGCTGGGCGGCTATCCGATCCCGCCCAGCCAGACGCCGTGGCAGGAGATCCAGCGCGGCATCGTCGACGAACTGGCGCAAGGCATGGTGTTGAAGCCGGCGGTGAAGTACCAGAGGATCCACGCCCGCCACGGCGTGCCGCGCGACAACCACTGAATGGCCGAACAGCGCGCGCTGCTGCTGACCGACGTGGTCGACAGCACGATGCTGTCGGAACGTCTGGGCGACGACGCCATGGCCGGCGTGTGGGCCGCCCACGACCGGGTGGCGCGCGACCTGCTGCCGCTGTGGCGCGGCCGCGAGATCGACAAGACCGACGGCATGCTGCTGCTGTTCGAGGCCGCGGCCGATGCCGTCGGCTATGCGCTGGCGTACCACCGCGCGCTCGGGTCCCTGGAGGTGCCGCTGAAGGCCCGCGCCGGCTTGCACGTCGGGCCGGTCATCCTGCGCGAGAACAGCGCGGCCGACGTCGCGCGCGGCGCCAAGCTGCTGGAGGTGGAAGGCCTGGCCAAGCCGACCACGGCGCGCGTCATGGCGCTGGCGCAGGGCGGCCAGCTGCTGCTCAGCGAGGACGCACGCCGGTCTTTGGGTGAGGTGCCGTGGGCCCTGCAGTCGCACGGCCACTGGGCGCTGAAGGGCCTGGGCGAGCCGATCGAGCTGTTCGAGGTCGGGCCGGACGCCGCGGCCTTCGCCGTGCCGCCCGAAGGCGACAAGGCGCACCGCGTGGTGCGTGTCGGCGAGCGCTGGCTGCCGCTGCGCCAGATCGCCAACAACCTGCCGCAGCAGGCCACGTCCTTCGTCGGCCGCGACCGCGAACTCGGCGAGGTCAAGGCGCTGCTGTCCGACGTGCGGCTGCTGACGCTGCTGGGCATGGGCGGCCTGGGCAAGACGCGGCTGTCGCTGCAGGTGGCGGCCGAGGCGATGGCGCAGTTCCCCGACGGCGTGTGGTTCTTCGACCTGGCGCCGATCCGCGACGCGGCGCTGGTCATCAGCGAGGCGGCCCAGGTGCTGGGCGTGCGCGAGGAACCGGGGCGGCCGCTGGTGCAGACCGTGTGCGCGACGCTGGCCACGCGCCGCATGCTGCTCATCTTCGACAACTGCGAGCACCTGATCGGCGCCTCGGCGGCGCTTGCCGACGCCATCCTGCGCGCCGCCGCGCAGGTGCGCATCCTGGCGTCGAGCCGGGAGGCGCTGCGCGTGCCCGGCGAGCAGGTCTATCCGGTGCTGCCGCTGCCGTTGCCGGACCGCGGCGATGGCTTCGAGGCGCTGTCGCGTTCGACGGCGGTGCGCTTGTTCGTCGAGCGCGCCCGCTCGCACAAGCCGTCCTTCGTGCTCGACGACCGCGAGGCGCCCGCGGTGGCCGAGCTGGTGGTGCGGCTGGAAGGCATCCCGCTGGCCATCGAGCTGGCGGCGGCGCGCGTGCGCTCGCTCGGCGTCGCCGACATCAACCTGCGGCTGAAGGACCGCTACAAGCTGCTGACCGGCGGCGCGCGCGTGCTGCAGGCGCGCCAGCAGACCCTGCGCGCGCTGGTGGACTGGTCCTACGAGCTGCTCAACGACGACGAGCAGCGCATCTTCAACCGGCTCGCCGTCTTTGCCGCCGGCTTCGACCTGGACGCCGCCGAGCAGGTCTGCGGCAGCGACCCGCTGTCACCCGAGGACGTGCTGGACCTGCTGTCGTCGATGGTCGACAAGTCGCTGGTCGTCATGGACGACGAGCGCGAGGACGGCACGCGCTACCGCATGCTGGAGACGATCCGCGACTACGCCGCCGAGAAGCTGCAGCAGGCGCCGGATGCGGGCACCACCGCCGCACGCCACTGCGACCACTACTTCGCGCTGGCCAAGAGGATCCGCGACGGCCTGGAGGGCGCGGGCCAGGCGGGCTGGATCCGCTGCGGCGAGACCGAACTGGACAACCTGCGCGCGGCCACGGCGCTGGCGCTGGCCGGCGGCACCGATCCGATCCTCGCCGTGAAGATGGCGGTGACGATGACGCCGTTCTGGATGCTGCGTGGCTATCTGTCGGAAGGCCGTGGCATCGTGCGCGCCGCGCTGGCGCTGCCTGCGGTGCAGGCCTCGGACCTGGCGCAGGCGCATGCGGCCTATGCCGGCGCGGTGCTGGCCACCGCGCAAGGCGACCACGCCGAGGCCCGGCAGATGCTGGAGAAATGCCTGGTGCTGTACCGGCGGCTGGGCAACCAGATCGAGGTGGCGGCGACGCTGTCGATGCTGACGCTGGCGCGGCTGCAGGCCGGCGATGCCGCGGGCGCCGAGGCCAGCGAGCGTGAGGCGCTGGCCTTGTTCCGCGCCCTTGGCGAGAAGGAGGGCGAGGTCGTCGGACTGCTGCATCTGGGGCAGATTGCCGTGTACGTCGGCAACGCCGAACTGGCGCAGTCCAGCCTGGAGGAGTGCCTGCGGATCGCCCGGGCGATCGAAGACCGCGAGGCGGAAGGCGAAGCCGAGCTGCGACTGGGTGAGAACGCCTTCGAGGATGGCCGTGCCGACGACGCGCGCCGGCATGTGGAGCGCTCGCTGACGGTCTGTCGCGATGCCGGCGACCGTCGCGGTGAAGCCCATGCCCAGTACTGGCTGGGCAAGATGGACCTGCAGGCCGGTGACCTCGACGGGGCGCGGCGCCGGCTGGGCGAGGCGCTGCTGGCTTTTCGCGAGGTCGAGATGCGCGAGGAACTGGCCGATTGCCTGGAAGACCATGCCGAACTGGCTCACTGCCAGGGCCATGCGCAGGCGGCCGTTCGCCTTGCCGCGGCGGCGAGTGCGTTTCGCGCGCGCCTGGCCATCGCACGCTCGCCGCGGGCCGAGCGGCGCTGGCAGGCGCGCATGGCGGCGCTGCATGCGGCGCTCGCCGCGCCTCAGTTCGGGGCGGTGTGGGATGCGGGTAGCCGCCTGGAACTGGGCACCGCGCTGCACGAGGCCCAGTCGCTGCAGGCCGGCGCAGCGAGCCTGCAGTAGGGACGCTCAGCGCCGGCGGCGGCGCAGCAGGCCCAGAACGATCAGCGCAATGCCGGCCAGGGCCAGCGAGGCCGGCTCGGAAATGCGCGTCCAGGTCACTTTCGTCACATAGGCGGGGCCATCCTCCCCGCTGGAGTACGAGGTGTCCAGGGGGACGCTGGACAGCGTGAGCAGCGGCCCGTCGGCCAAGGTGAAGGTCAGCGCCACGTCGTAGGCGTCCGGCCAGCTGAAGGCCTGGAAGTTGCCGGTCAAGGGCGCTGCGGCGTACTCCATGCCATCGACGTTGCCGGCGCCATCGATGCTCAGTTGCAGCGGCGCCGGGAGGAGCCCGGCCCAGGCGATGCCGCCGAGTCCGTTGGCGGGCACGGTGTCATAAAAGGTCAGCAGGCCACCGTCCAGACTGGCCGACGCGCACGGCCCGAACCCGACGTTTTGAATGGAGTTGGGCACGAGGCAGCCGTTGTCGACGGCGATCGTTGCCGAGCCCCGCCAGCCGACCGTCTGACCCACGGCGCCCGAGAAGGCCAGGTTGAACAACGGGTCGAAGCGCACCCTGAATGCCTTCGATTGGGCGGAGGTGGCCACTGCCATCAGCACGATGGCCATCGCCGTCACGGCTGCCCGTGATCCGATGCTTTTGACAATCTGCAACATTTCAAACCCCGCAACCCCTGATTTCGGGGGATCAAGCAAGAAATGATCCATTCGCTGAAGATTTCACGCAACATGTTGATTTGCTGCAAAACTCGACGCCGACGCGCCGCGTTCGGGTCTCGTTAGCCGCTGGTTTGTAAGGTTTCCCGACAGCGCGGCTAGACCCGTCGACCGCGCGGGCGCTGCGGTAAAACGCAAGCCTTGCATCTGGCATTCACACAGAGGACGGGACCTTGAATCACCCCATCAAGCTGTTCGCCGTGGGCACGCCCATGGCGCTGGTCGAACGTGGCATCACGCAGCATTTCCAGGTCTGCCGCGAGGCCGACCCCGAGGTGCGCGGCATCGCCGTCAGCGGCGGGCACACGCGCATCGATGCGGCCTTCATCGCGCCTTTCCCGAAACTCGAGATCGTGTCCAGCTTCGGCGTCGGCTACGACCACATCGACGCCGCGGCGCTGGCGGCGCGCGGCGTGGTCGTCACCCACACCCCGGACGTGCTCACCGGCGAGGTCGCCGACCTGGCGCTGGGCCTGCTGATCGCCACGGTGCGCCAGCTGCCGCAGGTCGACCGCTACCTGCGCGCCGGCCACTGGCTGAACAAGCCCTATCCGCTGACGGCGACGCTGCGCGGCCGCAAGGTCGGCATCCTCGGCCTGGGGCGCATCGGCAAGGCCATCGCCAAGCGCCTGGAGGCCTGCGAGCTGGAGATCGAGTACCACGGCCGCAAGCCGCAGCCCGAGGTGCGCTACCGCTATCACCCGACGCTGCTCGGCATGGCGCAGAGCTGCGACGTGCTGATGGTCGTGGCCTCCGGCGGCGCCGAGACCAAGCACATCGTCAACGCCCAGGTGCTGGAAGCGCTGGGGCCGGACGGCATCCTCATCAACGTCGGCCGCGGCAGCGTGGTCGACGAGCAGGCGCTGATCGCCGCGCTGCGCGACAAGAAGATCCTGTCCGCCGGCCTGGACGTGTTCGAGGACGAGCCGCGCGTGCCGGCCGAGCTCATCGCCATGGACCACGTGGTGCTGCTGCCGCACGTCGGCTCGGCCTCGGTGCACACGCGCAATGCAATGGGCCAGCTGGTGGTGGACAACCTGGTCAGCTGGTTCGGCGGCAAGGGCGCCCTGACGCCGGTGCCCGAGTGCCAGGCGCTGGCCGCCCGCAAGAAGGGCTGAGGCCGTGTCGGCGGCGCGGCTGATCGCGCTGGACTGGGGCACCTCATCGCTGCGCGCCTACCGGCTGGGGTCCGGTGGCGCGCTGCTCGAATCGAGACAGCGCGACTGGGGCATCCTGCATCTGCCCGATGGCGGCTTCGACGCCGCGCTGCGCGGCATCGCCGGCGACTGGATGGCGGCGATGCCGCAAGCGCCGTTGCTGGCTTGCGGCATGGTGGGCAGCGCGCAAGGCTGGGTGCTGGCGCGCTACGTCGACACGCCGGCCGATGCGGCGGCGCTGGCCGCGGGGCTGCAGGCCATCGACCTGGGCGACGGCCGCTGCCTGCACATCGTGCCGGGGGTGCGCCGGCCTGGCGAGCGGCCCGACGTGATGCGCGGCGAAGAGACGCAGATCGTCGGCGCGCTGGCCACCGAGCCGGCGCTGGCCGCGCGCTGCCGGCTGCTGCTGCCGGGCACGCACAGCAAATGGGTGCAGGTGCAGGATGGCCGCATCGCGGCCTTCCGCACCTTCATGACCGGCGAGCTCTATGCCACGCTGAAGGCGCATTCCATCCTGGGGCGGCCGGCGCGCGAGGCCGGTGCGGTGGCTGACGACGCGGCCTTCGACCGCGGCGTCGCGGCGGTGCAGGGCGCCGAACCGCTGGCCGCGCTGCTGTTCTCGGCGCGCGCGCTGGTGCTCGACGGCCGGCTGCCGGCCGCGCACAGCCTGGACTATCTGTCCGGCCTGCTGATCGGCGACGAGCTGCGCAGTGCCTTGGGCGACGACGCCGATGACGCCGATGACCGTCTGCCGCTGGCGCTGATCGGCGAGCCCGCGCTGGGCGCCCGCTACCGCCGCGCGCTGGCGGCCTTCGGGCGCGGCGAGTTGATGCAGATCGACCATGCGGCGCCGGCCGGCCTGTGGGCGCTGGCGACGGCTGCCGACCTGCTGCACTGAGGACCCTGCGATGCATGCCTATCTGGACCCGCTGCCGCTGATCGCCATCCTGCGCGGCCTGACGCCGGCCGAGGCGCCGGCCATCGGCGACGCGCTGTTCGACGCCGGCTTCCGCGTGCTGGAGGTGCCGCTGAATTCGCCCGACCCGCTGGCCAGCATCGCCGCGCTGGCGACGCGCTTCGGCGGGCGTGCGCTGGTCGGCGCGGGTACGGTGCTGCAGCCGGCGCAGGTGGCCGAGGTGGCTGCGGCCGGCGGGCGGTTGATCGTCATGCCGCATGCGGATGGGGCGGTGATCCGCGCCGCCAAGGCGGCCGGGCTGGCCTGCGTGCCCGGCGTCGCCACGCCCACCGAGGCGTTTGCGGCGCTGGCCGCCGGTGCCGACGCGCTGAAGCTGTTCCCGGCCGAGCTGCTGACGCCGCCGGTGCTGAAGGCGCTGCGCGCGGTGCTGCCGCGCGAGCTGAAGCTGCTGCCGGTGGGCGGCATCACGCCGCAGAACCTGCCGGCCTATGTGGCTGCCGGTGCCAGCGGCTTCGGCCTGGGCTCGGCGCTGTACAAGCCCGGCGACACGGCGCCGCAGGTGGCGGACCATGCCCGCGCCTTCGTCGCCGCCTGGCGCGCCGCAAATGGTGGTTGACTGAATGGTCAAATAAGACTAGAGTGCCGGCATGGCGCGCGAAAAGCAGTTCAACGAAGCGGCGGTGCTGGAAGAGGTGGCGGACCTCTTCACCTCGCACGGCTACCAGGGCACGTCCCTGGCGATGCTGCTGGACGCCACGGGCCTGGGCAAGCAGAGCCTGTACAACTGCTTCGGCGACAAGCGCGCGCTGTATCTGAAGTCGCTGGACTGCGCCACTGCGCGCTACCACGCGGTGCATGCGCAGATGCAGGCGGCGCCCAGCGGCCGCGTGGCGGTGCAGCGCTTCTTCGACCACGTGATCGGCAAGTGCGACAGCGCCGAGGCCGCGGACAAGAGCTGCATCGTCGCCGCCGGGCTGCTGGAGGCGGTGGACGACCCGCTGGTCGCGCAGACGCTGCGCGCCAAGTGGGCCGCGTCGCACGAGATGTTGCGCGCCGCCGTGGAGCGCGGGCAGAAGGACGGCTCGGTGCGCAACGCGGCGCCATCGGCCGCGCTGGCCGATCTGCTGCTGGCGCTGATGGCCGGCCTGCGCGTCAATGCGCGCGCCGATTTCGGCGCCGCGCGGCAGCGCCGCGCGGTCGATCTGGCCCTGTCGGTGCTGGACACCGGATGACTTGTTTCACCGCCGCGGGCAGCCAGGCCCGGGGCGGAGCGCAGCGCGCCACGGCGCGCTTTTCTTCGATCTATTTTTGACCTTTCGGTCTATATAAGGAGCCTGACCATGTTGTTCCAAACCTTCACCAGCCCCTCGCTGCAACTGAAGAACCGCGTCGTGATGGCGCCGATGACGCGCAGCCGCGCCGTCGAGCGCAACGCACCCAACGCGCTGATGGCCGAGTACTACGGGCAGCGCGCCGGCGCCGGCCTGATCGTCACCGAAGGCACGTCGCCGTCGCCCGACGGGCTGGGCTATGCGCGCATCCCGGGCCTGTTCAATGCGGAGCAGGTGGCCGGCTGGCGCGCCGTCACCGACGCCGTGCATGCGCAGGGCGCCAAGATCTTCGTGCAGCTGATGCACACCGGGCGCGTGGCGCATGTCGCCAACCTGCCCGCGGGTGCCAAGGTGGTGGGCCCGACGGCCGCGCCGCTGGCCGGCGACATGTACACCGACGCGCAGGGCATGCAGCCGCACAGCCCGCCGCAGGCCATGGACGCCCAGGCCATCGCGCAGGCGGTCGATGAGTTCGTGAAGTCCGCCAAGCTGGCCGTCGAGGCAGGCTTCGACGGCGTGGAACTGCATGCCGCCAACGGCTACCTGCTGGAGCAGTTCCTCAATGCCAACGTCAATACCCGCGACGATGCCTATGGCGGCTCGGCCGACAAGCGCAACCGCTTGGCCATCGATGTGGCGCGTGCCACGGTGGCGGCCATCGGTGCGGACAAGGTGGGCATCCGCGTGTCGCCGTATGGCGTCTTCAACGGCACCGGCGCCTTCGACGGCGTCGAGGCGCAGTACCTGGCGCTGGCACGCGAACTCGGTGCGCTGAAGCTGGCCTACCTGCACCTGGTGGACCATTCGTCGATGGGCGCGCCGGCGGTGCCGGCGGCCTTCAAGACGCAATTGCGCACGGCCTTCGGCGGCAACTTCATCGCCTCGGGCGGCCTGGACCGCCAGAGCGCGGAGCAGGTGTTGACGGACGGTCGCGGCGATCTGGTGGCCTTCGGCCGCGCCTGGCTGGCCAACCCCGATCTGATCGAGCGCATGAAGGCCGGGCTGCCGCTGAATGCCCCCGACCCGTCGACCTTCTACACGCCGGGTGCGAAGGGCTATACCGACTACCCGCAGTCCGAGGCCGCCACGGCCTGAAGGGCCGACGCATGCTCAAGCCGGTGTGCCCAGCACCGGCTGAGCCTGCAGGCCAGCGGCCACGCGCCGACGGGGCTGTTGTGCGTCGGCGGCGCGTGGCGGACGCAGCGGTCCGTGGGCCCCCGCGCTGACGCGCAGCATGCGCCACCGGTCGCGATGGCGCAGGGGGTCAGCCTAGCCGACGATCACCTCGCTCATCTGCGCCACCGGCTTGATGTCGGTGTAGTTGGGCACGTCGCCCATGATCTGCTTGGCGTGCGGGCCGAAGGCCGCCATGAAGGCCTCGGCCGAATCGGCATAGACGTGGCACATCGCCACATAGGTCGGCGGCTGGCCCGGCGCGCCACCGCCCAGGCCCTTGTCGATGGTGTAGGAGCGGCAGGCGTCGCCCATCAGCCGCTTCAGCATCGGCATGTGCTTGTCGCGGTAGTAGTCGTGATCGAAGCGCGCGCCGGGGGTGGTGGGGTACATCACGCTGAACTTGACCATGCCTCGTCTCCTTGGAGCTTATGCCGCCAGCAGCTGCCGCAGCACATAGGGCAGGATGCCGCCGTGTGCATAGTAGTCGACCTCGATCGGCGTATCGATGCGCAGCGTCACCGTCACGCGGCGCACCGCGCCGTCGGGCCGGGTGATGACCAGCGTGGCGTCGCTCTGCGGCACGATCGGCGTGGCCAGTTCCACATCCACATGCTCGTGGCCCACCAGCCCCAGTGACTGCCAGCTGTCGCTGCCCCTGAACTGCAGCGGCAGCACGCCCATGCCCACCAGGTTGCTGCGGTGGATGCGCTCGAAGCTCTTGGCCACCACCGCCTTGATGCCCAGCAGCATCGTGCCCTTGGCCGCCCAGTCGCGGCTGGAGCCGGTGCCGTATTCCTCGCCGGCGAAGACCACCGTGGGCACGCCGGCCTCCATGTAGTTGATGGCCGCGTCGTAGATGAACAGCTTTTCGCCGGTGGGCTGGTACAGCGTCACGCCGCCTTCCTCGCGGCTGCCGTCGGGCAGCGCCGGGATCATCAGGTTCTTGATGCGCACGTTGGCGAAGGTGCCGCGCATCATCACCTCGTGGTTGCCGCGGCGCGAGCCGTAGCTGTTGAAGTCGGGCTGGCGCACGCCTCGGCTCAGCAGGTACTGGCCGGCGGGCGAGGCTTCCTTGATCGAGCCGGCCGGCGAGATGTGGTCGGTGGTGATCGAGTCGCCGAACAGCGCCATGATGCGCGCGCCCTTGACGCCCGCCTCGGGCGGTCTGGGCGTCAAGGTGAAGCCCTGGAAGAAGGGCGGCTGCGCGATGTAGGTGCTGGCCGGCCAGCTGTAGACCTGGCCGGTGACGCCCTGGATCGCCGTCCACAGCTTGTCGGGGTTGGCGGCGACGTTCTCGTAGTTCTCGCGGAAGGCCTTCGGGTTCATCGCGAACTTCAGCAGCGCGTGCACCTCGTCGCTGTCCGGCCAGATGTCGCCCAGGTACACCGCCCGGCCGCGGTGGCCGACACCCACCGGTTGCGTCATCAGATCGACCGTCATGTTGCCGGCGATGGCATAGGCCACCACCAGCGGCGGGCTGGCCAGGAAGTTGGCCTTCAGGTTGGGGTGGATGCGCGCCTCGAAGTTGCGGTTGCCGGACAGCACCGCCGCGCACACCAGGTCGTTCTGCACGATGACCTCGTTGATCGGCCCGCTCAGGTCGCCGGCATTGCCGATGCAGGTGGTGCAGCCGTAGCCGGCCACGTCGAAGCCCAGCTTCTCCAGGTAGGGCAGCAGGCCGGTCTTCTGCAGGTATTCGGTGACCACGCGCGAGCCCGGCGCCAGCGAGGTTTTGATGTGCGGCTTGACCTTCAGCCCCGCCTCCACCGCCTTCTTCGCCAGCAGCCCCGCGGCCAGCAGCACGCTCGGGTTGCTGGTGTTGGTGCAGCTGGTGATGGCGGCGATGAGCACGTCGCCGTTGCGCAGGTGGAGGCCATCGCTGGTGGTGTAGGTCTGCGCCAGCTTGTCGGCCGGCTGGTTGAAGCCGTTGTCGGCCATCGGCGCGCTGAACAGCTGCGTGAACCTGGCTGCCACGTCGGTCAGCGTGATGCGGTCCTGCGGCCGCTTCGGCCCGGCCAGCGACGGCGCCACCGTCCCCAGGTCGAGTTCGATCACCTGGCTGTAGTCGATCTCGCCTTCTTCGGGGATGCCGAACAGCTGCTGTGCCTTGAAGTAGGCCTCGAACAGCTCGATCTCGGCGCGGCTGCGCCCGGTGCCCTTGAAGTAGTCGATGGTGCGCTCGTCCACCGGGAAGAAGCCCATCGTCGCGCCGTATTCCGGCGCCATGTTGCCGATGGTCGCGCGGTCGGGCAGCGACAGCGTGCGTGTGCCGGCGCCGAAGAACTCGACGAACTTGCCGACCACCTTGTGCTTGCGCAGCAACTCGGTGACGGTGAGCACCAGGTCGGTGGCGGTGCAGCCCTCGCGCAGCCGGCCGCTCAGCTTCAGGCCGACCACGTCCGGCGTCAGGAAGTACACCGGCTGGCCCAGCATGCCGGCCTCGGCCTCGATGCCGCCCACGCCCCAGCCGACCACGCCGATGCCGTTGATCATCGTGGTGTGGCTGTCGGTGCCGACCAGCGTGTCCGGATAGACCAGGCCGTCCTTGCCCTTGTGCACGCCGCGCGCCAGGTACTCCAGGTTCACCTGGTGCACGATGCCGAAGCCGGGCGGCACGACGCCGAAGGTGTCGAAGGCCTGCATGCCCCACTTCATGAACTGGTAGCGCTCCTGGTTGCGCTGGAACTCCAGCTTCATGTTCAGGTCCAGCGCCTTCTTCGTGCCGTAGTAGTCGACCATCACCGAGTGGTCCACCACCAGGTCCACCGGCACCAGCGGCTCGATGACCTTGGGGTCGCGGCCCATGTCCGCGGCGACGTTGCGCATCGCCGCCAGGTCCACCAGCAGCGGCACGCCGGTGAAGTCCTGCAGCACCACGCGGGCGACGACGAAGGGGATCTCGTCCGTTCGGGCCGCATTCGGTTGCCAGTGGGCCAGCTGCTCGACGTGCGCCGGCGTGATCTTCAGCCCGTCGCAGTTGCGCAGCACCGATTCCAGCACGATGCGTATGGACACCGGCAGCCGCTTGATGTGCGGCCAGGTCTTGGCCAGTTCCGGCAGCGAGAAGAGCTGCGCCTCGCGTCCCGACGCGGTGCGAAAACGCCTGCGCGTGCGGGCGAAGGCGTGGCTCGGGGTCTTGGGGACGGTGCGGGTGTCCATGGACGGGCTCCAGTGCAGGGGATCGAGTCATTTTGCATGGCTGACGCGCGGCATTCCAGCGTTGGGGCATCATTGCGGCCGCGCCGGCGGCTCGCCCGGCGCCCGATCTGGAGGTCCGTCATGAACGCCCCCGAGAGAACGCTCTATCGCGCTGCCGTGCCGGCCGAATTCAGCCAGTGTTTCGAGGCGCAGCGCGCCGCCTATCTGGCCGACCCCGAACCGTCCTACGCGCAGCGCCGCAAGGACCTGGACGCGCTGGCCCGGCTGATCAAGGACAACCGCGAGCGCCTGGTCGAGGCCATCTGCCGCGACTACGGCAACCGCAGCGAGTTCGAGACGCTGTTCGCCGAGTACTTCGTGGTGCTGGAGACGATCCACGACGCGCGCAAGAACCTGAAGAAGTGGATGCGGCCGCAACGCCGGCGCATCGACTTCATGATGTTCCCCGGCGCGCGCAACCGCGTCATCCCGCAGCCGCTGGGCGTGGTCGGCGTGATCGTGCCGTGGAACTTCCCGTTGAACCTGAGCTTCTGTCCGCTGGCGGCGATCTTCGCTGCCGGCAACCGGGCGATGGTCAAGATGAGCGAGAACTCACGCCACCTGGCGGCGCTGCTCATCGAGCTGAGCCCGAAGTACTTCGCGGCCGACAAGCTGCAGTTCTTCGACGACGGCGGCGGTCGCGGCCCGGCCTTCTCGTCGCTGCCCTTCGACCACCTGATCTTCACCGGCAGCGGCACCACCGGCCGCGCGGTGATGGCCAACGCGGCGCAGAACCTGACGCCGGTGACGCTGGAGCTCGGCGGCAAGTCGCCGGCCGTCGTCGGCCCGGACTTCCCGCTGAAGACCGCGGCCGAACGCATCATGTGGGTGAAGATGTTCAACGCCGGGCAGATCTGCACCAACATCGACTACCTGTTCCTGCCCGAGGGCAAGGTGGCCGAGTTCGCCGAGCACTGCAAGCAGCTGATCGCAAAGCGCTTCCCCGACCTGAACGCGGCCGATTTCACCTCGATCATCGACCAGCGCGCCTTCTCGCGGCTGCAGGGCGCGCTGGACGACGCGCGCGCCAAGGGCGCCCAGCTGATCAACCTGGCCGACAAGCAGCAGCCCGATGCGCGCCAGCGCAAGCTGGCGCCGCATTTGGTGCTGAATGTCAGCGAGGACATGGAGCTGATGCAGCGCGAGATCTTCGGCCCGATCCTGCCGGTGCGCACCTACCGCAGCGAGCAGGAGGTGGCCGACTACATCAACGGCCGCGACCGGCCGTTGGCCATCTACCCGTTCACGCACGACCGCCGGCTGCAGCAGTTCTACATCCGCCACGTGATGTCCGGCGGCGTCGGCGTCAACGAGGCGCTGCTGCACGTGGCGCAGCACGATCTGCCCTTCGGCGGCGTCGGCGCCAGCGGCATGGGGCACTACCACGCGCGGGAGGGTTTCGACACCTTCTCGAAGCTGCGGCCGGTGTTCTACCAGGGGCCGTTCTCGTCAGTGCAGATGCTGTTCCAGCCGCCTTACGCGGGGCGCGCGATGAAGCTGTTGAAGACGTTGATTCGCGTCAAGACCTGAACGCGGCCGTGCATGTTTGAGGCGTAGTATCCGTATCCCGAATATGGCGGTTGTCCACGGATGGCCGCCATGGCCCGTTGACACACCGTGCAAAGTCGCACACCACGAGGAGGATCGTTCCATGAACATCAAACGCATTCTGGGCGTCGGTGCCCTGGCCTTGTCGCTGGTTTCCGGCACGGCCTTCGCGCAGGACAAGGCGGCCAAGCAGGCCGAGATCGTGAAGACCACCAACACGGCGCTGGACAGGTTCTATGCCAAGAAGCCCGAACTGAAGGCGGCCGTGGCCAAGGCGCCGGGCTATGGCGTGTTCACCACCTACGGCATCAGCTTCCTGATCGGCGGTGCCGGCGGCAAAGGGCTGGTGCATGACAACAAGACCAAGAAGAACACCTTCATGGCCATGGGCTCGGCCAGCGTCGGCGCGCAGATCGGTGCCGCCGAGAACGACGTGCTGATCATCTTCAAGACGGCCGCCGCGATGAACGACTTCGTCAAGAATGGCTGGACCGCCGCCGGTGGCGCGACGGTGCAGGCGGGTGCCGACAGCAAGCAGGTCGGCGGCGGCCAGGGCGCCAGCGCCATGGACAACGCCGAGACCTACACGCTGACGAAGAACGGCCTCGAAGCGGGCGTGGCCATCGCCGGCTCGAAGTTCTGGAAGGACGGCGACATCAACTGAACGGGCTGCGCACCGCGCACCCCGGGGCGGCGGATGGGCCGCCCCTTTGTTCATCCAGGCGGCCCACGGGTCGCCTTTTTCTTTGCGCGCAGCGCTCAGCGCCGCGCGGCGGCCCGGCGCTGGGGATCGAAGCGCCGCGCCAGGTCGGCCTCGCGTCGGGCGCTGGCCTTCTCCTCCACGCGCAATGCCTGCATGAATGCCTCCATCGCCGGCGACAGCGGCCGGTTCTTGCGGCGGATGAAGCCGTAGCTGGTGTGCAGCGGCAGGCCCGGCAGCGGCACGACCGCCAGCGTGCCTGCCGCCAGGTCCTGCTCGACGGCCAGCAGCGGCGTCAGCGCCAGCACTTCGGTGCCGCCCACCAGGCGCGCCAGCTGCATCGGCACGTCGATCTCCACCGCCGGCACGAAGTCGCCGGTGATCGGGTCGATCTGGCCGGCCGCGCCGATGGGCCGCGGCAGGCTGCCCAGCAGGCGCGGCGGGATGCGCACGGTGGCCCACGGGTAGGCCAGCGTGTCGGCCAGCGTGACCTGGTCGCGCCGCAGCAGCGGGTGGCTGGGGCAGCACACCATGTGGCCGTGATGTCCGGCCACCGGCTCGGTGAGCAGGGTGTCGTCGAGCAGCGCGCCGGTGAGTTCGGCCAGGCCCAGGTCGACTTCGCGATCGGCGACGGCGCGCGTCACCTCGCGCCAGCCGGCCACGTGCAGCGACAGCACCAGCTTGGGCGAGCGCGCCAGCAGGCGCCCGGCCGCTGCGTAGCCCGAGAACATGCTCGGGTAGGGGCCCAGCGCCACGTTCAGCGCGCCCGTCTGCAGCCCGGCCAGCGACTGCACCTGGCGCAGCAGCTCGTTCTCCGCCAGCAGCATGTCGCGCGTGTGCGCCACCACCAGCTGGCCGAAGGCGGTGGGCACGACGCCGCCGGGGTGCCGGTCGAAAAGCTTGACGCCCAGCGCCGATTCGAGCGCCTGGATACTCTTGGTCAACGCGGGCTGCGAGATCTGCAGGCTCGCTGCGGCGCGCCTGAAGTTGCCGTGCTCGGTGAGGCTGACGACCTGGCGCAGGCGACTGAGTGTGATCACGATAACTCGATGGAATTGGACGATTACAAGCAATTCCAACAAACTATCGCACATCGACAAGGCTCGTGTCCTGGCGCCAAGCACGAAGCCACAAGACAGGAGGCATCGATGAGCGTTGCGGAGTTCGACTATGTGGTGGTGGGTGGCGGCTCGGCCGGCTGCGTGATCGCGTCCCGGCTGAGCGAGGACCCCACCGTGTCGGTGTGCCTGCTCGAAGCCGGCGGCGCCGATGCCAGCGTCTTCGTGCACGCGCCGGCCGGCGTCGTGACGATGGTGCCGACCAAGTTCAACAACTGGGCGTTCGAGACGGTGCCGCAGCCCGGGTTGAACGGCCGCAAGGGCTATCAGCCGCGCGGCAAGGTGCTGGGCGGATCCAGCTCGATCAACGCCATGCTGTACGTGCGCGGCCACCGCAGCGACTACGACCACTGGGCCGAACTGGGCAACCGCGGCTGGTCCTACGACGAGGTGCTGCCCTTCTTCAAGCGAGCCGAGAACAACGAGACGCACGGCAGCAACGCCTACCACGGCAGCGGCGGCCCGCTGAACGTGGCCGAGCTGCGCAGCCCCAGCGCGCTGAACCAGGCCTTCCTCGAGGCCGCCGCGATGCACGGCGTGCCGCACAACGCCGACTACAACGGCGCCGAGCAGTTCGGCTCGTTCATGTACCAGGTGACGCACCGCAACGGCGAGCGCTGCAGCGCGGCCAAGGGCTACATCACGCCGCACCTGGGCCGGCCCAACCTGCAGGTGACCTTGAACGCGCCGAGCGCGCAGCTGCTGTTCGACGGCACGCGCGCCACCGGTGTCGCCTACTTCCAGGGCAATGCGCGGCACGAAGTGCGCGCGCGGCGCGAGGTCATCGTCAGCAGCGGCGCCTTCGGCTCGCCGCAACTGCTGATGCTGTCGGGCATCGGCCCCGCGGCCGAGCTGCAGCGCCTGGGCATCGCGGTGCGCCATGACCTGCCCGGCGTCGGCCGCAACCTGCAGGACCACATCGACCACGTGCAGAGCTGGCGCACGCGCAGCGACACGCCGACCTTCGGCATGTCGGCGCGCGGCAGCGCGAAGCTCGCGCGCGCGGCCCTCGAATGGAAGAACCAGCGCACCGGCATGGTCAGCAGCTCGATTGCCGAATCGGGCGCCTTCGTGCGCTCGTCGCCCGGGGTGCAGGCACCCGATCTGCAGATGGTCTTCGTGATCGCGCTGGTCGACGACCATGCGCGCAAGCTGCACCTGGGCCACGGCTACTCGTGCCATATCGAAGTGCTGCGGCCACACAGCCGCGGCAGCGTCACGCTGGCCAGCGCCGACCCGCGTGCCGCGCCGCGCATCGACCCCAGGTTCCTGGACGACGAGCGTGACCTGGAGCTGCTGGTCAAGGGCGTGCAGCTGCAGATGGACATGCTGCTCGCCAAGCCTTTCGACCGGTGGCGCGGCAAGATGCTGTATCCGGTGGCGCGCGACGATGTCGCCGCCATCGCCGAGGACATCCGCAACCGCGCCGACACCCAGTACCACCCGGTGGGCACCTGCAAGATGGGGCCGGCCGACGATGCGCTGGCGGTGCTCGACGAACGGCTGCGCGTACGCGGCATCCACGGCCTGCGCGTGGCCGATGCGTCGGTCATGCCGACGATCTGTGGCGGCAACACCAATGCCCCCACGATCATGATCGGCGAGAAGGCGGCCGACATGATCCGCGCCGATGCACGCGCCTGAAACCGATTCGACCCACGGCCTACTGCCGACTGCCTACTGAACGGGGGATTCCATGAGCAAGACCTTGAACCGACTTTCCGCCGCATTGCTGGGCGCCGCCATGTTCGGCGGCCCGGCCCTCGCCCAGACCCTGCCGGGCGGCGCACCGAAGCCCGCCACGCCGACGACGCAGCGCGCCAACCAGGCCGCCGCGCAGGCGATGGCGATGAACGACCGCCAGGACTTCGAGGACGCCACGCGCGGCAAGCTGGCCGAACTGCCGGAGCCGATCGTGCGCGCCGCCGACGGACGCGAGGTCTGGAACACGCAGCGCTACGACTTCATCAAGGGCGACGCGCCGGCCACGGTGCACCCCAGCCTGTGGCGCGAGCAGAAGCTGAACACCGCGCAGGGCCTGTTCAAGGTGGCCGACGGCATCTACCAGATCCGCGGCTACGACATCGCCAACATGACGCTGGTCGAAGGCGCGAGCGGCTGGATCGTCATCGACACGCTGCTCACCGAGGACATGGCGCGCGCCGGCCTGAAGCTGGCCATGGACACGCTGAAGAGCCGCAAGCCGGTGGTGGCGGTGATCATCACGCACAGCCATGCCGACCACTTCGGCGGCATCCGCGGCGTGGTCGACGAGGCCGACGTGCGCTCGGGCAAGGTGCCGCTGATCGTGCCCGAAGGGTTCATGGACCATGCGGTGGCCGAGAACGTGCTGGCCGGCAATGCGATGACGCGCCGCGCGCAGTACATGTACGGCGTGTCGCTGCCGGCCGATGCGCAGGGCTCGGTGGGCACCGGCCTGGGGCTGGCCTTGAGCAACGGCGCGCCGGGGCTGATCCCGCCGTCGCGCGTGATCGGCAAGACCGGCGAGGAGCTGACCATCGACGGCGTGCGCATCCAGTTCCAGATGGCGCAGGGCTCGGAGGCGCCGGCCGAGTTCATGTTCTATTTCCCCGACAAGAAGGCGCTGTGCCTGTCGGAAGTGGCGACCAAGCTGATGCACAACGTGTACACCATCCGCGGCGCGAAGGTGCGCGACGCGCTGGCGTGGAGCAAGTACATCAACGAGACGCTGGACCTGTATCCGGAGGCCGAGGTCGCCTTCGCCAGCCACCATTGGCCGACCTGGGGCAAGGAGCACATCCGTGGCTTCCTGGCCAACCAGCGCGACACCTACCGCTTCCTGCACGACCGCGCGATGAACCTGGCCAACCAGGGCCAGGCGATGACCGAGCTGTCCAACGCGGCCTTCTTCCCGAAGGGGCTGGCCGCCGACGCCAGCTCGCACGGCTACTACGGCACGCTGAGCCACAACCTGCGCGCGGTGTACAACTTCTACCTCGGCTTCTACGACGCCAACCCGGCGACGCTGGACCCGCTGCCGCGCGCCGAGTCCGCCAAGCGCTACGTCGCCGCGATGGGCGGCGAGGCCGCGGTGCTGGCGCTGGGCCGCAAGGCCTTTGCCGACGGCGACTACCGCTGGACCGCGGAGCTGGTCAATCAGGCGGTGTTCGCCAATCCGGGCAGTGCCGAAGCGCGCGCGCTGCAGGCCGATGCGCTGGAGCAACTGGGCTATCAGGCCGAATCGGCCACCTGGCGCAATGCCTACCTGATGGGTGCGCGCGAGCTGCGCGGCGGCGTGCAGAAGTCCAGCGTCAGCTCCAGCGGCCCCGACACGGTGCGCGGCATGAGCAACGAGCTGCTCTTCGACTTCATCGCCTTGCGCCTGAACCACGAAAAGACCGACGGCCTGAAGGCGACGATCAGCATGGTCTTCACCGATACCAACGAGGTGTGGGCGCTGGAGCTGTCCAACTCGGTGCTCAACAGCACCAAGGGCCGCGTGCTGAAGAACCCCGACGTCACGCTGACGCTGACGCGCCAGGCCTTCCTGGCGATGCTGCTGCAGGGCAAGAAGGTGCCCGAGCTGGTGCAGGCCGGCATGCTGAAGGTCGAGGGCAACCCGCAGGCCTTCGGCGCGGTTGTCGCCAACATCGTCAACTTCGACCCGGCCTTCAATCTGGTCACGCCCTGAGGCGAGGGCGGGGCTTCCAGCCCCGCCCGGCCGGCAAGGCCGGGTACGCCGGCACGAGGCCGCCGACTGGCGCGGATCGAGCGCGGAGCGTGCGCGCGCTGTGTGCCAGGCCTTGCGGCCTCGCCGGCGCGCGCAATACACCATGTCGCGCGCTGCACCGTTGATATTGCGCAATGCAGGGTCATTGCGTCGGCGCATCCAGCCGTCCTAGGATGGCCCGCCATGGCCCAAGCCGAAACCTATGACGACCGGGTGGTGCGCCTGTTCATCCTGGCGTCGGCGGTGTGGGGCATCGTCGGCATGCTCGCCGGCATGTATGCGGCAGCCGAACTGGCTTGGCCGGGCCTGAACCTCGACATCCCCTGGCTGACCTTCAGCCGCCTGCGGCCGGTGCACACCTTCGGCGTGATCTTCGCGTTCGGGGGCTCGGCCTTGATGGGCACGTGCTACTACGTCGTGCAGCGCACCGGCTACACGCGACTGGCGCTGCGCCGTCTCGCGCTCTTCACCTTCTGGGGCTGGCAGCTCGCCTGCGTGCTGGCCATGGTGACCATGCCGCTGGGCATGACGCAGAGCAAGGAATACGCCGAGCCGGAATGGTTGATCGACATCCTGATCGCCGTCGTCTGGATCTCGTTCGGCACCGTCTTCTTCGCCACGCTGGCGCGCCGGCGGGTGCAGCACATCTACGTGGCCAACTGGTACTACGGCGCGTTCATCATCGCCGTCGCCCTGCTGCACGTCGTCAACAACCTCGTCGTGCCGGTGTCGCTTTTTAAGTCGTATCCGGTCTATTCCGGCGTCGTCGACGCGATGGTCCAGTGGTGGTACGGCCATAACGCGGTGGCCTTCTTCCTGACGGCCGGCTTCCTGGGCATGATGTATTACTTCGTGCCGCGCCAGGCGCAGCAGCCGTTGTGGAGCTACCGCTTCTCCATCGTCAACTTCTGGGCCCTGATCTCGGTGTACATGTGGGCCGGCTCGCACCACCTGCTCTACACCGCGCTGCCCGACTGGGTGCAGTCGGTCGGCATGGCCTTCTCGCTGATCCTGCTGATGCCGAGCTGGGGTTCGGCGGCCAACGGCCTGCTCACCTTCAACGGCTCGTGGCACCGGCTGAAGGACGACCCGGCGGCGAAGTTCATGGTCCTGTCCCTGGTGTTCTACGCCGCGGCGACCTTCGAAGGCTCGATGCTGGCGGTCAAGACCGTCAACTCGCTGTCGCACTACACCGATTGGACGGTCGCCCACGTGCACTCCGGCTCGCTGGGCTGGGTGGCGATGATCACCATCGGTTCGCTCTACGCGATGGCGCCGCGCGCACTCGGCCGGCCGGCGATGTATTCGCACAAGGGCATGGAGTGGCACTTCCGCCTGCACATGACCGGCACCGTGATGTACCTGGCCGCGATGTGGACCGCCGGCGTCACCGAAGGCCTGATGTGGCGGGCCACCAATGCCGACGGCTCGTTGACCTATCCGTTCATCAACAGCCTGCTGGCCATCCAGCCGATGTACATCGTGCGCTGGGCCGGCGGCGTGCTGATCTGGCTGGGCATGTGGGTCATGGCGTGGAACCTCTGGTACACGGCGGCCGACGCACGCCACAAGATCATCCAGCCGATTCCCGTGCCGATTCCCGAACCCGAACCCGACCAGGTTCCCGTCCCGTTGCCGGCGGCAGGCTGAGGAAAGCCATGGCGGGCGGCTACAAGTACTTCGCGGCCATCGAAAAGCATGCCGGCGTGCTGGGCATCGCGACGGCCATCATGGTCTCCATCGGTGGTCTGGCCGAAATCACGCCGTTGTTCATGCGCGCACACGAGGTCAAGCCGGCCCCGGGCGTGAAGCCCTACGACGCGCTGCGCCTGGCCGGCAAGGACCTCTACGTGCGCGAGGGCTGCTACCTGTGCCACACGCAGATGATCCGCGCGCTGCGTGCCGAGACGCAGCGCTATGGCCACTACTCGACCGCAGAGGAATCGGTGTACGACCGCCCGCACCAGTGGGGCTCCAAGCGCACCGGGCCCGACCTGTCGCGCGTCGGCGGCAAGTACAGCGACGAATGGCAGTCGGTTCACCTGCGCAATCCGCGCGCGGTGGCGCCGGAGTCGAACATGCCCGGCTATCCGTGGCTGGCGAATGCCAAGCTCGACCCGGCCGAGATCACGCAGAAGCTGAAGGTGCTGCGCCTGCTGGGCGAGCCCTACACCGACGAGGACATCGCCCAGGCCGGTGACGCCGTGCAGGGGCGCAGCGAACTGGAGGCGCTGGTCGCCTACCTGCAACGCCTGGGCGTCGCCAACGAGCCGGCTCCGGCCGCCGCGGCCGCGTCCGCACCGGAGGCTGCGCGATGAACCCGCTGTGGGGCCACCTCATCGGCGTGTGGATCGTGCTGATGATCCTGGTCTTCATCGGCGTCTGGGTCTGGGCGTGGAGCCGCCACCACGCCGATGATTTCGACGCGCTCGCGCGTCTGCCGATGCAGGACGCCGGAGACACGCCATGAGCGACTTCTGGTCCGGCTGGATCATGGGCCTGGTGGTCTTGAACATGGGCATCACGCTGTTCCTGTTCATCTGGGCGCAACGGGTGCAGATTCCGACCCAGCCCGACGGCACCAGCGGGCACATCTGGGCCAGCGGGCTGCGCGAAGGCGTGCGTCCGCTGCCCCGCTGGTGGGCACTGTTCTCGGCGGCTTGTTTCGTCTGGGCGATCGCCTACCTCGTGCTCTATCCGGGCTTCGGCGCCTACAAGGGCCTGATCGGCTGGTCTGCCCATGCGGAGCTGGCCAGCGACACCGCCGCCAACGACGCCAAGCTCGACCCCGTGCTCAAGGGCTTCGACGGCCGCAGCAT
The DNA here is from genome assembly GCA_019635285.1 of Rubrivivax sp. GTDB lineage: Bacteria > Pseudomonadota > Gammaproteobacteria > Burkholderiales > Burkholderiaceae_C > Rubrivivax. The sequence goes on along the minus strand of JAHBZS010000019.1, from coordinate 4,268 downwards.
CGAAGAACTCGCCAAGACGCCCGAGGCGACGCGCATCGGCCACCGCCTGTTCGTGGACAACTGCGCGGCCTGCCACGGGCTGGACGCTCGCGGTGTGCGTGCCGTCGGCGGCGCCGATCTGACCGACGCGCACTGGCTGTGGGGCGGCACGCCCCAGGCGATCGTGACGACGATCCTCGATGGCCGTACCGGCGTGATGCCACCCTTCGGCGCGATGCTGGATGCCAAGGCCATCGAGGACCTGGCCAACTACGTGCTGAGCCTGTCCGATTCGCCGCATTCGAGCGAGAAGGCTGCCGCCGGCAAGGCGCATTTCACGGTGTGCGCGGCCTGCCATGGCCCCGACGGCAAGGGCAATCCCGCGCTGGGCGCGCCGGACTTGACGGCCAAGAGGCGTCTGTACGGCGAGCGCCTCGCCGACATCGAATTCACCATCCAGCACGGCCGCACCGGCACCATGCCGGCGTGGCGCCAGCGCCTGGGCGAGGCCGACGTGCGCCTGGTCGCGGCCTGGGTCTACGCCCAGTCGCCGCACGACAGCCCGCCTGCGTCTGTGGCTGCATCTGCAGCTGCACCGGCGTCTGCACCGGCGTCTGCACCCGCGCGCTGAGGCCGCCATGCGCCCGCATCGTTGCGCCCGCGGAGCCGACCCCTCGCCCCCGGCGGATTGGTACCGCCAGCCCGTGGTCTGGCTGGCCATCGCCGTGTTCGCGCTGCTGGCGGCGGGCAGCATCGCGATGCTCGTGCTGGGCGCGCGCCATACCGACGAACCCGTCGCCGGCGGCGAAGCGCAGATCCTCAAGATGCCGCTGTCGCGGGCGCCGCCGCAGGACGCGCCGCGATGACCCCCGGCGGCTGCTGGCATTGCGGCGAGCCGCTTCCCAGGGGCGACGCACCGAAGGACACGATCAGCGCCACGATCGATGGTGCAGCCCGCCGCTTCTGCTGCACCGGCTGCCGCGCGGCCGCGCAATGGATCGCGCAGATCGGACTGGCCGACTACTACCGGCTGCGCAGCGCACCGGCGCAGCGGCCGGCCGATGCCACGGACGAGCGCACGGCCTGGGCGCGCGACGAACTGGCCCGCCACGTCGTGCGCGAACGCGGCGATGGCGCGCGCGAGGCGATGCTGCTGATCGACGGCATCCGCTGCAGCGCCTGCGTGTGGCTGATCGAACGCCTGCTCGGCGCGTTGCCGGGCGTCGTGCAGGTCAGCGTCAACGCCGCCGCGCAGCGCGCACGCATCGCCTGGGATCCGGCGCAGTGCACGCTGCCCACCGTGCTGGACGTGCTGGCGCGCGCCGGCTACGTCGGCCGGCCGCTCGATGCCGAAGCACTCGACGATGCGCGCCGGCGCGAGTCGCGCCAGGCCTTGAAGCGGCTGGTCGTGGCCGGCTTCGGCGCGATGCAGGCCATGATGTACGCCAGCGCGCTGTACCTGGGCGCGCTGGATGCGTCGGACCCGACCACGCGCTACCTGATGCGCTGGCTCGGCCTGCTGGTGGCCACTCCGGTGGTCTTCTACGCGGCGGCGCCGTTCTTCGGCGGCGCCGTGCGAGCGCTGCGCGCGCGGCGCCTGGGCATGGACGTGCCGGTGGCGCTGGCCATCGCGCTGATCTACCTGGCCAGCCTGTACGAGGCGTTGCGCGGCGGACGCGAGGTCTATTTCGACTCGGTCAGCATGTTCGTGTTCTTTCTGCTCGTCGGCCGCTACCTGGAGATGCGGGCGCGGCACAAGGCCGGCGACCTGGGCGATGCCCACGCGCGGCTGATGCCGCTGTTCGCCGACCGCGTGCGCGCCGACGGTGCGCTCGAGCGTGTGGCCGCCAGCGCCCTGGTGCCGGGCGATCTGGTGCAGGTGGCCGAAGGCGCGGCGGTGCCGGCCGACGGCCGCCTCGAAGGCGCACGCTGCCGCGTGGATGAGTCGCTGCTGTCCGGCGAATCCGACGCGGTCACCAAGACCGCCGGCAGCCCGTTGCTCGCGGGCAGCCTGGTCGTGTTGGGCCCGGCACGCTTGCGTGTGCAACGGGTGGGCGCCGCCACCGCGCTGGCCGGCATCGTGGCCCTGGTGTCGCGCGCGCAGACCGAGCGCCCGCGCCTGGCCCGCGTCGGCGAACGGGCCGCGGCCCGCTTCGTCGCACGCGTGCTGCTGCTGGCCGCGTTGACCGCCATCGGCTGGAGCCTGGTCGACCCCCCGCGCGCCTTCGCCGCGGCGCTGGCCGTGCTCGTGGTCTCCTGCCCTTGCGCACTGGCGCTGGCGGTGCCGGCGGCGCTGACCCGCGCGCTGGCCGTGCTTGCGCGCCGCGGCGTGCTGGTCGTGCGCCCCGACGCGATCGAAGCGCTGGCCTGCGCGACGCAGGTGGTGTTCGACAAGACCGGCACGCTGACCTTGGCGCAACTGGACCTGGGCCACGTCGAGCTGCGGCGTGCAGGCTCGCGCGACGACGCGCTGGCGCTGGCCGCGGCGCTGGCGCGCGGCAGCCGCCACCCGGCGGCGCGCGCGCTGGCCGATGCCGCCGCCGGCATGCCGGTACCCGCGGCCGAGGACGTGCGCGAGATCGCCGGCTGCGGCCTCGAAGGCCGTCTGCAGGGGCGCCTGCTGCGCCTGGGCCAGGCCGATTTCGCGCTCGGCGCGGCCGCCGCCACGGCCGCAGCCGGCAACGCCGAGGGCATCGTGCTGGCAGACGCGGACGGCGCCATCGCGGTGTTCCACCTGAGCGAGCGCCTGCGGCCCGATGCCATCGACGCGGTGGCCGCGTTGCGCGCGGCCGGCCTCGCCGTCGAGATCGCGAGCGGCGATGCCGCGGCCAAGGTGGCCGCCGTCGCGGCCCGCTTGCACGTCGAGACCTGGCACGCGCGGCAGCGCCCGGCCGACAAGCTCGCGCGGCTGGCCGCGCTGCGCGCCCAGGGTGCGCGCGTGATCGCGGTGGGCGACGGCATCAACGATGCCCCGGTGCTGGCCGCTGCCGACGTCTCGGTCGCGTTGGCCAGCGGCGCCGACCTGGCCCAGGCCAGCAGCGACATCGTGCTGCGCGGCGAGCGCCTGGGTGCGATCGCCGAGGCCCGCGCGATCGCCACCGACACGCTGCGCATCCTGCGCCAGAACCAGCGCTGGGCGATTGGCTACAACCTCGCCGCCGTGCCCTTTGCTGCCCTCGGCCTGGTGCCACCCTGGCTCGCCGCGCTGGGCATGTCGGCGAGTTCGCTGGTCGTGGTGCTGAATGCGCTGCGCATCGGCCGTGGCGCGCAAGGCCCGCGCGAGGCGGCGCCGCTGCAGCGCGAGCGCATTGCATGAACATCCTGCTCGCGCTGATCCCCGTGACGATCGTGATGCTCATCGTGGCCGGCATCGCCTTCTTCTGGGCGGTCGACCACGGCCAGTTCGACGACATGGACAGCCCGGCCCTGCTGCCTTTGCTGGACGACCCCGGCCCCGGCAAGCCGCCGCCGCCGGCGGAATCGGGACCACCATGAACGGTGGCCTCAGCCTCGTGGCCGCGCTGCTGCTCGGCCTGGCCGCCAGCGGCCACTGCATCGTCATGTGCGGCGGCATCACCGCCGCGCTGGGCCTGGCCACCGCGCGCGGGGCCCACGGCCGCCCGCGCGCCGCACTGCTGGCCGCCTACCAGCTCGGCCGCATCGCCTCGTACACGCTGGCTGGCCTGCTGGTGGGCGGCGTGCTCGGCGCGGCCATCGCCTGGCTGGACTTCGCGGCCGTGCGCAACGCACTGCGCGCCGTCGTCGCCCTGGTGCTGCTGCTCGGCGCGCTGGTCGCCTTCGGCCGCGTGCGCGATCCCGGCTTCGGCCTGGGCCGGCGCCTGTGGACCCACCTCGCGCCGCTGGGCCGCAGGCTGCTGCCGGTGACGAGCCTGGCGCGGGCGCTGGCCTTCGGCATGCTCTGGGGCTGGATGCCTTGCGGCTTCGTCTACACCGTGCTGCTGATCGCGGCGGCGCAGCTCGATGCCCTGGGCGCTGCCGCGACCATGGCCGCGTTCGGCCTGGGCACCGCGCCCGCCATGCTGGCCACCGCGCTGGGCGCGCAACGCTTCGCCGGTTGGGCGCGCCAGCCCGGCGCGCGTCGCGCCGCCGGCTGTGTGCTGCTGGCCGGCGCGCTGCTCACCATGGCCGCACCCTGGGTGCCGGCCGCACACTGGCTGCACGCCTGGCTGCCGCTCGATTCCGCGCCGCTGACGCACCGCGTCCACTGACCCTCGCCTTGATAGGTCGTTCTCGGCGCATAGCGGTCGCTCGTTGACTTCGTGCGTGCG